>CAZPMK010000020.1:0-27785 GCA_964587915.1 uncultured Clostridium sp.
GATTCGAACCCACGACCTCCAGGGCCACAACCTGGCACTCTAACCAACTGAGCTACAGCCACCAAATGATGGCTGCGAAAATCGCAGCCTTGGCGCGCTTGAAGGGACTCGAACCCCTGACCCACTGCTTAGAAGGCAGTTGCTCTATCCGGCTGAGCTACAAGCGCATAAAATGGAGCGGGTGATGGGAATCGAACCCACACAACCAGCTTGGAAGGCTGGGATTCTACCATTGAACTACACCCGCACATTTCGGAACGACAGTTATTTTATCATATGAATTTTGAAATGTCAATAGTTATCTGAACTTTTTTAAGATAAAAAATTTTGAATGCTCTCCCGCCCTCGAAAATTCCGCAAAATATGCCGAATAATACCGTTTGGCTAAGCATAAAAATAACCGCCCAACTCACATAAAGTCAGCGGTTATTTCACAAGCCGTAAAGGCGGTACGCCTAATTTTATTTATATTCAGCAACCACCGTTGCAAATATGAAGCACTCTTAACAGGGTGCTTGATTTTTTTGTCACGCTTAAATCAAGCAAGATACTTCGAGCTGACCCAGCCTTGAGCCGAATTATAGGTGACATACGCCCATCCGAGAACGGATTTTGTGACCTCGAGCTGTGTGCCGTTCGGGATTTTTTCTATAATCTGTGCTTCCTTATCGGGAGTCACTCTCATATTAAGAACGCTTCCTCCCGTGGAAACCGTGTATTTTCCTGCCGCTATCGGTTCTGCACTTGCGGGGCGTGCAGTCGGCTCGGGTGCGTTTGCTTTTCGGTAAACCTCGCCGTTTTCGAGCTTCTCTCCGTATGCCTCAAAAAGTTGTTCGACGGTGACGAGCTTGAAGCCCTTTCCGACAAGTCCGGGGATAATCAAACCGCAGAGATCGGCGGTGAAATCATAGATATCATGCATCAAAATGATGTCTCCGCTTTTCGCCTCGGAAATCACCCTGTCAGCAATTTTATTGAGGTCGGCGGTACGCTCCTCGGCAGTTCTTCCCTTGTGTGAAGCGTCCTTGTACTTCCAATCCTCCGTATCTACAGACCACTGAATGAGCGGCATGCCGATCTTGTCGGTTATTCCTTTGTATGCACCGCCCGGAGCTCGGAAGAGCCTTGATTCAACGCCCAATTCCTTGAGCATGGAATTTACTCCGCCGATCTGTTCTTTTATCGTTTCATCACTGCACTTTGTGAGAGTTTTGTGATTTTTCGTATGATTGCCTATTGCACAGCCCATTGCCGCCGCTCGCTTGATAACCTCGGCGTTATCGGAAATGTTATATCCGACAAGAAAAAACGTTGCCACTCCCCCGTTTTCTTGGAGCAAATCAAGAATGCGATTCGTTGTGGAGCTTCTCGGGCCGTCATCGAAGGTCAGGGCTATCAGCTTATCGCTTGAAGAAAATTCAAGTGTTGCCGTCGTGTTCTCGGCAGTAACCGTTTCCTTGGTTTTTGACGATGTGGTGGTGCCGTCGGAATCCGTTGTTCCGCAAGCAGAGAAAATCATTGCCAACGCAAGAAGCAACGCCGTGAGTGCAGATATTGTTCTTATCCTTTTCATTTTTTCTTCCTCCGAAAATATCCCTTATGCTGTTGATTATAGCACCCCGAAAAGCAAAATATATTCTTATTTAGAAAAATAATAACATTGTAACTATTTTTAATAATTTGTTACCGCATGACGGTGCAATCAATAATTTTTCTTTTGAATTTCAAAAAACGCCTGCGGATGTCCGCAAACGGGGCATATCTGCGGAGCCTGCTGTGAAACATGAAGATATCCGCAATTTCTGCAAAGCCAAACCGTCTCTCCCGTTCGTGCAAAAACGATGCCCTTTTCGAGATTTTCGCTCAGCTTTCTGTAGCGTTCCTCGTGCTCCTTTTCTATGCCGGCAACGAGCTTAAAAAGTGCCGCAAGCTCATTGAAGCCCTCCTCACGGGCGGTCTGTTCAAATTCCTTGTACATTTCCGTCCATTCATAATTTTCTCCTGCCGCCGCATCGAGAAGATTCTGTGTTGTTTCGGGAATTTTGCCGTCATTCAAATGCTTGAACCACAGCTTTGCATGGGCTTTTTCGTTGTTTGCCGTCTCCGCAAACAGTGCCGCTATTTGTTCATAGCCGTCTTTTTTTGCTTTTGATGCGTAAAAATCGTATTTGTTTCTCGCCTGTGATTCTCCGGCAAATGCCGCCAAGAGATTAGCCTGTGTTTTGCTTCCTTTGAATTGCATAAAAATCGCCTCCCGCTGTATTATGGAAAAACGGAAGGCTGATTATTCAAATAAACTTTTCAAAATTTTCGGAAATATATTTTCCACCTGCACGGGCAATGCTTTCCGTCGATACGGCAGAGGCAAATTCGTCATCCCATTTTTCGATATCACTTTTTATGTATGACGTCGTTTCATCTCGGGAATCATGAGCACGCAGCTCTTTTTCAAATGCCGCCGCTCCCTCGGGAAGCAGTTTTTTTACGGCTTCGTACGCCGTATCCGTAAGCGGACTGCCGTTTGCGGCAAAAAATCCGCTGAGTCTCTCACCGCCGTCCTCAAGCACAAAATACAGCGAATATACTTCTCTCTGCTCCTGCGTGAGTGCGGCAAAAGCCTGCTCCATATCGGAGGACTCGGCTATTTTCTTTTCGAGATTTAACGCCACTCCTTTGAACAGCTCCGACGGCTCGCAGGAAGATACATTCTCCCGTGTGAGCACGGAAAAATCGTTACGCAGACGGTTATCTTCCTTGAGCTTATTCATGATTTTTTCGTTTTCGGCATATCTCTTTTTACTTGCCTGAGCCGCCTTTACGCAAACAAAAGCGGTCAGCAATGCAAGCATAACAAGAATCAAAACAACAAGCGGATGTGATGCAAAATATTCCGTCATTTCAACAGCTCCTTATATATATCACCTTTTTTAATGCCCGATTCCCTTGCGGCGAGCTTTGCGGCGTTGGTCTTGCTTTCTCCGCCCTTTTCGAGCATACGTGCAAGCTCCGTTGCCTCGGCAAGAGTCATCGGTTCATCACTTTTTTCGGGTGCCCCCTCAACGATGATGACTATTTCTCCCTTGATTTCTTCGGAAGAATATTTTTCTGCGGCGGATTTAAGTGTGGTTCGTATGACCTGCTCATGTATTTTTGTCAGCTCCCGCACGATTGCAATTTGCCTGTCGCCCAAAATGTCGGAAAGGTCGGCAAGAGCGGCGGCGAGCTTGTGCGGTGCTTCATAAAATATCAGCGTTCGTTCTTCATTTGCGAATTTTTCAATACAGCGGCGGCGTTCGTTTTTATCGGCAGGCAAAAAGCCCTCGAATGAAAATCGCCTTGACGGCATTCCCGAAACGGCAAGTGCCGTTGCAAACGCACACGGCCCCGGTACGGCCTCTATGCGAACGCCTCTTTCTCGGCAAAGTCTCACCAAATCCTCTCCGGGGTCGGATATGGCAGGCATTCCCGCATCGGTAACAACGGCACAGCTTTCACCGGCAAGAATCCGTGAAACAATCAGCGGTCCTTTTTCAAACTTGTTATGCTCAAAGTAGCTGACCATCGGCTTTTTTATCCCGAAATGATTGAGCAGTTTGAGCGATACCCTTGTATCCTCGGCGGCAACAAAATCACATTTTTCAAGCGTTTCAAGTGCTCGGGGCGACAAATCCCCAAGATTTCCTATCGGCGTTCCGACAACATACAAAACTCCGCTCAATTGCTTTCACCTCGGTTTTCCGGCAGATAATCGCCGTAGATTTTTTTCATTTCCGCAGAATATTCTCCGTTCGGAGCGTGAACAAACAGGTCGGGCATGACATTCATTCCGCTTTTCCCACCGCGTCGTCCCTCAACGAGTACGAGCCACGGAGCTTTTTCGGGACACTTTGCCACAAGACGCAGCTTTTTCGGTTCGATTCCCGCAGAACGCATTTCACAAAACAGCTCGCAAAGCCGTTCGGGGCGTATGCAGACGCAGAATCTTCCGCCGAAATTGAGCAGCTTCGCCGCCGCCGCACAAACATCGGAAAGACGGCACATGGTTTCGTGTCTTGCGATTTTATCGGAGGAAGCAGTGCTTTCTATTCCCGCTCCGCTCGCTTTATATGGCGGATTCATCGTCACAAGGTCAAAGCATCCGAACGGAACCTTTCCTTTAAGCTCCCTCAAATCGGCATTCACCGCAGTAAGGCGTTCCGAAAGTCCGTTAAGCTCCACCGCCTGATTTATTTGGCTTACGCCGAGAGGCTGAAGCTCCACGGCAGTTATTTTTCCGCCCTCTTTTCTGCACCACAGCAAAGGGATTATTCCGCATCCCGAGCCGAGGTCACAGCAGACGGCTTTCTTTGACGGAGCGGCAAAATCGGCAAGCAGTACGGCATCCGTCCCAAAAGAATGGGCAGAGGATACAACGGCGGTTATTCCGCCTCCGAGATATTCATGCCTTGTTTCGTTCATAATTTCCTCCGCTTCCGTTTCCAAATTGTACATATGATAAAATATTATAGCAAATATCATGAAAAAAGTAAAGACTTCACCGCAAGGAATGACTATTTCGGGATTTTATGTTGAAATTCACAGTGAAATGTTATAAAATATATAATAACCTTTTAAATTACTGAACGGAGTCGGTTTTATGGAAAAACGAAACAGTACGGATTTCAGCGCACCCGCACGCCTGCTTGCCCTGCTCGCTTCGGCGTTTATGTGCGGCTTCATCGGAGTCGCAAGCCCCGATTTTTATTCCGCACCGATATCGGGAATGCTTTTCTTTTCCGCAATGCTTGCCATGCTTATCTTTGCATTTTGGGGAAGCAGAAGAAAAATGAGCTATGAAGCCCTGCCTGCTGCGATAATTCTCGCTTCGGTCTGCGGTTTATTCAATCTGTTTATCGGACAGCCCGTCTCACTTTGGCAAGCTCCGCTTTTCGGCTTCGGCACAATGCCTCTTTTCACGATGTATATTTCCTCGCTCTTTTCAAAGAAGCGTTACGGTATAAGGCGTTTCGTCCTTTTGTTTTTCGTATACGCCGCCGTTATACTTGTATTCAAGGCTCTGACCGTTCCCCGCATTCTTGACCTGATTGACCTTGAACCGCTCCGCCGCTTTTACGCCTTTTTCGGCACCGATGCCGTTCTGAGCATCGCACGCTGTGCCGCCTGCATCCTATGCTCCGTCATAATCCTTGCCGCTTTCCGTGACGGTATTACGGCTCTGCTTTCTCTCGCACTCAATTTGATTTTTTCCGTCTGCACTCTCGGTGCTTTCGTCGTTCGCAACATCGGTATTTATGCGTCGAGTTTCGCCCTGCCCGCCGTTATCGTAAACAATGCGGAAATGCTTTCGGACTTCGTCGGTGGTTTTCTTGCAGGATTTTTGACAATACTTCTTCTTATCTGCCTGCCCCGACGCATCACGGCGTCGGAAAACCGCTTTGTCTGTGATGAGCCGTTCAAAAGCCGCTTTGTTCACTGCCTTTACAGTGCTCTGCTCACATTTGATTTCACCTTTGTTTTCACGCTTGCATATCCGCTTTCAAAGAGACTCATCCCCTCGGACAAGGCTGTTTTCTCCGTTCCTCTCCACGCCGTTGTTACCGTCGGCGTTTGCCTTGCCGCATTCTTCATATTCCTCGGAATATTCCGCAAAAACATAGTTTCAAAGGGTATGCCCGTTCCCGTTGCACTTCGTTCCCGTTCTTTCTGTGCAAAGGCTCTGCCTGTATATTTTCTTGCATATGCCGCCGTTGCCCTCTTTACGGGCAATGCTCCCGCTTTGCAGGTCGAATACGGCAAAATAATAAGCTCCCCGACATACGAAAATACATTGGGAAGCTCTGAATTTGTTTTGTTTTCCGTTTTGGCGATAAGTGCCGCCGCATTCCTTTTGTTCTACGGAATTTCGGTCAGCAGTCGCCGCAAAAAATAATTTTTTCGATTTCTTTCGCCGTGTTGACAAGGAAGCTCGTACCCGCATTTTTAAGCTCATCCTGCTTTGAATAGCCGTACAGCACTCCCACGCTGTCAACACCCGCTTCGTTTGCTCCCTCGATGTCGAATTTTCGGTCTCCGACCATGAGCACCCTGTTTTTATCCGCACCGAAAAAGCCCGCCGCCCTCGTTATAAGCTCACACTTTGTTTCGGGCTTGTCATCACCCATGGGCGTTGCGATATAATCGAAGCTGTCGAGCATATCAAAATGCTTCAATATTGCTTCAACGAATTTGAACGGCTTGGCACTTGCGACGGAGGTTTTTATCCCGTTTTCTCTCAGCTTTTTGAGCAGCTCGGGAATACCGTCATAGAATTTGAGACGAAACATTGCCCCCTGTGCATAGCATTCTCTGTATTTTATTGCGGCAAATTCGGTCTGCTCGTCAGTAAGTGAAAGCATATTCTTGAATGAATCGTATATCGGCGGACCTATAAAAGAACGGAGCTGTTTTTCATTCAGCGGCTCCTTTCCGAGAGCATTGACGGCATAGCGTACACTCTCGAATATTCCCTCGCCGGTATCTGCAATCGTTCCGTCAAAATCGAACAGAACCGCATCGTAATTTTTATTCATCGGCAACCTCCGAACTGTATATTTCATTCGGAATTATATCACAATACCCGCACGGGCACAATACAAAATAAAATTTTCCTTGATTCCTCGGCACTTTGTGCTACAATATTAAACGGTATTTTATCCGAAAGGACGAACATATATGAATTATAAATTTTCCGACGGCTTTTTAAGCCTCAAGCCCTCGGTAATAAGAGAGATTCTCAAAAGCTCAGGCGATACCATTCCTCTTGCCGCAGGCAATCCCGCACCCGATGCCTTTCCCGTTTCGGATGTGCAGAATATAATTAAGGATATAGTTGACTCCGACCCGATACTCATGCTTCAATACGGTGTCACGGAGGGATATGCCCCTCTCCTTGATGAACTGAAAAAGCTCGCCCGTGACCGCTACGGTGCTTTCGGTGACAATGATGCCGTTGCCGTAACAAGCGGTGCTCAGCAGGTAATGAGTCTTATGAGTCAGGCATTCCTCAATGCGGGCGACTGCGTTATCTGTGAAGAGCCGTCCTTTATCGGCGCTCTCAACTGCTACAGGAGCTTCGGTGCTCATTTGGTGGGCGTTCCCTTGGAAAATGACGGAATGAACCTTGAAATCCTTGAAGAAAAGCTCCGCACCGAAAAGAATGTTAAATTCGTCTATACTATTCCGAATTTCCAAAATCCCGCAGGCTCAACCATGTCTCTCGAAAAACGCAAGGGCTTATATGAGCTTGCAAAGAAATATGAAGTGCTCATTCTGGAGGATAATCCCTACGGCGATTTGCGTGTTTCTGGTGAGGATATTCCCGCAATCAAGAGCCTTGATACCGACGGCATTGTTGTTTATTCCGGCTCGTTCTCAAAAATCGTTGCCCCGGGTATCCGTGTCGGCTTCCTGAGTGCTCATAAGGATATCGTCTCAAAGCTCGTTGTTGCAAAGCAGACGCAGGATGTCCACACTCCGCTCATTTCACAGCTCACCGTTTACAAGTGGCTGACCGAATGCAATATTGATGAGCATATCGAAAAAATCAGAAATATCTACCGCCGCAAGCTGAATTTGATGTGTGACACGCTTGACAGTGAACTTCAAGGCTTCCTTACCTATCACAGACCCGAGGGCGGACTTTTCGTTTGGGCGAAGCTGAAAGACGGCGTTGATATGCTTGAATTCTGCCGCCGCAGCTCGGCACTCGGAGTATCCGTTGTTCCCGGAAACGCCTTCATGGTTGACATGGAGCAGAAAACTCAATATATCCGCCTCAATTTCTCTACCCCCTCCGATGAAAATATCGTCAAGGGAATAAAGCTGCTTGCACAAGCGGCAAAATCATTTGAATAAGGAGCTTCATCATGGAAAATACACAGCGTAAACCCATAGTTCTCAGTGCGATACAGCCGACCTCCGTGCCGACTCTCGGCAACTATCTCGGCGCTCTTAAAAATTGGAAGATGATGTGTGACGATTACGATTGCCTTTATGCCGTGGCGGATCTTCACGCTCTCACCGTTCATCCGGAGCCCGCAAAGCTCCGTCAGCAGACCCTTGAAATGTTCGCAACCATGCTTGCTATAGGTCTCGATCCCGAAAAGAATATTGTATTTATACAGAGCCATGTTCCCGCTCATGCGGAGCTTGCATGGATCCTCGACTGCTACACGCAATTCGGTGAAGCCTCGAGAATGACTCAATTCAAAGAAAAATCGCAGAAGCACGCCGATAACGTAAATGTCGGTCTGTTCGCTTATCCCGTACTCATGGCTGCCGATATTCTGCTCTATCAGGCAAATTTCGTTCCCGTCGGAGCAGACCAAAAGCAGCATCTTGAAATTGCAAGAGATATCGCAACCCGCTTTAACTCCATAAGAGGAAACACGTTTACCCTCCCCGAGCCGTTCATCGGCAAGGTCGGTGCAAGGGTAATGAGTCTGCAAGACCCCACTCAGAAAATGTCGAAGAGTGACCCCAATCCCAAGGCTTCAATATCGCTCATGGATACTCCCGAAGCGATACTCAAAAAGTTCAAATCCGCCGTTACCGACAGCGAAGCCTGCGTAAGATACGCCGAGGGCAAAGACGGAATAAACAACCTGATGTCCATATATTCGTGCTGTACGGGTCTTGACTACGCCGCCATCGAAAAAGAATTTGAGGGCAAGGGCTACGGAGATTTCAAAGTTCGCGTTGCCGAGGCGGTAATTGAGGAGCTTCGCCCCGTTCAGGAAGAATACAAGCATCTCATCGAGGATAAGCAGTATCTTCTCGACACCGCCGCCGCAGGTGCGGAAAAGGCGGCACGCATTGCAAACCGTACTCTGCTCAAGGCTAAGAAAAAAGTGGGACTTTTGCTCGGTTAAGAATAAAAAAACGCCGCTTTTTTGTTAATTACGCCAAACTTGCATAAATATTCAGAAAAGACTTGATTTTTTGAATATTACGTGTATAATTAACGCATAGAAAACAATATGAAACGGAGATATAAACATGAAAGAAATTAAAAAAGTTGTTCTTGCTTATTCGGGCGGACTTGATACATCAATAATCATCCCCTGGCTCAAAGAGAATTACAATAACTGCGAGGTTATCGCCGTATCAGGTGATGTCGGTCAGGGCACGGAGCTTGACGGTCTTGAAGAAAAAGCAATAAAAACAGGTGCATCAAAGCTCTATGTTGAGAATCTTCAGGATGAATTTGTAAGCGATTACATTTTCCCCACCCTTAAAGCCGGCGCCGTTTACGAAAAGGATTATCTTCTCGGCACCTCCTTTGCTCGTCCCATCATTGCAAAGAGAATCGTTGAAATTGCAAAGGCAGAGGGTGCTGATGCAATCTGCCACGGCTGCACCGGCAAGGGCAACGATCAGGTAAGATTCGAGCTTGCAATTAAGGCATTTGCTCCCGAGATGGAAATCATCGCTCCCTGGAGAATTTGGAATATCAAATCCCGTGAAGAGGAAATCGAATATGCAGAGGCACACAACATTCCTCTTAAAATAAACCGTGAGACCAACTATTCAAAGGATAAGAACCTCTGGCATCTTTCTCATGAGGGTCTTGACCTTGAGGATCCCGCAAACGAGCCGCAGTACAACAAGCCCGGCTTCCTTGAAATGGGCGTTTCTCCCGAGATGGCTCCCGATGAGGATACCTACATTACCATCCACTTTGAAAAGGGCGTTCCCACCGCAGTCAACGGCAAGGAAATGGGCGGCGTTGAGCTTATCAAGTATCTTAACGAAGTCGGCGGCAAGAACGGTATCGGTCTCAACGACCTTGTTGAAAACAGACTTGTCGGCATGAAGTCAAGAGGCGTTTACGAAAATCCCGCAGGTGCAATCCTCTTCAGAGCACATGACGTTCTTGAAACCATCACTCTCGACAGAGATACTCAGCACTACAAGGAGATCGTTGCTCACCGTTTTGCAGAGCTTGTTTATTTCGGTCAGTGGTACACTCCCCTCAGAGAGGCTCTTTCGGCTTTTGTTGACAGCACTCAGCAGACCGTTACCGGCGATGTAAAGCTCAAGCTCTACAAGGGTAACATTATCAATGCGGGCGTTACCTCTCCCTACACCCTTTACAGCGAGGATTTCGCAACATTCGATGCCGATGATGTTTACAATCAGAAGGATTCGGCAGGCTTCATCAATCTCTTCGGTCTTCCCATCAAGGTTAAGGCTATTCTTGAAGCGGAACGCAATAAATAAAAATCAAACGAGGCGGCTGATGCCGCCTTGTGTCGTATAGGAGATAAACATGAAACTTTGGGCAGGACGCTTTTCAAAGGAAGCGGATAAAAAAACCAACGATTTTAACTCATCCGTCGCAACGGATTCAAGAATGTACGCCCACGACATTGAGGGCAGTATAGCCCATGTTACAATGCTTGCAGCAAAGGGAATCATCCCTGCCGAGGACGGTGCGGCTATCAGCGCAGAGCTTGCAAAAATCAAGTCGGAAATCGCTGACGGCACTCTTGCAATCGACCCGAACGCCGAGGATATTCACACCTTTATTGAGCAGACCTTGACCGAACGCATAGGCGATGCGGGAAAGAGACTGCACACGGGCAGAAGCAGAAACGATCAGGTTGCACTTGACGTAAGGCTCTATCTGCGTGACGAATGCGACAAAATTCTTTCTCTCATAAAAGAGCTGATTGATGCCCTTGATGCAAAGGGAAACGAATACGCCGATGCGATAATGCCCGGCTACACACATTTACAGCGAGCTCAGCCGATAACCTTTAAGACTCATCTTTTTGCATATACGGAAATGCTCCGCCGTGACCTTGGCAGAATAGAGGATGCAAAAAAGCGTATGAACTCCTCCCCCTTGGGAAGCGGTGCTCTTGCGGGCACGACCTATCCCATAGACAGAGCGATGACCGCCGAGCTTCTCGGCTTTGATTCATTCACCGCAAGCACGCTTGACGGCGTTGCCGACAGGGATTTCTGCATTGAGCTTGCCTGTGCTCTTTCGCTCGTCATGGTGCATCTTTCACGCCTGTGCGAGGAGATAATTCTCTGGTGCTCTTGGGAATTCAAGTTTGTTGAGCTTGACGATGCTTTTTCGACAGGCTCGAGCATAATGCCTCAGAAGAAAAACCCCGACATTGCGGAGCTTGTCAGAGGCAAGAGCGGCAGAGTATTCGGCGATTTGATGACACTTTTGACCGTCATGAAGGGTCTTCCGCTTGCATACAACAAGGATATGCAGGAGGATAAGGATGCGATTTTTGATGCGTTCGACACGGTGAACATCTGCCTTGTTACGCTCATTCCGATGATTTCCACAATGAAAGCAATTCCCGAAAACATGAGAAAAGCGGCGGCGGGCGGCTTCATCAATGCTACCGACTGTGCCGATTATCTCGTATCAAAGGGACTGCCGTTCCGTGATGCCTATAAAGCAACGGGCGAGCTTGTGGCACTGTGCATACGCACGGGCAAAACGCTTGAAACGCTCGAGCTTTCGGAATATCAAGGCGTTTGCGAGCTTTTCGATGACGGTGTATACGATGCGATAAAGCTCGAAAACTGCGTTAAACGCAGAGGTCTTATGAAATAACAAGCGAATATCAAAAAGCGGACCGCCTCATTTGAAGCGGTCCGTAATTTTTTCTGTTTATCAGCCCTCGTAGCCTACGAAGCAATCGTGGTAAATAGTTGACCAGAGAACATAGACATCCTTGCCGTTCTGATAGTAGGTATCATCGGGAAGCTGAGTTGCACTTGTTGCACGGGCAAAGCCGCAAGCCTTGAGTCCCTCAACAAAAATGTCTGCCATTTCCTGAGTCTTGAGAGTGATTCTGCCCTTAACCTTGATTTCGGTTCTGGGAATGTTATACTTGGTAAGCTGACCCTTTACGAAGCCGGTTGCCCACCAATAGCTGTCATAAGGTCTTGTGAACACCTTGACATACTTGCCGGGGTTATCCTTGGTATTGCTGAAATAACAGTCAAGCTGCATCTTGAGCCAGTCGCTTTGGTCAGCACAATTATAGTGGTTTACAGAGCCGTTTTCGTTCTTGTATGTTCCCTCGGGAGCGGTGTAAACGCCGATCTCAGCACCGACAAGAAGCCAGCCGTACTGACCCTTCCAGAACTGGATCATCCAATCCTTGTGCTCATAAGTAAAGCGGATACGAATCTGGTCGATGAGCATTGAGGCACCGGTAGCAAGATTGTCGTAAATCTCGTTGTAGCCCGCATTCTTCTGCCAGCAATCCTTATCATCGCAGTAGTAGTAGTCCTTTTCAACATCTTTTCTGTAACCGAGAAGCTGATACGGTCCGCCTATTGCATCGTCAACAATGGTATTCATGCTGCCCGACTTTTTGGTTGTGGTGACGGGAGTATTCTTCTTGGTGGTCGTAACCTTATTATTATTGGTATTCTTCTTTGTTGTAGGAGTCTTTTTAGCGGTTGCCTTTGTAATGTCGGCAATCTGCTTTATTGTTTCGCTGACACTCAAATCCTCCGAGGAAGGCTCAACGGAATCATTGTTTACGGGAACGTATGTGGGATACTCGTATTCGGGCTGAGTTGTAGGAACGGTCGTGCTCTCCTCAACCACCGTGAAATGTCTGACAATGGGTACCGCCGCGACCGCCGCACCGATTATGACAACGGCAGCTATCGCAAGGGCAATAATCTTGGTTTTGCTCATTGTTTTTCCTCCTTGAACGTACTCCTGAAAGAAGCCGAATTATTTTTGTTGTCCGTTTTATCTGGCATCCTGCCAAATGTATATAACATCCTTGCCGTAAATCTTGTAGGTATCGGGAATCTCGGGATTGAACGTACCTGCAAGAGTGAAGCCTGCTTTATCAAGAGCACCGGCAAAAGCCTGTGCCTGCTCCGTATCCTTAAAGGTGATGCGGCTGAGAAGTCTCAAATCAGAGGAATCATTCTTATTCTTGAGTGATCCGTCAACGTAGCCCGTCTGCCACCAATGCTCCGAGTAGTTTCTCGTAAACTGAGGCAGGTAAACGCCGTCGTTGTTCTCATTCCAAAGAATGGTCATCTCCATATCGAGCCAATCTTCTTCGCTCGCACAGTTGTAGTGGTCGTAATTTCCCGCCTTGGGTCTTGTATAAAGACCTACCTCGCCGCCTATGGTGCCGAGCCTGCCGGAAATGTACTGACCTTTCCAGAGCTGAATTCTGTATGCCTTGCCCTGATAGGTGAACGGGAGCTTTACAGTATCAATGGTGAAGTCGATGAGACCTGCTCCCCAATCATAAAGCGAATTGTAGCCGAAATCCTTTTGAACGCAATCGGGATCGGTATCATCATTATAAATATATTCTTTCAGTCCGATTACATCGTAGCCCATTCTCATAAGACCCGAGAAAGACATATCGTTGGGGAGATTTCCCGTGGGAGCAACAACCTGCTGATTACTGCTTGCAGAGCCGTGTGCCATATCATCCTCATCAAGAACGGGAACCGTCGGCTGTTCTTTTTTGGTGGTCGAAGGCTTTGTAGTCTTTTCGTTCTTGGGCTGAGTAGCCTCTTCTTTTTTGCTCGCTGTAACGTCATCGTTGATAACCTGAGCTATCGTGGTGGTTATGCTGCTGAAAATCGACTCGGTCGGCGGCTCGTAGTAGTACGGAGACTGTGTGGGAGCATCCGTAGCAACGGTCCCGTCAACGGGAACGCTTCCGCCGTTATGCAGCTTGACACCGAGAACCGCCGCAATTGCAACAAGTGCAACGGCAACAACGGATATCGCTATAACGGGCAGGTTTACTCCTTTCTTCTCGCTCATATGCAACTTCCTTTCATCCTTAATCTCATCTGTCTTTTCTCTTTGCTTGATTTTTCGGCTTCGCCGAGGAAGCCGAAAAAATTTGGTGGAGATGGCGGTAATCGAAACCGCGTCCGAAAAACCCTTGCAGGGACTTTCTACGAGTGTATCCGGTCTTTTAACATTCCCTCACGCAAGCGCCGACAGGCAGGCTCGAGCGGTTGGTAGACAGATTATTCATGACGGGCTATCAGCCGTTACCCGTTCACGTTCACTGCTAATCGACGCCTCGTTGCCGGCCGCAGTATTCCGACAGGAGACGGCTGCTTAATTAAGCAGCAAGAGCAACTGTATTGTTGTCGTTTAATTTTGAAAATTGCGGATTATTAAGCGGTCCCGCCCCGCTACTCGCTTATCCGTGTTCGGATTCCCCGTCGAAATCCTTTCATCCCCGTTTATCATTTACGCAAATTGCGTTCAATGGTGCGTTGGGCATCTCTTTTTGCCGCCGTTTCACGCTTATCGTAGAGCTTTTTGCCCTTGCAAAGCCCGATTTCGAGCTTCGCTCTGCCGTTTTTGAAATAAACGCTCAGCGGAATTATCGCAAGACCGTCTTGCTTGACCTGTGCATACAGCCGTCTTATTTCTTTTTTGTGAAGAAGCAGACGCTTTGTTCGCATCGGGTCGCGGTTAAAAATATTGCCGTGCTCGTAGGGACTTATGTGAATGCCGTTTGCGAACATCTCTCCGTCCTTGACGAAGCACCACGAATCCTTCAAATTGATTTTGCCTTGCCGAATGGATTTGACCTCGGTTCCGAAAAGCTCGATGCCCGCTTCCAGCTTTTCAAGCACAAAATAATCATGATATGCTTTTTTATTCTGTGCCGTGAGCTTTATTGCTTGGTTTTTTTCCATCTGCTTTCCTTTCCGAGAATTACTCCGTCAACAAATAAGTGTCACAAAAATGCGTTTTTGTTGCATACAAAATAAAAAATTTTATAAAATAATTTAACAGACTAATTGTAACACATATTCGGTAAAAATACTTCACAAATATTTATTATTTTTATTTTGATTTTATGCTAAATTTACCATTTTGACGGTGCTCTGCCGTTCTCTTGCGGGAATAGAAATCTCTTTTTGCCTTTTTCTCCTCCGCTTCACGCTTTGCCGCCGCCGCTCTCTTGGCTTTAACTCTCGAAAGAGGCTTGCCTTTCTTTGCGGGCTTTTTCTTCTTCTCGTTTTCTTCGGTTTTTTCTTTATAAAGAACTATACTGCCGCCGACGACCTGAACGACCTCGCTCTCCGTCGCCTGTGCCAGCTTTTCGGCAAAGGCACGGGGTGACTCGGGAGCACTGTCAAGCAGTACCTTGAGCTTTATAAGCTCCCTTTTTCTGAGAGCATCCGCCGTCTGAGCCGCAAGAGCCTCGGAAAATCCGCCCTTACCTATTTGAAACAGCGGTTCAAGGCTGTTTGCCTGTGCTCTGAGAAGTGCTCTTTCTTTGCTTGTCATTTATTTATCTCTCCAATCCTGCGGGCTAATTCAATACCCGCCTTGCCTCTGTGACTTATGGCATCCTTTTCGCTTGCGGTGAGCTGTGCCATGGTTTTTTCTCCGCCGTATTCCTCGGGCAAAAACAGCGGGTCATATCCGAAGCCGCCCTCGCCGATTTCCGTAAAGCCTATTTTTCCTCTGCATTCGCCTCTGACGGTAATCGTTCTGCCGTCGGGATAAGCACAGCATATAACGCTGACATAGCCCGCGCCTCTGTCCTCAATCCTCACTCCGTCAAGCTCTGCAAGCAGCTTTTTGTTGTTGGCATCGTCATTTCCGTGACCGCCCGAATATCTTGCGGAATACACTCCGGGAGCACCGCCGAGATAATCAACTGCAAGTCCCGAATCGTCCGCAATACAAGGCATTCCGCTTTCAAGACAGCCGCTCTTTGCTTTAAGCATGGCATTTTCTTCAAAGGTGGTGCCTGTTTCCTCAACATCGGTAAGCTCCACGCCGACCTCCTCGGCAAGCAGGACATTGACTCCGATGGGGGAAAGTATCCTGTGAAGCTCATCTCTCTTTTTCATATTATGGGTCGCTATAATATAATCCATACCGTTAATCCTCGTCGTTGTCTTCCTCAAAAAGTCCCTCGGCGAACGCCTTGGCATCAAAGGGTCTCAAATCGTCGATTCCCTCGCCGACGCCGATGAACTTGACGGGCACTTTCAAGTCGTTCTTTATGGCAAGAACCACGCCGCCCTTTGCCGTGCCGTCGAGCTTTGTAAGAATTATGCCCGTGATTTCGGCAACATCCTTAAATTCTTTCGCCTGATTTACCGCATTCTGACCCGTCGTTGCATCGAGGACAAGGAAAATTTCTCTGTCCGCATACGGGAGCTGACGGTCGATAACTCTGTATATTTTGGCAAGCTCCTCCATGAGATTCTTCTTGTTGTGAAGTCTGCCCGCAGTATCGCAGATGATTATATCGGCATTTCTCGCCTTGCCCGCACTTATCGTATCGAACACAACGGCAGCGGGGTCCGCACCCTCTTTATGCTTTACGATGTCAACACCCGCACGGTCTGCCCAGATTTCGAGCTGGTCAATTGCGGCGGCTCTGAACGTATCGGCGGCACCGAGAATGACCTTTTTGCCCTCATCCTTAAACATTGCCGCCATTTTGCCTATGGAGGTGGTTTTGCCCACACCGTTTACGCCGATAACAAGTATGACCGACGGAATCGTAACCATATCAACGGTTTCACCGCCGCTGAGCATTTCGGCAACTATGCTTTTTATTTCGTTTTTGACATCCTTTGCCTTGCGAAGATTCTTCTTGAACACCGCATCACGGAGCTTTTCGACTATCTCGCTTGCCGTATTCACGCCGACATCCGCCATGACAAGGATTTCTTCAAGCTCCTCGTAAAACTCATCGTCTATTTCGTTTTTGCCGTAAAGGGCGGCGTTTATCGCACCGGACATATTGTCTCTCGTTTTTTTGAGTCCCTTATTTATTTTTTTGAAAAGTCCCATTGCTAAACCTCGCTGTATATATAATTGTATATGCGATTATATTTGCCGCTCTGCGGCGGCAAAACATCATTCACGCACGTTTTTCATTATATTGTCAACCGTTTTTTGCATTGACGGGTCTTTCGCAACCGCAGTTGAAACGGTTTCGCATGAATAAAGAATGGTCGTGCGGTCTCTGCCGCCGAAGAATTTGCTTATTTCTTTATGAGTGAGTCCCGTCATTTCTCTGACAACATATATGGCAACCTGCCTTGCCTTTGCCGTGTTTGCGTCGCGGCGGTGAGAAATTATATCATTTTTCACGATTCCGAACGTTCTTGCCGTTTCATCGATTATCTTATTTACGATAACCTCGATGGGGCGGTTGTCGGTGACGAAATCACTGACCGCACTCTGAGCCATTGCCATGTTTATCGCCGAGCCTTCAAGATTCACAAGAGCGTTTATCTTTTTAACTACACCCTCAAGCTGACGGATATTCGTCCTGACCTTTTCGGCTATGTACTGTGCAACATCGGGAGGAAGCTCAATTCCGAGAGTTTGAGCCTTACGCTGAATTATCGCCATTCTCGTTTCGATATCGGGAGCTTGAATATCCGCTATAAGTCCCCACTCAAAGCGTGTTTTCAGCCGTTCATCAAGAACCTCGATATCTCTCGGCGGACGGTCGGAGGTAAGAACTATCTGCTTATCGGCGGATCTCAGGGCGTTGAATGTGTGGAAAAATTCATCCTGCGTTGAACGCTTGCCCGCAATGAAATGGATATCGTCAACAAGCAGAACGTCGCAATTCCTGTATAACTCATGGATACTGCTCATTTTTTGATCCTGAATGCCCATGATTATTTGATTCATGAACTTTTCACCGTCGGTGAAAACGATTTTTGCATCGGGATTTTTATCCTTGATTGCATTGCTTATCGCACACATTAAATGAGTTTTGCCGAGTCCCGAATCTCCGTAAATGAACAGCGGATTGTATCTGACAACAGGCTCGTTTGCAACCGCAAGTGCCGCCGCATGAGCAAATCTGTTTGACGGACCGACTATAAAATTTTCAAATGTGCTCTTTTCGGACTCGTTGCCGCTGTCCTGAATGTCAGCTTCCGTCTCTGCGGCACATTCCTGCTCGGTCACAAATGAAATGTCAACATCGAAGCCGACGGTTTCTCTGAACGCATCGAGCAAGTCCGCATAGCATTGCTGGCTGAGCACCTTTTGAGCCATTTTGCTCGCAACTATCTCGGCTGTTTGTCCGTCGAAGCTCTTGAGTCTGAGGGGGGCTATCCAAACGTTATACATGGTGGGTATCAACGCTTTGCCGAGCTTTTCACATACGCTTTTCCAAATTTCTTCTGTGGAAGTCATTAAAATTCCGTTCCTTTCTCAAATCTGCGATTTTCTTATATGCAACTGCTTGTTTGTCGAATTTTAGGGTGATATATAAAAAGTATATCACAATGGCTTTCTCAATGCAAGCAAAAAGCCGAAAAATAACTAAATTCAAAAAAATGTTGACATTCATGGTCAAGCTGTTATATAATGTGTATTCCGAGGGGTATTTACCCTTGTTAATCGGTATGATGATCATTTTCGTATCACCACGGCTCATTCGCCGAATACGCCGAATGATTGTTTCGGGCTTTGCCCAAAAAACTCAAAGTGAAACGGAGGTCAGAAAAATGAAGAGAACTTACCAGCCCAAGAAGCGTCATCGCAAGATGGAGCACGGTTTCCGCAAGAGAATGGCTGACAGAAACGGACGCAAGGTTCTTGCCCGCCGCAGAGCGAAGGGCAGAAAGCAGCTCACCTACTAATCCTTTCGGGAGCTGATCCGTCATGTCCAAAATCGTAACCTTAAAGCAAAACGTAGAATTCAATCACGCATACAACCGAGGTAAGGTGAAAATATCACCCTTGCTTGTTACTTATGCGGTCAAAAGTCGCGGCAAAGGCTGCCGTATCGGCATAACCGCAGGCAAAAAGCTCGGCAGTGCAGTAGAGAGAAACAGATGCCGCCGCATCATCAAGGCGGCATTCTCCTCTGTTTTACCCGAGTGCAGCGGAAATTGGGATATCGTTTTTGTTGCAAGGTTCAAAACAAAAAAGGCGAAAAGCAGTGACCTTATCCCCGTTATGGTTAAGCATCTGACCGAAGCGGGAGTTATCACGGGAAGCGAACGGAGCAAGGGCATATGAAAAATCTGCTTTTGCGAATGATACGCTTCTATCAAAAAAGAATTTCACCGCTGTTTCCGCCGAGATGCAGGTATTATCCGACCTGCTCACAATACGCCGTTGAAGCAATTGAGACTCACGGAGCCGTCAAAGGCTTTTTTCTCACCGTCTTCAGGCTGATGAGATGCAACATCCTCTTTCCCGGCGGATACGACCCCGTACCGCCCAAGAAACATTCTCATCCGGAGGAAAAGAAATGAACTTTCTATACGAAAAGCTCGGTGTGCCCTTCGGCCTCCTGCTCAGGCTAATCTACGAGAGCATCGGCTTTCAAAACTACGCAGTCTCGATAATTCTGCTCACCTTTATTTCCAGACTTATCATGACCCCTTCGTCAATAAGTCAGCAAAAGGGCATGGCGAAAACTCAACGCCTCCAGCCCAAATTACGCAGAATACAGACTAAATTTGCCGGCGATCAAAGACGCATACAGGAAGAAACCACGGCACTTTATCAGCGTGAGGGATATAACCCGATGAATGCGGGCTGTGCTCCCATGCTTGTGCAGTTCCTCCTCCTTTTCGGACTCATCGGCGCTATCTATTATCCTCTGAGCAACTTCCTGAGAATTGACAGTGCTCAGATAGAATTGCTCACTCAGGCCGTAGCCAAGCTCGACCTCGGCTCAACCACAAACACCTCCCATCTTGCGGAGCTGCTTGTAATTCAGCACATTGACAGTCTTCAGGGTATTGCGGGTGTCTCTCAGGCAACCTATGATACAATAAAGGCTATCGACTTCAATTTCTTCGGTCTTTTCTCACTCGGCGACGTTCCCTCCAACTACAAAGACTTCGGCACCTACGGTGCAAAGGCAGTCGCCGTATGGATGATTCCCGTTCTCTCCTTCCTTTCTTCTCTTGCATCGGGCATCTATACTCAAATGAAGCAGAAAAAGACCAATCCCACGATGTCAAACAATCCCGCAATGGGCTGCATGACCTTCGGTATGCCGATATTCTCGTTGCTTATCGTTATTAACTATCCCGTCGGCATAGGCATTTACTGGATAGCCTCCAGCATATTCGGTCTGCTCTCCACCATTGTTATCGGGCATTTCTACAGCCCCAAAAAGACAATTGCAAAAATCATGGTGGATGAAACCGTTGAACGCCGTTCCAGAGAGAACAACTTAAAGCTCGTTGCAGCAGACAAAACAGAATCCAATTCTTAATTCACACAGTTCAGGTGGTGTATTTTTCTTGATTAAAGAGTCTATAGGCACAGGCACAACTCTTGACGAAGCAAAAGAGGCTGCCCTCAGAGCTCTTGAAGCTCCCGAGGATGCAGATGTCAAATACGAAGTCCTCGAAAGACCCCAGAAAAAGGTTCTCGGTCTTTTCGGCGGCTCTCCCGCCAAAGTTAAGGCGTATTATGAATATGAAGAATGCAAGGTCGGCGATTTTTCCGCTGCCGAAGCATATCTTTCAAACATTCTCAAGAATCTCGGTGTCTCCGATGCGGAAATCGAGATCGAATCCGATGACGAAGAGGTACGCATCAATGTAAGCTGTGAGGATGATTACGGCTCGGTGATCGGCAGAAGAGGCGAAACACTCGATGCCATCCAGTACCTTACCCGTCTTGTAATCAACAAGGGTTCGGACGAATACAAGAGAGTTTCCATCAATGTCGGCAATTACCGTGAAAAGAGAGAGAACACTCTCAGAGCACTTGCCCGCAAGAACGCTTCCAAGGTAAGAAAGTACGGCAGAAACGTTGTTCTTGAACCGATGAATCCTTACGAACGCAGAATAATACATACGACCATTCAGGAGATTGAGGGCGTTACCTCACATTCCGTCGGCAGTGACGGCAATCGCAAGGTAGTCATCACTCTTGAAGAAGGCGTAAAGCCCCTCAACGGCTCAAACGGCTACGGCAACAGAGGCAGAGGCGGCTATAACAAGGGCGGCTACAATCGCGGCAGAGGCAACGGCGGCAGAAGAAGCAATTATTCCGACCGCTCCGAAAGCTCCGCTCCCGTTGAGGACAGAGCACCCCGCTCCGATTCAGTCGGCACCTCGCTCTACGGTAAAATCGAAATAAATAAATGATTTTTGCAAGCCGGTGATTTATTTCATCGGCTTGTTTTTTTGTGTTGACAACCCGCAAAAGCTGTGATATACTTTGTATTTGTAAGCAATATTCATTTTAATAACATCCGAAAAGATAATGACGGAGACAGTAGCCCGTGCAATATTGTCCGCAGTGAGTCGGGGTCAGTGCAAACCCGACGGCAAGACCGAGGTGAATATCACTCCCGAATCGCAGACCGAAAGCCAAACACAAGTAGGCTCTGACGGCAGTCCGCCGTTATCGGACAGGGCATATATGTGCCGCAAACGGGTGGTCAGCGAAGGTGTCTTCGTCCTGTTTTGGACGGAGATTTTATTTTTATCAACTGAAAAAAGTTTACAAAATTACCATCAATCATATAACGGAGGAATAGGAAATGTACGAAAAAGTTTCATCAAACTTCGATTTCGTAAGCCGTGAAAAGGCAGTTCTCGATTTCTGGAAAAAGAACGATATCTTTGAAAAGAGCATTGAGAACCGTGAGGGCTGCCCCACCTATGCGTTCTATGACGGTCCCCCGACCGCAAACGGCAAACCGCATATCGGTCACGTTTTAACAAGAGTTATCAAGGATATGATTCCGAGATACCGTACCATGAAAGGCTACATGGTTCCCAGAAAAGCCGGCTGGGATACTCACGGTCTGCCCGTTGAGCTTGAGGTTGAAAAGCTGCTCGGCATAAACGGCAAGGAACAAATCGAGCAATACGGTCTTGAGCCGTTCATCAAGCTGTGTAAGGAAAGCGTTTGGAAGTACAAGGGTATGTGGGAGGATTTCTCCGGCACCGTCGGCTTCTGGGCGGATATGGATAATCCCTATGTTACCTACAATAACAGCTACATCGAATCCGTTTGGTGGTCACTCAAGGAAATTTGGAACAAGGGTCTGCTTTACAAGGGCTTCAAGATTGTTCCCTACTGCCCCCGTTGCGGTACTCCCCTTTCATCACACGAAGTGGCTCAGGGCTACAAGGCTGTCAAGGAACGCTCCGCCGTTGTCCGCTTCAAGGTCAAGGGTGAGGATGCCTATTTCCTTGCATGGACCACAACTCCGTGGACTCTGCCCTCCAACGTTGCTCTTTGCGTAAATCCCGATGAGATATACTGCAAGGTCAAGGCGGCGGACGGCTATACATATTATATGGCACAGGCTCTGCTTGATACCGTTCTTTCTCCTCTTGCCGATGAAGAAAAGGGCGTAAAGGCATATGAAATTCTTGAAAGCTGCAAGGGCACCGACCTTGAAAATAAAGAATATGAGCCTTTGTTTGCGTGTGCGGGAGAATCCGCCGCAAAGCAGCACAAGAGAGCACATTTCGTAACCGTTGACAACTATGTTACCATGTCCGACGGTACCGGCATCGTTCATATCGCTCCCGCTTTCGGTGAGGATGACGCAAGAATCGGCAGAAATTATGATCTTCCGTTCGTTCAGTTCGTTGACGGCAAAGGCAACATGACCGAGGAAACTCCCTATGCGGGCAAGTTCGTCAAGGATGCAGATCCTCTCGTTCTCGTTGACCTTGACAAGGAGGGCAAGCTGTTCTCCGCTCCGAAATTCGAGCATGATTATCCCTTCTGCTGGCGTTGCGATACTCCGCTCATCTACTACGCAAGAGAATCGTGGTTCATCAAGATGACGGCGGTTAAGGATAAGCTCGTCAAGAATAACAACACCGTAAATTGGATTCCCGAAAGCATCGGCAAGGGTCGTTTCGGCGATTGGCTTGAGAATATTCAGGACTGGGGCATCAGCCGTAACCGTTATTGGGGCACACCTCTCAACATTTGGGAATGCTCCTGCGGTCACAAGCATTCAATCGGCTCAATAGCAGAGCTTAAAGAGCTCAGTGACAACTGCCCCGACGATATTGAGCTTCACCGCCCGTTCATCGACGACGTTACCATCAAGTGCGAAAAGTGCGGCGGCGAGATGAAGCGTGTTCCCGAGGTTATCGACTGCTGGTACGATTCGGGTGCAATGCCCTTTGCACAGCATCATTATCCGTTTGAGAATAAAGAGGCGTTTGAACAGCAGTTTCCCGCCGCATTTATTTCCGAAGCGGTTGACCAAACACGCGGCTGGTTCTATTCTCTCATGGCAATTTCAACCCTGCTGTTTGATAAATCCCCCTACGAAAACGTTATCGTTCTCGGTCTTGTTCAGGATGAAAACGGTCAAAAGATGTCTAAATCCAAGGGCAACGCCGTTGATCCCTTTGATGCACTTTCAACCTACGGTGCAGACGCCATTCGTTGGTACTTCTACACCAACTCCGCTCCGTGGCTTCCCAACCGTTTCCACGGCAAGGCGGTCGTTGAGGGTCAGCGTAAATTCATGGGTACTCTTTGGAACACCTATGCTTTCTATATTCTTTATGCGAACATAGATGAATTTGATCCGACGAAGCATGAGCTTGATTTCTCGAAGCTCTCCATTATGGACAAATGGCTTCTTTCGAGACTCAATTCTCTCATCGGCACCGTTGACGGATATCTCGGCTCCTACGCAATTCCCGAGGCGGCAAGAGCACTCCAGAGCTTTGTTGACGATATGAGTAACTGGTATGTCCGCAGAGGCAGAGAACGCTTCTGGGCACAGGGCATGGAGCAGGATAAAATCAATGCCTACATGACTCTTTACACCGCTCTTGTTACCGTAATCAAGCTCGCCGCTCCCATGATTCCGTTCATGGCTGAGGATATCTACCGCAACCTTGTTTGCAGCGTTGACAAAAATGCTCCCGAAAGTGTACATCTTTGTGACTATCCCGTTGCCGACGATGCTCTTATCAGCAAAGAGCTTGAAAACGCAATGGACGAGGTTCTCAATGTTGTCGTTCTCGGCAGAGCCGCAAGAAACGGTGCAAACATCAAGAACAGACAGCCCTTGGCAAAAATGTTCGTAACCGCTCCCGAGAAGCTCGGCGACGAATACTGCGAGATAATCGAGGATGAGCTGAACGTTAAGGAGCTTGAATTTGTTGACAATTCGGCATCCTATGTTTCCTACAGCTTCAAGCCCCAGCTTAAAACAGTCGGCCCGAAATACGGTAAGCTCCTCGGCGGAATCAGAGCGTATCTTCAGAGCATCGACGGCTCCGAGGCAAAGAATGAGCTTGATGAAAAGGGTGCTCTCACCTTTACCGTTGACGGCTCCGAGGTTTCTCTCACGGCAGAGGATCTGCTGATTGAGACCGTTCAAAAGGACGGCTTCAGAGCAGAAAGCGGAAACGGTGTTACCGTTGTACTTGATACAAATCTCACTCCCGAGCTTGTTGAGGAGGGCTTCGTAAGAGAGCTCATCTCCAAGATACAGACCATGCGTAAGGATGCGGGCTTTGAGGTTATGGATACCATTAAAGTATATGTAAGCGGAAACGACGGCATCGGCGGCATCTTCGAGAGAAACGGCGATGAAATCAGCCGCGATGTTCTTGCAGATGAAATTATCCTTTCTCAGGGCGGTGCCTACGCCAAGGAATGGGATATCAACGGCGAAAAGGTCACTCTCGGCGTTGAAAAGAATGCTTAATGAGCATTCAACGGTGTTAATTTTGATAAAATATTATAATAATTTGTTCGAGATTTATTCATTTTTTATTGCAAAAAGTGTTGACATTAGGCTTCACCTGTGTTAATATAAGGTAACAATTGTTGCTCTTGCAATATAAATCGAAAGGAATGGTTCAAAATGAAAAAGACACTTGCAATTGTTCTTGCACTCGTACTTGCTTTCTCAATGAGCGCTATGGCTTTCGCAGCTGAGGGTGATACCACCACTACTGCAGCTGCAGCTGCTCCCGTAGTCGGCGGTGACGGTCATTATGATTACAACACCTGCCCCAAGTGCGATGCAAAGTTCGTTAACGAACAGCAGTTCAACAACCATGTAGCAGCTTGCACCTATGGCGACGAGGCTGAGTCTTCAAACTTCTTCAGCGATCTCTCAATCAAGGACGTTCTCAGCGCTGTTGTTGAGCTCGTTAAGTCAAGCAACACCCAGTGGGATGACATTGAGTCCGTTGTTAATCGTCTTGTTGATCTCGTTGAGAAGCTTCTCAGCGGCATCACCGTCAGCGAAGCTGATGTAAACGGTGCTATCGACGACCTCAAGGCTAAGACCACCGGCGACAGCAAACTTTGCGATCTCCTTGATTCTCTCAAGGCTAAGATCATGTCCTTCTATGCAGGCGATAAGGCTACTACCGAAGCTACTACCGCTGCTGAGGAGCCCGCAGACACCGGTTCCGCAACCGCAGGTATCGCTGCTTTCGCAGCTATCTCCGTTGCTGCTGCCGCTGCATATGTTTGCACCAAGAAAAAGGCATAATCTAAGCAACAATTGCTTATTTTGATTCGATTAAATTAGCGCAAGAATTTGATTGAATAGCCGAGAGGCTGTTGTGAAAGCAACAGCCTCTTTTATCTTTTAAATTTGTTCTTTTCCGTTCCTTTCCCCTTTTGATATGTACGATATTTAAACATTTTATTATTTTTACCCCTTTTCTATTGTTTTTTTGCTCTCAATCTGTCATAATTATATAAACAAATTTAACGGAGGACACTAACATGAAAAAGACTATAGTTATAATCATAGCCGCCGTTGCGGTTGTTGCCGCCGCTCTCGGCATTTATTTCGGCTTCTTTGCCGGAGAAGATGAGGCTCCCGCTTCAATCGCAATCTATCCCGACACCTTTACCATCACAGACAGCACCATAGACACCTATCTTGCCTCTCCCGACAAATACCGCAAAACTCTTTCAAATTCCTACGGTCTCGGTGACGAGCTTGCAGATGATTTCTTTGAAGCTCCCGAAAATTGGCTTTCATTCGAGATGATTCTCAACCTTGAAAACGTCGGTGATAAATCCGTTACCATTCTCGGATATAAAATTAACGACAACGGTAAGAACGGCGTCTATGCCTCCACTGCCGTCGGCGGAGAGCTGACTCTTTCTCCCCGTGCCGCATACCCTGTTGCACTTCGTATTCTTTGCAACAACGGCGACCTTACCACCGAGGAAGCAAGAGAGCTTGTTGAGAAGCTCGACATCGAGCTCATTTACGGCGAAACCGTTGAGGAGGATGCCGAAATTTCCGTAACTATGACAGCAAAGGTAAACGGTGATAAATAACATGGCTTTCTTTTCAAGAAAAACGGTAACGGGAGCACCCGAATATATGATAGTCGGTCTCGGCAATCCCGGCAAGCAATACGAGCTGACACGCCACAATGCGGGATTTCTCTTTGCCGATTTACTTGCCGACAAAAACAATGCAAAAATCAACAAGATACAGTTCAAGGCGGTCACCGGTATCGTCACACTCGGCAGCACAAAATGCCTGCTCATGAAGCCGCAGACCTTTATGAACAACAGCGGAGAAGCTGTCCGAGAAGCCGCGGCATTTTACAAAATTCCGCCCGAACGCATACTTGTGGTCTTTGACGATATCTCTCTCCCCTGCGGCAAGCTCCGCATAAGGAGAAAGGGCAGTGACGGCGGTCACAACGGAATAAAGAGCATAATCTATCATCTCAATTCCGATGCTTTTCCGAGAATCAAGCTCGGTATCGGTGAAAAACCGCATCCCGACTACGACCTTGCGGACTGGGTGCTTTCGACTTTTAAAAAGGACGAGCTTGCCCTGCTGCACGATGCGGCGGAAAATGCCTGTTCGGCAGCAGAGCTGATAGTTTCCGGAAATATCGAGAAAGCAATGAGTGATTTTACAAACCGCTGATTACTTCATCACGGACGAAACGCCGTTCATCATTCCCTCCATTGTTTTCATGCACTTTGTGACACCGCGGCGGCACGCTCTGCGACCCTTGCCGGTCATCATTTTTGCACCTGCCATTCCCGCCGCCGCACCGAGTGCCATTCCGATTCCCACGCCTGCGGCAACCGAGCCGTTTTTAGAAGAAGCAAACATATTTTTCCCTCCCATCGTTCAATATCAATTTTATTTTTCCCTTGTCGGGAAGAAAAAAACCTGTCAAAAATTTTTAAGGAAGTCTTTTAATGTCTGTTTTGAACATTGTACTTGTCGAGCCGCAGATACCGCAGAACACCGGCAATATCGCCCGCACCTGTGCCGCAACGGGAGCAAGACTTCATCTTGTGGAGCCGATGGGCTTCAAGGTGGACGATGCTAAGCTGAAAAGAGCGGGTCTTGATTATTGGCATCTGCTCGATATCACATATTATTCAAGCCTCGACGATTTTTTTGAAAAGAATCGGGACGGCAAATTCTTTTATTTTTCAACCAAAGCGACACATATTTATTCCGATGTGGAATATCCCGACAACTCTTATCTCGTTTTCGGCAAGGAAACGGCAGGTCTGCCCGAGGAGCTGTTATATGCCAATCCCGAATCCTGTGTTCGTCTGCCCATGATAAACGATTCATCGGCAAGAAGCCTCAATCTTTCCAACACCGTGGCTGTCGGAGTGTATGAGGTTCTGCGTCAATGGAATTTCCCCGAACTGCTCACTCAAGGCAAGCTGACCAAATTTGATTGGTCCAACGCCGATTAACTGTTGAAAAATCCGATTTAATATGTTATAATAACCTCACGAAACACAGGCAAAATCAGAGATTTTGTGTGTTTCG
>CAZPMK010000021.1:0-27229 GCA_964587915.1 uncultured Clostridium sp.
CGTGAGGTTATTATAACATAAATTTCGGCGTATGAGCAACAAAAAATAAGTTTTTTTGCGTTTTTCTCTTTAATTATTTAATATAATATGTTAAACTAAAAACATAGGGGTGATTTCATGTTTGTCGTAACAAGCAATCAAATGTATCAGGCGGAATGCAACGCCGTAAAAAGAGGCACGACCTTCCCGAAGCTCATGGAGGATGCGGGAATCGCCTGTGCCGATATTATCATAAAGAATTACTGCATCGGCAGACAAAAGCCCGCCAAAGTTCTCGTTATCTGCGGAAAGGGCAAAAACGGCGGTGACGGTTTTGTTGCCGCTCGCAGACTTTGGGAGCACGGCTGTTCCGTTACGGTAATGCTTGCCTGCGGAGAGCCTAAAGCCAAGGATGCTGCAGACAATTATGCTCTGCTCGAGAGTGCAGCTATCGAATGCTTTGAATATAAAGATGATCTTCCCTTATACCGTGACCTCATAAACCGCTCCGACATAATCGTTGATGCCGTTTTCGGCACGGGATTTTCAGGGAAGCTCGACCCTGCTCTTACCCGTCTTGCAAAGGCGGTGAATGCTTCCTCTGCCAAGGTTGCCGCAATTGACGTTCCGAGCGGTGCAAACTGCGACAGTGCCTCAATAGAGGGAGCGGTATTCAGAGCGGATTTGACCGTTGCAATATCGGCTTACAAGCCCATACATATAATGAAGCCCTGCTGTACCGTATGCGGCAGAGTTACCGTTGCGGATATCGGCATACATGAGGAGGATTTCGGCAAGCTCGACAGCGTTGCCTGTCTCACCTACGATGCACGAGACATTCAAAAAATGCTCCCAAAACGCAAGCCGGTTTCCAACAAAGGAACCTACGGTCATGCACTTTGCGTTTGCGGAAGTATGAGAATGACGGGTGCCGCCTGCCTTGCCGCAGGAGGAGCGATGAGAAGCGGAGCAGGACTTGTTACCCTTGCCTTTCCTCAAAGTGCTTATGCAGGTATAGCTCCGAAGCTCACCGAGCCGCTCCTTTTACCGCTTGATTCAAACTTTGAGGGCACTTTTTCCTTTAATGCTCTCGGCGATATATTCGATGCCTCAAAGAGAGCCACCGCCGTGCTTTTGGGCTGCGGCATGGGCTTTAACAAGGATACCACACGCCTCACGCTGAATTTTATCAAAGAAATAAAAAAGCCCGTAATAATTGATGCGGACGGCATAAACGCACTGAGCACAAATATAGATATATTGAAAGAAGCTCAGGCTCCGATTATTCTCACGCCGCATCCGGGCGAGATGAGCCGTCTGTGCGGTAAAAGCATTGCGGAAATTGTTGCGAATCCCATTGCCGCCGCATATGAATTTTCAAAGGAATACGGCGTTACGCTTGTTCTCAAGGGTGCAAATACAATAGTTTGCGGATGCGACCCGATGAGAATTTACGTAAACCCGACAGGTAACGCAGGTCTTGCAAAGGGCGGAAGCGGAGACCTTCTTGCCGGCATGATGATTTCTCTGCTTGCACAGGGAATGAAGCCGTTTGATGCCGCCGTATGCGCCGTATATCTTCACGGACTTTGTGCCGATTCGGTAGCCGAAAAATCTTCGATGCGAGGTATGCTCCCGAGCGACGTTATGAATTATCTTCCTGAGTTTTTTTCAAAATTTGAATAAGGATTGATTGCTTTGAAAAAAACTCTTGCGGCACTCACGGTACTCGTTCTTCTGCTCAGCACGGGCTGTAACGCCTCACCCGCCGTGCCGACCGCTCCACCGACTGCTCCCGAAAAATTTGAATCCACCGTCACCGCCGCCTTTGACACGCTCGAAATTACCGCCGTACTTACAAAGGAATCGTCATCATGTTATACTCTTGACATTCGCTCGCCCGAAATTTTAGAACCGCTCACGCTGAGATATTCCGACGGCAATTGCTCCGTTGAATACGACACTCTGAGCTTTGAAGCGAATTTGGCACGGTTTCCGCAAACCGAATTCGGTGCATTTTTGACCGATGCACTCACCTGCGTATATGACGGAATTGACATCGGCACTTCATATTCAGACGAAATATGGAAATACACGGGCACGGTAAACGGCAGTATATTCACGCTTACTCAATCGGCGGACAGCGGCGAATGGCTCGAATTTACGCTTAACGACAAGCTGATTCATGTTGTTTTCAGTGATTTTCGGACATTATAATAAAGCCGTATTCGGCAACAGGAGAAAATAAAAAATGCAAATTACATTCAGAAAATTCAAGGAAAGTGACCGTGCGGATTATCTCCGTATGGCAAATTCTTTTTACTCACCGCCTGCCGTGCTTCACGAGCCTGATACGGCGGTATTCAACGCAAACTTTGACGAAGCGATAAAGCCCGACGGCAAGCTGCTGGCATATATCGTTGAAGCCGACGGAAAAACCGCAGGCTTCGGTCTTTCGTCCTTTAAGTTTGAAACGGAGGTCGGCGGAACGACTCTGTGGCTTGAAGAGCTGTATATTGAGCCGTCATACAGAGGAAAGGGCATCGGCGGCAAGTATTTTGATTTTATGAAAAGCGAATATTCAGGCACGGTAAAGCGTATCCGTCTTGAGGTCGGTGCGGAGAATTTCGGTGCAATACGCCTTTATGAGCGTAACGGCTTTGAATTTCTCGATTACCGCCAGATGATAATTGACTATTAAACGCCGAAAATTCACGGCAGAACGAGGTTGAAAAATGAAGCTCCCCGAATGTGTAAAAGCAAGAATGGACGATTATTGCAAAAAAATTGAAGCATACAGTCCGAAGCTCGCAAGGCTGTATCGCAACTGCTATCCCAACACCCTTGAAACGGCAACTGAATTTCTCGATGACGGCACCGTATTTGTGCTCACGGGTGATATCCCTGCCATGTGGCTCCGCGATTCCACCGCAGAGGTGTCGCATTATATGCCCCTTGCAAAGGAAAACGAGGATATTCGCAGCATAATCAAGGGCGTAATTCTCAGACAAAGAAAATATATCGCCGAAGAGCCCTATGCAAACGCTTTCAAAAAAGAGGCGAACGATTATGAGCCGTTCGGCGATTTACCGAAGAACAATCCGATAGTTTGGGAAAGAAAATATGAAATTGATTCTCTGTGCTATCCCGTGAGACTTACATATCTTTATTGGAAAACTACGGGCGATGCCTGCGTGCTTGACGACAGCTTTGCCGAATGTGCCGAAACGATAATTTCTCTTTGGAAAACGGAACAGCATCATTTTGAAAAATCCCCATACCGCTTTTTCAGGGACACAAGGCGTTACAATGACACCATACACAACAACGGCATGGGTGAGCCGGTGAAATATACGGGCATGACCTGGTCTGGCTTCAGGCCGAGTGACGATGCTTGCAGCTACGGCTATCTTGTTGCCTCCAATATGTTTGCAGTCGTTGCTCTCGGATATCTTGCCGAAATGCTTGAAGCGTGCGGTCAAGGTGAAATGTCGAAGCGTGCTCTTGCCCTGCGTGAAGAAATTGACACGGGAATTAAAAATCATGCCGTTATTGAGCATGAAAAATACGGAAAAATGTACGCCTGTGAGGTCAACGGAATGGGTGACTATTATCTGTTTGACGATGCGAATGTACCGAGTCTGCTCTCCGCCGTGTATCTCGGCTATTGCGATGCGGAGGATGAGATATACCAAAACACAAGACGGTTCATTCTCAGCCGTGACAATCCGTATTATTATGTCGGAAAATATGCAAAGGGCGTGGGAAGTCCGCATACTCCCGACGGATATATTTGGCATATCGCACTTTCAATGCAGGGACTTACCTCAAACAATCCCGAGGAGATAAAGGAAATTCTGCATATGCTTGAAACCACCGATGCCGACACGGGCTATATGCATGAGGGCTTTTGTGCCGATGACCCGACAAAATTCACAAGAAGCTGGTTCAGCTGGTCATGTGCGTTGTTCGCCGAGCTTGTTGAACAATGCGTAGATAACGGAATTATATAACAAAGAGGAACAGCAAATGAAAATCACCGAAATATTAGCCGACTCCGAGCCGTCACTTTCCTTTGAGGTTTTTCCGCCTAAAACGGAGACCTGCTTTGAGGAGGTCAAAACGGCAACGGAAAAAATCGCACAACTGAAGCCGTCGTTCATGAGCGTAACCTACGGTGCAGGCGGCGGAACAAGCAAATACACTCTCGATATTGCCGAAAATATCAAGGAGCTTTACGGCGTGCCTACACTTGCACATCTTACCTGCGTTTCATCAACAAAGGACACCGTAAGGCAAAAAATCGAGGCTATCAAGGCTTCGGGTATCCGCAACGTCATGGCTTTAAGGGGTGATATTCCCGAAAGTCTCAAGGACTCGCCCCGTGACGCATGGGATTACAAATACGCCGCAGAGCTTGTCAGAGAGCTTAAAAATACCGATGCGGATTTCTGTATCGGCGGTGCCTGCTATCCCGAAATACATCCCGAAAGCCCGAATCAGGCAGAGGATATAAAGCACTTAAAGGAAAAAGTCGATGCAGGCTGTGATTTTCTTACAACGCAAATGTTTTTTGATAACAATCTGCTGTATAATTTCCTCTATAAAATAAGAGAGGCAGGCATTACGGTTCCCGTAATTGCGGGTATAATGCCGATAACAAATGCCAATCAGGTTGCCCGTGCGATAAAGCTGTCCGGCTCTTTTATGCCTCAAAGATTCAAGAGCCTTGTGGACAAATTCGGTTCGGACCCCGCCGCCATGAAGCAAGCCGGAATAGCCTACGCCGTTGACCAAATCATAGACCTTTATGCAAACGGCATAAGCCACGTCCATGTTTATTCGATGAACAAGCCCGACGTTGCCGAAAAGATACTCGGCAGCCTGTCCGATATAGTAAAAAGATGAATATTACCGTTTTAACAAAAAGCTATCCCCCGCCGCCCGTGAACGAAAGAGAAATTCTGCGTTATGCACGTTGCGGCAAGCCCGACGAAGAAACCGAAAGACTTTTGAAGGGCTGTATTTCCGAGGCATCGAAGGCTCTGAGCTACAGAGTGTGTTACGCTGAGCTTCCCACCGTGATAAACGGCTCACATTGCGACTTCGGAGCTTTTGAATTGAATTCGGAAAAGCTCTCAAAGAATTTATCGGGCTGTGACCGTGCGGTGATTTTTGCCGCCACCGTCGGGAGCGGAATAGACCGCCTGATAACAAAATACTCCCGAATTTCTCCCGCAAAATCCGTAATGCTTCAGGCAATCGGTGCGGAACGGGTTGAGGCTCTTTGTGATGCTTTTTGTGATGATATCGAAAAAGAATATCAAACAAAAACAAAGCCGAGATTCAGCCCCGGCTACGGTGATGTTCCCCTGCTCATTCAAAAGAATTTTTTTGCCGTTCTCGAATGCGAAAAACGTATCGGAGCGGTGCTGAACGAAAATCTGTTTATGTCGCCGTCAAAATCCGTGACGGCATTTATAGGACTTACTAAAAAATAACAAGCAAGAGGCGGCCATGAATTTCAAAGAATACTTAAAAAACAACATTGTTTATCTTGACGGCGGAACGGGTACTCTCCTCCAGCAAAAGGGGCTTCGTCCCGGTGAGCATCCCGAACGACTCAACATCACCAATCCCGATTTGATAACGGAAGTTCATCGGGATTATTTCAACGCGGGCAGTAACGTGGTTTGTGCCAACACCTTCGGTGCAAACAGACTTAATTTTTCTTCCGAGGAGCTTGAAGAAATAGTTAAAGCCGCTCTCAAAAACGCCCGTACCGCAAGGGAGCAAAGCACTTTTGCGGGTGAAAAATTCATTGCCCTTGACCTTGGTTCAACGGGAAGACTTTTGAAGCCTCTCGGAGATCTCGACTTTGAGGATGCCGTTGAAATCTTAGGTGAAACGGTAAGATACGGCGAAAAATACGGTGCCGACCTTGTTTTCATAGAAACGATGAACGACAGCTACGAAACAAAAGCTGCCGTACTTGCCGCAAAAGAAAACAGCTCGCTTCCCGTAATCGTTTCAAACGCTTACGGAGAGGACGGCAAGCTGATGACGGGGGCTTCTCCCGCCGCCATGGTCGCAATGCTTGAGGGGCTCGGCGTTGATGCTCTCGGTGCAAACTGCTCCTACGGCCCGAAGCAGCTGCGTCCCGTAATTGAAGAACTGCTTGAAAACGCTTCCGTTCCCGTTATTTTGAAGCCCAATGCGGGACTTCCGAAATCGGTGGACGGTCAAACGGTATTCGACGTTGAGCCGTCGGAATTTGCCGATGAGATCACCGAGCTTGTCAAAAAAGGCGTTCGGCTCATCGGCGGCTGCTGCGGTACAACTCCGAAATATATTGAAGCACTCAAAAAGAAAACCGCCGCTCTCTCCCCCGTTCCGCTCACGGATAAGAATATTACCGCCGTATCCTCGTATACACGCTGTGTAAAATTCGGTAATGACCCCGTTTTAATCGGCGAAAGAATCAATCCCACAGGCAAAAAACGGCTTAAACAGGCTCTTGCGGAAAACGATTTGGATTACATTCTCTCCGAAGCGGTCGGACAGCAGGAAAAGGGCGTTCACATTCTCGATGTCAACGTAGGCCTACCCGAAATAAACGAAGCCGAAATGCTCGAACGAGTGGTTTGTGAGCTTCAAGCCGTAACGGATTTGCCTCTCCAAGCCGACACCTCCGATATTGCCGCAATGGAGGCGGCTCTCCGTCGTTACAACGGCAAAGCGATGATAAATTCCGTAAACGGAAAAGCTGAAAGCATGAGTGCGGTTTTCCCGCTCGTTAAAAAATACGGCGGTCTTGTTGTTGCTTTGACGCTCGATGAAAACGGTATTCCCGAAACTGCCGACGGCAGAGTTAAAATCGCCGAAAAGATAATATCAACTGCAAAGGAATACGGCATCGAAAAGAAAAATCTTATATTTGACACTCTTGCAATGACGGTCAGTGCCGATGAAAACGCCGCCGTCACCGCACTCGATGCTCTGAGAAGGATAAAAACACAGCTCGGCTGTCACACCTCACTCGGTGTTTCAAATGTTTCCTTCGGTCTGCCCGGCAGAGATACCGTGAACAGTATTTTCTTTTCCCTTGCTTTGGAAAACGGTCTTTCCGCCGCCATTATGAATCCGTATTCCGCCGAAATGATGAAAACCTACTACGCCTACCGAGTGCTGAAAGGGCTTGATAAAAATTGCTCCGACTACATTGCCCACGGCGATTTGGTTGCCTCTGCCCCATCCGCTCCCGCAGTATCAAAAACGGTTTCCGACACCGCTGAATACCGCTCCGAGCTGCAACACGCCGTAATCAAGGGCTTTAAGGATAAAGCCGCAGAATTGACAAGAGAGCTGTTGAAAAACACGCCTGCACTCGAAATTGTCAACAATGAAATAATCCCTGCCTTGAACACCGTCGGAGAGGGCTTTGAAAAGAAAACGGTATATCTTCCTCAGCTTCTCATGAGTGCCGAAGCCGCAAAAAGTGCTTTCAATGTTATAAAAGCCTCCATGAGCGACGACAAAAAATCGGGCGGAAAGGCGGTTATAGTAATCGCAACCGTTAAAGGAGACATACATGATATCGGAAAGAATATCGTAAAGCTCCTGCTTGAAAACTACGATTTCACCGTAATTGACATGGGAAAGGACGTTTCTCCCGAGGATATCGTCGAAAAAGCGGTGGAAGTTCACGCAGATTTTGTCGGGCTGAGTGCCCTTATGACAACAACGGTTCCCGCCATGGAGGAAACAATCGCATTGCTTCACAAGAAGGCTTCGTGGTGCAAAATAATCGTCGGCGGTGCAGTACTCACCCGTGAATACGCCGACATAATAGGTGCCGACAAATACGCAAAGGACGCCATGGAAAGTGTCCGATATGCTGAAGCTCAGCTCTCAACCAAATAGCAAAAACCGCCCTGCATTAAGTATGCAAGGCGGCATTTTCTTTTATTATGCGTTGAGCTTGCTTTCGCTCCATGCGGCAATATCCTGATATACTTTGATATTGTCCGTTTCGTTGAGAATTTCGTGTCTCATATGCGGATAGAGCTTTATCGTTACATCCTTTTTGCCGGCATTTTTAAGGTCATTATGCACCTGCTTTATGCCCGAGCCGTATTGACCGACGGGATCATCCTCACCGGCGACAAGGAATATCGGCAGCTCCGCACAGACCTGTTCAAACCAATCCTTACCCGAAACACGGTTGAGCACGGTAAATAAATCTCTGTAGCCTGCGGCAGTGAAAAGGAAGCCGCAATGCTCATCGGCAATGTATTTTTTAACCTGTTCGGTATCGGTGCTGAGCCAATCGAACGGTGTTGCGGGATTCTCGATTTTTTTGTTGTATGTACCGAACGCCAGCTTATCAATAAACTTGCTCTTGTGACGGCTTCCGTGGAGCTTTGCAACAGTATTTGCAATCATTATCGCCACGGGTGCGGCGGGATTCTTACCGCTCGTACCGCAGATTACGGCTCCCTTTATTCTTTCGTCCTTGCCGTAACGGCGGATATACTCTCTTGCGATAAATGAACCCATGCTGTGACCGAAAAAGATGAGCGGGGTATCGGGATATTCCGACATTATAAGCTCCGTGAGTGCCCTTTCGTCCTCAACAAAAGCATCCCAACCGTCCTTTTCACCGAACCAGCCAAGCTCACTTTCGTTCTTTACGGACTTACCGTGACCGATATGGTCATCCACAAGAACGGCAAAGCCTCTTGCACAAAGGAATTTTGCAAAGTCCTCATAACGTTCGCCGTGCTCCGCCATTCCGTGAACGATTTGGAATACCGCCTTTACGCCCTCGGCGGGAGCCCAACACCGTGCGAACACATCGGCTACACCCGATTTTGACGGCACGGTATATTCCTTTCTGATTATTTCCATTCTGCACACCCTTTCATTTTTATAATGCTATTTTGTCATTATTTTTTCGCAAACGCAAACAAAATCAATATTCGCTTCCGTCATAAAAATATCCTTTCGGCTCGTATCTTTCCACCGATTCCTCGCCGTCCTTTACGGTAAACACAAAGGTGCAGTCACCCGCAAACCAAAGATTTTCCGCTCCGAAAAGCTCGGTGAAATACTTGTTGTTCTCCCTTTCATATTTGACAGAATTGTATCGGCATTGCGGAATAAGGAGCTTTTTCGCCCGAACGTTGCCGTAAATATTCCTGTCGTCATTAAGCGTATGATGGGCACATTGAAGATATGTACAAAACAGCGAACGCTTGCCGTAAAGGGCTATAAGCTCCTCGCCGTTCGTCTCCTCGGCATCGCCCAAAAAGATTACGGAGCAATCGTCAAAAGTGATTTTAACTATGCTCGACCCCTCGTTTATGCCTCTGTAGGTCTTGCCCGAAGAAGCTCTTGTTGAACGGGGAAGAATATCTTCATGCGTAGTAAGAACCTCAAGCATTGCATCGGGGAATTTTATCGTTTGACCCGTATGGAGCTTCAAATATTTTGCGTTCGGAGCATATAAAGCAACACGCTCTTTCATTCTGTCGGTACACGGATTATCATATGCTTGAAGCGTTTTTGACGGGAAATTATACAGCACTCTTTCAAGGCTGAGCCTTTCATGCTCACGCTTCAATATTTTAAGAAAAACATCCATGTGGTCATCGTGATTGTGGGTACACAGCCATGCGGCGATACGGATTTTACCGCCCTTTTCGGTGTTCGTCATATCCTCAAGGCGTGCCATAAATTCGTCACAAGCATCCTCGGTCGCCTGCTCCATTTCTCCGCCGTCAACAATAATTACCGAATTGTCTCGGAGTCTCAAAGCATAGAGCATACCGCAATTACAGCTGTGAAAGCGTATCATCTCGCCGTAATGCAAAGAAAACTGCATAAGCTGAGTATCCCCTCTGACATCAGGCTCGGTATCGTTCATTTCGGAAAGCGGAGAGCTTGAATTGTCAATAATTATTCTCGCCTGCCGCTTTTCAAAGGTGAAGTAGGTATATATAATTTCATCGCCGTTTGCAAATTCAACAAAAATATTGCCGTTGAACTCACGGTGAAAGGTCTCCGCTCTGCCCGTTTCTGCCATATTTGCAAGAAAAGCACGAAAATCGAGTGCCCCGACATCCTCAAGCACAAGCATATAGGAATCCTCTTTGCTTCCGTTTTCATTTTCAATTTCAAGACCCGCTCCGCAGTTGAGCGGTTCACACGCCGCCTTGCCGAACGGTACTGCATTTATCCTTGACCAAAACTCCTGTGTTTTCATCAGCACATCCCCTTTGCCGTATCTTATTGTTATTATACATTTGAACGGTGCTCCGTGTCAATATACAATTGACCGTTAAAACAAAAAACGCCCTGCAAGCAAGTGCCTGCAGAGCATTGAAATTACATAAGAACCTTTGAAAGGAACTCTTTGAGACGAGGATTTTGCGGATTTGCGAAAAATTCCGACGGGGTATTTTCTTCCTTGATAACGCCCTCGTCCATGAAAATAACTCTCGAACCGACTTCCTTTGCAAAGCCCATTTCGTGGGTGACAACAACCATCGTCATGCCCGACTGTGCAAGCTCCTTCATAAGATCGAGAACCTCTCCTACCATTTCGGGGTCGAGTGCCGACGTCGGTTCGTCAAAAAGAATAACATCGGGATTCATTGCAAGCGAACGAACTATTGCCACACGCTGCTTTTGACCGCCCGAAAGCGTTGAGGGATATACATCTGCCTTATCCTCAAGTCCGATTCTTTCAAGCAGACTGCAAGCGTTTTGGCGTGCCTCTTTTTTGATTTCGTCCACACTGCGTACAGGGAGCTTTTCTTTTGAGAAAATATTATGGATTATCGCCTTACGCCTGTCCTTTTTGCCGCAGATTATCGGGGAAAGCATTATATTCTGAATAACGGTTTTGTTGTTGAACAGGTTGAAGTGCTGGAACACCATTCCCATTTTTCTGCGATGAATGTTGATATCAACCTTGGGGTCTGCGATATCAACGCCGTTGAATATGATTTTTCCGCCCGTGGGATCCTCCATGCAGTTGAGGCAACGCAGGAATGTACTCTTACCGGAGCCCGACGGACCGATAACAACCACGATATCGCCCTTGTTAATGGTAATGTTAATACCTTTCAGAACTTCATTTTTTCCAAAGCTCTTTTTGAGATCAATTACGTCTATCACTCTTCTTCAGGCTCCTTTCCATAAATTTAATAAGCAGGGTTATAATGCAAACAATTACGATATAAATAAGTGCCATTACGATATACGGTACCATGAACTCGTAGCTGTTCGAGCCGATATAGCTGAACGCAACATAGAGATCCATTGCACCGACAAATGAAACAACCGAGGTTTCCTTGATGAGAGCGATAAACTCGTTGCCGAGGGTGGGAAGAATATTCTTTATCGCCTGCGGAATTACAATTTTCAGCATCGTTGTGGAAAAGCTGAGGCCGACGCTCCTGCCGCCCTCCGTCTGTCCGTAATCAACGCTTTGAATACCGCTTCGCATTATTTCGGATATGTAGGCACCGCTGTTGAGTCCGAAAACAACAATGGCAACATTGACGCTCGGAAGATTAACACCCATTATCGGCAATATGACATAATAGAATATCAAAAGCTGAACAACCATGGGAGTGCCTCTGAAAAATCCAACATAAAAGCTGCATATGCCGTTGAGAATGCGGGGGATGAGCTTATATTTCGGAACAACACGCACGGTTGCAATGAGCGTACCTATCAATATGCCGATGATAAGACCCGCAACCGCGATTTTCAAGGTGTTCTGCAAGCCCGTAAGCACCTTTATGTATCCCTTGGCATCAATCAGTATTTCAATAAATTTATCTATCTTTTTAGGAAGCGACGCTATAAATTCGTTCATATTTTCTTTCCTTTACTGCTTTCACCCGTACCGAAAAAACGGTACTCTTTTAGACAAATAAGGCTGTTTCGATTGAAACAGCCTTTTGTTTCTTTGCTATTGACTTATGCCATTTCGTTGATAGCCGCAGTGATGCACTCAGCGGGAGCGGAGTCTATGATAACATAATCAACGCCGCCGTTGATAAGATCCTGAACTGCAAGTGAACCGTTGCTGTAACCGATGCACTGAACTGCAAGACCCTCAAAGCCCCAATCTGCATCGCCTTCAACATAGAACTGACCGGTAGTACCCGTCTGAACACCAATCTTCTTGCTTGCATCGAGAGCGGCAAGAGCAGCGGCAACGGATTCTGCATCGGTGTAGGAATCGAAGGATGTATCATCACCCTTAACGATGAGCTTCTGAGAAGCCTGATAGTAGGAATCGGAGAAGGTTACATATTCCTCACGGTCGGGCTTAATGGTAAGACCTGCCATTGCGATATCGCACTTATGCTGACCAACGGAAAGGCAAACTGCGTTGAATTCCATGTTGTTGATAACAAGCTCTTTGCCGAGCTTCTCTGCGATGTATGCGGCAAGCTCCATGTCAATGCCGTAATAATCGTCACCCTTGGTGTACTCAAACGGCTCAAAAGCGGCGTTAGTAGCAACAACAAGCTGATCCTTACTATTATCAAGAACTGCGGATTTAACGGGAGTGGGCTCGCCGTCACCGAAATACTTGTTGCAGATTGCATCAAAGGTGCCGTCTGCCTTAGCCTGAGCAAGAATCTCGTTGACCTGTGCAAGCAACTCGGGCTGAGCCTTATCTACGCCGAGAGCGTATTCTTCATCGGTAAGATTATAATTGATAACCTTAACTGCGGGAGCTTTTTCGATGTTTGTAGCGGCTGATTCGGTGGTTGTCGTGTCGTCATTCTTTCCTCCGCAGGCGGCAAAAGCCGTAACCGCAAGAGCAATTGCCATAACGATTGCAAGAGCTTTGATTAACTTTTTCATTAGGATTACCTCCATGTTTTTTTGAATGGCATAATTATAGCATAGTATTCAGAAATGTCAAGCCGAAAATGAATTTTTATGAGAAATTTTTGATTTAGTAGTGAATATTACCGAATATTTATTCAAAACAGCCAAACATATCAAGAGTTTTCTTAAAATCCGAGGGCATACTCGCTTCAAAAGTAAGCTCCTCACCGGTAACGGGATGGGTAAATCGGCAAGCTCTGCAATGCAAAAGCTGGTGTCCGATTTGCGGCATAAAATCCCCGTACATTGTATCCCCTGCAAGAGGATGACCGATGTAAGCCATATGCACCCTTATTTGATGCGTTCTTCCCGTTTCAAGGTCAAGACGAACAAGCGTTGCTCCGTCAAGGTGTTTTTCGGCAGTCCAATGAGTGACCGCCGTTTCAACGCCCAATTCATTTGAGCAAGCCCGCAAGGTTTTCATCGGGTCGGGGCGGTAAATCGGAACGTCAACCGTGCCGCTTTCGCAAAGCTCGCCCTCAACGAGAGCACAGTATTGCTTTTTTACCTTTCCCGACAGCTTGCTTGCCGCAAGGTGGTTAAGTGCACAAACAACCGCACCGGAGGTTCCCTTGTCAAGCCTGCCAACGGCTCTGAACGCCGCCGTTTTTCCTTTTGCGTTGAGATGTGCGGTAACGGCATTCGCAAGGGTATCACCCTGATGATTATGAGTCGGGTGCATTGCCATAAAGGGCGATTTGTTTATCACGATTATATCGTCATCCTCATAGATTATATCGAGCGGTGCCGTCATCGGCTCGGGGGCCTCGACATCGTCGGGAATAAGAACACTCACCCTGTCACCCGCATACAATATATCAATCGTTCTGAGGTATTTTCCGTTACGCAGCATACCGGACTCGGTATATTTTATCTTTTTAACAAGCCTTGCGGAAAAACCGCAAAAGCCTCTGAGAAAGGCAACCGCACGCCGTCCGTCATATTCGGGAGAAACAGTATATTCGAGCTTTCTCGGCATCAGCTTTTCACCGCTTCAAGCTCATCCTTGGCAAGCTCCACTATTCCGTCTCTGCGTTTTTTAAGCTCCGCTTCTATCATCTTCTGCTGCTCTTTGTCGTCCTTAACAAACATAATCACGATAAGATACAAAACGGCACCGACGGCAGGACCGAGAATGAACAAAGGCCACTGCCACTTCATAAATACGGCATTTTGAGCAGTCATTGCGATTTTTTCATCGTATTTGACTATCTTCAATATCTGTCCGTTAATCAGAAGAGCAAGAGCATCGCCTATTTTGGTTGCAAAATTCTGCATGGAGAAAGTAATTCCCTCGGTACGCTTGCCGGTTGTATATTCAACATAATCAATTGAATCGCTCATAAGTGAACGGTGTGCAATGTTCATCATGTTTGCGGGAATACCCTGCAAGCCCATAATGAGAATGACCGCAAGCATACTCCATATGCTCTTAAAGCCGATAAAGAAGGATACTATTCTCAGCACGATTGACGACACCTGAGCCAGAACGAGGATTTTTTTCATTCCGCCCACGGCATTGACTATCTTTGTTGCGGCAAACATTGCAAATGTTCCGGGAGCACCGGTCAGTCCGCTGTAAATAAACTGTGCCGTACCGCCGCCTATATCCATTCCGCCGACCTTATAGAATACCTGACTTTCAAAGAAATACTGCCACGGCACGGTGAGCTTAACGTATTCAAGGATTCTTGCAAGCGAAATGAGCATCATTGTTTTATTGTGACGCAGAACGAATATCGCCTCGAAAAGACTCTCCTTTGCCGCTTCCTCATTCTTGACCTGCTCTTTCATGAAGCCGCCGAGCAGAGAAATAAGCTGACCGCCCAAGCCGAGAACGGCAGCACCTATCAAAAAGGTCTTTTTGTCGGACATTCCGAAGCTGTTGAGCATAAGATCTCTTGCCATGGGAAAAAGTCCCGTTATCGCACAGCCCGCAGTAACGCCGAGAGCGGTCCATTGAGCCACCCTTGCTCTCTCCTCGGAATGCGGTGAGCTGAGTGACATCATTCCCCAGAGTGAAACATCCTGCATGGAATAAACGACATCCCAAGTAAGATAGCAAGCAAGAATAAATACAACCGTTCCTACGCCGCCGAGCCCCATATCCACGAACATCAGCAGAGACATGATACCGATTATCGGGGGCAGAAGCAGAAGAAAGGGCCTCAGCTTTTCGCCTGTTTTCTTGAATGTATGCCTGTCAATGAGAGCACCTACAAGAGGGTCGTTGACAGCATCCCAAATACGGCTTATTCCCGTTATGTAGCCTACGTATTCAGCTTTGATTTTAAGAATGTTATTGCAGAAATAGAACAGCCAACTGTTTATGAATTGGTAGTTCATGTTCTGTCCCGCTATTGCGGCTGCATAGGCAAAAAGCCGTTTATTCGGCACTAAGCCCTGCTCCAAAGCGGCGTCGGATCTGTAAACGGATTTATCCATTCATTCAGCCCCTTTCTTTTTATATAACAATTATATCACTCGGCGGCACAGTTCTCAACTTGCTTTTTTGCATAACTTTTCTTCTCGATTTTAAGCACAATGCACAAGTAAAAGCTAACATATAAGGCGAAAACGGAGAGATAGTGCGTAGTCGTGCAACAACCCCGCAATCAAAGCAATTGCCGACACAGTATGTCTGTTAAATTTGCGGTGCAAATTTAAAACAGATGGCTTCTTTCTTAAACTCTTGCAACATTTTACCATTCTTTTTGTCCTATCACTTTTTAGGGCATTTGTCAACTCTACTTAAAATATACCACTCCAGAATGTATATACCGAGTCGAAAATTTCTGTTATTCTCTCAATTTTTTGTAGTAATTTTAATCGATATGATGTATTATACATTTGTGATTCGTTTTTTCATCAATTAAATTTTACCACAAAAAAAGACTACAAACCACCTTTGTTAGATAGATTTGTAGTTCTTTTCTTCTTAGTCTATTTTTTACAGCAGTTTATAAATTTTGCACGAGTGTGTACCGCCGCTCCCTGCTTACCGAGCATGTTTTCGATATTATTGCTTACGCAACATCAAATATTTGTGATATTATGGCACCTGTATATGTTTCTGCTGCACTGGCAATCAAGTTCACAAGTTCAGATCGTGCCTTCTGTTCGCTAAGCTTCAACAATTCATCCCCACGACGAGAGCAGTCGTATGCATTAGCACCGTAGCAGTTACACAGATTATTATATTGAATCAGTCCTGCTGACAACAGTTCTCCGAGCATATCTTGGAATTGCTTGTGCTCAATTTTTAAATCCTTATGCGTAACATACTTGTACTGACTAATCATTTTCAATAATACAAATCGCTTCTCGCCGGAATTCTTTAGCCCATACCGATGTAAATCACATGGATAGCGAGTTCCGCTTACGACTGTAAATCCACTGTCTGATTTGCTTATTCCCGGAATCTGCTTGTATTTGCGCTTGATTGTTGCCTCTTTTACCCCGGAATTTTTCGCAAACTCATCGAATGAGATGTAAGTAATTTCTTTTTCGTCCACATAATCGCCTTCCGCAACACTACATCCTAACTACCACTTTACTCAAAAGTTGGAAGCAAAAGCCTTTGTCCAACATAAATCAGATTCACATCTTCTATGCCGTTCAGTTCGATAATGATTCGAATATTTGCTCTATAATCAAGACCGTGTTCTGCACAAATCTTAGCGAGCGTATCTCCTGCAACAACAGTATATGAGGTGAATTTTGCATCGCTGGATTTCTGCTTACTGTTCTCGACAAAAACTTTGAGTTCCTCTAAGACTTTCTCTTGGTTTGGCAGTGTAATCTCATGATTTTCGAGCATCTCAATCAAATCAGCTGCCGTAGTTTGCCCAGAACTATCGAGAATACCATTTACCAACTGCTCCTGCAATTTTGAAATGCTATTGGCTTGGTCATTGATGATTGCACCTTGCGTTGAAAGTTCATCAATAATCTCATTTTGCTTTTTCAGTTGGCTCTCATATTTGTGATTGAGAGATACTGCAAAGGTAGCAAGCAAGATTGTTGATACACAAAGCAATGCCAGCAATACCGTTGTTAATTTAGAAGCCTTGGCTGGAGGAACATCTGCTTTTTTGATTTTGGTTTGCTCAATCTTGATTGCCTTCCCAATATCATCGTATATGTAATAGCCTTTCAGTTTTTCAATCTTGCCGTTTTTCCATTGAAAGAAGCCTCGCAAATTTTGCACAGGGTCAATCACATAGGCGATCTGGAATGGCAGATTAAAAAAGTTCTCCTGAATGAACAAATCATAGTTCGATAGGAAAATTCCATAATTCGGATGTGTGTGCTGCCAACCGATAATTCTCTTGTTCGGATACCGTTGCTCATGTTCAGCATGAACATAGTCCCATGTTTCGTGCGTAAATGTAAGGGTTGATGCAGATGCATCTGTATACTTGGCTTCGATGTATTCGGAGATAAGTACATGGGTCTTTCCAAGTTCATTGCTGTAGTCTCCGATGATGATGCTACCGAGTTCTTTGCTGGTGTCTGAGGCAGAGAGTTTTTCCAATGCCTTGTAGACATCTTGTTTAATATAAACCTTTACATCATCGTTTTCTATCTCTCCGAAAGTCAAGAAGTTCGTTGGGAGTTGTATGTTAGCCGAATCGTCTGAACTGTCCTCCTGAAGTTCAATTTCAAAATCCTTGTCCAATATTAGTCCTCCTTTATACAGTAATGTTTATCCATATTACCATAAGTATTGCCATATTATCATAAGCATTGCATATAATGTATATGCAATGACTGTCCGGATGGTGGCAGTAGAGTTGACACCGCTGTTCCGAGCAATAAATTGAAATCGGAACGGCTCATTCATAGACTTTGCCTTCATCGCTTTCCCTTCAAGGGATTTCATATAGATGCTATTACCAAAGATACCTATTGCAATATTTCCTGCAAAGGAAAGAAACGACAGAAATGTTGAACCAATTAGTGAAAGCAAAAAAGTTGCGGCAAGGAATCCAACACCATAGCCGTACATTTTTCGGTAGATCAGCCAATAGGGAGCAAATAAGAAAGCTGCCCAGTTCCACGAAGTTTGCTTGTTTCGGGATTTCATCTCTTGAAACTTCGGGACATAATATTCTGATTTCACACCGATGAGGTGTTGAATGTCTTCGTCAACGCTTGCGTTATGATACGAAGTATAACCAGAAGCAGAATAGTTGCTTTGCTGCTGATAAGAAGGATTATATTGATTTACATAAGCATACGGATCCTGATTTGCCTGGTTTGATTTACTATAAACAGGGGCTTGTGAAGTTGGTTCAGGTATTGTTAGCAAATTTCCACATTTGGAGCAAGCTAACGATGTGGCGACGTTCTGAGTACCACATCTCGTGCAGAATACAGGTCTTTCTGAATTCCTGATTGGGGAATATTCAAAATTCATGTGCTGCGATGTGACAGAAGTGGCGATATTATCCGCTGACTTAATAGCACCTAAGCAACCAAATGTAGTACACCCTTGATTTTCAACCCAACAATCTTTGTGGTGAGGCATATCGCATTCACTACACATGACAATTTCGTCGGTTGGATTGAATTCAGTTTTACAAAACGGACATATCTTTCCGGTATAATCATTCATTCGGTAGGACTCCTTCCTCAGCAGAATTCGTAGAATTTGTATCGGAGAGTTCATCCGCAGTTCTCATCGGATCGGCTGATGCGATATTATCGGGAACTTCGGTAGAAGGTTCAGCAGAATCATCGCTGTCAGGATCTTCGATGTCGGTGCCTTCACTATTGCTCTCCGGTTCGGTTGGTTCCGTCTCCTCTACGATGATCCCTGCTTCTTTCAAAATATCAGTTAACTCCTGTATCTCAGCAGACTGAGACCACAGTTGTTGTTGCAAGTACGAAAGGTGTTGATTAGCACTATTCATAAGTGCTTCCTGCTGACCCTCAACTTCTTTTAATTTGTTGTTGATTAAAATATTTGAAAAAATCAAAAAGACAGCAGTCACGGACAAGATCGCTATCAATATGTTTTTAGCACTGAAAAGCGGTGACTGATTGCAACTTTCAACGACTTCCTTTTCAGGACCAACCGTTATTTCTTCACCGGTCTTGTCATAGATGTAGAAGCCCTTGCATTTTTCTATTTTCTCATTGAGCCAAAAATAGAAGCCCTCAATATGCTGGATAGGGTCAACAACATACGCGACCTGATAATCCTCATTAAAGAAGTTTTGGTGGATAAATTTGTCGTACTCGGAAAGGAAAATGCCAAAATCGGGATGCGTATGAATCCACCCGACAATTTTCTTACCTGGGTGCTTTTTCTCGATTTCCTTATGAACATAATCCCATGTTTCATGGGTGAACTTTAGCGTTGTCGGTGTAGCCTCGCAAAACTTAGCCTCAACAAAGCCGCTGATGACAATGTTGGTTTTCCCGAATTCTTCAATCATTGTCCCTACCAGCATCCCGCCGCTTTCGTTGGTTGTCTTATTCTTCGTGAACCTGTGTATTTCCTTGTATGTTGGTTGAGAAATGTAGATGTTTTTGTTTTCCTCAACATGATCGCCAACTGCTAAAATATTTTGTGGCAGCATATTTTTTTGCAAATTCGCAATTGCACTCTTTTTGATTCTGTTTTTCGATTTCTTTGCCATTTTTCTCACTCCCATATATCAATTTCAAAATCGGTCCTTTCTTTCGGGTCATACTTCAATTTAAGGTTTTTCTTCTTCTGATATATCAACATAACCGCCATTACAATGTTGCATGAGAGAGATAAAGCTACAGTGGAACACGCTATAAATGTAATTGCAGAAACTTTCTCGTCCGTATGCGTGTCGGTTTGATCGTTTTCATCTTCAGTTGGAACATCCGAATCCAGGGTTGTTTGAGGCGAGTCGATTACATTCGATACGTTCCCATTTTCGGTCAATTCAATATCAAGCAATTGCAGATAATCGCATATCCTGTTTATTGGAATGGCAAGTCCAATTCCTTCACCGTCTGACACTTTTAGAGTGTTCATTCCAAGAACTTGCCCATTGTCATTCAGTAGCGGACCGCCGCTGTTTCCTTCATTGATAGCAGCATCAATTTGGATATATGAATTATTCCGAATGGTTCGCTCTTTGGCAGAAACAGTGCCTTTAGTCAGCGTATAAGCCATCCCCTTGGGAGCACCGATTGCATAGATGTCATCGCCTGTTTTCATTGCAGATATATCCGCAACAGTCAAGCAAGGAAAGTCTCCATTTTCCACAACCAATACAGCGATGTCTTCATTTTCATTTGTGCCGAGCACAGTTGCTTTGTATTCATTACCGCTGTACGACAAGACGGATATTTGTGAGCTATCAGTTATAACATGAGCGTTTGTGATGATGCAGTTTGTCCCGAGAGCAAAGCCACTACCCAAAGAATTCTCAGAATAGATCACAAATATGGATTCATAAATTGCCTCTGCTTCAAAGCCTATTGCACCTGCAGATACAGGGAAGACGAGCAATATCGCCATCACCATCAATAAAGAGAGTCGCATTCTGATTGGCTTCACGATATTACTCGCCTCCTAATCTTTTACTTGGTATTAAATACTAACACGGAATTGCCAATGGCGATTGCATCACCTTGACGCAATACATGGCGAACCGTCTTTTGACCATTAACAATAGTTCCCATAGGTGTACCACAGTCGGTCAAAACATATTTGCTGCCCTCCAGCTTGATGTCGCAATGGTGCGGTCCAACAAGCTTGTCCTTGAACAGAACGATGGTATTTTTGCCGTTATTACCAATGCTGGTTGTACCGGCAAATACAAGATACTCCTTGCCCTCAAATTCACCACGAATAACTTTGAGCCATGCAGCTTTAGCAAATTGTTCGAGCAAGCCAACGCCGACACCGATCAAGCTACCCATAACAACAATAGCAATACCTCTTGCGACAACATCATTCGGAATAACATCGAAAACATAGTTAAACAAGAAACCACCGATAAAGGCACCAACCAAGCCACCGAGAGAGCAGAATAGGATGCGCTTCTTTTCGGGTTTGATAAGACCAACAGACGTGCCAACGCCGAGTCCCATGATAGCCCAGCCCAAGCCACGAATAAATGCAGCTGTTAAATCAGCAGGATCATCACCGAGCATTTCGGAATACATCCACTGTGCTAAGTATCCGCTGACGAAACCAATAGCAAGCGACACACCTGCACCAAGCAGAGCATACTTGACTGCTTTTTCCTTTGAGCCGTAGTAGATACCTTCGCCAATACCAAGGAACAAACCGACAAAAAGAGCAATCACAGCAGACCACAATGCCGTGCCGGTGCGAGATACTGTGGCCAAAGCATCGCCTAACTTATCTTCATCTTCGTCGTACTCGTCTGTGTAGGCATCATAGAGAACATCATCTGCTTTGTCATCATACTCAAAGTAGTCATCAAAATAATTCTGAGCGGTTTCCGAGGCATTGGATTTATACCAATTGGTGAATGCCGTGGTCGAATCGGAGTCTACGCCCTCTCTTCTACAATAAGCCTCAAACTCGTCATATCCTTTGTCCCATGCTTCGTCTGCCTTGTTTTTGTACTTGTAATAATCAACCAATTCAGAATGTCCGCTGAGGCGAGCAGCAGCAACATCACTGGTAATATTGTTGTCTGTAAATTCAGAAACGCCGAAACCAACAAATGCACCAATCAATGCCCAAAGCAGACCCTTTATCAAAACAGTTTTGAAGTTAAGCTTATTCCCCTTAACCACGCCACCATGAGATACTGTTTGCATCCGCTGCACAGTAGGAACGAACTCAATTCCTGCAAGTTCTTCAGCAGTAATTTCAAAATCATTCTCATCTACTTTTTCTGCAACGGCGACAGCAGTGGCTGGAGCACTTTCTTCCGCAGCTGCACTGGATTGTTCTTCAGCAACAGCTCCGCTATCATCAAAGAGGTCAATGTCTACCGTTTCTTTGGAAGAAGCGTAGTCGGCAATATAAAGATCAATGTTGCCAACAGGAAATAAATGCTTGTTTTCCATTGCCCATTGAGCAGCATCGGCACACAGTGGGCTGTAAGAGTTCCAAGATTTGTACTGAATCATGTCACCAATATTGATGATGATGTCACTCAACGATTCTCCGGCACCCCAAATGTCGCCAATGCAAATCTGTCCATCACGGAAGTTGGGATGCCAAATAGGTGTTAAAATTTTGCAAATGGGTTTATAACGGGGATAATCGGCATGAAGCGTGATCTCCACCTCATGACGTGCGAGTGTTTCAATTCTTCCGTCCGGCAAAAGATAGATACCGTTAACAAAGTATGTAACATGATATTTTTCGGGCGGTTCTTCTCCTATTGGAGTGACAACGATATTTTGATGGCCTGTAAAATCTTTTCTGACTTGTTCCCAGTCAGAAGCAAGGCGCCTCATTCTTGCGGTCATACGCTTGTCTCCTTTATAGATTCTCAAAAACTTCCGCTTCGTCGGAAGAAAATTCGTAATAGGTAGTATTCATACCAGCTCTGCCGCCTACAATGTGAAGCAACGGCAGCCCAATCTCAAAGGGTGTCTTTTCCAAGAAGTCCTCGTCACCTTTGATAGAATGGATACTGTCAAAGGTCATTTGAGAACCACACTTAGGACAGGTCAACATATCACCCTTTAATTTATGAATGGGCGTAAACAGCTCTTTGTGTTCACCACAGGAGCACTTGGCGGTAGTAGCAATGTCTCGATCAAAGTCAAGCACCGCTTTTTCTCCAAGTTCACTGCGAATTTCGGTGAGCAGTTCTTTGAGCGAAATGGTTTTAACAGACCACGGCTTTTCGATGATCGTTTCGTATGTGTCGTGACTCATACAATCGTCTTTGCGTTGATACTCAACGACATAGGAATCGTGGGTCAATCCATTGAACACATAACCCTTACCGGCAAGTGTAGGCAGATTTCTGTCCGAGTGCAGTAATTTAAGCATTTCCTGGACTTGGACACCGGCAATTACCGAGGAGGAAGTAGGAGTAGTCGGTATTTTGCCACCTGCCATTTCCTCATGCGTAAGCAATGCACAAGACTTCCGCTTATTTATCAGCATCCAGTCAGTTTCGGTCATCGTACACTCATAGCAAGCTCCTTGTCCGGGAATGAACACACGTGCGAATCCATTCAAAGCTTCAATCGCGCCGTCAATCCAGGGACGATTCACCTTATAGCAGGATTGATTGATTGCGAGACGAGCTTCACGATTATCCAAACCGCCGAGCACCACATTCATTCTGCGGAATACACCAAGACCAACATCGTCAATGATGTTGGCAATAAACGCTTTGGCTTTCACATCGGGATTGATCTCCATTGCCCGTTCAGCGGCAACTTCCGCCTTATAGCGGCCAACATCTTTTGCCCTGTAAAGAACCGAACGAGTCAGGTTTGTATTTTCAATCGCATCCATGTCAAAAATCAGAATGCGACCAATACCCAGCAATGTGAGATTTTTAATCAATTCGTTCCCGATTGCGCCCGCTCCGACAACCATAATCGTTGCATTCTTCAGCCTATCTTGATCCCACCACGGAATTAAGCGAAGCCGACTGTAACGATCTTCCTCAAAATCTTCGGAGTTCATCTCAATATGATTGCTCATTTGTTACCCCCACTTTTACCAAGTTTCATTGCAAAGTAAAAAATAGCAATCAGGCCAAGAGCAATTAGGGAAAATGCAAATCCCGTCTTGACGATTTCGCTTAAAGCCATTACATTATTGGCTGTCTGAGCCGCTGCATTTTGGATGCCTGTGTAAGCATCGCCGCCGTAGGAAGAATTAGATTCATAGCCGCCTACATATTTTGCAAACATGATTATTCCGAAAATCACGGATAGAATACCGGATATAATGCCACCTATCGGAAAGAAGATGTTGCCTTTAGAAATTTTGTTAAACAGTTTCTGTGCCTTTTCCTTTGCAGAAAAATAATTGGTTGCTGGATTCTTCACCTGTGTAAGCTTGGATGTGTCCTCTTGGAGCTGACCTATGCTGTTGCCACAGGCAGGACAAAAAGCATCGTCTTCTTTGATTTCTGTGCCGCATTTATCACAAAAAGCTCCTGCCGTGATTTCCGGCTGAAGGCGAAGAACATCACCGTCTTTAATGCCAGCCTCTGCAAGCGTCTGAGCCTCAAGAAGCTGTCTGCCGGTTACTTTGTGAATAAACTTATAGCTGATGGGATTACCATCAGGACCTACAGAGGGCAGTTTGATTTTCTCAACCAGCTTTACCATGATGATGCCACACTTAACATCATCGGGTAAACCGACCTTCTGTTCCTTATTTCCTGTTGCGTCAACAATGACTACATTAACTTTTGCCATTTGAATTACTCCTTTGTTTGATTCGTCTTTTTGAGAAGTCTGCATCTGCTGTGAGCTTTTTCCGGAAACTCAGGCATCGCAGTTAATTGGTAATACTCATTTCTAAAGCTGGTTGTTTGAGCATACAACTTTTCAACCAACGGTTTGCCTTTTGCTGCAAGTTGCAAGAATTTTTCATCCATCCCGTAGTAGTTATTTAATGTTACCAGGGCATGAACTAAGGTGTTTCGCTCCTTGCACCACTTTCCAATTTGCCCCAAAAGTTGATTGTCAAAGTGCTCCGTTCCTGCATATCCCAATTTTTTTAACCGCTTTAAGCACTCAATTTTTGTGTTTATACCAACTTTGTGATTTTGGTAGCATCGGCGTTCCGGGCAGCACTCGGACACTTTTTCAAGTGTCCGAGCAACCCGACTTTCAAAACATGAATAGCATAGCCAACAAGCTTCTATACTTTGCTTGTTTTCGATAGCTGTTGTGATGCGCGATAAAACATTATCGTGCATCTCCGCCATTTGAAGGCGTTCTTCGATAGGCTCATGCGGTTTCATTAGTCACTAATTTTTCCGCGTATCACAGAGGTATCTAATGTATCAACATCAAGTAGTTCTACCTGATCGAGAACATCATTTTCAAACATAGTGTTGATATTCTTAATCTGCGACTTGTTAAGTTTCATTACTTCATCTCTTTCAACTATGAGTTTGGCAAGTAGCGATACCAAATAATCGTCATCGTCGGAATCCAAATTCAAACTAGAACAGGTTCCCCAGAGAGACCAATCATCATCCTCGCTATCGTATGTATAAAGCCAGTAACTACTGACCGATGCACCATAGCTATTTGCTCCAGAAACATAAAGTACAGCTTGCTGTGACAATGTTCCTTTCTCAGCGTCATACTGGCAGTCATAATAAGCATCTCTAAGCACGAAAGAGGAAGGATCCTTTAGATTATCACTTGCTTCCATGCTTAAACAAGCGATAACATTTTCAGCCAAAACATCGAGCTTTTCATCGCCGGATGCCTTGCTGTATGCTTTCTCGTAGTTTCCTTGTGCACACAAATCATCAACAGAAGCGAAAAGCTTGGGGGCGACCAAAGCACCGACGGCAATGACAGCTACAGCAACGATAGCAGCAACGATCATTTTCATGGGCTTTTTCTTCTTAGCCTCGTTTGTTTTATTTACGCCAGCATTAAACTGGTTGATAGCAGAACTTACACCTGCATCAACAGAAAGCCCGGCTTTCTGACCACACTTCGGGCAGAATTCCTGTCCATCTTGCAATTCGGTTCCGCACTTGCCGCACACATTTTTCTTGGGTGCATTTTTCGGAGTGCCGCACTTCGGACAGAAGGCCTGTCCATCACCGAGCGGAGCACCGCAGTTCTGACACACATCCGTAGGATTGGTATGCTGAGCCTCATAATGCTGCTCGGAACAACCAAAGGTGGTGCAACCGTGATTTTCTTCCCAGCAACTTTCGTGATGCGGGATGCCACAAGCAGGGCAGACTTTTACGGAATCTCCCTCTTTGATTTCCGTTTTACAAAACGGACAAACTTTTCCGATGTAGTTTTCCACAGAAATCCTCCTAAAGTAATTTTGTGTATTTCTTAAGTCGCCCTGCGACAATAAGAACATAATCGTTGTGAAGCATGCGGTAAGCAAATGCCACACGGTTCATACTCGCCATTTTCAAACTGTTCAATCGTCAGCCGCTCCACATTATCCTTGCACTTGACAAAGATGCAATCCTTTTCGTGGTATTTATTTCCGGTTGAAGTGACGTAGAAGTCACCATAATAGCGTTCCTCCTGCTTTATTTCTCCATAAACAATACACGCTACTAAAACGAGAAGTACTGCAATTGCAGCCGAAATGGTCGCTTTTTTGTATTTCTGAATGAAACAGCTTACTTTTTGACCAATACTCTGGTGCAACAGATAATGAGCAAATTCACTGGCTTCATTTTCCTCCATAACATCTCTACCTAGTATTGGTGTAGAACAGAAGTGATTGCAGTAAATATGTCCTTCTTCGTGAGCCAAAACCATCAGCTTTTCATCATAGGACAAATCCTCGTGAAGAAAGACAAGACGCCTTTTCGAATCGGTATAGGTGAATCCTTTAGTCCGTCCACAGTAATCCTCAAGATTAAGTACATCGAGAAGTGCCGCAACATTTTCATCATTAAAAATGTTGTTGTACTCTACGATGGTATATCCTTGCCTTTGAATGGCAGAGCGTAGATTATCAAGGGAAACATTCTGTAAGCCAAAATCGTTCTGAAATTTTCTTGCTTTCTTTTTAATGCTGTTATCCATCTTTGCTACTGTCCGCTATGATGGCTCGGATCGCATTGAGTGCCTGGATGTCACGCTCGGTAGCGGTGGGAGTTGCAACGGGCGTTCCATCAAAAGATTTGACGACAGCCTTCTCAGGCAAGTTTGTGCAGCGGGCATATTCAGCCATAATCGTCTGCCGAACCGTTTGCAACGCCTGATCGTCTAAGTGCTCAACAATATCCTGCGTCTTTTCTCCAAGGAAGCGACTGAGTTCAAAGCTTGAAAAGTCTACACCCTCATTGAAGCGGACAACAAGTTCTGTCGGGAATAGGGACAAGTGCCTCATGAGCTGGTGCGTTTTTTGATTGTGGTCATAGAATAGCACCAGTGAGAGGTATGTGTTCCATGACATCTTTCGGACTTTTCTTTCAATAGCACTGTATGTCTGCCGAGATACGCCGATTAGATTTGCGATTTCTTCCTGCGACACATCGGCTTGTGTACGCAGAATTGCGAGATGGGGAGTAAGTGTTGCAATAAAGCTGTCCTTCTCTGCATCAGTCAGCAACCACTTTGATACAGAATCCATCAAAATCTCCTTCCTTCAAAAAATTTCGTAAAGTATTTAACTTGACGGTCAAAAAGCCGGAGTCCCTGTTGCGGCAAG
>CAZPMK010000022.1:0-26957 GCA_964587915.1 uncultured Clostridium sp.
CCGTCAAGTTAAATACTTTACGAAAAAATGGTTATCAAGCAGACATGAGAACTACCTGCTTTTTGTTTCGCCGCCTTGTTCAACCGAGTTTGTGCCGTCCTGTGCCGAACTCGGTTTCTTTATGCTTTGCATTAGACACCAAAAGCACGAAAAAGCCGAATATAATACTTATAGTATTATTGCTTTCCAGAACAAATATCAATAGTCTGTGAAAAATTGAGGATAATATTTATAAACTTTGTATAGGAGGATGTACTATGAGCGAAATATCCGAATTTATCAAGCAGCGTATCAGTAACTATAGAACGCAACAGAAACTTAATCAGAAGAAGCTCGCAGAGCTATCCGGTTCCACCCACACCAACATAGGGCAATTAGAACATGACAAGAAAAATGCTACCCTAAAAAGTATTGAGAAAACCGCCTCCGCATTGGATGTTCCGCTTTTCAAACTGTTCAAAAACTTGGTGAGGATTCTGCATCCCTCTAAAATGCTACAAGTTCTTCTCTGCAAAGAGTAAAGCATAACAGGAACAACTTTACCACGTCTTAATGGAGATGGACAAATAAAAGAGTGAACAAGATTGGGGATAATCAAAGACCGCAATGGTTGGGTGCTGACAGTATTACTGTTGCGGTCTTTTTGTATCATTGTAGCTCGTCACGATATATGTGTTTTGCAAAAACGCCCTTGACAAATCATCTCAGTAAATTTTTTTGCAAAAAATCTTGACAAGGGCATTTAGGAGTGCTATAATCACCTCATCAGTAAAACCGATGAGAAAGAGTAGTAGGTATGTACACCGTCTTTCAAGAGAGCCGCAGGTGGTGAGATTGCGGCAGACAAGGAGCATATGCGAATGGACTTTCGAGGGCGGAGCGAAAATGCTTTGCATGAGTAGCGACCGACGGGAGCTTCACCCGTTACCAACGAAGAACGCATGATGGTGCGTTAAATGAGCGGGCGATTTCATCGTCAATACGGGTGGTACCGCAGGAGTGATTATTTCTCTTGTCCCAGATTTATGGGGCAGGAGTTTTTTTATTGCTCTCCCCCGCTCATATCAAACCCGCAAAATATCATCGGCTGTATGAAAGGAGAAAAAATCATGTCAAAATCCAAAAACGTACCCTACAGAATCAATCTCAGCGAAGACCTTCTCCCGAAACAGTGGTATAACGTTCGTGCCGATATGAAGGAGCTTCCCCCTCCGCTTCTCAATCCCGAAACGCATCAGCCCATCACAAAGCCCGAGGAGCTTGAAAAAATATTCTGTCATGACCTTGCGGCTCAGGAGCTTAACAATACCGATGCTTTCATTGACATTCCCGAAGAAATAATTAACTTCTATAAGATGTGCCGTCCCTCCCCGCTCATCAGAGCATATTGCCTTGAGGAAAAGCTCGGCACTCCCGCGAAAATCTATTACAAATTCGAGGGAAACAACACCTCGGGCAGTCACAAGCTCAATTCGGCGATTGCTCAGGCTTATTACGCAAAGAAGCAGGGCATAACCCACCTGACAACCGAAACCGGCGCAGGTCAATGGGGCACGGCTCTTGCAATGGCTTGTGCATATCTTGACATAGATCTTACCGTTTTCATGGTCAAGGGCAGCTATCATCAAAAGCCGTTCCGCAGAAATGTTGTTGAAACCTTCGGAGCAAAAATCATTCCGAGCCCCAGTGACACTACCGAAGCGGGCAGAGCAATTCTTGCCAAGTTCCCCGAAACAACGGGTTCTCTCGGCTGTGCAATTTCCGAGGCGGTTGAAAAAGCGGTGACGACCGACAACTGCCGCTATGTTCTCGGCTCAGTCCTCAATCAGGTTCTGCTTCATCAATCCATTATCGGTCTTGAAGCAAAGACGGCAATGGAAGTGTATGACGAATATCCCGATATAATCATCGGCTGTGCGGGCGGCGGCTCGAATATCGGCGGACTTATCTCCCCCTTTATGCGTGACAAGCTCCGCGGAGAGAAAAATCCGTACTTCATCGCGGTTGAACCTGCATCCTGCCCGTCCATGACAAGAGGCACCTACGCATACGATTTCTGTGACACCGGCAAGGTCACGCCGCTTGCAAAGATGTATACTCTCGGTTGTGAGTTCATTCCCTCATCAAACCATGCAGGAGGACTCAGATATCACGGTATGTCGCCCATCGTCAGCAAGCTGTATCATGACGGATATCTTGACGAGGCACGTTCATACAAGCAAACCGAGGTTTTCGAAGCGGCTGTTCAATTTGCAAGAGCAGAGGGAATACTCCCCGCTCCCGAATCGTCACACGCAATCAAAGCGGCAATCGATGAGGCTCTCAAGTGCAAGGAAACGGGCGAAGAAAAGACAATTCTTTTCGGCTTGACCGGCACGGGCTATTTCGACATGACCGCCTATGATGCGTTCAATCACGGAAATATGGGAGATTACATTCCCACCGATGCAGAGCTTGAAGAGAGCTTCAAAAAACTTCCCAATATTTAAACAGCAATGCCGTCTGCAACGAAGCAGGCGGCATTTTTTCATTAAAAAGAGCGGCAAGGATTTCCCTGCCGCTGAATTTTTATTGAATTATTTGTTGTCCTTGCCCTTGATTATATCGTTGATGAGAATATAGAACTGGTCATCATCAAAGCTGCCGTCATTTGATTTTGCGGGAGCGGCAGGGGCTGCGGGAGCTGCGGGAGCGGCAGTCTCCGTACTTGCGGATGAACCGAAGTTAGGAATGCTCGGAGCTGACGGTGCCGCAGGAGCTGCGGGAGCAACCGGTGCTGCGGGAGCAACGGGAGCACTCTCGGGTGCATTTTCAGCAGCAATTATAAAAGGATTCTTCTTAACCTCGGGAGCCGGAGTCTCAACGGGAGCGGCGGGCTTGTTTGAATCAAAGCCCGTAGCAATAACGGTGATAACCATCTCGTCGTCAAGCTCGGGATCAAATGCGATACCCCAAGTGATGTTTGCATCCTCATGAGCATTGGCGGTGATGATTTCCGCTGCGTTCTCAACATCCTCAAGATCAACGTCATCGGAAGCAGTAATGCTGATGATAACGCCCATTGCGCCGGAAATTGAAGTTTCAAGAAGCGGACTTGAAACGGCGGCGTTTGCCGCACACTCTGCCTTATCCTTGCCCTTTGCTCTGCCTACGCCCATGTGAGCATAGCCTGCATCCTTCATTACGCTGGTAACATCGGCAAAGTCAAGATTGATAAAGCCGGGAATTTTAATAAGCTCGGAAATGCTCTTAACACCCTGAAGAAGAACCTCATCTGCCTCGGCAAAAGCCTCTGCAATGGTCTTTTTCTTCTCATCGAGAGCACGAAGTCTGTCATTGGGAATAACGATGAGGCTGTCCACGTGCTCGGCGAGCTTTGCGATGCCCTCCTGAGCCTGTACCATTCTTCTTCTGCCTTCAAACTTGAAGGGCTTGGTAACAACGCCTATCGTAAGGCAACCCATATCCTTGGCAACCTGTGCAATAACGGGAGCCGCACCCGTACCGGTACCGCCGCCCATACCTGCGGTGATGAATACCATATCCGTACCCTTGAGAGCGTCGGAAATGGAATCTCTGCTTTCCTCAGCGGACTTTGCACCGATTTCGGGCTTGCCGCCTGCACCTTGACCGTGGGTTGATTTTTCACCTATCTGAATTTTGTGAGTTGCTTTTGAATGAACAAGAACCTGCTTGTCCGTATTTACGGCGATAAATTCAGCACCGAGAACTCCGGAGGTAATCATTCTGTTGACAGCGTTTCCGCCGCCTCCGCCGACGCCTATTACCTTTATTTGAACCGCACTTTCAAAATCGTTGTCAATTTCAAATGCCATTGGTTTGACCCCCTATGGTTTTTTAATTTTATCTAATAAACAGAATTATATTACCATGTAATTATAAAAAATACAAGAACAATTTGAAAATTTATCTTGATTTTCTTCAAAAATTTCGTTTTTTCTCAAACTTTTTCTTTGTTAATTGCTTTTTTGCAAAAGAAATGTCATTGTTCACCGCCGTTTTCGTCTTCAGGCTGTGCCTCGGTTTCTTCGTTATCATCGGTGTTTTCTTTTTCGGCAGAGCGATATTTCTGTAAAAAATCGGTGAGCACGGTTATTTTATCGGCATCGGTACTGCTGAAATACGCCTGCTTTGCAACGGTGAGATCCAGCACGCAATATTGGTTTGCCGATATGGATTCTTCCTCGCTCAAAACCTTTTTTGCAAGGGACAGCTTCGAGTCAAGCTCGCTCGCACTTCCTATTTTCAGCACAACTCTGTCCTGATAAATCAAATAAATGTTGCTCCGTGATTCCACACTGACGGCACTTATATCCTTAAATTCGTTTTTTTCGAGCAGCTCGGCAATTTCTTCGAGTATCTCACCTGTTCTGTCAACCTCTGCTTTTTTGCCGTCCGTACCCTCCACGGTTTCACGAGAGAATACAACCCTTTCACCCGAGACGGGCATTTGGGGCGAAACGCCGAGAATGACGGTCATATCCTCGGGTAATTCGGCGGAAAACGAAAGCGTTTTGAAGTCGCTCCCGAGCAGGGCATAGCCCGCCGTTGAAAGCGGCAAGGCGTACCGCTCCTTGTATTCGTTATAATGAATCACAAGCGTATTCGGGAATTTTCGACTGAGGCGGACATTATCCGTATATGGCAGATTCTTTTCGATTGAAGCCGCACCCTCGTCAAGGTCGGCAAAAATAAGACTCTTTCCCACGGAGATTCCGCACGCCTCGATTATTTCCTCTTTTGTGTAGGGGCTGATCCCCTCAACTCTGTAGTTTTCAACTTTGAAAAAGAATAATGCGGCGGCAGAAAGCAGAACGGTTGCCGTTATCAGCACGAACACCGTGATCACAAGTGCAAGTCTGAATATTCTTCCCGCTTTTTTTCTTTTGCTTTTCTGCATTTTTTCACCGCTTTCACATCAATCTTTTTGCGGCATTCCGCCGTTCGTATAATATAATGTAATTAAATATTTATTACTTTAATATTCGCACCGAGACCTCTCAGACGTTCATCCAAATCTTCGTATCCCCTGAGCACATGATGTATGCCGTCGATAACGGTTTCTCCCCGTGCTCCGAGTGCCGCCGCTATCAACGCACTGCCGCCCCGCAAATCGCTTGCGGTGACCTTTGCACCGTGAAGAAATGCAACGCCCTCTATCACGGCAACACAGCCGTCCTCCACTCTGATATCAGCGCCCATTTTTATAAGCTCGGGAACATGGCGAAAACGGTTTTCAAAAACACGCTCCGAAATAACACTCGTTCCCCTTGCCGTTGCCGCAAGTGCCGTTATCAAGGCCTGAGAATCCGTAGGAAAGCCGGGGTAAGGCATTGTTCGCAAATACTTTATTCGGCGTGTTCTTTTAGGAGCTTTTATGCACATCTCTGTCTCATCAAAGGATATCTCACAGCCCGACGACTCAAAAACGGGAATAACGGGGGCAAGATGCTCCCTCTCCACGCCCGAGATAACAGCTCTGCCGCCGCTGACGGCAACGCTCGTCATAAAGGTTGAGGCAACGATTCTGTCGGATATGACATGATGCTCCGCTCCCGAGAGCTTTTTTCCGCCGACAATGCGAATGACGCTTTGACCCGCACCGCTGATGCTTGCTCCGCAGGCATTGAGAAAATCCGCAAGGTCCTTTATTTCAGGCTCCCTTGCCGCATTCGTAATAACGGTTTCACCATTTGCCGCAAGAGAGGCAAGCATTATGTTTTCGGTAGCACCCACACTCGGAAACGAAAGACTTATCCTGCTTGCGTTAATTCCGTTCGGGGTACTGCATTCCATTACGCCGCCGCTCTCGTCAATAATTATTCCCATACTGCGAAAGGCACAAAGGTGGATATCCACGGGTCTCAAGCCTATTTCACAGCCGCCCGGCAGAGTTGCCGTTCCCTTACCGAATCGGGCAAGAAGCGCACCGAGAAAAATAATGGAGGAACGCATTTCCCTCATCAGCTCCTCGGGGACTGCCGTTTTGCACATACGGGAAGAATCCACCGTGACGGTATTACCCTGACGAACAACATGGCAGCCGAGGCTTTCAAGTATCCGTACCGCCGCATCGACATCGGTTATTCGGGGACAATTATGTATTACGCTTATTCCGTCAACGGCAACACACGCCGCAAGAATGGGCAATGCACTGTTTTTGGAGCCTTGCAGCTCCGTTTTTCCGTCAAGCGGATTCCCGCCGTTTATAATAAGATTTTTCATATTCACACGCTCCTCAAAAGCTCTGTTACATACTATTCCGAGGTGCGTGCAGGGGTGAATTATTTAACTATTTCGCACAGTGTTTCGTATATTCTTTCCGTTGCATCGGAAACCGCCATCGCTTTGGCGTTTCTGCCTATCTCCTCAAGGCGTTCCCTGTTGTGAAGAAGCTCATCCGCTTTTTGCGTAAGAGAGTCGGGAGTTAAATCCTTTTCCTCCAAAATAACGGCGGCATTATTTTCGACAAGTGCCATTGCATTGTGGAATTGGTGATTTTCCGTCACATACGGAGACGGAATCAAAATCGAAGGCTTGCCGAGAGCTTGAAGCTCGCTGAGCGTGCTTGCTCCCGAACGGCTTATAACCAAATCGGCGGCAGGCAGGCATTTAGGGATATCTATATATTCAACCACGCGGACATTTTTCTGCTTTTCGGGGTCGATTCCCGCTTTTTTAAGCTCCTCGATGAACCACTCTCCGCCCTTGCCGGTTGCATGGAGGAATACGCAATCGTTATCCCTGCATTTTTTGATAATCATACCGAGGACGGCATCGTTGACGGGCTTTGCACCGAGACTTCCGCCCATGGAAAGCACAAGCGGCTTGCCCTCAAGATTAAGCTCCGCCTTTGCAAAATCGGGGTCGGCTTTGAGAATATCGCCTCTTATCGGCAAGCCTGTGATGACGCAGGGATTCTTCGGCTTCATGTATTTTTCAGCCTGCTTTGCGGTAAGCATAACTCTGTCAACTCTTCCCGCAAGTGCTTTATTCGTAACGCCCGGAAAAGCGTTTTGCTCATGTATCGCCGTGGGGATTCCGAGCTTTGCCGCCATTCTGAGAACGGGTCCGCTGACATATCCGCCGAAGCCGATAACAAGATCGGGCTTAAAATCCTTTATTATTTTTTTTGCCTGTGACGACGATTTCAACAGCTTTGAAAGCGTGCCGATATTATGCTTTATTGCCGACGGAGAAAAACTGCGGTAAAATCCGCTTATTTCAATCGTTTTCAGCTCGTAGCCCGCCTGCGGAACAAGCCTTGCTTCCATTTTATCCTTTGTTCCCGCAAAAATTATTTCCGCATCCGGAGCTTTTTCCTTAATATATCCTGCCGTACCGAGAGCGGGATTGATGTGACCGCCCGTACCGCCGGCCGCAATGAGGATTCGTTTGCCGTTAAGCATTATCTTTTCTTCCTTTCGTCATTTCTGGAAACCGCAAGTATTATGCCCATTTCAAGCAGAAGCGTAACAAGAGATGAACCGCCCGAGCTGAAGAAGGGCAAGCTGATGCCCGTATTCGGTATGGTGGAGGTTACAACCGCTATATTCAAACCTGCCTGAAGTGCAACCTGAACGCTTATGCCCAGTGCAAGCAGCTTTGCAAATTTGCTTCTCGCTTTCAACGCAATTGTAAATCCTCTTGCAAGCAACAGCACAAACGGAACAATCACTATTATGAGAGTCGGGAAAAATCCGAGCTCCTCGCATATTACGGCGAAGATGAAATCGTTTTGCGGTTCGGGCAAAAAGAGATATTTCTGCTTTGATTTTCCGAAGCCCGCACCGAAAAGTCCGCCCGAGCCGACGGCATAAAGGGATTGCAAGGTCTGCCACGCATCACTCTGTATTTCGTCATTCGTAAGCTCTTGACCTGCAAGGAGCTTTTTCCAGATTACAACTCTGGCAACGGCGTGTTTCGGCAGAATGTCGGGATATATGATAACCACCGCAACCGCAAGAACCGCCAACGCACCGACAATCACAAACCATCTGAGCTTGATTCCGCTCATAAACATCATAATGCCGCCTATGAGCAAAACGATGAGTGCTCCCGAAACATGATTTTCCGCATAAATGAGCACAAAATTCGTTCCGAGAATTACGCCGTAGACAAGCACCATCCACCATTTTTCAACGGTTTTTCTTTGGTAGCGTTCCATCATGTAGGCGAACACCATTACAATGGACAGCTTCGCAAGCTCTGAGGGCTGATAGTCAATGAAACCCAAATCTATCCAGCGGTGAAATTCCTCCTTGCCGGGGATTATTTTGGGATTTATCAAAACATAAATCAACAGCAAAAACGAAACAAGACCGATAAAGCCGGTACAACTTCTGTAAAAATCAATGTTGATTTTTGAAGCAATTAGCATTACGACAACGCCGACGACGGCAAACAATGCTTGATTTTTGAAATAGTAATACGGATCATAGTTCGTCGCCGCACTGTTTCTTGCCGTTACGTAGCTTGCCGAGAACATCATTACAATACCGACGGAAAGGAGAAAAATAACAAGTGCAAAAAAGGTTAAATCAAAGCTCCCCTTTGCAAGGAAATTTTTGATTCCTATTCGCCCCGAAAACAAATCGGCAAACCATTTTCTAATGCCGAAAAAGCTCTTAAATTCGTCAAAAAAATATTTCAGTTCACCTTTGAAACCGACCTTTTTGAATTTCGGAGCCGTTGGTTCGTTAATCATGCCGTTCTCCCCTTTCATAATATTTTTTACAAATTACCCTGCATAATACATAATTGCAACCGAAGCCGCACCTCCGACGGCATTAAAGAGAGTAAATACCGCGGTTATCTTTTTTTCGCTCCAGCCGCACATTTCAAAATGGTGATGAATCGGTGCCATCTTGAAAATACGCTTGCCTCCCGTGACTCTGTAATAAACTATTTGAAGTACATCGGAGGCTCCTTCAATAACATAGACTATGCCCGCAACCAAAAGTATCAGCGGACAGTCAAGCGAATACGCAAGGGCAACGACCATTCCGCCCAAAAACATCGAGCCGGTATCACCCATAAAAATCTTTGCAGGATGCTTATTCCAAACCAAAAATCCAAGGCACGCTCCCGCAAGAGCGGCGGCGGTGAGAGAAAATCCGAAAAAGCCCTTTAATGCCGCCGTTACACCGAGAGACACAGCCGCAGTTACGGTAACGCTCGAGCAAAGTCCGTCTATACCGTCGGTAAAATTCACCGCATTGACGGTTGCGTAAATAATGACAATTCCGAAAATCCAATGGAAAAAGCCTGTCTCCGTCACGCCGACAAACGGTATGAGCATATACGGTCTGCCGTCCGCACACATATATAGTCCCAAAAGGTATGCGACACATACCAAAAGCTGAGCCGCCGTCTTTTGCTTTATGTTGAGTCCTAAATTTCTTTTTCTAACAATTTTAATATAATCGTCCGTAAAGCCGATAAGCCCGAACGAAAGAGCCATAAGCAAGCCGCTGAACAGCTTTGTATACATCGTTGATGCCACAACGCTTCCCGAGGCAACGATATTGCCGCCCATGATTTTGTCCGTTACAACGGTTACGACTGTCGCCGCAAGCGTGCCGATAATAATCATCAAGCCGCCCATGGTGGGAGTACCCTGCTTGCTTTTATGCCATTTCGGACCGATATCGAGAATGGTTTGCCCGAATTTCAGCTTTCTGAGCCACGGAATCATTGCAAATCCGAGAACAACGGTAACTATAAATGCCGCCGCCCCCGCAAGACCTACAGCCGCCAAATTATTCATGCCGTTTCTCCTTGCCGTTATTTTTCAAGTGAAGAATATACAGAATAAATAACATCCTCGAGCTTCATGCCTCTGCTTGCTTTGAACAGCACGGCATCACGCTCTTTCAGCTCACGGGCAAGGAAGTCCGAAAGCTCCTCCTTATCATTAAATGCTTTGACGAACGGTACTCCGTTATCCCTTGCACCCTGTGCCGTAAGGAGCGAACGCTCGCCGTAGGTCAGCAGGATATCAATGCCGTTTTCAGCCGCTTTTTTGCCGACCTCGTAATGTGCCTTTTCGCTGACGCTTCCGAGCTCCAGCATATCTCCCGTAACGGCTATTCGTCTGTCGGCATTCATCGCTCCGAGAACGGAAAGTGCCGCCGCCTGAGAATCGGGGCTTGCGTTATAGCAGTCCTCTATAAAAGTAATTCCGCATTTTTTCACTATTCTTTGACGCATTCCCGACGGAACATAGCCTTTAAGTGCTTCAAGTGCCTCATTCATTTCAATGCCGAAGCACTTGCCCGCCGCACAAGCGGCAAGAGCGTTATATACATTGTGTTTTCCCGTAAAGGGCAGATGTGTGCGTATACTTTCGCCGTTTGCCGTCACCGTAAATTCAAGGCTGCTGTCGGTCATTACAACGTCACTTGCCTTGTATTCGCAGGACGGATTTTCGATTCCGTAAAAAATCGCACGGTGTGCTCCGGGTCTCACCGAGCCGAGCATATCGTTATCGGCATTGAGAATGAGCGGTGCATCGGATTTCATCCCCTCAAGAATTTCGAGCTTTGCACGCAGTATACCCTCTCTTGATCCGAGCTTTTCAATGTGGGAAACGCCGATATTAGTAATTATTGCCGCATCGGGGCGTACAATATTCGTCATCGCCGATATTTCTCCGAAGCCGCTCATACCCATTTCGATAACCGCCGCTTCAAAATCATCATCAAGACGGAAAAGAGTATGCGGAACGCCGATTTCGTTGTTGAGGTTTCCCTCGTTTTTCAGCGTGTTGTATTTTGCCGCCATAACGGCGTGAACCATGTCCTTTGTTGTTGTCTTGCCGACGCTGCCTGTAATTCCGATGAACGGAATCCTGAAAAGACTTCTGTAATATCCCGCAAGCTCAAGCAATGCCTTGCGTGTACTGCCGACAAGAATCTGCCTGTCGCCGAGACCGCAATCCTTTTCGCAAATGACCGCACCCGCACCGCTCTCCAGCGCCTTTGCCGCATAATCGTGTCCGTCAAAGTTCTCACCGCGAAGTGCGATAAAAATGCAATCGGGCGTTATTTTTCTTGTATCCGTACAAACGCCGAAAAATCTGCCGTCAAGTGCGGATACGGAATTTACGGCATTTGCCGCTTCTTTATATGTCAAAGGTTTCATTTCAGTCACCCGCTTTTTCTTTTAACAGCTCTGCGACAATTTCCCGCTCGTCATAGTGGATTTTTCCCTGTGCGAGAATTTGATAAGTTTCGTGTCCCTTGCCTGCAAGAATTATAACGTCATCTGCCCTTGCAAGAGAAATCGCCTTTGCAATAGCCTTTGTTCTGTCAGGCTCGACAACGATTTTCGCACCGTGCTTGACAACGCCCTTTGTGATATCCTCTATTATCGCTTCGGGGTCTTCGCTTCTCGGATTATCCGAGGTTATCACCGCAACATCGGCAAGCCGTGATGCAATTTCGCCCATTAGAGGACGCTTGGTCTTATCCCTGTCACCGCCGCAGCCGAAAACGCAAATTACCTTGCCGCTTGTTATTTCCAAAGCACTCTGCAAAACATTTTCAAGTCCGTCGGGCGTATGTGCATAATCTATGATAATCGAAAACGGGGTGTCGGCTTTTACAAGCTCCATTCTGCCGGGAACGCCGCCGCACCTTGAAAGAGCATCCAAAACCTCTCGGAAGCCGTAGCCGAGCTCAACAAGGCAAACCGCCGCACCCATTGAATTGTATACCGAAAACTCACCCGGAACGGCAAACTCCACTCTGCCGATATCATTGTTGCTGACAAGCTCATACTTTACTCCGCTCGCCGAAGCACGGATATTTTTCGCCGAATAATCGCAGGCATCGCCCTTTGCGGAAAATGTCACCCTGCGGCAGTCGGTATTCTTTGTCATATATTCAGCCGCTTCATCGTCTGCATTGACAATCGCAAGCTCCGAATTTTCAAAAAGCAGATGCTTCGCCGCCGCATAGTTTTCAAAGCTGCCGTGATAATCCAAATGGTCACGGGTAAGATTCGTGAAAATCGCCGCCTTAAAGTGAACGCCGTCAACCCTCTTTTGGTCAAGAGCCTGTGAGGATACCTCCATAACACAAGCACGGCAACCCGATTCGACCATCTCGGCAAAAAGTCCGAAAAGCTCGTAGGGGTCTGGTGTTGTTAAGGAAGCGGGATATTCCTTGTCTCCCGTGATATTTTTCACCGTGCCTATCATGCCTGTTTTCACTCCGAGATTTTCAAGCACGGAATGAATTATAAAGCATGATGTGGTTTTTCCGTTCGTTCCCGTTATGCCGATAATATCGAGTTTTCTTTCGGGATGAGAATAAAACGCCGCACAAAGTCTTGTGTATGCCGCTCTCGTATTCTCAACAAGGAGCTGTCCCCGAAGCCCCATGTCTTTTTCAACCACAACAGCCGCCGCACCTTTTTCAAGTGCCTGTGCCGCTTTGGTATGCCCGTCAAAATGCTTTCCGACAATGCAAACGAAGATACAACCCTCGCATACCTTTTCGGAATTATCCGTTATAAATGTTACGTCTCTTTCCTCGGGCAGAGTGGTAATGCCAAGCTCTGCGGCAAGTAAACTGAGCTTCATCTTTTTCCTCCCTGCGGCTTAATCCGCATAATCGTTAACTCCCGTGTTCGATTTGAAATACACGGTCACCGTTTTACCGTATTCCGTTTCCGTGCCCGCTTCAATACTCTGCCCGTACGAAACAAGCTCTCCTGCATTAAGAGCGTTGCCCGATATCTTGACGTTCAGCCCGTACTCATGTGCTCGCTTGTTCACCTGAGTCATGGTAAGTCCCTCAAAATTCGGCACCGTTGCGGTAAGCCTGTCGGCATCATATTCCGTATAGAGCACTATTATACCGTCCTGCGGCAATGTTTGATTGTATGACGGCATCTGACTTATTACCTTGTCGCCGTCGCCTACCTTTTTAACCGAGAAGCCCTCGCTTTCAAGTAATGCAACCGCATCATCCATCGTGCTTCCCACAAGATTCGGGGCGTTTGTGTCGAGCAGCTTCTTTTCGCTGTCGGTATACTGCCTCTCAACGCCCATGTATTCGAGTGATTTTTCAACGACCTGTGCGGCAACGGGGGTACAAATCTGTCCGCCGTTTATCTGTCCCACGGGGTCATCGACTATTATCAGAACCGCTATTTCGGGATCATCCGCCGGAGCAAAGCAACCGAAAGAAGCAACATAGTGTCCCGGCTTATCGAGCTTTTGCGACGTACCTGTTTTTCCTGCGACCCTGTAGCCCGCAACATAGGCGTTCTTACCCGTTCCGCTTGTGACAACCTGTTCCATCATACCTGCGACTATATCGGCAGTCTGTTCGGAAACAACCTGCCGTCTGACCGTCGGTTTTGTTTCGCTGACAACATTTCCGTTTGCGTCAAGCTGTTTTGCAACAACATAGGGTGTCATCAAATTTCCGCCGTTCGCTATTGCACTTATCGCCGTTATCATTTGCATCGGCGTTATTTGGAACGACTGACCGAATGATGAGCTTGAAAGCTCGACGATTCCCATGGTTTCGAGAGTATGATAGTTTACTCCGGCCTTGGGTACGGTCTCAGCGGGTAAATCTATTCCTGTTTTTTCCGTAAAGCCGAATGCCTCAAAATATTCGCAGAATTTTTCCGCTCCGAGCTTCTGTCCCACGGTTATAAAGAAGGGATTGCAGGAATTCATCAAGCCGTGCGTTAAATCCTGAGTGCCGTGACCCGTTCTCTTGTGGCACTTTATCGTTCTGTCGGCTACCTGTATTTTGCCCGTGCAGGTGTAGCTCATGTCGGGAGATACAACATTTTCTTCAAGAGCCGCCGCCGCCGTGATTATCTTAAATACCGAACCGGGGTCATATATATCGCTCGTTATAAAATTACGCCACTTTTTGAAAAGCAGATTATTTCTTATCGCTCTTCGGCGTGCCGCCGCCCTTTCCTCCTCGGTGGCGTATTTTTCGTTTATTTCTTTTTTTGCACTGTTATCAAGCTCCTCGGTATCCTCTTTCTCGCCCTCGGAGGCAATGTATTCGTTTTCTTCCTCACTCATATGCTGAGGATTATTCAAATCGTAATCCTCAATGCAAGCCATTGCAAGAATCGCACCCGTGTTGACATTCATAACAACTCCGTATGCACCCGTGCCCTTGCTGTCCTTATAGACCTGCTTGAGACTGTCCGTCAGATATCTTTGTATGACCTCATCTAAGGTCAGCACAAGGCTCGTTCCGTCAACGGCATCGTATACGCTTTCATATTGATCATCCATTGCACCGCTTTTTCCGTTGAGTGCCTTAACTATTCTGCCCGGCGTACCGGTAAGGATATCGTCATATTTCAGCTCAAGACCGGAGCGTCCTATATCGTCGTCGCCGGTAAAACCGATAACACAGGCGGCAAGCTCGCTGTAGGGGTAATATCTTTTTACATCGGGGTCAATTCCGATTGCCGTTGAATAGCGAAAACGCTGTTCCTCACCGTCAACCTTCTTTGAGAACCACGGTTCTTTTCCATCGACATACTCGTTTTCTTTTCCCTCAATTTTCACGCCGTTGATAAATTCGGAGATTGTTTCCTTTTCGGCAAGCTCAATTCTGCGTTTTATTACAAGATAATTGTATTTCGTTTTTGACGCTTTATCCGCTATTTCCTGTTCGTCCACACCCGTCAGCTCCGAGAGCTTTCGGCATACCGCCGCACAAAAATCGGCATCGGTGAGCTTGCTCGGGTTGATATATACCTTCCAAACAGAGGCACTCTGTGCAAGAACGGTTCCGTTTGTATCGTAAATCATGCCTCTTGACGCTGCTATTTCGGTGTCGCGAAGCTGATTTTGCTCCGCCTTGCTCTTGTATTTTTCGCTGTCAACCGTTTGTATTTTCGCAAGATTGACCGTACTGAGCAAAAAAGGAAATACCAGAATTATGATGAACACGGCAAGAGCTCTCTTGCCGAAGGAGCTTTTATTTGATTTTTGGCTCATTTTTATCCGCCCTTTCCGTGCTCAGTAGATTAAATTTCGATTTAATAAAAAGAAATGCCGTCTCCGAAAAGCAAAGCGCCGAGGTCAACCCACGGAATTACACCTCTGCGGAAAGACCTTTCGGTACGCTTAATACTTTTAAGATTGAGACAGCCTTAACTGCAATATTCTTTTATTGCTCAAAGTCAAACACGATACCCGTGTATCACTCACGACATCCTCAGCCGACACATCCGTTCACACAAGTATATGCCGTTTCATCTGCGGCATATGCCGAAAAATCCTTGTCACGGCATTAAAACAATCGGTGCTTTGCCGAAATTACTTATCCGTTTCGGCTTGCTTGCTGTCCTCAACTTCCTTGCCGTTTGCCACCACAACCCTGTCCGTATCGTCTCTGTCTGAAAAATAATGTATTTGATATCTTTCGAGCTTGCACATACCAAGCTGAGATACGGCATATGCTTCAACCTTTTCTCTTGAAAACTCCGAGCTGACCTTCATTGTAAGTCTTATGTTTTCGCTTTCCGCCACGGAAATTGCATTCTTGAGCCGAGCCGTTTCGCTCGTCAGGCTTTCGAGGCTTATTCTCATTGCGATTATTCCGCCGAAAAGTCCGAGGAGCACAGCCGCCGCCGCAAATATGGCAAGAATCCTCTTTATATCTGTTTTCGGTTGTGATTTTGTCTGCGTTGCTTTCTTTACCGCAGGCTTTACCTGCCGCTGCGGTGCAAGCTCCACCGCCTCCTCAAACAGCGAAAGGTCATACGCCTCACTGCGATTGTATTCCGTCATCCTTTTCCCTCTCTTTTACCGTTCCGTTCTCGCTCTACAGCTTTTGTGCAGTTCTGAGTCTTGCACTGCGGCTTCTCGGATTCTCCGATATCTCCGCTTCACTCGGGGCAACCGCCTTGAACACCTTTGCTGCCGGCTTTCTGCCGCACACACAAACAGGAAATGTTCTCGGGCATATGCATCCCTTTGCAAGCGGGGCCAAGCTCTGCTTTACCGTTCTGTCCTCCAGCGAATGGAAAGTTATTATGCTCACTCTGCCGCCCGTCACAAGGCAGTCAAACATATCCGTAACCGCCTGCGACAAGCCGTCAAGCTCGCCGTTTATATAAATTCTTATTGCCTGAAAAGTTCTTCTTGCGGGATGCCCGTCCCTCTTTGCGGCGGCAGGCATTGCCGATTTGATAATTTCCGCAAGCTCCAGCGTGGTTTCTATCTTCTTTTGCTCTCTCGCTCTGACAATCGCTTTGGATATCGACGGTGCGAATTTTTCTTCGCCGTACTCGTAAATTATCCTTTGAAGCTCCTGCTGAGAAAGAGTATTCACCGCATCGGCGGCACTCATTCCCTCAAGGCTCATTCTCATATCGAGCGGCGCATCATTGTGAAACGAAAAGCCCCTTGACGGTTCGTCGAGCTGATGAGAGCTGACTCCGAGGTCCGCAAGCACTCCGTTCACTCCCGTAATCCCGAGAGCCGAAAGTATTTCTTTAATGTTAAAAAAATTATTGTGAACAACCGTAACTCGGGAATCACCCGAAAATCTTGCTTTCAGCGTTTCGATAGCCTGCGGGTCTCTGTCAACGGCAATGAGCCTGCCGCCGTCGAGATGACGGAGAATTTCCGAGGAATGTCCACCGCCTCCCGCTGTACAGTCAACATATATCCCGTTCGGGTCTATGTTGAGAGAATCTATCGTTTCATTGAAGAGCACGGGTATGTGATGAAACTCATTCGGCATCATACTCTTTTCACTCCCTTGGGTGAAAGGGTGATTCTCGATTTATCGCCGCTGAAGGATTTGAACTTCTGCCAGTTTTCATCGCTCCAAAGCTCGACTCTGTTGCCCATCCCGACAACAAAAACCTCTTCGTCAAGCTGTGCCCATTCTTTCTGTTCATCGGGCAAGGTTATTCTTCCCGAACGGTCAACACTCGCAATGCTGAGCCTGTCCGCAAGCAAGCGCTGAATCTGTGCCTGCTCCTCACCCTCAAAGGTCTCATCAATCCCCTGTGCAAACAAGGCGAACTTTTCTTCCGAAAATACCCATATGCACGGATCATCATACATCGACGAAATGAGATAGACCTTATTGCCGAGAAGCTCTCTGAATTCGGGAGGAATTGACATACGGTTTACCTGATCGAATTTTCTTTTGAATTTACCGCCGAGATAATCGAACATATGAATCCTCCCTTTCTGCAAAATTTACGGTTCAGCTACCCTTTTGTAACCTTTGCTTCCCTTGTAAGGATATTATAATCGCTATTTCAAATAAATGCAAGTGTTTTTCAATAATATTTTCTTTACTTTTTCATTTTTTTGCGACAAAATCTTTTTTCTCTTGTGTCTGTGGGAAAATCGACCGCAATATATAGATTCGGAAACAAAAAATCCCGCACCGAGCGGTACGGGACATTTTCTTCGTTATGCCGTCAAAATCAGCATATCCTCCGGCTTTATATCGGGCTGTAAGGCACAATTTATTGCAAGGGCTATCAGCTTTGCGGCTCTTTCTATCATCAAGTCAACCTCTCGGGGCGTTACCATCATCTGCTCCGCTTCGCTCACGGCACTTCCTCCCGAATAATCCGAAACAAGCGTTGCGGCATCAACTACAGTCGGCACTCCGACGGCGATAACGGGAACTCCGAGCGTTTTTTCGCTTATCTCCGCTCTCGAATTTCCTACACCCGAGCCGGGGGTTATTCCCGTATTGCACATTTGGACAGTTCTTCCGAGACGGGAAACATTCCTCGCCGCAAGAGCATCAACGGTTATGACTGCACAAGGTTTCAAGGTATCCACAAGCCCTCGCAGCATTTCCCCCGCCTCTGCTCCCGTTTCGCCGAGGACTCCCGTTGCAAAGGCACTGACGGTACGCAGATTACCGAGCCCCGTCGCACGCAGAAGCTCACCGGTTATATGGCGTGTTGCAAAAATCATCGAGGCACATTTCGGACCAAGAGCATCGGGGGTTATTTTTGAATTGCCAAGACCCGCAACGAGCACCGGACCGTTCTTCGGAATAAGACCGCCGATAGCCTCGCTGACCGCAGTTAAGCTGTCATCAATAAACTGAGCATGGTTTGCAAACGGTGTCACCTCAACATTTACATATCGTCCCACAGGCTTTCCCACCGCTTTCACTCCCGCCTCACTGATAACCTCAATTTCCGTCACCACGGCTCCGTGCTTTTCCGTTTTGTTGATACGCACACCCCGTATGTCTCTGCCTCCGAGAGTTTCGCATCTTTCAAGTGCCAAATCGGTTCTGAAATTCATACGCAATTACCTCTTGATTTTTTCTTCTTTTTTTGTTACTATATTTCCGCAAAGAATTTTTATACCAATGACGGCGTTTTTATGCGGATACATTTGTGCTTTGCTTATAAAATCCAATATTTTTTTAAAAATTCCTTGCAATTGAGGAAAAAGTATGTTATTATATTCACCTGTATGAAGAAGGAGGTGTCTTTAATGCCCAATATCAAATCAGCGAAGAAAAGAGTTCTCGTCAACAAGACCAGAGCAGCAAGAAACAAGTCAAGAAACACAGCTCTTAAAACTGCCATCAAGAAGGCTAACGTTGCTGCTGCGGCAAATGCACCGGAAACCGAAGCTCTTGTTAAAGAGGCTGTCAAGAAGGTTGATCAGGCTGCTGCAAAGGGTCTTATCCACAAGAACAATGCAGCTCATAAGAAAGCAGCTCTTGCAAAGCTCGTTAAATAAGCTGCGAAAATTAAAAAGCAGAACAGCCGTAGTTGTAAATTTTTTATGACTGCGGCTGTTAAATTGTTGACATCATGCAAAAAATAGGATATAATTAGAGAAAATAAAAATGACGGAGGTCAATTCTATGGACTGCCTTAAGAAGATTTTTAAAGTTATCGCTGTTATCGCCGCTGTTGCAGGTGTCGCCGCAGGCATTTACTTTGCCGTCAAGAAATTCCTTGACAAAAAGAACGCTTCCGCCGACTGCGAAGAAAATTACGTTTCCTGCTCCTGCTGTGAAGCTCAATAAGATGCAGACAGCCTCCCCGTTTTAACAAAACGGGGATTTTTTCTTAAGATTTCTTTAATTCTTGCTTTTTGGTGTTGACAGAAATAATAAAATCGTTATTATAGATACAGAATGATTTTACTTCTCTTTCGGTTTTGCCGTAAAGGAAGCTATGAGTCCGCAAAGTATGGCAGCGGTAACTCCGCCGGATGCCGAGGTAAATGCTCCGGTCAGTATTCCTCTTATCCCCTGCTCGGCTATAGCCTTCTCCGTCCCCTTTGCCATGGAATAGCCGAAGCCCGTAAGAGGCACGGTTGCACCCGCTCCCGCCCATTTTTCAAACGGCTCGTAAATTCCCAATGCATTGAGCACCACTCCGGCAACCACGAATGATACAAGTATTCTTCCCGGTGTCAGCTTGGTTGTGTCCATCAGTATTTGACCGATAAGGCAAACTGCTCCACCGGCAACGAACGCTTTTAAGAGTGAAATTAAAATATCCGTATTCATCATCCTAACCGCTTTTTTCTTATTATCGGCATTTTGGCGGCGAGTATTCGGTTTTTTTCAAAATTACTATTGACAAATCACTCGCCGACTAATAATATATTAACATATGTGTTCCGGGGGGAACACAGCAAAAAGAAAAGGAGATAGTTATTTATGGTATTCGAAACACTGAAAAAAATCATCAGCGAGCAGCTTGAGGTAGACTCAGCTATCATCAACGAAGGTTCTTCGCTTACAGGCGACCTCGGTGCAGACAGCCTTGACCTTGTAGACCTCGCCATGTCGATTGAAGATGAATTTGACATTGAGCTTTCCGATGAGGCTCTTGAAAAGATCAAGACCGTCGGCGACCTCGTTGCTTTCGTTGAAGACAGAACTTGATTATTTACTTTAAGCTGCGGATTTACCGCAGCTTATTTTTTTTTGACTTTTTGCGTCTGCCGTGATATCATATATTTGACTAAAGCCAAAGGAGATCTCCCATGCTTATAAAAAATGCTGTTGTATATACGCAGGATTTCGAGCCGCATAAAACTGATATTCTCATTGAAAACGGAATAATTGCCGCCTTGGGTGACATCGACGGTGACGGAATCGACTGCACGGGGATGTGCGTTATTCCCGGTTTTATTGATATTCACATTCACGGCTGTAACGGTGCCGATGCAACGGACGGTTCAGCGGATTCGATTTTCACCATGAGCCGTCGGCTTGCGGAGAACGGAATAACCTCTTTTTGCCCGTCAACCATGACTCTCCCTGCCGAGAAACTGAAAGCCTGCTTTGAAAGTGCGGCAAGGGCGGCGGGAAAGGAGACGGGAGCATACATTCACGGAATAAACATGGAGGGTCCTTTCATCTCTCCTGCAAAAAGCGGAGCACAGGAAAGCAAATATATCACTCCCCCGGACTTTGAGCTTTTCAATGAGCTGAACAAAATTTGCCCGATAAAGCTCGTTGCCGTTGCTCCCGAGGTTGACGGAGCGATTGAGTTCGCACGCCGTGCAAGCAAAATATGCACCGTCTCTGCGGCTCACACCGATGCACCCTATTCTGATGCCGTCTGCGGCTTTGAAAACGGGTTCACCCATGCAACACACCTTTTCAACGCAATGAGCGGTCTCGGTTCTCGGGAAGCAGGCGTTGTCGGTGCGGTGCTTGACAGCGAAAGCGTCACGGCGGAGCTTATCTGCGACGGCATTCACATTTGCCCGACCACTTTGCGTATTGCTTTCAAGACTCTCGGAGAAGACAGGGGTGCCGTTATCAGTGACTCCACCATGGCGGAGGGTCTTGAGGACGGCGAATACACTCTCGGCGGTCAGCGTGTAATAAAAAAGGATGCGGTTCGTCTGCCGAACGGCACTCTTGCCGGAAGCTGTACAAATCTCTTTGAGGAATTTAAGAATCTTATTCACTTCGGGATTCCGCTTCGCAGTGCTTTAAAGGCGGTCAGCATCAATCCTGCAAGGATAATCGGAGCGGATAAAATCACGGGAAGCATAGCGGTCGGAAAGCGTGCGGATATGCTTATCATGTCAAACGATTTTTCGCATATATATAATGTTATTATAAAGGGAAAGCAATTTTTCCCGAATAAATGACGGCGTTCTTGCAGTTTAAAAAACACGATATTCATTTTAAACTTATATAATGCATGAATATATACCGACAAGTAGAACAGCTTTACAAATTCACTTTGTAAAGCCGTTCTACTTTCATGTGTGGAAAACTGCGTGGAAAAAGTGGAAAACTTCCGAGATTTATTCTTTATGTGAATTATAAAGGTAAAGAAATTAACTTTACAAAGGCTTTTTATTCCAACTTTGCAAAATTACATACAGTATATACGGTATATAATTGTGAATAAATTTTGCAGGAGCTTCATGTTGAGCCGTCACTTCCGCAGTTTTACCGGTGTCTGAGTTTTAACAACTACCCTCATTTGATTTTTGCTTCCGTCGGTCCTGAAATCGGCGGAAGCACTTCATTTTTACCGTGCTTTTCGCAGGCGTTTCGTGCTCCTGTTTTGTTCGTCATTGCATCGGTAATGGGTTTAATCGGCATGACAAAAGCCCCCGCCATATGGCAGGGGCAAATTGCATTGGGTTTATTTTGTTTGCGAGATTTTGACGCCTTCTACGAATCTGTAGTAGTTCTGTATCAGTTCAACGTCGGTCGCATCAACACTGCCGTCATGGTTTACATCGGCTGCCTCTTTCTGGGCATCCTCAAATGTGTATGCTCCCATGATGTATGCCTGAAGGATTGACTTATCCGTACCGTCGATACGCATATCGCCGTTCAAGTCTCCGTAGAGAACTGCGAAGTAGTTGAATACCGTTCTGACACCGTTGCTGGCGGTGTAGTAAGCACCCGTGCCGTAGCCGTACTTGCTCTGGGCAACCTTGAAGGTCATATCCTTCTCGTCATTGACGGTCATGCCTTCTATAGCAACGTCTTTGGAGTCTACAATCGAACCGACGGCGGTTACGTCGCCACTGATGCCGTAGCCCTCTTTAAGTCCGATGATGAAGCCGTTTTTAACATTACCTGCACCGGTTACGGAATCCTCAAGAGGAACCTTTACGAATGAGGAACCTTCCTTTATATTAAGGTCGGCAATCTTCGTGTAAATGATACCGAATATCTTAGCGTAGAGGTCATCAGCCGCAGCATCAATGATATCCTGCTGTTCGCAGTCGTAAGCCTCTTGGTCATCATAGTATGCCTTTGCAGCTTCGTAGCTTTCCTTGAGAGCGTTGAACGAATCGGAGGTGTAGTCCTGAGCTGCATTGGCGTTGTTGATGAAAGGCTCTGCAAGAGCAAGGTTCTGCTCGAGCTTATACCAGTCAGCCGCACCGGTGAAATCAACGAGTCCCATGAATGCTTTCATAAGCTCATCGAATGCCTTACTTACCATGGACTGAGTAAGTCCCTCGGCGGAAGCCGCAGAACGAACTGCTGCTTCAAGTGAAGTTGCGAAGTCGTAGGCGTTCTTAAACTTAGCATAGGAGCTTGCGGTGTAAATCTTTGAATATCCGCTTCCTGCAAACTTACGGTTACGAAGATGTGTTTCGCTATCCTTGTAAGCCGATTCGGTGTGCTTGAGAAGCCACTGAAGAGAAGTTGTATTGATGAGTCTCTGACCCTTACGGTCGCTCTCTGCCATTTCGGCACGCTTGCCGATAATGTTAATGTGGCTGTAGAGATCACGTCTGTTGGAATAAAGCTCTGTAATGTAATCAATGTATGCGTCATACATTCTCGAAGCCGTTCTGGAAACGATATCCTTCTTATCATCAACTGAAGTAACGGGAGGAACAGTGCTGATACCGTTAGCAAAGTCAAGAGAAGGAGTGATGACGGCAAATACAGGTCTTGCAATTTCATATGTGCCTGCCGCTGTGTCATAGGTAAATGTCCAATCAATGGAAGCACAGAAATCGGTGATTGCCTGAAGCTCCGCAGCGGTAAGTCCGCTCCACTGATATGCACCGGTGTGGTAATTGCCGTCGATATCGGGCGTGATGTCGAATGCGAGAGCTCTTGCATCGGCAACATTGCCGTACTTCTTAAGAGCAAGTCTTACAACTGACTCCGCTTCGGGGCTTGAGAGAACGATATCGTTTTCGGGATCTGCACCGTAAGCAAGAGCAATTGAAATCTGCTCATAAAGAGTCGAGTTAAACTCATTCATATCTACGGTTACATTCTTACCTACTTTTGAATAATAAATATCAATCTTCTGCGATGTGGTCGTCATGAAGGGATAGAAGCTGGTCGGAGCACCCGGATCACCATCGTAAGTAGCCTGTGCGGTATCGGTTACGATAACGCCGTCATCATTGGCATCGTAAAGATTGAGAGCTTTAAGATTTGACTGAATGTAGAACTTCATCCAGGCACCGTATGCCGTTGATTCAGCTCCCTTACCGAATGAATTGTATTCATTTACAAAATCAGATGCATCATCAAGTACGGATTTGAAGTTGTTATAGGAATAAACATGGGAGAAATCTTCATCCGCAAAGAATTTGTAATCATCGGTCGTATATGAAACATACGGAGAATTTGCAGATCTTGTATTGAGCGTTGCTTTTCTGAAATTGGTAAATGTGCTGAAGGTGGTATCACCTGCGGCAACGCCGTTTGCATCGGTAAAGGTTGCACCATCGGTAAGTCCCGAGGTCTCGGTTGCGGAGGTGAAGAAATGAATCGGCTGATAAACCGTGTAATTCTCAACACCGTTAAGGGTCTTGGTGTAAATGTAGCTACCTGCATTTTCCTTAGCCGTTGCCTCTGCAGTCTCCAAATCCGTGGTATCTAAAAGAACTTTGGCGTTGACACCAACATTGAACTTGTTGAGGTAATTCTGCAAATGGGAAATCTTATATGTCGTAAGATCCGTTCCGAGGTAATTGATTCCGCTGTAATCATCACCTGCATCAAACTCGGGAAGGAAATTAGTGGAAAGAAGAAGCGGGAATATCGTGGTGAAAAGCTGAACCTTATAAGTATTCAAATATCTTATAAGTCTCGTAAGAAGGAATGAAAGTGAGCTCGGAGCAATAAGACCTTCAAGAGTGGTTATCGAGGTGTTGATTGTATAGAATCCGCCGTTATTAAACACTGCAGTTCTTTCGGGAAGTAAAAGTGAATTTCCGGCAAAAGCGATCATGAACACACGGTCAATAACTCTGAGAAGAACCGTAAGAAGCGGAGCTGTATCAAGCTCGCCGCCCTCACGAATTGAGAACAGGCTAAAGAGCTGCTGAAGGTCAAAATTCTGTATCGAATCAAGGAGCCACTTGTTCAAGAAGTCAAATGAACCGTTGTATGTCGGCGGGAACCATGATGTCGGAATAAGGTTAAAGAGTGTTCCGTCAAGGAGAGTATAGACAACATTGTAATTATTATTCTGTTCGAGTTCTGTGATACAAGAGTTGATCGTAGTGATCCAAGTACCGCTTCCTTCAAATTTGCCGGTATTCGTATTATAAGTACCCGCAAACATCGGGAGATACTTTTTGAATGCCCAGATGAAGAATTCAAAACCGAACTGCTCGAGCGAGGAGCCGATAACGGTGAACTGTTCACCCTCTTGGATATCGAAAACACCGTTGAGATAGTAAGCGCCGATTGCAGCACCTATTTCGGCTGCCGCATTGACGATTTCTATATTTATACCGTTGCTGTCTGTCTTGAGCACGGTGTAATCAAGGTCGGAATCCTTATCAATAACTTTACCCGTTGACGGAGAGATGTAGCTGTCAGCGTGTGTATTATTATAATAGTATGCATCAAGTCTGTCAAAATACTCTGCCTCAGGGACAATATTGGCAGCAATAGATGCAAGCGCATAAGCCGCAACGGAGGGAATATCCTCAGTCCACTCGGGGAAGTATGCACCGTCTATAAAGCTCGAAAGCAGGAGCTTGATAAGGTTTGCGTAAACCTTTGCATCGGAAATATAATACTCGGGTCTTACAAGCATGGGGTCTACATAAGTAGCGACATCGCTCGGGTCAATGGTATTAACACGAGTATCATCATCAAAATAAGCATACTGTGAGGGAACCATAACGCCGTAAGAATTTTCCTCATACGCTGTCGGATAAATTCTTACGCGATTGCCGTTCATATCCTCTTCATAGGTGAGGTAGAGAGGAGTTACGGCATCATCGGCACTTGAGAAAACAATCTGTCTATTCTCATTGAAAGAAAGGGTCTCGGCAAGGTCACTTGCTGAATATGCAAGAGCGGAATTGAGTTCGAGACCGAATGCGGGAAGGAGCGAAGGAAGCATTCTTGCAACGTCGTTGAGAAGTGACATAAAGTTATCGGTAAGGTTTATGCCCTTATAGCTCAGTGAGATAAAGGTTCCGATTGCGGGAGCGGTATCGCCGGTACCCGTAAGAAGCCAATCGAGAAGCTCATTGATTTTGGGAACGGGATAGGTCTGAGCATCTGCCGAATAGTAAATTGCAGGAGCACCGTTCTTGATGAAGAGCTCTTCAACCGCACCGACGATAAGATTGAAGGTCATATCCGACATAACATCGGTATTACCCTTGCCGTCGTTGACGGTAATATCAACATCAAGCGCATCAATAAGCACATCAAAGAGCATATCCTTAACCATGCCGCTCATAAGAGCATCAATGAGGTTTGCAACAACCTGATATGTGTTCATGGTGGTTTCGACTACGCCGTTACCTCTGTCTGCTCTGACGGGAATAGCTGTAATGCTTGCGCCGCCGGCTGCCTGAATGCTTTCATTGCCGAGAGCGGGAAGAAGGGGTTCCTCGTTTGCACCGAGCAAAGAAGCCGCACCGGTTTCAACCGTATCGCCCGTACCGGTGATAAGTGCCCAATCGACTATCTGCTGAAGTGCACTGTCAAGCGTAACGCCGGCAGGAACCGAAGTGGCGTCTTCATTGATAAGCATCTGATAGAGTGTCAACTTAAGGAAGCCTGAGGGATTCTCGATGATATCGGTGATAGAAGCATCGAGGAAGCTGCCGACAAGTCCAAGATCGGCTTCGCCATTGGCAAGCTTTTGGAAGAGCTTCTCGTTATTCGCAAGCCAGCTGACGATCATGTAAAGTACATCAAGATCATTGGCACCGTTTGCACGCTTCAATCCGGGTTGAAGACCGTTTTTATTCAAATCGCAGCCGTCATCATCCATAATATTGCCGAGAGCAATGTTCGCAAGTGTGCCGAGTGCACCGCTATCGAAATCATCAATCGTATCGTAGAGCGACTGGACCGCAGCGTCTATGCTTCGCAAATCAAGTTTTAACTTAGCGACATAAAGGTTTTCTTCCACCAATATATCCTCTTCTGCAAGTATCTCGTCAAGCATATCGAGAATATAGGAACAACCCTGCTCAGCGGTGAAGTAATACTTCTGAACGCCGCTGTAACGGTTGGGCTTAGAATAGTCAGATGCGGTGTTCTTTGCGTATGTGGGCAGACAAGCAGCCGACATAATCATAACCACAGCCATGACCATTGACAAAAGCCTTAATGCTTTTTTCATGTTTTTGCACCTCCATTTTATTTACGGGGATTCGCCCCGCAGTACCCGTGCAATGGGTACACCTTACAATACGCATTATATAAAGGGGTTGTTGCAACAGCGGTGTAATTCAATTAACTTTTTGTAAACTAATTGTGAATATTTTGTTAACGCAACGGCTTTTTAGATATATTTCACAATTGCGCATCCTTTGACTTGTGCAGAATGACGGCGGCTGTTGGGGTTAGGAATTAGGAATGCAGGGTTAAATTTTCAGCTTGATTTTACAGAAAAGCTGTGATTTATCATGACCCCCTTGCCTAAAGGGGGTCGGGCGAATGTCATTTTGTCACAAGACATTCGCACGGGGGGATATTGAATTTTCAACG
>CAZPMK010000023.1:0-25620 GCA_964587915.1 uncultured Clostridium sp.
TCCGGTGGACTGTTGTGACCGCGAGCGACCAAGCCGCCGCAGCGGCGCGAGTCGAGTCCCTTGCAGCGCGCCAATTAAAACCGTTGAAATCAAACGATTTCGGCGGTTTTGATTTTTTTAAAAGTATGTGGGACTCGAAGGACGAGCGGCACAGAGCAACAGTCCGGTGGACTGTTGTGACCGCGAGCGACCAAGCCGCCGCAGCGGCGCGAGTCGAGTCCCTTGCAGCGCGCCAATTAAAACCGTTGAAATCAAACGATTTCGGCGGTTTTGATTTTTTTAAAAGTATGTGGGACTCGAAGGACGAGCGGCACAGAGCAACGGTCCGGTGGACCGTTGTGACCGCGAGCGACCAAGCCGACCGATTAGGCGGTAGGCTGTTGGAAATTAGGAATACGGAATTTCTGCAGGAAGCTGTGATTTACTTCGACCCCCTTGCCTAAAGGGGGTCGTGCGAATGTCATTTTATTATGAGACATTCGCACGGGGGGATATTGAATTTTCAACGAAAATTCAACCGGAGCTCAGTGACGGCAATTATATTTGCCTCCCCTGTAGGGGAGGTGCCGAACGCAGTGAGGCGGAGGGGTTTTAAAAGCTGAATTTCAGCAGAATTTTAGCGAAAAACCCTTCCGGCACTCCGTGCCACCTTCCCTAAAGGGACGGCGAAAATACAATTCAGCTTTGATACATATTTTAACTCGATTTTTGCAGGAAGCAACGATTATGTTAGCCTCCCTTGTCAGAGGGGCCTATTTAATTTAGGCTCAATTTTCCGCAAAAAGCTGTGATTTATATTCGCTTCCCCTGTAGGGACAAATTTCTAATTCAGCTTTGGCATAAATCCCGCATCCCTAATTTCTATATCATAACACCCTGCCGCTTACAATGTGACAAAACGTCACACTTAGACGGTGTACCGCTTCGCCCCCTAAGGCGGAGGCAAAAGTAAACCACAGCTTTTGCGAAAATCATGTCGAATCGTGTCCTCTTGTTGTTACACACGGGGTGCGTTTTGCATCTTGATTTTTTGCATGATATATGCTAAAATAGATAAAAATTACTTAGGAGGATACGAATGAAGAAATCCTTATCGAGGGCTTTTGCCCTTATTTTTGCGGCAATTACAGTTTTCTCATGCACTCTTCCGAGCTTCGCCGCAGAAATCCCCGCAGCAACTCCCCAAGACATCGAAACGGACGCACCGATTCCGCCCGCCGCAGAGCCGACCATAGCGGTAACGGCTGAAAGTCTTTCGGTATTCGTCGGAAAAACGGTTCAGCTCACCGCAACGGTTACGGGCGTTGAAGTTCAGCCGAAAATAAGCTGGCATACCCTTGACGGAAACATTGCTTCCGTTGATGCTAACGGTCTTGTTTCAACAAAAAGGACCGGCAGAGTTGAGATAGTTGCAAAGGCAACGGTTGACGGCAAGGAAATTTCCGACGGCTTTGTTGTAAATGTCGTGACAAGGAGTAATCCCGTCAAGGATCTTCTTGTGGATAGGCAGGTTCTCAGCTATAGATACAGCTATACGGACGATTATTATTACGCCGACGACAAGGATTGCTGGCAGCATAATTTCGGATTCGCAAAATTCTACGATATCGCTGCACCCTATATGCTCCTTGAATATGATTATGTAAGGGTATATTTCACCTACGACGACAGAGACTGGATGGTTCAAATGTGGAAAGGTCAGTATGGCTTGTTGTTCTACGGCAGTGAAATGGGTATCTACCGCAGAGATGTCAGCGATGAGGAACCGGGACTTTTCACTTTCTACGGTTGTCCGACCGAGAGAGATTGGATAAAAATGGAGATGACCTTGTATCACGACGAAACCGGCAACGGCAATTATGTTCGTGAGCTTACGAGGGACTATGACGATTATTGGTGGTGTACGGGCTTTAAGGCGGGTCATCTTCGCCGAGAGGAGCCTGCAACGGAGCTGAGAATGACCGGCAGACTTACACTCAAGGATGAGGAAATGACTGCACTTTTCGTTGAGGGTCTCAAGGAATGCGGCTTTAAGCAGACGGAAAACGCCGACAAAATCGGACTTGACGAATTCTATGTTGACGGAACGGATGTAAGACTTTGCTGGCAGAATATTTCCGATGCGGAAAACACCATGCCCATAAAGATTACCGCCGGTGCTATGATAGTGGTCAGCGTGCTTTCGTTCTTCCTGCTCATCGCAATGCTGTTCGGTATGTTCGGAATGCTTGCATTCATCTTCTTTATTTAATTTGTAAAAATAAAACAATACAGCCCGTACCGTGCTCCTTTTCGGGATTGCGGTACGGGCTTTTTGTTGTTTATATTGTTTATTGAAGTGCGAATATTGCACCGTCGGGGAAAGCCGGCGTGGGTTCATCGTCCTCGGGAGCGTATTTGAATTTGGGTACCTCCGAAGAATTCTCAGCCCGGAATACCAATTTGTCCTTCTTTATGCTGAAATACAGCTCTGCACCGGAAGTATCCTTGAGCACCAAGGTTCCCGAGTCCTCCTCGCAGCTTCCGTTATAGATATGGCTCGATAAAAATGACGGTGAGAAAGTGGATGTTTTATCATTGAAAAACAAAGTGAGTGAAGCAGAGTCAATATCCGAAGAGTAAGAATATTCGACAACTTCTTTGTCGGTGGGAATGGCGGTATCGGAGTTTATCTTAACGGCAATCAGCACGCCGCATATCACGATACACAAAGCCCCCGCAAGCAATCCGAAAAGAATCTTGCTTTTTTGTTTTTCAAGATTCATCTCTCCTTTTGCAAATCATTAAACAATAATATCAATTATTTATAAAGCGGGCCGTAGTTTTCGCAAGCTCTGAAATCGGCGCCCTCGAGATCCTTTGTTCCGAATGCACCCCAGCAAGCGGGACGGAAAATCTTTTCATCAGGGATGTTGTGCATTGCGACGGGGATTCTGAGCATGGAAGCCATGGTGATGACATCCGCACCGATGTGACCGTAGGAAATTGCACCGTGGTTTGCACCCCAATTGTTCATCATGTCGTATGCAGACTTGAACGCAAGGGAGCTGCTGTCACATCTGGGAGCGAACCAAGTGCAGGGCCATGTGTAGTCGGTTCTCTTCCAAAGAATGTCGGAAACTTCATCGGGCAGACCGACAGTCCAGCCCTCGGCAATCTGAAGAACGGGGCCGAGACCCTTGACGATGTTGAGTCTTATCATTGTTGCGGGCATTTGTGCTCTGGTAAGGAAGCGTGAAGAATATCCGCCGCCTCTGAAATAGCCGTTGTCCGCAGCGTTCCAAGTGGTAGCCGCAAGCATTTTTTCGATGTCGGCATCGTTAACGTCGTACCAAGGCTTGATAATGCCGTTTCCGTTTTCGTCCTTGATCTCACCGCAAGCATCAAGGCAGCAAGCACCCGAGTTGATGAGATGAATGAAGCCGCCGGCATCCTTTGCAACGCCCTCAATGTCGTAGCCCGTAACTCTCTTGACGGAATCCGCACTCCAATATGTACGAACGTCTGCGAACATCTGCGGTCTGTTGGTAAGGAGCTTCATAAAGAGCATACCGATACCGTTGAGCGTATCATTTTCGGTTGCAAGAATATAAGGCTCTCTTGCACCGTTCCAATCGAAGGAGGTATTGAGCATAGCCTCGGCAAAATCGGCGTTGGGATAGAAATCCGTCCACTGACGCTGACCCTGGAAGCCTGCAACGATGGCGTTGTGACCGACAGCCTCTTCCTCACAGCCTGCGGGGAGCTTGTCGTTGCCGTTCATCAAATCCTTGATGATGCACATCATTTTAACGGTGAATTCCCAATCCTTTTCTTTCTGCTCGTCGCTCTTTCTGACAAATTCGGGGTTCTTGTCGAAGCCCTCTTTGCACTTTTCCTTTGTCCATTTGAGAGCCTTTTGGAATTCTTCCTCGTCATAGATGCCCTCGGTAATTCGGCGGATAATTTCCACCTCGTCAACCGATTCAACTCTCATGCCGAGATATTCCTCGATAAATTCGGGATTGATGGTTGAGCCGGCAATACCCATGCAGATTGAGCCTATCTGAAGATATGACTTGCCTCTCATGGTTGCGGCGGCAACGGCGGCTCTTGCAAAGCGCAGGAGCTTTTCTCTTACGTCGTCGGGCATGGTGGTGTCATCTGCATCAAGAACGTCCTTGCCGTAAATTCCGAATGCGGGCAAGCCCTTTTGAGCATGAGCGGCGAGAACGCTTGCAAGATAAACCGCACCGGGTCTTTCGGTTGCGTTGAAGCCCCAAACACCCTTGATGGTGTTTTTGTCCATGTCCATTGTCTCGGAGCCGTAGCACCAGCAGGGAGTGACGGAAAGAGTGATGTCAACGCCCTCTTTCTTGAACTGAGCGGCACAGGCGGCTGCCTCGGCAACTCTGCCTATGGTGGTGTCGGAAATGACGACCTTTACAGGCTCACCGTTGGAGTATCTGATGTTCTCCTCGAAAAGTTTTTTTGCGGCATATGCCATGCCCATGGTCTGCTCCTCAAGAGACTGACGGACACCGAGAGGGCCTCGTCTTGCGTCAATGATGGGACGAATACCGATTACGGGATATTCGCCGATAAGTCTGCTTTTTGCCATGTTGAATCTTCCTTTCTGTGGTTTGTATTTTTAATTCACTGAAGAAAATTTATCGCTGAAAATTGCAATTCCTTTAGCTTGCCTCGGATGACCTAAGTTGTTAGGAATTGGGTTTTAGCTTGATTTTTGGGGAAAGCTGAGGTTTCGTTAGCCTCCCTCTGACGAGGGAGGTGGATTTTGCGAAGCAAAAGACGGAGGGAGAGAAAGGATAAAGACAAGAAGCAATGTGCGAATTACGCAAAATCCATCTCTCCCTCAGTCACTCCGTGACAGCTCCCTCGTCAGAGGGAGCCCACTTTTTAATATGCCGAGTGCGAAATTGTAATGCGGGAGAAGCATTTAGTCATATACACTAAAATGTAATTTTTTCTTTGACAATCCTGTCGATATATTCGCAAACACCGTAGAAGTTCTCGTTGATATCATTGTTTGAAATACGCAAAATCGTTAAATCAAATTTTTCAAGGTATTCGGTTCTGAAGCGATCTTCTTTGCGGTTGCGTCTGTTGAGATGCTGAGAACCGTCGAGCTCAACGATAAGTTTCGCTTTTGCACAATAAAAATCAACAATATACGAACCTATTGCTTTTTGCCTTTGAAATCTTACGGGATATGTTCGTAAAAATTCATACCATAATTTTTGTTCCCACGGAGTTGCTCGTTTTCGCAAGATTTTCGCAAGTTTAATATTTGATTTATCGTATGGCAACATTATATCTTACATTCACTCCGCTATTGTCTTAAACCTTTCGTAGGCGTTCGACCAAGCGTCGGGGGAGGAGGGGAGATATTCTGCGGTATTTTCGCTGTTGCGAATGATTTTTCTTGCCTCGTCGATATCGGCAATTGCTCCGCTCGAAATGAGCTGAACGGCGATATTTCCGAGCACGGTGGCTTCAATCGGGCCTGCGATGACCTTGCGGTTACAGGCGGAAGCAGTCATTTTGCAAAGCAGAGTATCTTTAACTCCGCCGCCGATGACGTGAATTGCGGGATAGTGCTTGCTCGTGCAGTCCTCTAATTTTTCGAGGGTGAGGCGGTATTTCATTGCAAGACTTTCGTAAATGCAACGCATGACCTCGCCAACGCTTTCGGGGACAGGCTGATTCGTTTTGCGGCAAAATTCCCTTACTCTTGCGGGAATGTCACCGTGCGGGACAAATTCGGGTGCATCGGGGTCGATGAAGCATTTGAACGGCTCCGCTTCAAGTGCAAGCCTTTCAAGGTCTGCATAGGAATAGCTTTCACCGTTTCTGTTCCAATGACGGCGGCTTTCCTGAATGAGCCAAAGTCCGATGATATTCTTCAAAAATCCGACTCGCTGACCGTAGCCGCCCTCGTTCGTGACATTCATTTCAAGCGACTTTTGATTGACTATCGGTTCGGCAAGCTCCGTTCCGAAAAGTGACCACGTGCCGCTCGACAGGAACGCAAAATCGCCATCGGTACACGGAACGGCGGTTATTGCACTTTGGGTATCGTGTCCGCATACGCTTATGACCTTGGTGCCCGAAACGCCGCATTCCTCGGCAATATCCTCGCGAATTTCACCGAGAGGTGTGCCGGAGGGAACTATATCGCACAGCAGACGGGTCGGGATTCCGAGCCGTTCGAGCGGATTCAACGCCCAGCTTTTTGTTTTTATGTCAACCATTTGTGAAGTGGTGGCTATCGAATATTCCGTTGTCATTTTGCCCGTGAGCATATATCCGAAAAGGTCGGGCATAAAGAGCAGGTGAGCCGCTCTTTCGAGTATGTGAGGACGGTATTTTTTGAGGGCATAGAGCTGATATACCGTGTTGAGCTCCATGAACTGTATGCCCGTTGTGCCGTAAAATTCATCGTTCGGGACGGTTTTTGCACATTCTTCGATGAGTCCCTTTGTGCGTTCGTCACGGTAATGCACGGGATTTTCGAGCAGACAGCCGTATTTGTCGAGAAGTCCGAAATCAACGCCCCAGGTGTCTATGCCGATGCTGTCGAATGAGCCGAGCTGTTTTGCCTTGACAATGCCCTGCTTTATCTCGTGAAAAAGACGAAGAACATCCCAGTATACGGTGTCGCCGACTTTTACGGGGTCGTTGGAAAAACGGTGAACCTCGTTGAGAGTTATTTTTTCGCCGTCGAACGAACCGACAATGGCTCTGCCGCTCGAAGCACCGAAATCTATTGCAAGAACTCTTTTTTCACTCATTGGATAACTACGCCCTTTTTGAGAATTATGTTTGCGTAAATTGCGGTTTCGCCCGTTGCAACAACGGCATACGCCTTTTTGGCTCTCTCATAGAAAGCGAATCTTTCAACAAGCTCGAAGCTCTTTTCGCCCTCGTTTGCCGTGACGGTCTTTTTGTAATCCTTCCATATCGGGGGCAGATTTTCCGCATCGCCGTTATCCATGAGAGCAACGGGAGAATCAACATATGTATCAAGGGGCATGAGCTTGAGAATTGCATCGAGAATTTCATCAACACCGTGTCCGTCAAGACGAACAAGCCTTTGTGCTATGGATGCGGCGGGGAAATTGCCGTCACCGATGACAATTTCATCACCGTGACCCATTTCCATGAGGATTTTCAAAAGCTCGGGTGAGATTATAGGGGAAATGTTTTTCAGCATATTTATATTCCTTTCTGAAATTATTATCGTTTTAGTTGTTCGAGTACATTCCGTACATCTTGCCGTAAACGCCGCCTTTTTTGATAAGCTCATTGTGAGTACCCTTTTCGGCAACGCCGTCCTCGGTGAGAACGACTATTTCATCGGCGTTCTTTACGGTGGTAAGTCGGTGGGCAATGGTGAGAGTGGTTCTGCCCTCGGCAAGGCGTTCAAGTGATTCTTGAACAAGGCGTTCGCTTTCGTTGTCAAGAGCGGAGGTTGCTTCATCGAGCAAAAGCACGGGGGGATTCTTCAAAAATACTCTTGCGATTGAAATTCTCTGCTTCTGTCCGCCCGAGAGCTTTAGGCCTCTTTCGCCGATGTATGTATCGTAGCCGTTCGGCAGAGCACTGATAAAGTCGTGAGCACCCGCCTGCCTGCAAGCCTGTATCATTTCGTCCTCGGTTGCATCGGGCTTGCCGTAAATGAGATTGTCCCGAATTGTTCCGGAGAAAAGATAGACATCCTGAGCGACCACGCCGATATTTTTTCTCAGCGACCGGAGAGTTATTTCGTTAATGTTTTTGCCGTCGAGCAGAATTTCACCGCTGTCCGGCTCGTAGAATCTCGGAATAAGATTGCACAGAGTTGTCTTTCCGCCGCCCGACGGGCCTACAAGTGCAAGATTTTCACCCGCTTTAAGGTGAAGATTCAAGTGACTGAGGATTGTCTTTTCGCCCTTTACGTAGCTGAAAGTGACATCCTTAAATTCGATATCGCCCTTTGCCTTGCCTATTTCAACGGCGTTTTCGCTGTCGGTGATATCCGGTTCAACATCCATTACTTCTCTGAAACGTTCTATTCCCGTTATTCCTCGGCTGAACTGCTCGCTGAAATCAACTATGGTTCTTACTGAGCCGAGAAGCGTTGAAACAAGGAGCAGGCAGGCGGCAAAGTCACCGGGGGTTATCTGACCGAGATGCATGAAATATGCACCGACGCCAACAACGGTGATATACATTACGCCGTCAATGAGGGTAACGGTTGAATGGAAGGAGGACATATATTTGTGTGCCATATTTTTGACGGAGACATATTCGGCACAGCCGTTGAGGAATTTTTTACGCTCGGTTTCTTCATTGGTAAAGGACCGCACAACACGCACGCCAAGCAGACTGTCCTCGAGTCTTGCATTGATTTCGCCGACCTGATGACGGCTTTGACGGAATGCTTCTCTCATGCGGGTTCTCGATTTTTTCGTAAGAACTATCATAAACGGCATGAGGGCGAACACGCACAGAGCAAGACGGATATCCATGGTGGTGAAGATATAAAAGCTCGCAAAGAATTTAACTACGGTCTTGAACACCATTTCGGGGAAGTGGTGTGCCCATTCCGCAACGTCGAAAAGATCCGAGGTCATGCGGCTCATGAGCTGACCGACCTTTGTGTTGTCAAAGAAATTAAAGGAGAGCTTTTGCAGATGGTCAAACATATCCGCTCTCATCTTGTTTTCAATCTTAACGCCCATAACGTGACCGTAGTAGGAGGTTATGTACTCCGCAAGGCAGGTAAAGGCACGAAGAATGACATAGAAAACGCAGATTCCGATTATCTTTTGAAGCGTTAATTGGGCGATATCGTTTGCCGCCGTATCGGTGATTTCACGCACGATGAGCGGAAGGACGATTTCACAGCCCGCCGAGAACGCCGTACACAGCAGCACCATAACGAGTGTCGGGATATGCTTTTGCAAATACGGGAAAAAGCTCTTGATAAGACGCATACTTTCTTTGGGAGAGTTTTTGCGTTTTTTTTCGTCGGGGGATTTTGGAGGCTCGGATCTCATGGTCAATCTCTCCGTTTACTTGAAATAATACATAATATATTATCTAACAAAATTGTCGATTTGTAAAGCGGTTTTATAAAAAATTCATAAAAAACTTGAACGAAAAATATTTTTGCTAAATAAAGAGCCGTACATACTTGATTTTATCCTCTCAAAGCGTTATAATTAACACATAAATGGATACTGAAAGGTCGGATAAAATGAAAACCTATGATGTCATCGTAATAGGCGCCGGTAACGGCGGTCTTGCAGCGGCTGCATCCTGCGCAAAGGCGGGCTATTCAACCCTCCTTCTCGAAAGACACAACATCCCCGGCGGCTCGGCAACCTCTTTTGTAAGAGGCAGATTCGAGTTTGAACCCTCACTCCATGAGCTTGCAGGCGACAGTGCCGACGGCGACACCGGAACCGCACAGCAGATTTTCAAGCGTTTTGATGCGGATGTTAAGTGGTATCACCACGATTCAACGTTCCGTCTTATTGTTCCCGCAAAAGAGGGCGATAAGGACACCTTTGTAAACGAAAACGGCGTCAACGTTTCTCTTGACGTTCGTATGCCTGTCGGATTTGAAGAATTTTCAAGAAAGCTCGACGAGGTCGTTCCCGGCTCATATGAGAGCAGCATGAAGGCGTTTGACCTTTCAACCCGTATGTTCAAGGCTCTTTCGGCACTTGAAAAGCCCACGGAGCTTGTAGGCAGTCTCAAGGATTTCCCCGATATCCTTCGTATGGGCGGTCATACCATCACCGAGGTTCTCGATGCACTTAAAATGCCCAAAAAGGCACAGGATATCTTCAATACATATTGGTGCTATCTCGGCGTTCCCGCAAGCCAGATGGACTTCCTTTACTACATGGCAATGCTCCACAGCTACGTAAGAAAGGGTACAACCATTCCTCATCTTCGCAGCCATGAAATGAGCCTTGCGTTCGATAAGGCGATTCGTGATAAGGGCGGCGAGATTTGGTACAGCTCCGAGGTTACCAAGGTTATAATGAAGGACGGCAAGCCCGTAGGCGTTGTTGTAAACGGAAACAAAGAGGTTTATGCAAAGCGTTTCATCTGCAACTCCGCTCCCGTTACCGTTTGGAAGGATTTGTTCGACGAAAAGGATATTCCCGAAAAGCAGATTCAGATGACCAACGCAAGAAAGACGGCGGTTTCTCTTACCACCGTTTATCTCGGCATGAACATTCCGAAGGAGAAGCTCGGAATCAAGGATTATTCCGTATTCATCGCTCCCACCTCGGATTCCGACGAGCAGTTTGCTTTGGTTGACAAGTATTTCAGCGGCTACTGCATCATCAACTGCCTTAACGAGATTATCCCCGACTGCACTCCCGAGGGAACCTGCCAGCTCTTCCTTACCGGCATGACCAAGGGCGATGTAATGCAGGGCATTGAACCCAAGGATTACAAGAAGTTCAAGACCAAGGTTGCGAACGATATGATTGAGACCTGCGAAAAGGCTCTCAACATTTCCATAAAGCCGTACATTGAGGAGATTGAAATCGGTCTTCCGCCGACATTCGCAAGATACCTCAACACGCCTCTCGGCACGCCCTACGGCTACAGACTTGAAAAGTGGGACAGCATGCTTCCGCGTACCATTCAGTTTATTGCCGACCAGCCCTTTGATAACTTCATTTTCTGCGGTGCTTCTCAGGAACGCGGCGACGGTTACGCTTGCTCTTATTATTCGGGCGAAAAGGCTGCGGATCTTACAATAAAGGCACTCAAAAAGGAGGGCAAATAATATGGGAACTCTGAAAAATCTTAAAGCTACGAAGTTTATCCCCGTCATAACGGGCAGACAAAACAGATTCAAGGAAGCATCAAACAAGCTCGTAAGAGACAACGATACCGCAATGGCTCTTGCGAAGGCACTTCACCCCAAGCGTCAGTATCTTAAAATTGCCGCCGTTCGTGAAATGGCACCCGATTGCAAGACCTTTACTCTTGTTCCCGACGAAGAAAGAGGCACCACCTCTCTCGCATATTTCGGAGCAGGAAAATATCTCACCGTGTTTGAAACGATAAACGATATGCCCATCACCAGAGCATATTCAATTTCTTCCTCTCCCAAGGATTCTCTTGAGGGCAAATACACTCTCACCATAAAGCGTGTTGAGGGCGGACTCATGTCGCAGTACATTCTCGACACATGGGAGGTAGGAACAAAGGTTGAGGTTTCCGCTCCCTCGGGTAATTTTGAATATCAGCCCCTCAGAGATGCCGAAACGGTTATCTGCGTTGCAGGCGGAAGCGGTATAACTCCGTTCCTTTCAATGGCGAATGCCGTTGCCGACGGCGATGAGGATTTCAAGCTCATTCTTCTTTACGGAAGCAGAAGCTATGACAACATTCTTTTCCGTGATGAGCTTGCCGAGCTTGAAAAGAAGTGCGATAAAATCAAGGTTGTTCATGTTCTCAGCGACGAGAGCAAAGAAATAGAGGGCACCGAAAAGGGCTTCATCACCGCAGAGCTTATCAAGAAGTACGCTCCCGCAGATGCTGAATATTCCGTATTCCTTTGCGGTCCTCAGCAGATGTACGCCTTTGTTGACAAGGAGCTTGAAAAGCTCGCTCTGCCCCGCAAGTTTGTCCGTCATGAGATGTTCGGTGAATTCCATAACCCCGGTACACAGGCGGATTACCCCGCAGGCGTACCCGAGAAGGTTAAGATAACCGTTACGATTCAGGGCGAAACCAAGACCGTTGAGGGTCTTTCGGCTGATTCCGTTATGCAGACCCTCGAGAAGAACGGCATTGCAGTTCCCGCTCGTTGCCGTTCGGGTGAGTGCGGCTTCTGCCATTCACACCTGCTTTCGGGTAAGGTCTATGTTCCCAAGCAGCTCGAATACCGCCGCCTTGCAGACTACAAGTTCGGTTGCATTCATCCCTGCTGCTCATTCCCGCTGACCAACCTTGAAATCGACGTTCCCCCCGCAAAATAAGTAATATAAACGAAGCTCACGCTTGCTAATGCTTGCGTGGGCTTTTTTTGATGCAGAAAAAGCGTTCCGAGCCGAAGCCGAAACGCTTTTGTGATTGTTTGATTATTTTGCCGCAGGCATTGCAACGCTGATCTTGAACAAATCACCGTCAATGGCAATGCTGAATTTTCCTTTTTGAAGCTCGCACAGATCGTTCGCTATGGAAAGTCCGAGACCGCTTCCCTCACCGGAACGGGAGGCATCGCCTCTGACAAATCTCTGTGTCAGCTCCTCGGGCTCGATATCAAGCGGGAATTTTGAAATGTTGCGGAAGGTTATCGTTCCGTAATTCGCACCGCCGTTGACATCTATATAAACTCTTGTCCCCTCGAGAGCATATTTGCGAATGTTCGAGAAAAGGTTTTCGATTATTCTCGAAGTTTTTTGCGAATCGGCAAAAATCATGACAGGCTGAGTATGGAGCTTTAACACAAGCTCTATATTTTTTTCACGCAGCTCGTCCTCATGCTCTCCGACTGCCTGAGCCGCAAATTCACAGAGATTGATTTTTATCGGATGAAGCTCCACCGCACCCGAGGATGCCTTTGATGCTTCCACCAAATCCTCTATCAGCTTTTTCATACGCTGAGATTTTTCGTCGAGAATGTCGATGTATTTTTTTGCATCCTCATTTTCAACATCACAGCGTTTGAGCAGGTCAACGTAATTGACAATCGAGGTCAGGGGAGTTTTGAGGTCGTGGGAAACATTGGTTATAAGCTCTGCTTTCATTTTTTGGTCTTTCACGGCACTCTCAACCGCATTTTTAAGACCGTCTTGCATACTGCTTATGTTGTTTGCAAAGTCACGCAGGAATTGCGGCATGAGAGCGGTGTTTATTCTGACATTCAAATTGCCCGAGCGGGTATCCGCAACGCCGTGCATTATTCTGTCGAGCGAGGATATCAAGATGAGCATAAACGCAGTCGCAACAAAGGTCAAGAGAATCCAAAGCAGACCGAAAAAGGGCCACCCTACGTCAACGCAGGCAAAGCAGGGGAAAAGGTTGATTATGAAGAATAATAAAACTACGGCAAAGGAAATGTACTTGAATTTTTTGCCCTTACCCTTTGCGTAATCGCAGGCGAAAATGAATTTCAACCTTGCAAAGACTTTTTTGCAGATAAAAGCGACGGGTTTGATTATCCAATAAGTAAGAGTGTGACGAATGAAGGTATGGTTACGCAGATTGCGTGCGATTGAGCACAGGAACGCCGTAATGCAGGGGAATGTCAGTGAGAAAGCCAAGGCACATATCGGGCGTGAGAATGAAAACAGAGTCTTTGTTAAGAGCTGAGAATCATAGTAAGTCATGTTGAGATGCGTGCTGACAAGGTAAACAACTGCTGCACAGCAACCAACGGCAACGACACAGGTGAGTGCAAAATTTATAATCAGAGGAACCTTGTCGAAGAATGAAATTTTGATTTCACCGTCGGCACTCTTGCCGGCAACGCAGAGCAGATAAATACAGGCGGCACAGGCGATAGCAAATGAAATTGCAAATACCGCAAGGCTTTCTGTCGGATTGCTCAAAGGAGTGCTCTTGAATTTCTCAATTGCCTCCTTGCCGAGAAGAAAAACGGAGTCCTCTTTTGAAGTGTCGCAGGAGAACACGGCGTATTCAATGTTATCGTTCGGTCGGTAAGCCCAATTCGGCTCCGAAACAAAGAGTGCGGCGGAGTATTCGTCAAGCAGATTATCGGGAGCTTTGTTACCGACTCTTTTGCTCGAGGTTACGCCGTTTGCATAGCTTTCGGAAAAATCCGCACCGCTCATTGCGTTGAGGGCGGTTTTGTAGTCGGCATTGCTTGCCACACCGCAGTTTGAGACCGTCTTGCCGGTGGATTTAATGCGAATGGCATAGCTGAAGCCCGAATCAAGAGAGAAGCCCGTCTCAAATCTTAATGTTCCGTCGGAATTTTCCTGTAACACGCCGTAAGGGCAGGACAAAGAAAGTGCATTTGTATACATTTTGCTCTTCAAATCGTCCCTATTTAATTCACCGTAGCAAGCCTGCCCGTCGGTGTAGCGGGATAATGCAGCAAGTGCATTTGAAACATCGTTTATCGACGGCGGAAGAACGGGAGCGGCGGCAACGGTTGTTACGGAATTATTATCCGGATGAAGAACATAATAGTCGTTGTAGTCAATATAATCCAAGAATTCATATTCGTTGATAATATCACCGTTATAGCTGAAATAATATACTTGCCCGTTGAGACTCAGGGAATACCTGTAGCTGTCGTCTCCGTCAACATAAATTTCTATATTGCTTTTGTCGAGAATATCATATGCCTTGTCGAGAGCCTTGTAATCGCTTGCAAGGGCTTGACCGGCGCTTGTTTTCATGAAATCCTCTTTTGTGTTGCATGAGAGGTATTCGGCACAAGCGAGAATCTGATATTCGCAGGAATTGAGCTCTGCTCCGAAGCTGTAGGACTTTGTGTAATCCGTTTCATTTTCGCAGCCGTTGTAGAGACCGAAGCCCTCAAAAAACGCCCATGCGGAATATCCTGATACGAAGAACGCAAGCACCATGATTATTGCCGCAGCACCCTTCAGGGCTTTACTGCGACTGATATTTTTCGATTTTGTATCCAATGCCCCACACCACCTTTAAATATTTTGGGTCTTTCGGGTTGATTTCGATTTTTTCTCGGATGCGTCTGATATGTACCGTCACCGTTTTTTCGGCATACATGGCAGGCTCGTTCCAAACCGCCTCATATATTTGCCCCGTTGAGAGAACTCTGCCGAGATTTTCCATGAGCACGCTGACAATTCCGTATTCCGTTGCCGTGAGCTTAATCGGTTCGCCGTCAATGGTGAGGATTTTCGCCTTTGTGTCGAGTGAAAGCCCCGCCGTGGTTATCACGCCTTCCTTGACTTCCATTGAACCGAGGGAGGTAAAACGGCGTATCTGCGATTTAACCCTTGCCATCAGCTCGAGCGGATTGAAGGGCTTTGTAACGTAGTCGTCCGCTCCGAAGGAAAGCCCCGTTATCTTATCGGTATCTTCACTTTTCGCGGAAAGCAGGATTATCGGAATGTTGTACTGCTTCCTCAAATCGAGAGTTGCACGCAATCCGTCCATATCTGGCATCATTATGTCAAGAATAACGCAGTGCACCTCGTTATTTTTGACCTGCTCAATTGCCTGTCTGCCGTTTTCGGCACGCAGAACGTTGTAGCCCTCCAGCTTCAAATAGATTTCAACGGAGTCGAGAATGGCGACATCATCATCGCAAACAAGTACGGTATACATATCTATCACCTCAAGAATCATATCCCCGAACAACTATATAATAATCGGTGCGGGTTACGAATTAAGTAATAAAATTATTACAAATTTATTAAGACTTGCAAACGCTGAGAATAAAAATGATTTACTCTGTGATTTTAGAGGAAAAACCTCCATATAATTAAAAAGACTCAAGCAATAACATAAAATTTGGAACGGTGATGTTAAATGGAAAAATTTAAGCCCGAGGGTCAATTGATATCGACCGAGGAAAACAAAAAACACATATCGAGTGCAGGCTCGCTCCATGATGCTCTTTATAACGGAACGGTGATCGAATGCAGGGTCATACGCTGTGACGCACGGCACGACCTTCATGTGGAGCTCGGCTGTATGAAAGGAATAATTCCACGCAGTGAGGGAGCACTCGGAATAGATGACGGCACGGTGCGTGACATCGCTCTGATTTCAAGGGTCAACAAGCCCGTAATGTGTGTGGTGACGGGCTTTGCCACCTCTCCCGACGGCGAAAGCTATGCCCTGCTGAGCCGAAAAAGGGTGCAACAGCGGTGTCTTGACGAATATATTTCGCTCTTGAAGCCGGGAGATATCATTCCCGCAACCGTGTCGCACATCGAGGGCTTCGGGGTATTCTGCGATATCGGAGCGGGCATAAACGCCCTGTTGCCCATTGACGGAATATCCGTTTCGAGGATACCGCATCCGTCTGCACGATTTACGGCGGGTCAAAGCATACTTGCCGTAATAAAAAGCATTGATGATGAGGGCAGAATAACACTGAGCCATAAGGAGCTTCTCGGCACATGGGAGGAAAATATCGCAAAGCTGAACGTCGGCGAAACGGTACCGGGGATAGTGCGTTCGGTTGAAAAATACGGGATTTTCGTGGAGCTTGCCCCGAATCTTGCGGGGCTTGCGGAGTTTTCACAGGGAGTTGAAGCGGGCTGTCATGCGGGAGTGTATATAAAAAGTATAATTCCGTCAAAGATGAAAATCAAGCTGATAATAGTAGATTCGTTTGCGGCGGATTATCCCGTTGAGCCGCCCGAATATCACATAACAAGCGGACACATCGACCGCTGGGTGTATTCGCCCGAGGAGAGCGAGAGGGTCATCGAAAGCGTTTTCACGCAAGCTGAGTGATTATTCTGCCGCCGCCGATAACCGTGTCGCCGTCGTATATAACGGCACTCTGACCCGGCGTAACCGACCTCTGAGGCTCGTCAAATACGGCACGAAAGCCTCCGTTTTCGGGAATTATCAATGCCTCCTGCTCCGAGGCTCTGAAGCGTATGCGGACCTTTGCACGGAACGGCTCGGTTATTTCGTCACGGTCAATAAGATTGAGTCTGTCGGCAATAAGTCCCGAGCAGTATTGAGCACCGTTTTCGCCGATAACAAGTGTGTTGTTTTCGGCGTTAAGCGAGGTGACAAACATCGGCTTGCCGAAAGCTCCGAGGCCCTTACGCTGACCAACGGTGTAATTTATCAGCCCCGTGTGAGTGCCGAGTATGTTTCCGTCACGGTCAACGATGTCACCGCAGGGAGAGGTTATGCCGAGGGAGGCGAGATAGGCGGAATAATCGTCGTTCGGAACAAAGCATATCTCCTGACTGTCGTGCTTTTTTGCAACGGGCAGACCTGCGGCTTCGGCGATTGAACGGATAACGGATTTTTCCGTATCGACAAGCGGGAATATTGCACGCGAAAGCTGTTCCTGAGTGAGACGGTAGAGGAAATAGCTCTGATCCTTTTTGCTGTCCGCCTTTTTGAGAAGAAATCTGTCACCGCATTTTTCGATTTTGGCATAGTGACCCGTGGCAAGGCAGTCACAGCCGTGCTGAACGGCATAATCGAGCATGGCACCGAATTTAACTGCCGCATTGCATTCAATGCAGGGATTCGGCGTCCTGGCGGCAAGATATTCCGAAACGAACGGTTCAATCACGTTTTTCTTGAAGAAATCACGCAGATCGAGCACGGCAAATTCTATACCGAGAGCGTCGGCAACACGGCGGGCATCGGCAATATCGGCATCGGCGAGGGAATCGGGCTTTAACCGCAGAGTTATTCCCATCACCTCAAAGCCCTGCTTTTGGAGCAGGTATGCGGCGGTACTGCTGTCAACGCCTCCGCTGAGACCGACGGCAACTTTTTTCATAGGTTCAACACCTCTGTATACATTATATATAATATCAGCCGCCTCGGAAAAGTGTCCGAAGCGGCATTGTTCATCTGACTCTGAGTCAAGCCGTCATATCGCAAAAGCCGACAGCTTTTATGACGCACGCTCCTCAGTGGTTTTTGACTTTTTGGGTATTGTCGCCAAGCTCGATAAGTATAAATGAGAGAGTCCAGAGGATTATCATTACAAAAATAATTATCATGGCGTTGTGGAAGCCGCCGAGCATCAGTTTATCGATATTCACTATTCCGCCGAGAATGGAGACGAGTATTCCCGAGCCGCCTATTGCACTGACGAGATTTACCGTGCCGTCAACAATGTCACCTGCCGCAGAATTGAAGCAGGCTATCATGACTATCGAGGCGACAAGACCCGTTCCCGCTGCGGCAAGAATGGGTATACGCTTGCTGCTGCAAATTGAAAAAACGATGATGAAAATTGCCGCAAGAGCCGCAACCGCAAAAGCCGCAACAAAGGCGATGAGTCGGGAATTGAGCGGTGCAAGTCCGGCAGGCCATGAAAATTCTCCGTCACTCTTTATGATACTGCTCAGGGGATCGCTGCCCGAGAGAATATCAATAATTCTTTTAAGGGAAAAGCTCTCCTCCAGACCGTAATCTATGAGAGACGTGGACGCCTGAAAGAAGATGAGGTCAAGGAATATTACTGCGGGGAAAAACAATGCCGCAAGAACGGCGTTGACCGATTTGAAAAGGTACTTCACGGATATTCCTCCTTTGCGAAAATGATTTATTTCCAAGATGAATTAAGTGCAACGGTGCGGTTGAATACGAGCTTGCCCTGCTCAGAGGTTTTGTCAACGCAGAAATATCCCTGACGCATGAACTGGAACGTGTCGCCGCATTTTGCATTCTTTAAGCCGCCCTCAACAAGACAGCCCTTGAGAATTTCAAGAGAAGCGGGATTGAGATTTTCGAGATAGTCCACGCCATCCTCGCCTGCGGGATTTTCGGTGTTGAACAGGCGATCGTACAGACGGATTTCGCATTCCTCGCAGTCGGAAGCACTGACCCAATGGAGAGTACCTCTGACCTTTCTGCCGTCGGGAGAATCTCCGCCCTTTGTTGCGGGGTCGTAGGTACAATGCAGACAGGTAACGTTTCCGTCATCATCGGCTTCCCAACCCGTGCAGGTTACAAAATATGCACTCTTAAGACGAACCTCATTACCGGGGTAAAGTCTGAAATATTTTTTCGGCGGTTCAATCATAAAGTCGTCACGCTCAACGAATATTTCTCTTGAAAAATGAACTGTTCTTGTGCCAAGCTCGGGCTTGTCGGGATTTATTTCAACCTCGATAGCTTCGGTCTGACCCTCGGGATAGTTGTCGATAATGACCTTGAGGGGCTTGAGAACCGCCATTGCTCTGGGTGCGTTTGCGTTGAGATTGTCTCTTACGCAGGCCTCGAGCAGACCGTAATCAACCACGCTGTACGCCTTTGAAACGCCGATACGGTTGATAAATTCACGGATTGCGGCGGCGGGATAGCCTCTTCTTCTCATGCCGCAGAGCGTTACCATTCTCGGGTCGTCCCAGCCGTCAACGATACCTTTTTTAACCATTTCAAGGCACTTTCTCTTGCTTGTAACGCAGTAGTTGATGTTGAGACGGGCAAATTCAATCTGTCTCGGCGGCTCGTCAAAGCCGATTTCCTTTATAAACCAATCGTAGAGGGGTCTGTGATTTTCAAATTCGAGAGAGCACAGCGAATAGGTGACGCCCTCTTTTGCATCGGAGAGGGGATGTGCAAAATCGTACATGGGATAAACGCACCACTTGTCGCCCGTCTGATGATGGTGAACATGGGCAATGCGGTAGATTACGGGGTCTCTCATGTTGATGTTCGGGGAGGACATATCAATTTTCGCACGGAGCGTTTTTTCTCCGTCCTTAAATTCGCCCGCCGTCATTCTTGCAAAAAGGTCGAGGTTTTCTTCAATCGAACGCTCACGGTAGGGGCTGTTTTTGCCGGGTTCGGTGAGGGTGCCTCTGTATTCTCTTATCTCGTCGGCGGAAAGGTCGCAGACATATGCCTTGCCCTTTTTGATGAGCTTTATTGCACATTCGTAGATGAAATCAAAGTAGCTTGAAGCGTAGAGAACCTTGTTCCACTTGTAGCCGAGCCATTCGATATCCTCTTTTATCGCATCAACGTATTCGACATCCTCCTTTGAGGGGTTCGTGTCGTCAAGACGCAAATTGCATTCGCCGCCGTATTTTTCGGCGGTGCTGAAATCAATGCAGATAGCCTTTGCGTGACCGATATGAAGATATCCGTTCGGTTCGGGCGGAAAACGGGTCTGAATGCGGGTGTTGACACCGTTTTTGAGATCCTCGTCAATAAAGTCATATATAAAATTTGAAGCGGAAGTGTTTATTTCGTCCATGATTTTTTCCTTTCTCGGTTTGTACCGTAAAAATTATTCGGTGAAGCTCCTGTATGCCTCGGCAAGTCTCGCCTTGATTTTTTTCTCACCGAGCAGAGCCATTATTGAATAAAGGTCGGGAGTGTTGCGGCGTGAGGTCAATGCAATGCGTATGACCGTTGAAACATCACCGACATGACCCTTAAATGCATCGGGATTTTTCTTGTATTCCTTAACGTTCGGAGTGAAGCCGAGAGGCTCGCACATTTCTTTTATGCGGGAGAACCATTGGTCCTTATCGTCATCAAGGGAGAAAATTTCCGAATATTTTTCAACGATTTTTGCGGCATCGGCACGCTCGATATTTTCGGGAAGAGTGAAATCGGGAGTATAAATCGAATCAAAGAAATATGAAACATAATCCTTGACCTCGCTCCATTTTGCGATATCCTTTCTCGGCTTCGGATTTTCACGGTCTATGTTGACAATCGCCGTTGAAAATTCGGGGTCGGCGGTGAAAATATCATAAAATTCGCCATCATATTTTTTCGCCCAATCGGAAACGTCGGAATACACCTTGTCCGCACTCATGACGGAAATTACGTTTTTGCTGACATCGTTGAGCTTTACAAGGTCGAACAGACAGCCGCTCGAGCTCATCTTTTTAAGGTTAAACGCAAACTTTGAAATATCTTCCTTGGGATTTGCCCTTCTCCAATCCTCAAAGTTGGAATTAAGAAGCGTCAAAAGATATTCGAGAACGCTCTCGGCAGGGAAGCCCTCTTCAACAAAATATCCGACTGCCGCTTCGGGGTCTTTTCTCTTTGAGAGCTTTCTCTTGTCGCCCGTTTCCTCGTCGATTTTAAGCACCTGCGGAGTGTGAGCGTATTTCGGCAGCTTGTAGCCGCAGACACGGAAAAGCTCAATGTGCTTGGGCACGGAGGATATCCACTCCTCACCCCTGATAACGTGGGTTGTCCTCATAAAATGGTCATCGCACGCATGAGCAAAATGATAGGTGGGAATGCCGTCCGATTTAAGCAGAACTTCATCAATTATGTTTTCGGGCATTTCTATTTTGCCTCGGATAACATCGTCAAACATTATCTTTTTATCTTCACTGCCGCCGGAACGCAGACGGAGAACCCACGGCTTGCCCTCGGCGAGCTTTTGCTCCACATCTTCAACGGTGAGGGAGCGGCATTTTGCCCATTTTCCGAAATATCCCCAAATGAGAGCATCGCCCTTTGTTTGCTCATCACGGATTTGATTAAGCTCGTCCGCCGTGCAGAAGCAGGGATAGGCAAGTCCCTTTTCGACAAGGCTTTTTGCAACGGTTTGATAAATCTCGACGCGTTGACTTTGCGTGTAAGGACCGTAAGAGCCCTTTTCCGTGCCGAAGCCGGTAACGCCCTCGTTGAATTTTACTCCGAAATAATCGAAGCCGTTGATTATGGCGGAAACGCCGTCATCTATTTCACGCTTTTTGTCCGTATCCTCAATTCTCAGATACGCAACGCCGTTTGTCGATTGTGCCGTAAGTACGTCCGCAAGGGCACCGAAAAGTCCGCCGATATGAAGATATCCGGTCGGGGAGGGTGCGAAGCGGGTGACTCTTGCTCCCTCGGGAAGCTCTCTTTCGGGGTAAAGCTCCTCGTAATAGTCGGGGGTTTTGTCTATATGCGGAAAAAGAAGCTCCGCAAGCCTTTTGTTGTTATCCAAAGGAAACACGCTCCGTTTCGGCAGAACTGTCTGCCATTATAATATATACTTCTATATTATTGCAGAAAATTCGCAAACTATCAAGTGGAAATTGTAAATTTTAGCTTCAAAAGCCGTTATTTTTTGAAAAAAAGCCCTCTTGGAGTATAATTTGCCCCCGTACAGGCGAAAATACCGTTGAAGAAAACGAAAAGAGGTCTTTAATTTGAAGAAACGGAAATACTCGAATATCTATTTGGCACTTTTTGTCTGCCTTGCGGCGGTAGCAGTCAGTGCGGCGGTCGGAATAAAAACTGCGGTGTCAAAGCCGACGACGGACGAAACGGGCTTTACAAGAGTCACCTACAGCCGAACGCAGGCGGATTACCGTGAAGAAGTAAATATGCCCGTGACGGATATCCGTGACGAAAGAACACAGGTGAGCGAGGAAAGCACGCAGGAAATCGAGAAGAACAAGCCGTATTCGGGGGATTTTGCCCTGCCGATGGGGTCGGATATCATCAAGGATTACAGCAACGGAGAAATGGTGCGTTCAAAAACGATGGGCGATTGGCGAGTGCATGACGGCGTTGACTTCGGCGGCAGTGCGGGAAACGATGTCTTTGCCGTTTCGGACGGAACCGTTACCGCGGTGCGTGACGACAGCTTTTGGGGTACAACAGTCGAAATTGACCACGGCAACGGTATGACCGTTCGCTATTGCGGACTGAAAAACGGGAGCTGCCTGCCCGAGGGCAGTAAGGTTGAAAAATATGACAAAATAGGTACCTTGGGACATATTCCCGTTGAAATAAGCGACGAGGACCATTTGCACGTTGAGGTTCTCATCGACGGAGAAACGGTCGATCCGCTCAAAGCACTGAATAAGGTAGGAGCACCCGATGCCGATTGACCGCTTCACCGGTATATGATGGCAATGCCTTTATGCACCCGGCTCCCCACGGGCTTACGCCACCGATGACGGCATCGCCTTGATTTCAGGGAAGATTGCTTCCCCATAACCATACTATGCCGAGGCGGATAAAGGGACACGGAAAAATTCTTCAAAAAACTCTTTACTTTGTCGAACGGATGTGTTATAATCCCATTTGCACATGCCCGTTTCACGGATATCGGAGCAAACCCCGTCGGGGTGTTCACCTGCCGATTTCTGAGAGCGAGGCAAATAATAAATGAGGTGAAAAGAAATGACACAGGCAGAAAAGACCGCAATTATGCAGGAATATGCTCTCCATGAGGGCGACACCGGCTCACCCGAGGTTCAGATTGCAGTTCTCACCAAGAGAATCAACGACCTCACCGAGCATCTCAAGGTTCACAAGAAGGATCACCACTCAAGAAGAGGTCTTCTTATGATGGTCGGTCACAGAAGAAACCTTCTTGCTTATTTGCAGAAGGTTGATATTGAGCGTTATCGTTCAATCATCGCAAGACTCGGTATCCGTAAATAATTCGCGTTTCGGAGCAGGCAGGGCTGGTTCCCGCCTGCTCTGTTGTGTTTGAAAAATGCCATCTTTCAGGCGGCAAAATAACGGTTTTAGCAGTGAATCGAGATTTTTCGGCAAAGTAAATTCGTCATTTTTACCGAAAATACGCCGCAAGATTTGGATTTATTGCTAAACCGCAGCCGCCTGTAGAAATAAATTACAGAGAGGTAAAAAAATGTTTTTTGAAGCGTTCAAAAAGTACGAAACAGAAATTGCCGGCAGACCGTTTGTTGTCGAGGTCGGCAAGATGGCTCAGCTTGCGGGCGGCTCCTGCCTTGTCCGTTACGGCGAGACCAACGTTCTTTGCACCGCTACCATGGCGGCAAAGCCCAGAGAGGGTGTTGACTTCTTCCCTCTTTCGGTTGATTACGAAGAGAAGCTGTATTCCGTGGGCAGAATTCCCGGTTCGTTCCAGCGTCGTGAGGGCAGAGCAAGCGAAAAGGCTACTCTTGCTTCCCGTGTTATCGACAGACCCATTCGTCCTCTTTTCCCCAAGGATATGAGAAACGATGTCGGCGTTGTTGCGACCGTTATGTCGGTTGACCCCGATTGCCAGCCCGAAATCACCGCAATGCTCGGCGTTTCAATCGCAATTTCAATTTCCGAAATTCCGTGGGACGGCCCCATTTCAGGCGTTGTTGTAGGTCTTGTTGACGGCGAATACGTCATCAACCCCACCCTCGAGCAGAGAGAAAAGAGCGATATGTATGTCACCGTTGCCTCCACCGCAGATCTTGTTGCAATGATTGAAGCGGGTGCAAACGAGGTTTCCAATGATGATATGTACGACGGCATCATGTTCGCACACAAAGAAAATCAGAAAATCGTTGAGTTCATCAACAAGATTAAGGCTGAGTGCGGCAAAGAAAAGGTTTCTTTCCCCTCAAACGATCCCGACCCCGAAATGTACGAGGCTATCAAGGATTTTGCCATAGAGGATATCCGTGCCGCTCTTGATACGGACGACAAGAGAATCCGTGACGAAAGACTCAAGCCCGTATACGATAAGGTACATGAGAAGTTCGACGAGATTTACCCCGACATGGAGGTAAAAATCGAGGAATGTCTTTATAAAGTACAGAAATATGTTGTCCGCCGCTGGCTGCTTGACGACGGCAAGAGAGTTGACGGCAGAGGAATCAACGAGATTCGTCCCCTCAATGCCGAAATCGATTTGCTCGACAGAGTTCACGGCTCGGGTATGTTCACCAGAGGTCAAACTCAGGTTCTTTCCGTAACGACACTCGGTCCCATGAGCGATGCACAGCTTCTTGACGGTCTTGACGAAGAGGACAGCAAGCGTTATATGCACCACTACAATTTCCCCTCCTACTCCGTCGGCGAAACAAAGCCGAGCAGAGGTCCCGGCAGACGCGAAATCGGTCACGGCGCTCTTGCGGAGCGTTCACTCATTCCCGTTCTTCCGTCGGTTGAGGAGTTCCCCTATACAATAAGAGTAGTATCCGAGGTTCTTTCATCAAACGGTTCAACCTCACAGGGCTCCGTATGCGGTTCAACCCTTTCGCTTATGGCGGCGGGTGTCCCCATCAAAGCTCCCGTTGCGGGTATTTCCTGCGGACTTATCACCGAGGGTGACCGCTTCATGACCATGGTTGATATTCAGGGTCTTGAAGATTTCTTCGGCGATATGGACTTTAAGGTTGCCGGCACAAAGAAAGGTATCACTTCAATACAGATGGACCTCAAGGTACACGGACTCACTCCCGCTATCATCAGAGAGGCTCTTGACAAGACATACAATGCACGCTGCTATATTCTTGATGAAATAATGGCTCCCGTTATTGCAGAGCCGCGTAAGGAGCTTTCAAAGTGGGCACCCAAGATGCTTACCACAAAGATTGATCCCGAGAAGATTGGCGACGTTATCGGCAAGCAGGGCAAGGTCATTCAGAAGATTTGTGCAGAATGCAACTGCAAAATTGATGTTCAGGAGGACGGCAACATTTTTGTTTCCTCCACCGATATCGACGATGCAAAGAGAGCTATCTCCATTGTTGAGACTATTGCGAACGATCCCGAGGTCGGTGCCATCTACACCGGCGTTGTTACCCGCCTTATGAGCTTCGGTGCTTTTGTTGAAATTGCTCCGGGCAAGGAGGGCATGGTTCACATAAGCCAGCTCGATGTTAAGAGAACGGAAAAGGTCGAGGATGCCGTTCATGTAGGCGATGAGGTTATCGTTAAGGTTCTTCCCAAGGATGATCAGGGCAGACTTAACTTCTCCCGCCGTGAGGCACTCATCGAGGTAAAGGGACTTGTTCCCGAGAATACCGTTTCCGATGCTCCCAGAAAGCCCAAAAAAGATTTCAGAGGCGAAAAGGGCGGCAGACCCAGAAGAAATAACGACTGATAATTTAAGGCTGTCTCATTGCGAGGCAGCCTTTTTGTTATATAAAAGATGAACCGCAGGATTAGGCGGTAGGATATAGAAATTAGGAATACGGAATTTTTGCAGCAAGCTGTGATTTATCATGACCCCCTTGCCTAAAGGGGGTCGGGCGAATGTCATTT
>CAZPMK010000024.1:0-24588 GCA_964587915.1 uncultured Clostridium sp.
GTAATATAATATAATAAAATATTATGTGAGGTGCCGTTATGAATACAATTAAACTCGGAGCACAGCTTTATACGCTGAGAGATTTCATCAAGAATTATGAAGATTGTGAGAAAACCTTTGAGTATCTCAACGGCATCGGAATCAACGTTATCCAGATTTCGGGAATTGGTCCGATTCCTGCCGAGAAGGTTGCATATCTTGCCGAAAAATACGGCATGGATGTTTGTGTTACCCATTCATCCTTTGACAGAATGCGTAATGACCTTGATGCTTTGATAAAGGAGCATAAAATGCTCGGATGTGACACCATCGGTCTCGGCTGTATGCCTGATGAATTCCGCAAGGATACACAGGCCTTGAGTGAATTTATAAAAATCACCTCGGAAATCGGCAAACGCTTACATGAAAACGGAATGCAGTTTGCCTATCATAACCATGCTTTTGAATTTGAAAAGCTCGACAACGGCAGAAGAATTTACGATATGCTTATTGAAGATACAAAGCCCGAGGAATTCGGCTTTATCGCCGATACGTATTGGTATCAGTACGGCGGTGTAAATCCTTGTGATTATATCAGGAAAACGGCGGGCAGAATGAAAGTGTGCCATTTTAAGGATTACAAAATTTCCGACGGCAAGCCCACTTTCGCCGAAATAGGCACGGGCAATCTTAATCTTGACGATATTTACAATGCCTGCAAAGCATCAGGTGTCAAATATATAGTTATCGAGCAGGATGTATGTGAAATCGACCCGCGTGATTCCATGGCAATAAGCTATAAGAACCTTTTGAAGATTGCCGAAAGAAACGGTGATTGATTATGCCTCAGCCACTTTGCGTTACCGTACTTACCGACATACACCATTATTCCGTCAAAAACGGAGTCAGCGGTAAGGCGTACGAAAAAGCAAATTCAAAAAGCCAAATACTTCTTGCAGAAAGCGGAGAGGTTCTTGATTCGCTTTTTTCAAAAATTGCTTCGGACTGCCGCTCGGATATCGTTCTAATCAGCGGTGATTTAACAAGCAACGGCGATCCGGAGTCGCACAAAGAAATTATCGAAAAACTGAGACGACTTAAAGCTCACGGCAAAAGAGTTTATGTCATAACTGCAACTCATGATTTCAGAAACAGCGGTGTTACCGATGCTTACAGCGGCGATAAAAAAATAAGCGTTCCGACAGCCACACGCGATATGCTGTTTGATATGTACCGAGAATTTGGTCCCGATGAAGCAATTGCTCTTCACCGCGAAAGTATGTCATATGTAATACAGCTTCAAGACGGCTATAGACTTTTTGCATTGAACGACGATACAAACGGCAACGGAAAAAGCGGATTTTCCGATGAGTGCTTTGAATGGATATCGGAGCAAGCAAAGAAAGCACATGATGACAAGCAGCTTATAATTGCCATGACGCATCATCCGCTGATTTCTCCGTCACCGCTTTATAAAATTATCGGCGGCGGAAATATGCTCGGTGATTACGAAAAGAGAATAGAGCAGCTTGCCGATCTCGGAATTTCCTTTGTCCTTACGGGGCACACCCATATCCACAATATTTCGGATTATTACAGCGAATCGGGAAACCGCTTGTATGATATATGCACGGGCTCACCCATTGGTTATCCCGGAGTTATTAGGCTTATCTCCTTTGACAATACTGTTAAGGTTACTACCGAATATACCCCGACTCCCAAGAGCTTTGAAAGCAGGGGAGAGGACATTAAAGCTGTTCTTGAACGGCAGTTTATCGGTGTTATTAAAAATATGATTGAATATGCCGCCGTTGATACGGACAAGCTCGCCGATGCAGCTCAGTCAATAAGCATAAAGCCGAAGGTGATATATAAATTCGCTTGGATAATCAAACCCGTGTTCAAGTTCCTTAATTCGCTGAAAGTCGGCACGGTTGCCAAATGGACAAAAAAAGAAACCGGTCTGAAAAAGGCGGACTATGAAGCGGTCAAGGATATCAGGGCAGTAGACATCATAACGGAGCTTGTCTTAAATCTCTATGCGGGCGAAAGTAAATATCCGCCGCAAACTCCGATTTATAAAATAACTGTCGGGTTTTTGCATATTATTGACAGCATCCTCGGAATACTTCATATAAACATGAAGAAAATAACAAAAGAGGTCAACTGTGTTACCGATTTGATAAAGCCGCTACTGTACAACGACAGCTTTGATTCATACACGGCGGAGCTGACCGTTCCCGAATATTACACAAGTCCGCAACCTCAAAAAGTGCATAAGCCCGAAAGTGCCGACACCGTAAAAAAGAGCAAAAAGGGTCTGCCGATTTTGCTGTGTGTGTTCGCCGCCGTTGTGTTGCTTCTTCCCGTTTGGCTTATTGCAATTATTTTTGCCTACTGTATAAATGCGGTGAAATACCGCAAAAAAATCAAATAACATAAGGATGATAAGATGAAGCCCCCGAAAATTGATATTTGTATCGAAGGATACGACACAAATCAAACCGATTTTTATATTGAAAATCTTATAGAGCGGCATGAATCCGATTCAAAGATGATTTCGGAGCTTCAAACCGAAAACGGACGGCTTCGTTCCGAGCTTGAATTGATTTCCGACTCTGTAAAGGGATTTACCGCAGCACTTGAAAAAATCGGAATGCGACTTTCTGCTGTTGAAAAAGCACTCGGTATTTCCGAGGAAAATCCAAAAGAGGATGTGTGCGAAAGCGTTTCCGAAAATTATAATCGTGTCGCACTCGAAGAACAGCAGGCTGAAATTCAGCAGCGAATGCAGGCTGTCAAAAGCAGTATAGATTCTCTGCGAACGATTATGAAAAAATAAGCGATTTTTAATGCTTTTTTAATTATTCGTTAAAAAATTCATGTTTTAATAAACTAAATTGCCAATGTAAGGAGGCAAACGGCTTTGAAAAAAGGAAACAAAACTCCGAAAAACGGCAAGGCTAAAAGGAAAATGACCAAAAAATCGTATATTCTCTGGGGCATACTCGCTACCTGCGTTTTGACGGTTTTGGTTGTAGTCACCACGGTTCTTTTTAATGCGATAGCGTACATTAAAGGCGATTTGGTGGTTGACCTTGACGAATACAAAGAAAATCAGAATCAAACCTCTTTTGTTTATGCATATGATGAAAACGGCAAAACCGTTGAGCTTGCAAGACTTCACGGCGAGGAGGACAGAGTTTGGGTCGATCTCGATGATATGTCTCCTTATCTGAAGCAAGCGTTCATTGCCGTCGAAGACAAGAGATTTGAAAAGCATAACGGCGTTGACTGGATAAGAGTTGTCGGCGTTATTGTCAAGCCTCAAAGTATAGGTCAGGGCGGCTCCACCATCACTCAGCAGCTTGTTAAAAATATTACGCAGAGCAGAGAAGTAACAATCGTCAGAAAATACCGTGAAATCTTGACTGCTCTCAATCTTGAAGAAAACTACGATAAAGATACCATAATTGAGGCATATCTTAATACTCTTTATCTCGGTAGCGGCTGTTACGGCGTTAAAACCGCAAGCGAAAAATATTTCGGCAAGGATGTCAGTGAGCTTGATGCCGCAGAATGTGCTTGCCTTGCGGTTATCACAAAGAAGCCGACGGCCCTTAATCCCTTGCTGAATCCCGAACAAAACAAAGAAAGAAGAAACAATTATGCTCTTCTTGAAATGTACGATGAGGGAAACGGCTGTCTTACAAAGGAAGAATACGAATCAGCCTTGGCGGAAGAATTGATTTTTACCAACAGTCCCGATTATGTTCCGAGTGAAAAAACCAAAGAAAATAAGACGGCAAATGAAGATAAGGTCGTTATAAACAGCTTCTATGTTGACTATGTTATTCAGTCCGTGCGTGACGATTTAATGACGAAGTACGGATACTCAAAACAGCAGGCAACGAATCAAATTTATTACGGCGGTTTGAAAATATATGCCGCAGTTGATATCGGTGTTCAAAAAACTCTTGAAGATGTTTATGTCAACAGAAAATCCTTCCCCGACCTGACGAGCAAAAAAGACGGTAAAAAAATTCAGTCCGCAATGACGATAATGGATTATCAGGGAAGAATCGTTGCCCTTGTCGGACAGGCGGGCGAAAAAACGCAGAACAGAGGTCTTAACAGAGCCGCAAACTCCTACCGTCAGCCCGGCTCAACAATTAAACCACTTGCAACCTATGCTCCTGCAATTGAGATGAATATCTATAATTATTCGAGCATGATTAAGGATTACGCCATAGCCGTAAACGGTGCACTTTGGCCGCACAATGTTGACAAAACTCTCGGTTCGGGAAATAACGTAACCGTAAAATACGCCATTCAAAAATCGCTTAACACCGTTCCTGCGAGAGTTATAAATTACGATGTCGGAATAGATAATTCTTTCAATTTCCTCAGAGATAATTTCCATCTTTCCAACCTCGACGAAAAGGAAGACCGTTCCCTTTCACCCCTTGCAACAGGTGCGTTGACCAATGGTACCACCACAATTGAAATGGCGGCGGCATATGCGACTTTCGGAAACGGCGGTCTTTATTATAAGCCGTATTCATACTATAAGGTTACCAACAGCAGAGGTACAGAAATTCTTCTCAGCAATGAAAATCCGCAGAGTCAGCGAGCAATTTCAGCCGAAACCTCGGATATAGTTTGCGAGCTGCTCCAAACGGTGGATACAAGCTATTACGGCACTGCCTCGACCGTGCGTAAATTCCAAATCATGGCTAAAACGGGTACAACGAGCAGCGACAAGGACCGTTGGTTCTGTGCAGGCACACCGTATTATGTCGCGGCTGTTTGGGTAGGCTTCGACATTCCCGAAACATTGAATGTTTCCGTCAACCCCGGCGGTAAAATTTTCTTCCGAGTATTTGACGAAATTCACGAGGGACTTGAAGCAAAGACCTTCCCGAAGAGCTCGGGTACGGTTCAAAAGAGCTTCTGCACATACACCGGCAAGCTCGCAGGCTCCAATTGTTCTTCAACGCAAAAAGGCTGGTACAAAATATCCAATTTGCCCTCAGTTTGTACTTCATGCACAAGTGCGCCCTCCTCAATTATTGAGTCGGCAAGCAATGCGGTCGGCGAAATTGCTAACGAATTGTCGGGAGTGCTTGACAGCATTATCGGCGAAAGATAAACACAATACTGCTCAGTTTGTCAAACGGCAAGCTGAGCAGCTTTAGAAAAGAGAGATTTTATTGATAATAATGTCCGTTGATTACGGCGATGTTCGTACGGGAATTGCCGTATGCGATAAATTTGAGATGCTTGCTTCGCCCGTCTGCGTTATAACCGAACGGGAGGAAGAAAAGCTCATTGAACAGATTTCTGATTTGGCAAAAAAATACAAGGCAGAAAGACTTGCTGTCGGACTTCCCAAAAATATGGATTCTTCAATAGGGGAGCGTGGAGAAAAATGTATTCTCTTTGCCGAAAAGCTCGAAAAATACACCTCCATTCCCACCGTGACGGTTGATGAACGCCTCACCACGGTCATTGCCCATAATGCACTCAGCAGTACCAATGTTCGCGGAAAAAAGCGAAAAGATACCGTGGACAAGGTTGCGGCGGTGTTGATACTTCAAAGCTATCTCGATTCCCGAAAAAACGGTCTTAATCAATAAAAAACTGTAAAGCGTGTAAAGCCGTTCGCATATTATTTAATGTCAAATATAATATGCGGAGTGGTTCTATGAAAATTGTTATATGCGAAAAGCTGAAAATCAAGTTGATTTTGCTGTCTGTTCTGAGCGTGATTTTAGTCGGATTGGCTGTTGCAGGCAGATTGACAACATTATATGCCGTTGATGCTTCCGTTTCGGTGCTCGGTGATTATACGGTAGTTCTCGATGCAGGACACGGCGGTATAGACGGCGGAACGACGGCCGATGACGGAACACTCGAAAAAATCATCAATCTGCAAATTGCTCAAAAGCTCGAACAAATCTTGAATGCAATGGGAATCAAAACCGTAATGACGAGAACGGATGACGATTCCATACATGATTCCGATGCAAACACAATTCGTCAAAAGAAAGTTTCGGATATAAAGAACAGGTTGAAAATTATAGAAAATACCGAAAACGCGATATTCGTAAGCATTCATCAAAATCATTTCGGGGATTCCAAATACAGCGGGACACAGGTGTTTTATTCAAAAAATAACCCTCGCTCAAAGGCGCTTGCCGAAGCGATAAGAGCACAAATTATATTGAATTTGCAAAAAGAAAACACCCGAGAGGTAAAACAAAGCGGAACAGAAATATATCTTCTTTATCACTCGAACGTACCGTCTGTGATGGTAGAATGCGGCTTTCTTTCAAATAAGCAGGAAACCGAAAAATTAAAGCAAGAGAGCTATCAGCGGCAATTAGCCTTTTTGACAGCTCTCGGTATTGTGGAATTTTTGAATTCGGAGGCGTAAAATGGCACAGAAGTCTAAAACATATTATATTTGCAGTCAATGCGGTCACGAAAGTGCCAAATGGTACGGTTGCTGTCCCGGTTGCGGCGAATGGAATACCATGAATGAAGAAATAAGGAGTCCTCAGCAGACTAAAAAAAGTGTTGCTTCTCCGTCGGGTGCGGTGTTTGCACAGCGTATAAGCGAAATATCGGCTGATGATGAAATTCGCTTTCATACCGGAATGAGCGAGCTTGACCGCGTTCTCGGCGGCGGTATTGTTAAAGGATCTTTAGTACTGCTCAGCGGCGATCCCGGCATAGGAAAGTCAACAATTCTTCTGCAAATTTGTGAATATCTCGGAAAGAGCCTTGAAATTCTCTATGTTTCAGGCGAGGAATCCGCAAGACAGATAAAACTGCGTGCAAAACGCCTCGGCGTTTCTACGGAAAAGCTCTCCATAATGTGCCAAACGGATGTTGAAGCCGTTGTTGAATATATCAAAGCACAGAGGCCTCAGCTTGTAATTGTCGATTCAATCCAAACCATGAGTGTTTCCGAAATCAGCTCGTCAACAGGCAGCGTCACTCAGGTCAGAGAATCCACAAATATGTATATGCAATGTGCCAAAAGCCTCGGGATTCCAACGATAATCGTCGGTCACGTAAACAAGGACGGCAACATTGCAGGTCCCAAGGTTCTTGAACATATTGTTGATTGCGTTCTTTATTTTGAAGGTGAACGCCATCTTTCGTATCGTATTCTGCGTGCTGTTAAAAATCGCTACGGCTCAACAAATGAAATCGGTGTTTTTGAAATGCTTGATAAAGGGCTTGTTGAAGTGCCGAACCCGTCACTCATGCTTATTTCCGGTAAGCCTAAAAATACGGCGGGAACCTGCATTGCCTGCGTTATGGAGGGAAGCCGTCCCATTCTTGCCGAGGTACAAGGTCTTGTTTCATCAACAAATTACGGCAACGGCAGAAGAATGTCAAACGGCTTTGATTATAACCGTATGTCCATGCTTCTTGCAGTGCTCGAAAAACGTTCGGGATACTTTTTCAGCAATTGCGATGCGTATGTAAATGTTGTCGGCGGATTGCGTCTTGATGAGCCTGCAACGGATCTTTCGGTCGCCATCGCTCTTATATCAAGCCTCAAGGATGTTCCCGTTCGCGATGATACGCTTGTAATCGGTGAAATCGGTCTCGGCGGTGAGCTTAGAACGGTATCTTATTGTGAACAGCGAATAAAAGAAGCTGAACGCCTCGGATTTGAGCGTTGTATTATTCCAAAACATAACCTAAAAACGCTTTCCGACGGATTTAAGGGTAACATTGAGATTGTGGGTGCATCGAATGTCAATGAAGCATTTAACGCCGCCGTGTGATAACAAAGTATTAATGCTCCCGAATTTACCGCAAAGTAAGGTAACTTGTGTTGCCGTAAGTGCTTCGGCAGGGGAGACGGTAAAGAAAATTCGCACTTTGGGTATTGATGTCGTTGAAATACAGCCCGATTTACGCTTACCGAAGCCTGTCAATTCTCATGCCGATATACAACTGCTTCATGTTGGTGAAAATGGGATTTTTTGCCACAGAGGGTTCGAGCACGCAGGGGAGCATATGTCGAAATTTTCTTTTACAGAAATAGCAGGTGACATAGGCAATGAATATCCGCACGATGTGCTTTTAAATTGTACATTTATCGGTGATAAGCTGATATGCAATCCTCACACCGTTGCACCCGAGGTTCTCCAATTTGCCGATTCACACGGATGTACGCTAATTCCCGTAAAACAAGGTTACGCAAGATGTTCGGTATGCGTTGCGAATAATGACGCAATTATAACGGATGATGAATCCGTCTTTACAGCCGCTCAGAATTTTTTTAACGATGTTCTGTTCGTTTCAAAAGGTTCTGTTCGATTGTACGGATACAATTACGGCTTCATCGGCGGATGCTGCGGAAAGCTCGATAAAAAAACAGTTGCTTTTAACGGAATCGTCGAAAGCCATAGTGACCATAATTCAATTTATGATTTTATGGAGCGAAACAATTTGAATATAATCGAACTGACATCACAGCCACTCACTGATATCGGCGGCATAATTCCGCTTACAGAAAGCCGTTAAGCAGCTTTAATAATATTGTATAGAATTTTCATTATAACAGCATTTTAATATCCCCGTAGCATTTTTGTATAATTTCCCTCCCCTGAATTACACAAAACATTTATTTTGTGTAATTACTGATAAAAATTTGTGAGCAGGATATATTTGTCCTTCACTATTCAAAAGGCTGACAGAAGAAAGGAATTTCAATATGCGCCGCGAAGAGCTTTGCACATTACCCCCGATTGCACAAGATTACTTGAATTATTTATCTGCCGTAAAAGGCCGTTCGGAGCTGACAGTTCTTGAATATGCTTCGGATTTGCGGATTTTTTTCAGATTCATTAAAAAACAAAAGAATCTGTGCGATGCCGATGTCCCGTTTGACGAAACTGAGATTTATTCTTTACCCGAGGAAGTCATCTACGGCGTATCGCTTCAAGATGCCTATGCCTTTATCACTTATTGCTCTTTGGAACGAAAAGACAGCAACACCTCAAAAGCCCGTAAGGCGGTTTCTATAAAGCGTTTTTATAAGTACCTTGAGGTCAACGGAAAAATAAAAACAAATGTTATCGCCAATCTTGATTCTCCCAAGCCCAGGAAGTCTTTACCGAAATATCTTACGCTCGAGCAAAGCATAAAGCTATTGGAAAGCGTTGACGGTAAAAATAAAGAGCGTGATTATTGCATCCTTGTGATTTTCCTGAATTGCGGATTGCGCTTGTCCGAGCTTGTCGGAATAAACATTTCCTCAATTACTGATGAAAACACCCTTGTAGTACACGGTAAAGGAAACAAGGACAGGAAAATTTATCTCAATGATGTTTGTGTGCGTGCGATAGAAGATTATCTTGCTGTTCGTCCGAAAGACGGGGTTATTGACCGTGATGCACTTTTTTTGAGCAGCCGTAAGAAAAGAATAAGTCGTGAGAATGTACAGAAAATCGTTGAAGCATCCTTAAAAAAAGCCGGTCTTGACGGTTTGGGAATTTCAACGCATAAGCTCAGGCATACGGCGGCGACACTTATGTATCAATACGGAAATGTTGACCCGCTTCAGCTTAAAAAAATTCTCGGTCATGAAAATCTTGCCACTACCGAAATCTATACCCATGTTCACAACGAACAGCTCAAAAACGCCATTGAGTCAAACCCGCTCAATAAGCTCGCCGATAAAAAATAATTACAGCTCGAAAAATCCGGAAAACATTGCAGAAAAAAGAGCATCCGCAACGGAACCGACGGCACAGAGCGCAAACGTTATAAGCTGTCTGAATGCGAAAATTTTGGTTTTATCTTTTTCAAACTGTCCCCTGCCCTGAATCGCCTTTGCATATGCGTTTTTTGAATATTCACAGCTGTTTCCACAAGCGAGAATGAACGCAAAAACCGATATCAGTGCTCCGGGATATATAATAAGAAGGCTGTATCCGAGGCCGAGAAATTTATATGTTGAATACAGATATCCGCTCACAATGCCGATTCCCATGCCTTTTATCATCGGCAGGAACATTAAAAACGGATATCCAATCAGAGAGAATCCGAAAAAGAACGCAAGTGCAACGAAGAACCCGTTAACGGCAAGTGAATTACAAAAATTTGCAGTTATCCCCTGTTCCCCGCGAAGCTCTATATAGGATTCAACCAACTGCTTAAGGCTTCCGCTAATTCCCTCAGAATCAGTTTTAACGGAAAATGCACCTATTATCAAACCGATAATAAAGAATGCGGTCAAGAAATATAATCTTGAATTTTCAATAATATTTTTAATTCTTTTTCCGTTATAAACACCGTATTTCAGCTTGCTCATTTTTTGACCTCCGTTTTTTCTATGTTAAATTATATGAGCAAGTCCGAATATTATGACAACAGACAAAAATACCGCTGTACGGCTTTGTTGACCGTGCAGCGGTTGTTTGTTATTTCTTTTCGATTTTTGCGTAATTCGCCATGATTTTCTTTGTTCCCGCTTTTGTGAATGCGATTTCAAGCATTGTATCGTTGCCCATGGGCTTGGCACTGAGCACAATACCTTCTCCGTACGCCTTATGAAGAACGGTATCTCCGACTTTATAGCTTTCACCGCTCGGCTGTGACGGAGTAAAGGTTTTCGGAGCTGAAAATCCCCTTGATGCGGGAGCCTGAGGAGTTTTACCGTTTGAAGCGGTTGAAGAAATTTTATAAACGGATGATGAATATGTGCGTTGTGGCTGTTCGTCGCCCGTAATTTCAAGCAGGTTATTGGGGATTTCCTCAACGAAACGTGACGGCTGATTGAATTTTGTTGAACCGAAAAGCATTCTCATACGGGCACGGGTAAGATAGAGCTTTTTCTTTGCTCTTGTTATTCCGACGTATGCAAGACGCCGTTCTTCCTCTATCTGCTCTGTTCCGTCCATTCTTGAAAGCTCCGACGGAAAAATTGATTCCTCCATGCCGGCAAGAAATACATTCTTAAATTCAAGTCCCTTTGCTGCATGAACCGTCATCATGATAACAGTATCGGCTTCCGCGTTATAGTTATCAATATCGGTCATAAGTGAAACCTCTTGAAGAAAATCATTGAGGGTTGCACCCTCGTTTTCCTCGGAAAAACGCAAAAGGTTGTTGGCAAGCTCGTCAAGGTTTGCAATTCTGTCTTCGCGAGTCTCCGGCTCCGAATCGAGGGAAGCAACATAGCCGCTTACCGACATTATTTCCTTAAACAATTCATGCAGAGGCATTAAATCCGATTTATTCGCAAAATCGCGAATCATCTGTGCAAAGGTCATCATTTTTTTAGCACAGCGGCTCAGCTTCGGGAATTCATCTGCTGAAGCGATAACGTCAAATATACCCATTCCGAGAGCACCCGCTATCTCCTGTGCAGCAGAAAACGAGGTGTCACCGATTCCTCTTTTTGGTTCGTTGATTATTCTGCCGAGCCTTACCGCGTCATTGGGGTTAACGATTACGCTTAAATAGGCAAGAGCATCCTTGATTTCTTTACGATCGTAGAACTTATGACCGCCGATTATTCTGTACGGGATGCCCATACGAACAAAGGACTGCTCTATAAGGTTTGACTGTGAGTTCATACGGTATAAAACGGCAAAATCGCTGTATTTATCACCGTTTTTAATTCCGTCAAGAATTTTATCGGAAATATAAAAGCTCTCTTCTCGGTCGGATTCGGCCGTATGATAGGATATGAGAGCACCTGAGCCGTTATCCGTCCAGAGATTTTTGCCTTTTCTGTTAGTATTATTTGCAATAACGCTGTTTGCGGCATCAAGTATGTTCTGCGTGGAACGGTAATTCTGTTCAAGACGAATTGTTTTTGCGTTGCCGTATTGATTTTCAAAACTCAAAATATTCTCAATTGTTGCACCGCGGAATTTGTAAATACTTTGGTCATCATCGCCCACAACACAAATGTTTTCATATCCGCCGGCAAGAAGTGCAGTAAGCATATACTGCGCATGGTTGGTGTCCTGATACTCGTCAACAACTATGTAACGGAATTTACGCTGATAATATTCAAGAACCTCTTTGTTGTTTTGAAGCAGACGAACGGTGTTGACTATCAAATCATCAAAATCCATTGCATCCGATGCTTTTAATTGAGCCTGATAAAGAGAATATATTTCTGCAATATTACGTTTCCTTGCATCAGCACGGTTTTGCTCGGCATATTCCTGTACGGAAAGCAATGAATCCTTGGCACGGCTGATTTCGGAAAGGCAGGTTTTGGGGGTCAGGATTTTGTCACTCAATCCCGACTGCTTAAAGCATTCCTTCAATACCCGCTTGCTGTCATCGGTATCATAAATCGTAAAATTAGAAGAATATCCGATAGCTTCAGCGTTTCTGCGAAGTATTCTGACGCAGGCGGAGTGGAAAGTGCTTGCCCATATATCCCGTGCGGATTCGCCGAGCATACGTTCCAGTCTTTCTTTCAGCTCACCTGCGGCCTTGTTTGTAAAGGTGATTGCAAGAATTTCCCACGGCTTTGCCGGTGCCACAGCAAGCAAATCCTCAATTTCAAAAATATCCTGAGCGGAAACCTCTCTGTTTGCCGCTGCGCGCATCATGGCAAGCTCAGACTCCGACGGTTCACGGATAAATTCATCGCTGTAATACGCTTTACCGTATTTCATTATATTTGCAATTCGGTTTACAAGTACGGTGGTTTTTCCGCTTCCCGCTCCGGCAAGCACCAAAAGCGGTCCCTCCGTAGAAAGGACCGCTTTCAATTGCATATTGTTCAGCGAGGAAAAGTCATTTTCGATTATTTTGCGCCTAATCGAGGCAATTTCCCGTGATATCATCTGTTACCTCAAATAGAAATTTCATGAGCAATTTTGTAAAGCTCATCATTAACTGTTTTCTTCATGTTAAGTGCTTCGTAGATATCATAATCAGTAATGTGATCATCCTTGAGAACGGTTACTCTGTTGCCGATACCGTTCATGAGAAGCTGAACTGCTTTGTAGCCCATCTGACTTGCCATAACTCTGTCACGAACGGTGGGTGAACCGCCTCTTTGGACATGACCGAGTATAACGGCTCTCGACTCAACGCCGCACTCTTTTTCGATTTTTTTCGCAAGCTCTTCAACGCCGCCGATACCCTCGGCAACCATGACGATAAAGTGCTTTTTATCCGTTTTTTGAGTTCTGCGGATACGGTTTATAACATGCTGTTCGATATCTGAACGGATTTCGGGAATTACTATTGCGGTAGCGCCTACAGCTATACCTGCGTTAAGAGTAAGATCACCGCACTTGTTGCCCATTACCTCAACAACCATGCAACGGCTGTGTGATTCAACGGTATCTCTTATGCGGTCAACCATCTGCATAACCGTGTTAAGGCAGGTATCGTAGCCAATTGTGTAGTCGGTGCTGACTATGTCATTATCAATTGTTCCGGGAACGCCGATGCAAGGTATTCCTCTGAGAGAAAGGTCGCGTGCACCTCTGAACGAACCGTCACCGCCGATTACGACTATACCTTCGATGCCGTGCTTTTTGCAGGTCTCTATAGCCTTTTGCATACCGGCTTCTTCTTTGAAAGCGGTGCATCTTGCCGAATAAAGCATTGTTCCGCCTCTGTGGATAATATCCGAAACGCTTCTGATATTCAATTCACGAACATCATCATCGATTAAGCCTTGATAGCCTCGGTTAATGCCTAAAACTTTCATGCCGTTTTCACAGGCAGTTCTAACGACTGCACGGATGGCAGCGTTCATTCCGGGGGCGTCGCCTCCGCTGGTTAAAACACCTATTGTCTTCATGGGTAAATACTCTCCTTGAAAAATGTTCAGATTATATGATACACTTTTTCTCTCACAATGTCAATTAAAATAGCACTTTTTTGAGGAAAAAACGATAAATATAACGAAAAAAGACTATTCGTTGAAGATGACGTTGCTTTCACCGAGAATCTTTCTCAGCTCACGCAGCAGAACTTCGTTAACATCTATATTCTGCCCTATGGGATTACGCTTATATTCCTTTGTGTCGGCAAAGTAATAGTATAAAGGCGTCACGCCGTCAAAAATACACAGCAGCTTGCGGCAGCATTCGATTTGCGGCGAAGAGCTGTTGTCAAAACGAAGAAACAATCCCTTTGCCTGTTTTTTGTTTTCGGACTTTTTGGTTTCGTCAACATTCGGTAATGTATTCGGGCAGGTCTCAACCGCTTCACAGACTACCTTTGCCGCCTCGTCCTCACGCAGACTGACTCTGCCATGTATCAAAATAATGTTTCCCTCATAAAAAACGCCCGGATTTTCGGCAAGCATTTTTGGGAAAACGATAACCTCGGCAGACCCTGTCATATCTTCAAAATTCAAAAACGCCATGGTTGCATCGCTTTTGGTGATTTTTTTCTTAACGGAACCGATAAGTCCGAGTAAAAGCACCTTGTCATTGTCTTTGTACGTACTGTTTTCGGATACAATATTACCTATTTCGGCACATTTGAGGCGTTTTGCGGTATCGGCATATTGCGACATTGGATGACCCGAAAGATACATACCTGCGACATCTTTTTCGTATTTGAGCAAAAGCTCCGATGAAAATTCATCTGCGGGCGGATATACGAACGAAGTATGAACTTCCGTGGCAGGCTCGTCCGATGAGGTCAAGTCATCAAAGCCTATCTGACCGTCAACATTGCGGCGTTTGCTGTTATCAAGCTCATCTATAACGGAATCAACGACGCCGCACATTTGCCGTCTGTTGGCACCGAGACTGTCAAAGGCACCGCATTTTATGAGACTTTCCACGGCACGGCGGTTGAAATCTTTACCGTACATACGGCGGCAAAAATCGTAAAAATCGGCAAAGTTACCATTGAGTCGGCGTTCCTCCACCATACGGCGGATAAACGCTTTCCCGAGATTTTTAACGGCAAGCAGGCTGAAATGAATGTTATTGCCGCTGACTTCAAAGGCTTCCGTGCTTGTATTGACGTGGGGCGGAAGTATTTTTATTCCGAGTCGTGAGCATTCATTGATGTATTGTGCCACTTTATCGCTGTTATCGAGAAAGCTCGTTAACAATGCGGCGAAAAATTCGCACGGATAATGACATTTAAGCCAAGCCGTTCTGTATGCAACAAAAGCATAAGCAGCGGCATGAGCCTTATTAAAAGCGTACGATGCAAAGGACATCATTTCATCAAAAATCTCATTTGCAATTTCGGCGGGCACTCCTCTTCTGACCGCACCCTCGCAAAGAATATTGCCCTTTTCGTCAAATGCACCGTTCACGAAGCTGTCACGTTCGCGAAGCATTACATCGTGCTTCTTCTTACTCATTGCCCTGCGAACGATATCGGCTCTGCCGTAGGAATAGCCCGCAAGCTCACGGCAAATCTGCATTACCTGCTCCTGATAGACAATACAGCCATAGGTAACATCAAGAATGTTTTTGAGTCGAGGGGTTTTATATTTGATTTTTGACGGATTATGACGGTTTTCAATGTAGGTGGGAATTGAATCCATCGGTCCGGGTCTGTACAAAGAAATAACCGCTATCAGGTCTTCAAGGCTTTCGGGCTTTAACTGCATGAGAACGCTTTTCATTCCGGCAGATTCAAATTGAAATACGCCCTCGGTTTGACCTGCGCACAGCATATCGAAAACCGCTTTGTCGTCCATTGGTATTTTCTCAATATCAAAGGAAGGGTTTTTCCTTCTTACCGATTTTTCGGCATTGCTTATCACCGTAAGTGTACGCAGACCCAAAAAATCCATTTTGAGAAGTCCGAGTTCCTCGAGAGTAGTCATCGGAAACTGCGTAACTATCGCTTCATCATTTCTTGCAAGAGGAACATACGAAACCACAGGGTCGTGCGTAATAACAACACCTGCCGCATGGGTGGAGGCGTGTCTCGGCATTCCTTCTACCTTCATTGCGGTGTCGATAAGCTCATGTGCGGTTGAATCGCCGTCATAAAGTGCCTTAAATTCCGCGGAACGCTTCAACGCCTTTTCGAGAGTGATGTTCATTTCGTTCGGAACCTGTTTTGCAATATTATCAACGGTGGAATAGGATATTCCCATGGCTCTGCCGACATCTCTTATTGCTGCCTTTGCCGCCATTGTACCGAACGTTACGATTTGTGCCACATGGTCAGCACCGTATTTTTCAATAACATAATCAATCACTTCGCCGCGGCGTTCAAAGCAAAAATCAACGTCAAAATCGGGCATGCTGACTCTTTCGGGATTCAAAAATCTCTCAAAAAGCAGATTGTATTTCATCGGGTCAATACCGGTAATTCCGATACAGTAGGCACAGATACTTGCCGCTCCCGAGCCTCTGCCGGGACCGACGGGAATACCGACACTTTTGGCGTGACGGATAAAATCGTGGACTATCAAATAATAATCCGTATATCCCATTCGATTGATAATGTCAAGCTCATATTCAAGACGTTCGATATATTTTTGAGGCGGAGAATCACCGTACCGTTCCTTCATACCCTTGCGGCACAGCTCCGAAAACCAGTCAAAATGCGTCCACCCGTCGGGAACATCAAAATGCGGGAGCTTAGTTTTGCCGAACTCAAATTCAACATGGCAACGTGAGGCTATTTCTGCGGTGTTATCCACCGCCTGCGGGCAGTCGGAAAAGGCTTCACGCATTTCTTCCTCGCTTTTAAGATAGAATTCCTGCGTGCCGAATTCAAGCCCCGTATCTTCTCCGAGAGTATGGTTGGTTTGAATGCAGATAAGAACCTGCTGTATTTTTGAATCCTGCTTGTCCACATAATGTGCATCATTGGTGGCGGCAAGCGGAATATTAAGCTCTTTTGAAAGACGAATCAACTCGGGATTTATCCTAAGCTGTTCATCAATTCCGTGATTTTGAATTTCAAGATAATAGTTATCCTTGCCGAAAACGGCGGAATACCATTCGGCAACCTTTTTTGCTTCATCATAATCGTTCCTTTGGAGTGCTCTCGAGACCTCTCCCGCAAGGCAGCCTGAAAGTGCGATTAAGCCGTCGTGATAGCGTTCAATAAGCTCCCTGTCAATTCTCGGCTTTGTGTAAAAACCGTTGACCCAGCCCTCAGAAACGAGCTTTATGAGATTCTTATAGCCTTCGTTATTCTTACAGAGCAATATAAGATGATATCTTTCGCTGTCGATTCCGTGAATTTTATCAAATCTTGTTCTCGGTGCAACATAAACCTCACAACCGATTACAGGATTGAGTCCCCTTGCCTTTGCGGCTTTATAAAAATCAATGACACCGTACATTACACCGTGATCCGTCAAGGCAACGCTTGTCTGACCCATGCTTTTGATTTTATCAAGCATAGGTTCTATCCTGCAAGCACCGTCAAGCAGGCTGTATTCACTGTGAACGTGCAAATGTGCAAAAGACATTATTTTTCTCCGTTTTTAATATTTTCAGCAAATTTTACTATTCTTTCAAGACGATGATTTATTCCCGAACGGGTTATCGGTTCATCAGCGAGCTTGCAAAGCTCCTTGAGACTTGCCTCGGGGTTGTCCAATCTGAGCTGTGCAACGGAACGCAGATTATCGGGCAAAGCCGAAATTCCAACGGTGCTTTCGATATATTCAATTGCCTGCGTCTGAGCGTTTGAAGCGCCGATGGTTTTGCCGATATTGGACATTTCAAAATTAACTATTCGGTTTATTTTATTCTTGACATCTTTTTCTATTTTTACATTCATAACATACAGCGAAGCATCCTGTGCTCCGATAATTGCCAAAACATCTTCGATGCTCTCACTGTCCTTGAAATAAATAACATGATTTCCTTTACGAACTATGTATTTCGGATTGAGATCAAGCTCATTGAGCAGCTTCATCAAATCCATGCAGAGCTTTTTATACGGAACGACAAATTCAAGATGATATGCCCTTTCGGGATCGGTAACCGTACCGCACGCAAGAAAAGCACCTCTTAAAAAAGCACCGGGGCACATTTCGCAGGAAATATTTGCTCTGTTGATTCGCAGATTCGCTTCATTGAGCGTATGACCGAATTTGTCGAAAACTTGTGATTTTTCTTCATCTGTGCGAACATAAGAGGTTAATTTTTTTGCACCGCCCGCACTCGTTATCGGTTCAACGCCGCAATATTCCTTAATATATGAATTATATAGGGAAAACACCTCGTGGTTTTCTGTGGTGATTGAAAGGTTGTATTTTGAAAAATGAGCAAAAAGCACAAGCCCATAGACTTGTGCGTGGTAGCAACACGGAGGTAAATTTTCCGTCTTGGCAAGTGAACTTTTAATATCGGATGAAAAAGACACGGTGATCCTCCTCAAATGATTTTAACTTCCGGCTCCAATGTTACGCCTGTTTGACTTAAAACCGTTTCTTTGCAATGCTTTATCAAATTCAAAACATCCTTGCAGGTTGCGTGGTCGGCATTGATAATAAATCCTGCGTGCTTTCGGCTGACCTCGGCACCGCCTATTCGATATCCTTTTAGACCGCATTGCTCGATGAGAGCACCTGCAAAATAGCCCTCGGGGCGTTTGAAGGTGCTGCCCGCACTCGGATATTCAAGCGGCTGCTTATCCTTTCTTCGTGCGATTAAATCGTCCATTTTGGCTTTAACGGCATCCTTGTCGCCCTTTTGCAATTTCAGCGTAAGAGAAGCGATAACGAGGTTTGAGTTAGTATATGCACTGCGGCGATAATCGAGCATCAGCTCATCGGCTGTAAAAGCTCCCGTTGTTCCGTTGGGAGATATATGAGTGCATTCAATCAAAACGTCCTTCATTTCACCGCCGTAAGCACCTGCATTCATATATGCCGCACCGCCCGCAGAGCCGGGAATACCGTAGGCAAATTCGAGACCGCTCAAGGAATTGTCAAGTGCAAAGCGACAAAGTCTTGCAAGAGATATACCGGATTGACAGCGAATCGTATCCTCTTCGACAAACTCAATCTTATCAAGACGGACGGTATTTATAATTACGCCTTTGAAGCCGTCATCGCTGACAAGCAGATTACTGCCCTTGCCAATAACAAAAAGCGGCAGACCCTGTTCATTTATCAAGCGAATAAGCTGTGCGAGAATATCAAGCGAATCGGGAAAAAGCATTATATCCGCTTCACCGCCGATTTTGAAGCTCGTATATCCGTCGAGCCTTGCATTCAATTTGTATTCGCACTTCAGCTTTTCGCAAAACGAAATCAGTTCGTTATATGAGAACATGGTCCGCCTCCGTAATAATTATTCTTCGAGTAAAGCCGCGCCGTAAATTCCCGCATCGTTTCCAAGCTCTGCGGAAACAATCTGAGTCTGCTTTGCGGCATAGATGCTGTATCTCTCCCTGCTTATATGCTTTCTGAGGGGCTTGAGGAGAGTTTCTCCCTCGTGACTTATGCCGCCGCCGATGCAAATGATATCGGGCTGAAGAGCATTGATTATATTGATAACGCCCGCCGCGACATAGTATATGTATTTATCAACAACAGCCTTTGCTGTTTTGTCATCAAGTCTCATGGCATCAAAAGCAGTTCTGCCGCTAACATTATCAATATTGTCATTGACGAGCTGCCACATAACACTGTCGTGGTCGTGACGCATGGCATCCTTGGTTTGAGCGATAAGAGCGGTGGCAGAGGCATATTGCTCCCAGCAGCCTCTTCTGCCGCAATTGCATTGCTCGCCGTCAACGACGATAACCATATGACCCATTTCGCCTGCGGCATAGTTGACGCCGTTTACTATCTTTCCGCCGATGATTATTCCGCTTCCGACTCCCGTGCCGAGAGTTACTGCAACAAAATTGCTTACTCCCTTGCCGACACCTGCTACTGCCTCGCCGAGAGCGGCACAGTTTGCATCGTTATCGAGATAAACGGTTTTGCCTATTCTTGCTTCGAGCATTTCCTTTGCGGGAACATTGTTAAATTCAAGGTTGTTTGCAAATTCAATATATCCGTTGGATTTGTTTACCGAGCCGGGAGTACCGACACCGACGGTTGAAACCTCGTCCATTGAAATGCCTGCATCCTTTACTGCAAGATTTATCGCAACGGCAATATCGTCAAAAATTTCTTCCGCAGGTCTCGGGCATTTTGTCTTTACCTTTCCCCTGCCGACGATTTTGAGATTTTCATCAATAACGCCGACTGCAATATTTGTTCCGCCGAGATCAACACCGATTCTATACATATTTTATTACCTCCAATGTAATTATATCCTTATTTTGTCATTAGAAATTATGCCAAAATTCAAGCTCTTTTTTTGCGGGAATTATATCGTCGGTCATGCCGAGACTGTGCAACAGCTCGCGTGCCGCATTATAACCCATTTTCTTTTGCCTGTTATTCATCGCCGCCGCTTCAATGATTATTGAAAGGTTCCTGCCGGGCTTTACGGGAACAATGGTAACAGGGACTTCAATTCCGAGAATATCCGTATATTCATTGTCAAGTCCGAGACGGTCATATACTTTTTCACCATCCCAAAGTTCAAGCTGGACGACCATATCTATTTTTTCTGTCATCTTTACGGCACCCATACCGAAAAGCCGTCTGGCATTGAGTATTCCGACACCGCGAAGCTCAATGAAATGGCGGATGTTATCGGGAGCAGAGCCGACAAGCGTTTTGTTTGATACCTTGCGTATTTCGACGGCATCATCGGCAATAAGTCTGTGACCGCGTTTTATCAGCTCGAGTGCGGTTTCACTTTTACCGACTCCGCTGTCGCCGAGAATGAGAACACCCTCACCGTAAACCTCAACCAAAACTCCGTGTCTTGTAATACGCTGTGCAAGCTCAACACCGAGATATGATATCGTTGACGACATACAGCCCGAGGTTGATTCACTCGTTGCAAGAACGGGAACCTTGTATTTTTCGGCAAGCTCCAAAAAGGTTTTTCCGCCGTCAAGTCCGCGAGTGATGATTACTGCCGCCGGCTGCTTTGAAAGAAATCTGTCAAGTGTTTCTCTCGCCTCATCGTCTCCGAGACTGCGGATATATTCAATTTCGGTAAGACCGAGAAACTGTATACGCTTCGGGTCAAAATAATCTTCAAAGCCTGCCAGCATGAGACCGGGACGGTTAACATCCTGAGAGGTGACATAAAGGTCAGCTGTATTCTCGGGAGTATATACCACCGTCAATGATTGGTCGTTGACGAGCTTTTCAATTGAAACGGAATAATTGCTCATATGCCTCTCCTTGAAGTTAAGTTTAACATATACCTAAACCATTATAGAGCATATTTGATTTTTTTCCAATACCTTTTTAAATATTTTTTTAAAATTCAACAGAAATTTTGCCGAATATGCAGGTTGTGTCCATATTAAAAATCCCTCCGAAAACGGAGGGGTGAAGATTCTGAGTTAAAAGTCAACGGAAATTATGTTTTCATCATGATCCGCCAAAAGCATAAGCTCATCCATGGAAATAGCTCTCGACTTTTTAATGGTAATATTCAAAGTTATTGTTTTATCGGCATTGCGGGTCATTTTGCAGCCCTCAACCGATATGTTGTTTTTTTCGAGATTTGCTCTGAAATTGCTGACGGCATCCGGAGAATTTGTGACCGTTACGGTAAATTCATTAAGGGTGCTTTCGAGCTTAGAAAAATAGCTGTGCATTATAGTTTGGAAGAAAAGAATGAGAGCTGTTGCACATATGGCTACGGTATACATTCCCGCACCCATGGCAAGACCTACGGCCGCAGTAGTCCAAATTCCGGCAGCAGTGGTGAGACCTTTAATGGTAGCACCGCGAACGAAAATAACACCTGCACCCAAAAAGCTGACACCCGTTGTTACGCTTGCCGCCACACGGGAAGCATCAAGGCTGATTCCGTCATAAAGAACGACGTCGAAAAAGCCGTACTTAGAAACGATTATGGTCAGTGCCGCACCGAGAGCAACCATGATATGTGTCCTGATTCCCGCATCCTTCTGACGACGGCTCCTTTCAAGTCCGATGAAAGCACCGCAGACACTTGCAAGAAGCATACGCAGAGCATAAATTCCGTTGCTTGCCAAATCAGGAAGCAACTCTTCGGTAAATAAAGCTAAGATTTTTTCCATAAAAACGTCCTCCCGATAAAATACTAAAAAAACCGACTTGAAAAAAACACAAGTCGGTTTTACTGGTGGAGATGAGGGGGATCGAACCCCTTACCTCTTGAATGCCATTCAAGCGCTCTCCCAAGTGAGCTACACCCCCACGGAACTGCTCAAATATAGTAACACACTTCTGCTTAAAAATCAATAGTTTTTTCAAATTTTTTTCAAAAAAGACGACGCCGATGATAGATTCACCGACGCCGTAAGAATTGATGTAAGGATATCAAAGAAGGTTTACGCCGAATTTAGCAAGAAACTCAGCAATGATTGCGATGATATCTGCTGCCTTAAATTCTCCGAGATACTTAAGAAGCTGCTCTACGAATGCCAAAACTTCATTCAACATTTTTTGTCCTCCTTATTTTTCAGGTTCAACCTGTAATTGTATTATACAACAGATTTTCTTCCGTGTCATTAAGCAAAAACAATAAAATGTCTAAACTGTTAACAAAATGTGATTTTGTATTTGATCACTTACTTATTTCAGCATATCCATAATTGCACTTTTTCCCGTTACACCGATGCTTCTGTTTTTTATCTCGCCGTTTTTTACAACAACCACCGTGGGTATGCTCATAATTCCGAATCTTTGAGCAAGAGCCTTTTCGGAATCAACATTAACCTTGCAAACTTTGATTTTGTCGCCCGAGTTTATCGCAATATCCTCTATCACTGGAGAAAGCATTTTGCAGGGCTTGCACCATTCGGCAAAGAAATCAATCAAAACAGTCCCGTTATACTTTTCAACCTCATCGCTGTAGCTGTCGCCCGTTATATCAAATATTTTCATAAAAACTATCCTTTCGCCGCATTACTGCATTTAATTGCTTTTTCATAGTTTTTACGCTGAAGGGCGAATTATTCTTGCCGGTGTTATTTGGCACACGGTATCATCAGCATACCCGATTTTTCAATGCAGTCACCCGAAATTTCATTTTCATTTTTAATTGCATCGGCGGTGGTCCTGTAGTGCTTTGCTATGTCCCAGATTTTTTCGCCCGTTTCGCCAAAATAAATTGTTAAAGCACAAGGCTCACTCTGTTTGGCAACATCGGGATTCAATGTAATTTCACTGATGTATTTCTTAATTCCGTTTGAAAGGACAATTCCCGATGCTTTCATTTCAGTTTTAATTTCGAGTCTGCTGTCTCCCGTAACCGCACAGGAACAGGCAAGGATATTCACACTGCCGAAGCAGGATATTCGTTCCGACGGTTCATCGAGCTGTACGCTGAAATCAAAATCGACGGGCTTTTGTATCATTCCTATCTGAGATTCCGAATCCTTGTACAAAACGGTTACGTTATATGTTCCCGTGATTATACATTTGCCGTCCTTACATGAAAAGCTCTTTCGCATTTCACCGCACCAGATACACATAATACACTCAACGCTTACGCCGATGCTTTCAAGCACGACCTTATTTGTGAAAATCGAATCAAAGCTCTTATTATATGTCAGCGTTTCAAAGCTCTTTTTTGTGCTTGAAATTTCACAATCGGTTGAATACGCATCCGTTATGAAAGAAAACGGGACTGATTCAAAGGACATTGCTTCGGTGCTTATTCTTATATTCAAATCAATCAGACGCATTTCACCGGCAGAATCAACCTTGGGTACCGCTTCACATGACGAAACGTTCATGCAAAGACTCGGTATGCTCGATTCATTTACGCCGTCAAGCTCGACGATTTGGCTTATCGGCATGGAATGGTCAATGCTTTCAACCGCCGAGCCGCCCTCTCCGATATAAAAAATCTTAACGCCGCACTCCCCTTTTACAAGCATTTTGTTACTTATCAGCTTTATCTCGTTTGCAACGGCAAATGAAGAAATATTCAAAATCTGAGATACCGGTGTTTTGTCAGCGCCGAGCTCAATTACCTCGCTCATACCAAAAGAGCGTGAAGATAATGCGGTAAGACAGGCAAAATTACAATTATCCGTCATTGTTTGAAGCCCCGCCCCCTCGGCACCGCACAGGAGATTTTCGTTTCGTCTTTTTGCCGCTTTGAAAACAAAGGTAAGCATCGCACGCATATCTACCCGCCTTTGATTTACGGCACGGCAATTGACAAAATCCGTGTTAATTCTCACGTCAACCGCACACTCGGAGGTTATCTCGGATGATTCAGCGTATTTTTGAAGTGATGAATTCTGTTCGTATGCGGCGATATTGCCGTTTTCTCCGACATAGATAAATCGGATAAGAGCGTTGACGTCTGCCGTGACTCTGCCAGAGCTGTTTTGTACAGAGATGATGTTAGGCGTTACGGTACATTTCAGGATTCTGCGTATTTCGGGACAATAATCGGGCAGATTGATTTCCGCTTCAACAGACTGCTCCGCCGTCGTTTCATATACAGTTTCGTAAAAGCCGAGTTCTTTCATTTCGGAATTAAAGCTCATGCTGTTCTCCTCCCGCCCAATAAAAGGGCATATGTTTTTAGTTAAATATATTCACATCATGTCCCAAAT
>CAZPMK010000025.1:0-23660 GCA_964587915.1 uncultured Clostridium sp.
TGATAGTAATACCACGCTCTCTCTCTTCGGGAGCCTTATCGATGTTTGCATAGTCAACGAATGCTGCGCCGCCCTTCATAGCGAGGGTCTTGGTGATAGCTGCGGTAAGAGTGGTCTTGCCGTGGTCAACGTGACCGATTGTTCCGATATTTACGTGAGGTTTGGAACGATTAAATTTTTCTTTTGCCATTATGATTTCCTCCCATAAGCAAATTTTTATCCATGCTGTCGCATGATAGTATTGTACCAACAATAGCTTGAGATTTCAAGCATTTTTTTAAAATATTCTGATTTTTTATTTCTCGCTGACGATTTTTTCGGCAATTGACTTGGGAACCTCGGTGTAATGACTGGGTTCCATGACATATTGACCTCTGCCCTGAGTCTTTGAACGCAGTGCGGTGGCATAGCCGAACATATTTGAAAGCGGAATAAAAGCATTGATCTGAACAGCACCTGTTCTGGTCTCGGTGCCCTGAATTGTACCTCTGCGGGAGTTGATATCACCGATAACATCGCCCATATATTCGTCGGGAACGATGACTGAGGTCTTCATGATGGGCTCCATAAGAACGGGAGCTGCCTTCTTCATGGCATCCTTGAACGCCATGGAAGCTGCAATCTTAAACGCCATTTCGGATGAGTCAACCTCATGATATGAACCGTCGTAAAGAGTTACCTTTACATCAACAACATTGAAGCCTGCAAGTACACCGGAGAGCATAGCACCCTTGATACCTGCTTCGATAGCGTTGAAGTATTCCTTGGGAATAGCACCGCCGACAATATTGTTGACAAACTCGAAGCCCTTTTCGGGGTTCGGCTCAATCTTGATTTTAACATGACCGTACTGACCCTTACCGCCGGACTGACGCGAATACTTGGTATCCGAATCTGCATCCTTGGTGATGGTTTCGCGGTAAGCAACCTGAGGCTTACCTACATTTGCCTCAACCTTGAACTCACGGAGCATTCTGTCAACGATAATTTCAAGGTGAAGCTCGCCCATACCTGCAATAATGGTCTGACCGGTTTCTTCGTCCGTATAGCACTTGAAGGTCGGGTCTTCCTCGGCGAGCTTTGCAAGAGCGATGCTCATCTTCTCCTGACCTGCTTTGGTCTTGGGCTCGATGGCAACTCTGATAACCGGCTCGGGGAATTCCATTGATTCAAGTATAACAGGATGCTTTGCATCGCAGAGAGTATCACCCGTCGTGGTCTGCTTAACGCCTACGCAAGCGGCGATATCACCTGCATAGCAGCAGTCGATATCCTGTCTGTGGTTTGAGTGCATCTGAAGAATTCTTCCCATGCGCTCGTTGTTGTCCTTCGTTGAGTTATAAACGGTGCTGCCGGTTTCGACTTTACCCGAATATACTCTGAAGAAGCACAGCTTGCCCACAAAGGGGTCTGTAGCAATCTTAAATGCAAGAGCTGAGAACGGCTCATCATCAGATGAGTGTCTGACCTCTTCTTCGTCCGTCTTGGGGTTGATACCCTTGATGGACGGAACATCCGTGGGAGCGGGCATATAATCAACAACTGCATCAAGCAGAAGCTGAACGCCCTTATTGCGGTAGGAAGTACCGCAGACGACGGGAACCATCTGATTTGCAAGAGTAGCCTTTCTGATGCAGGACTTAATCTCGTCGATGGTAAGCTCTTCACCGTTGAGATACTTCTCAAGAAGCTCATCATCCTGCTCAGCAACGTGCTCGAGCATTTCGGTATGGTATTTCTGTGCAAGCTCCATCATATCCTCGGGGATATCGGTAACTTCAACATCAATACCCATGTCGTCCTTGTAGAAATAAGCCTTCATTATAACAAGGTCAATTATTCCTTTGAAATCCGACTCTGCTCCGATGGGGAGCTGAATGGGAACGGCGTTACATTTAAGACGCTCTTTCATCATGTCTACGACTCTGTAGAAGTCGGCACCCATAATGTCCATCTTATTAACATAGACCATTCTGGGGACATGATACTTGTCCGCCTGTCTCCAAACCGTTTCCGACTGGGGCTCAACACCGCCTTTAGCACAAAGAACGGTAACAGAGCCGTCAAGAACTCTAAGTGAGCGCTCAACCTCAACCGTGAAATCAACATGGCCCGGAGTGTCGATGATGTTGATACGGTGGTTCTTCCAGAAACAGGTTGTAGCAGCGGAGGTGATGGTTATACCACGCTCCTGCTCCTGCTCCATCCAGTCCATCGTAGCGGAGCCATCGTGGGTTTCACCGATCTTATGAGTTTTTCCCGTATAGAACAGGATACGCTCGGTTGTGGTAGTCTTACCTGCATCGATATGTGCCATGATACCGATGTTTCTGGTCATCTCAAGAGATACCTGTCTTGGCATATGAACCTCCGAATACTGTTAAAAAAGTAGATAATGTGAATCGCGGAAAAATTACCATCTGAAATGTGCAAAAGCCTTGTTTGCCTCTGCCATCTTGTGAGTATCTTCACGCTTCTTGAATGCAGAACCGGTGGAGTTAACTGCATCGATGATTTCGTTGGCAAGTCTTTCCTTCATCGTTCTCTCAGAACGCTGACGGCTGTAAAGAGTTATCCAACGCAGACCGAGAGTCTGTCTTCTCTCGGGGCGAACCTCCATGGGTACCTGATAGGTAGCACCGCCTACACGGCGAGCCTTAACCTCGAGAACGGGCATAACATTTTCCATTGCCGCCTCGAAAACCTCAAGGGGTTCCTTGCCGGTCTTTTCTTTGATGATGTCAAATGCATCATAAACGATTTTCTGAGCTACACCCTTTTTACCGTCATACATAACATTGTTGATAAGACGGGTGACAAGGGTTGAGTTGTAAAGCGGATCAGGCAAAACTTCACGTTTTGCGATATTGCCTCTTCTTGGCACTTCGCTTCCCTCCTTCATAGTAATGATATCATAGGTACTCGAGTGACAAATTCCCGTCGGCGCCAATGCGGAAGCATACTATATATATAATACACCTGCATTGGTCGAAAAGCATTACGCTTTTTCAGCCTGCAAGAAGATTTGTCTGTGTGTTTGCGGATTATTTCTTTGCTGCCTTGGGACGCTTTGCACCGTACTTTGAACGGGCCTGCATTCTGCCGTTAACGCCCTGAGTATCAAGTGTTCCGCGGATGATGTGGTAACGAACACCGGGGAGGTCCTTAACACGGCCGCCTCTGATGAGAACAACGGAGTGCTCCTGAAGGTTATGACCTACGCCGGGGATATACGCCGAAACCTCGATGCCGTTGGTAAGACGAACTCTGGCGATTTTACGAAGAGCCGAGTTGGGCTTTTTGGGAGTTGCAGTCTTAACAGCCGTGCATACGCCGCGCTTCTGGGGAGAATCCTGATCGGTAAGAACATTCTTCTTTGAGTTGAGACCCTTGAGAAGAGCGGGAGCCTTGGGCTTTCTTTCAAGCGTTTCTCTGCCGTTACGAACAAGCTGATTAAAGGTAGGCAAAAACAATCTCTCCTTTCTTTAAAAATATGTATCGTCGGGGGCTTTGCCTTTATCGGACAAAGCCCATGACATCACAATTTTGTATTTTATCACAAGTGAGACTTGTTTGTCAACACTTTCGACAAATTTTACTCGGCATTTTCAGCAATATTACCGAACTTGTTTTCAGATTCAAGCTCGACCTTATTGTAGCACTTCATGCCGGTACCTGAGGGCAGGAGCTTGCCGATGATAACATTCTCCTTGAGACCGATAAGAGGATCGGTCTTGCCCTTGATTGCGGCATCGGTGAGAACTCTCGTTGTTTCCTGGAAGGATGCCGCCGAAAGGAATGAATCCGTTGCAAGGGATGCCTTGGTAATACCCATAAGAGTGGGGGCCGCCGTTGCGAGCTTCGGCTCAACGCCCTTTTCGCGTGCTTCCTTGGCAAGACGTTCATTTTCAATGCGGAAATCCATCTTTTCAACAACGGTGCCGGGCAAGAACTTGCTGTCGCCCTCGTCAACGATTCTTACCTTTCTCATCATCTGACGAACGATAACCTCGATATGCTTATCGTTGATATCAACACCCTGCATACGGTAGGTTCTCTGAACCTCTCTGATGAGGTAATCATGAACAGCCTCAACGCCGAGAATTGCAAGGATATCGTGGGGATTCTGTGCACCCTCGGTAAGCTGAGAGCCCTTGGTAACTCTTTGACCTTCCTCAACCTTGAGACGGAAGCCGTAGGGAATGAGATATGCTCTTTCCTCTCCGTCGTCAGCAGTAACGATAACGTGCTGGCTCTTCTTTATTTCTCTGAACGAAACAACGCCGTCGATTTCACTCATAATGGCGAGCATCTTGGGCTTGCGTGCCTCGAACAGCTCTTCGATTCTCGGAAGACCGGTGGTAATATCCGACTGGTCAGCCGCACCGCCGGTGTGGAACGTTCTCATGGTAAGCTGTGTACCCGGCTCACCTATGGACTGAGCAGCGATGATACCGACTGCCTCACCGACCGTTACAGGCTCACCCGTTGCAAGGTTTGCACCGTAGCACTTGATACATACACCGTGCTCGGAGCAGCAGGAAAGGAGTGAACGAATCTTTATCTGTGCTCTCGAGGTCTCGGGAAGTATACCGTCTGCAACCTGCTTGTCATGCTCCGCCTGTACGCTTGCAGCAACCTGCTCGGCAATAACATCGGTCATCATTTCGTCCTTGCTTGCTATCAGTTTGCCCGTTTTCGGGTCGTGATAATCTTCAAGCAGGAATCTGCCGGTAAGTCTTTCCGCAAGACCGACTATCTTTCTGCCTCCGAACTTGGGATCACCGTCATATATATCATATACATTTATACCGTCTGCACAGTGGCAGTCCTCCTCACGGATGATAACATCCTGAGAAACGTCAACAAGACGGCGGGTAAGGTAACCCGAGTCAGCGGTACGAAGTGCGGTATCGGCAAGACCTTTACGCGCACCGCGGGAAGAAATGAAGTATTCGAGAATATTAAGACCTTCACGGTAGTTAGCTCTGATGGGAACCTCGATGGTTTTACCTGCGGTGTTGGCGATAAGTCCGCGCATACCTGCAAGCTGACGAAGCTGTGAATCGTTACCGCGGGCACCCGAATCAAGCATCATGTTGATGGGATTGAACTTTCTGAAGTTCTTTTTCAGCTCTGCGGAAACATCCTTCGTACAATCCTCCCATGCCTTTATGACATCCTCGGAGCGTTCGTCGTTGGTGATAAGTCCTCTCTCGTATGTCTTGGTTATCTTGGCAACCTTTTCTTCTGCGTGCTCAATAAGCTGCTTCTTCATCGGCGGTATCGTTGCATCGCAAACGGCAACGGTGATACCGCTTCGGGTTGAATATCTGTAGCCCTGAGCCTTTATCTTGTCAAGAACGTCGGCAGCAACCGCAGTGCCGTGAACCTTGATGCAACGGTCGATTATCTTACCGAGCATCTTCTTGTTGACAAGCACGTCAACCTCGGGAGTAAAGAGGTTTGCGGGATCGCTTCTGTCGATGAAGCCGAGATCCTGAGGAACGGGTGCGTTGAAGATGAGCTTGCCGAGAGTCGTCGTAACAAGTCCGGTAACGCTTTCGCCGTTAAATTCCTTCGTCATGCGGATTCTGATGTTTACATGAAGACCGATGTCGCCCTCATCATATGCCATCATCGCTTCGTCAACAGTATTAAATGTTTTATATATTAAATGCTTTTCGCCGTTTTCATCAATAAATTCGGTCGGCGCACCCGGCTCAAAGGGATCCTCGGGAACATAATCGGAATTTGCGGGATTATTATCATTAACAATTGTAAGATAATAAGAGCCGAGTATCATATCCTGCGTGGGAACTGTAACAGGGCGTCCGTCGGAGGGCTTAAGCAGGTTGTTTGCCGCAAGCATGAGGAAGCGAGCCTCTGCCTGTGCCTCTGCCGAAAGGGGAACGTGAACTGCCATCTGGTCGCCGTCGAAGTCAGCGTTGAAAGCGGTACAAACAAGGGGATGGAGTCTTATCGCTCTGCCCTCAACAAGTACCGGCTCGAACGCCTGAATACCCAGACGGTGAAGAGTGGGAGCACGGTTAAGCATAACGGGGTGATCCTTGATGACAACCTCGAGAGCATCCCAAACAGCGGGATTTGAACGCTCAACCATTTTTCTTGCCGATTTAACGTTTCCTGCAACCTCGGTTTCAACAAGACGCTTCATTACGAAGGGCTTGAACAGCTCGAGAGCCATCTCCTTGGGGAGACCGCACTGATAGAGCTTGAGGTCGGGACCGACGACGATAACCGAACGGCCTGAGTAGTCAACACGCTTACCGAGCAGGTTCTGTCTGAAACGACCCTGCTTACCTTTAAGCATATCGGAAAGAGATTTGAGTGCTCTGTTGTTGGGACCCGTGACGGGTCTGCCGCGTCTGCCGTTATCAATAAGAGCGTCAACGGCTTCCTGAAGCATTCTCTTTTCGTTGCGGATAATGATTTCGGGAGAACCCAGCTCCATGAGCTTTGCAAGACGGCTGTTTCTGTTGATAACGCGTCTGTAAAGGTCATTGAGGTCGGAGGTTGCGAATCTGCCGCCTTCAAGTTGAACCATGGGACGGATTTCCGGCGGAATTACCGGAATAACGTCAAGAATCATCCATTCGGGTCTGTTACCGGACTGTCTGAACGCTTCAACAACCTCAAGGCGTTTGAGTGCCTTTGCCTTTTTCTGACCGGAGGCACCCTCCATTTCATCCTTAAGCTGCTGTGCAAGCTCGTCGAGATCTATCTCGGAAAGCAATTCCTTGATTGCCTCGGCACCCATGCCTGCCTTAAAAGCGTCGTCATATTTAAGACGGTATTCGTCGTAATCCTTTTCGTCAAGGGTCTGACCCTTTTCAAGCGGCGTATCGCCGGGATCGGTGACGATGTGCTTTGCAAAGTAGAGAACCTTTTCAAGCTCTCTGGGGGATATGTCAAGGATAACGCCCATTCTCGAGGGTGTACCCTTGAAATACCAAATGTGAGATACGGGTGTTGCAAGCTCGATGTGACCCATTCTCTCACGGCGAACCTTTGAGCGTGTTATCTCAACGCCGCAGCGTTCGCACACCTTGCCCTTATAACGGATTCTCTTGTACTTTCCGCAATGGCATTCCCAGTCCTTTTGGGGTCCGAAAATCCTTTCGCAGAAAAGACCGTCTCTTTCGGGCTTGAGGGTTCTGTAGTTTATGGTTTCGGGCTTCTTGACCTCGCCGTATGACCACTCTCTTATCTGGTCGGGCGAGGCAAGGCCGATTTTTATGGATTCAAAAGAAATGTTGCTGTTGGCTTCTACGTTTTCCATATAACGATGCCCCTTCCGTTAAAATGATGTGAAACAACGATTATTCGTAATCGTCTTCAGAGGGTTCTATATCAAGGCCGTAATCCTCGCCTTCCATTTCCGCACGGAATTCGTCAGCGAAATCTTCGTCCTCGCCGCCGTCCTCTCTGATGAAGATATCGTTTTCTTCGCTGTCTTCATCAACGATGAACTCCTCACTGCCCTCGGCGTCATTGACATTCTGGAATGCCTTGTCGTCCGTTGCGTAGCCTATATCGTCATCGTAGGTCTGGCGTAAATCAACCTCTTCGCCGTTTTCATCAAGAACCTTGATGTCGAGAGCGAGCGATTGAAGCTCTTTAATAAGAACCTTAAAGGATTCGGGGATACCGGGTGTCGGAACATTCTTGCCCTTGACGATTGCCTCGTAGGTCTTGACTCTGCCCACAACGTCATCCGACTTAACGGTGAGTATCTCCTGAAGGGTGTATGCCGCACCGTATGCTTCAAGTGCCCAAACTTCCATTTCGCCGAAACGCTGTCCGCCGAACTGAGCTTTACCGCCGAGCGGCTGCTGAGTAACAAGTGAATACGGGCCTGTTGAACGGGCGTGAATCTTATCATCAACAAGGTGATGCAGCTTGAGGTAATACATGACGCCAACCGTTACGGGATTATCGAACCGTCTGCCCGTTCTGCCGTCGGTAAGAATCGACTTGCAGTCAAGACGGAGCTGAGGAACGGTTGAGGGATCAAATTCAATGCCCTTTTCCTTTGCCAAAGCCTCCGCTTCCTCCATGGTGCGACGGTTTGCCTCCATGAACGCATCGGTTATGTCACCCTCATGAGCACCGTCGAATACGGGAGTCATTATCTTGTATCCGAGTGCTCTTGCCGCAAAGCCGAGGTGAACCTCGAGAACCTGACCGATATTCATTCGGCTGGGAACGCCGAGGGGGTTAAGAACTATATCAAGCGGTGTACCGTCGGGAAGGAAGGGCATATCCTCCTGAGGAAGAATTCTTGAAACAACACCCTTGTTTCCGTGACGACCCGCCATCTTATCGCCGACGGAGAGCTTTCTCTTCTGGGCGATGTAGCAGCGAACAACTTTGTTTACGCCGGGGGACAGCTCATCACTGTTCTCCTTTGTGAACACTTCAACATTTACGACGATACCGTATTCGCCGTGAGGAACTTTAAGAGAGGTATCTCTGACCTCTTTGGCTTTCTCGCCGAATATTGCACGGAGAAGTCTCTCTTCTGCGGTAAGCTCCGTTTCACCCTTGGGAGTTACCTTGCCGACAAGGATATCGCCGGAATGAACCTCCGCACCGATTCTGATTATTCCTCTGTCGTCAAGGTTACACAGGGCATCTTCGCCGACATTCGGAATATCTCTTGTGATTTCTTCGGGACCGAGCTTTGTATCTCTTGCTTCGGTCTCGTATTCTTCAATGTGTATTGAGGTGTAAACGTCATCTCTGACGAGCTTTTCGTTGATAAGAACGGCATCCTCGTAGTTGTAGCCCTCCCATGTCATGAAGCCGACAAGGGCGTTTTTGCCGAGGCTTATTTCGCCGTGGTCGATTGCGGGACCGTCTGCGATAACCTCATTCTTTTCAACACGCTGACCTATCGAAACAATGGGACGCTGATTTATGCAGGTTCCCTGATTGGAACGCATGAACTTGATAAGCTCATAATGTCTGCTTGTGCCGCCATCCTCAAGAATATCAACGGAATCCGCACTTACCTTGCTGACTATTCCGCCCTCCTTGGCAAGAATTACGGAGCCTGAATCGACTGCCGCTTTATATTCCATGCCGGTGCCGACTATGGGAGCCTCTGTTTTGAGAAGAGGAACAGCCTGCTTCTGCATGTTCGAGCCCATCAATGCACGGTTGGCGTCATCGTTTTCAAGGAAAGGAATGAGTGCCGTTGCAACCGAAACAACCATCTTGGGCGAAACGTCCATGTAATCCGCCCTGTTGTTGTCGATTTCAAGGAATTCATCTCTGTATCTTGCGGTGATCTTTGCCTTGACAAAACGGTTGTTTTCATCGAGCGGCTCGTTCGCCTGAGCAACAATGTATTCGTCCTCGGTGTCCGCCGTCATGTATTCAACCTCATCAAGAACAACGCCCGTTTCCTTGTCAATCTTTCTGAACGGTGCTTCAATAAAGCCGTACTCATTGATTTTTGCAAAGGTTGCAAGGTAGGAAATAAGTCCGATGTTCGGTCCTTCGGGAGTCTCTATCGGGCACATACGACCGTAGTGCGAATAGTGAACGTCTCTGACCTCGAATCCCGCTCTGTCTCTTGAAAGACCGCCGGGGCCGAGAGCGGAAAGACGACGCTTATGTGTAAGCTCTGCAAGAGGATTGTGCTGATCCATGAACTGTGAGAGCGGTGATGAACCGAAGAACTCTCTTATCGCAACCATGACGGGACGAATGTTGATAAGGCTCTGCGGAGTTATCTTATCTTCATCCTCCTGTGCCTGAATTGCCATTCTTTCACGGACAACTCTTTCCATTCTGGCAAGACCGATTCTGAACTGATTTTGAAGCAGCTCGCCGACGGAACGGATGCGTCTGTTTCCGAGGTGGTCTATATCGTCAATGTTACCAACCTTTTTGGTCAGGCAGTTAACGTAGTTTACCGATGCAAATATATCGTCAACGATGATATGCTTGGGAATGAGGTCGTCGCAACGCAGTCTCATTTCTTCAAGCAGTGCTTCTTTATCATCGCCGCACTTTTCTAAGATTTCATGCATTACCGAGAAGCGAACCTTCTCGTTTATCGCAATTTCGTCAAGCTCTTCTTTCGTAAAGCTCTCGGGAAGCAACGCCATGGGGTCAACCATGCCGTTCGAGATAACAAACAGCTCCGAGCCGTCCTCGCAGGCAACAACAACCTTCATAACACCTGCTTGCTCGATTTCAACGGCCTTTTGCTTCGTGAGAACCTCACCCGGTTCTGCGATAAGCTCGCCGGTATATTCCGAGATTACGGGCTGTGCAACCGTGCAGCCGGGGAGACGGTTGAGCATTGAGAGCTTCTTGTTGTATTTATATCTGCCGACACGGGAAATGTCGTACTTGTGCGAATCAAAGAAAAGATTGTCGAACTGCTGCTGTGCCGCTTCAAGAGTTGCAGGCTCACCGGGACGGAGCTTCTTGAATACCTCGATGAGAGCTTCCTCGGTATTGCGGGTCTCGTCCTTTTCCATTGTCGCCTCGAGCTTTGCATCCTCACCGAAGAAACGGCGGATATCATCATTCGAGCTGAGACCGAGAGCACGCACGAAAGCGGTGATGTATATCTTGCGGTTTTTGTCTATTCGAACGTAGAAAATATCATTGGGGTCGGTTTCGTATTCAAGCCATGCACCTCTGTTGGGGTTGATGGTGCTTGTGAAAAGCTCGATACCGGTCTTGTCGTGGGTCATTCCGTAGTAAACACCGGGTGAACGAACAAGCTGTGATACGATAACACGCTCTGCACCGTTGATAACAAAAGTACCGCTGTCGGTCATTATCGGGAAATCTCCCATGTAGACCTCGGACTCCTTGATAACGCCGGTCTCTTTGTTTTGGAGGCGTACGGTAACACGCATGGGTGCGGCATAGGTGGTGTCTCTCTCCTTGCACTCACGAACCGTATACTTCGGCTTGTCGTCAAGACGGTAATCAATGAAGCTGAGCACCCAATTTCCCGTGTAGTCGGTAATATCCGCCATGTCACGGAAAACCTCTTTGAGTCCCTTTTCGATGAACCAATTGTACGACGCCTTTTGAATCTCGATGAGATTGGGCATTTCCATGACCTCATCAATTTTTCCGAAGCTCATGCGTCGGCAGCTTCCTCGCGTAACGGGCTTCACTTTCAGCATAGGCAAAATCACTCCGTTCTTTCTGACTTTCCGTTTCTCTCTCGGAAAATCGAATTTTGCGTAATCACCCCGAATATTTATTATATAAAGCACAATATAAAATAAATTATAGGGGTATTTATCCATTATAAATAATACGGGACAATATTATACTTCTCAAAACGCCTTCTGTCAATAGAAATAAACAGAATAAAAAATGTTTGTGCAAGCATACGAAATTTTCAATTTTCAAAAATAAATTTTTGTAAATCTTTTTTCCGTTTTTGTTCATTTTGCCTATCATCTTACAAGGAAAATACCGCCACCTGAGGTGACGGTATATATATAACATTATTCATTTAATAAGAATCGGATGAAATTTTGTTTCCGTTCCGCACGGTGCGGCATCGGGCAGACAGAGTGCGGCTATATCCCCCGCCCTGCACTCTGCGGCAAAAATCCCCCTCGCTTTTTCGTCAAGCTCGGCGATATCCGCCGTTTTTGTCAATATGGGAAGTCTCGCCGTTTCAGCCGCTTTTTTGAGGATTGCCGCTCCGTTTTCATTGAAGCCCGCAACACGGATATACGGCGGCTCACACGAAGCAAGCTGTTCGGTAACATTCAAAAACGTATTTAGTATTATTCTTCTTATGCGTGCGTGCGAATACCTTTTTGTTTTGGCAAGCGAATACAGCTCGTCAAGCGTACACGCTTCCTTTGCCGCCGCAACGATTCTGTTTTCTATCCCCTCGCTGACGTCGGGTGCAAGTGCGATTTCCCGTGCCGTTGCCGTTCTCATTTTATACAGAATCGCCCGTTCCAGTCTGCACATATCAAGCATTTCACTTTTCATATATATTTCAGCCGCCCTTTCGGGAACAAAAGCGGAAATATCCGCACCCTCTCGAAGAAGCTCTCTGAGCCTCGACGCACTTGCAAATTCGCCGTTCGTATTGCCGCCGTCGTGTGCGACTCCCTCTCTGCGTATTGCAAAGGGCTGTAATTCGCTTTGCAGCTTCAGGAGCGAAGAAGCATATTCAACGCCGAGGATATCGTTCGGAGAGGCTATTATGTCCGCACATTCGCCGTTGAGCTTTCTCAATGCGTTCTCTCTTGCCGAGGCAAAGGAAATGCCGCCCGCAAGCTCCTTTTTCAGCAATTCGGAAAATTCGTCGGTATCGAGCAGTCTCGCCGTCTCAATTATTCTTTTCGTGTCCCCGCATTCAGAACCGAAAACAAGAGTATCAAGCACGCCGAGTGCATCGAGCAATTGAGTTGACGCCCGTGCAAACCGCTGTGCTCCCGAAACGGCATAAACTACGGGAAGCTGTATCACAAGGTCTGCTCCGCACGCAAGTGCCGCCCGCACTCTTGTTTCAAAGTCGAATATCGCAGGCTCTCCCCTTTGGACAAAGCTGCCGCTCATTACGGCAACCACAGATTCCGCACCCGACTCTCTCGCTTTTTTTATCAAATAAGCGTGCCCGTTATGGAACGGATTATACTCCGCAACTATCCCGATTGACCTCATTTTTGCACCTCGTATAAAAAACTCTTGAAAAATACAGTTAATGATTATATAATATAATAGCTGACAAATTTAATCAAGCAAAAAATCACGATTTGGAGTGTTAAAAGTGAAAATTCTGGTTATCAACGCAGGCAGCTCATCTCTCAAGTATCAGCTTATCGACATGGACGGTGAAAATCTGCTTGCAAAAGGCATTTGTGAACAGATAGGTGATGCAAATTCGACCTTCACTCACAAGGTTCCCGCAGATGAAAGCAAAAACATCAAGTCCGCCGCCCGTCCCATCCCCGACCACAGTGCGGCCATTCAGCTCGTTCTTGACGCTCTCGTTGACTCGGAGCACGGCGTTATCTCCTCAATGGATGAAATCGGTGCGGTAGGTCACAGAGTTCTCCACGGTGCAGAAAAGTTCTCCGGTTCCGTTCTTATTACGGAGGATGTTAAAGCAGCTGTCAGAGAATGCTTCAAGTTCGGTCCTCTCCACAATCCTGCAAACCTCAAGGGCATAGAGGCTTGTGAAAAGATAATGAGCGTTCCTCAGGTTGCCGTATTCGACACAGGCTTCCATCAGACCATGCCCGACTACGCTTATATGTATGCTCTCCCCTATGAGCTTTACGAAAAGGACGGCATCCGCCGTTACGGCTTCCACGGCACCTCCCACCGCTATGTTTCCATGAGAGCGATTGATATGCTCGGCGGCAAGGCGGAGGGCACAAAAATCGTCACCTGCCACCTTGGAAACGGCTCCTCCATTTCAGCCGTAAAGGACGGCAAGTGCTTTGACACCACCATGGGTCTTACTCCGCTTGAGGGCATCATCATGGGTACCCGCTGCGGCTCCGTCGATCCTGCAATCGTCACCACCGTTATGGCGGCAAAGAATCTCACTCCCGCCGAAATGGATACTCTCATGAATAAAAAGAGCGGTATGCTCGGTATTGCCGGCACCAGCGACAACAGAACCATCGAGGGTCTTGCAAAGGACGGCGATAAGAAGGCTCAGCTTGTTGAGAATATGCTCTGCCACCAGCTTGTTAAATACATAGGCGGCTTTGCTGCGGCAATGGGCGGCGTTGATGCCGTTGTTTTCACCGGCGGTATCGGCGAAAACAACCCCCACTACCGCACAAGAGTTGCCGAAAAGCTCGGCTTCCTCGGTACTGCAATCGACGAAGAAAAGAACTCCGTCAGAGGCGAAGAGATTGAAATCTCCGTACCCGGCTCAAAGGTTAAGCTCCTTGTTATCCCCACCAACGAAGAGCTGATGATAGCAAAGGATACTCTTGAAATCGTTTCCGCTCTGTAATTGAACGGGAAATAACATTATTTAAGAAAGGCGTGACATCGTTGAACAAGAAAATAGATACGGTATCGGAGCTTCTCGGAGCTTTTACGTTCGCGGGTGAGCTGAAAGAAATTTCACAGCTCAGCGACGGTCATATCCACGATACCTACATATTTGAATTTCTTGAAGAAAACGGCCACACTTGCAAATATCTCGTTCAACAGCTCAATACATTTGTATTTAAACAGCCCGTTGCGGTCATGGAAAATATCGTAAAGGTCACGGAGCATCTTCGCAAAGCCATAGCTTCCATCGGCGGAGATTCAAACAGAGAAAGTCTGCGTGTTTTCCCCGCCGTTGACGGCAAGCCCTACTATATTGACAGCAAGGGCAGCTTTTGGCGTTGTTACAATTACATTTACGGTGCACACTCCGTTCAATCGGTTGAGTCTCCCGAAATATTCTTCAATGCGGCAAAGGCTTTCGGAAAATTCCAATGTATGCTTGCGGATTTTCCGATTGATGAGCTGAGCGAGACCATTCCGAATTTCCATGATACCGTTTCTCGCTTCGCCGATTTCCAAAAAGCGGTTGCGGATGACCTCTCCGGCAGAGCCAAGCTTGCCGAAAAGGAAATTGAATTTGTCCTGAGTCGCAAAAACGACTGCCATGTACTTGTAGATATGCTCAATGAGGGCAAGCTCCCGCTCAGGGTAACTCACAACGACACAAAGCTCAACAACGTTATGTTTGACGATATAACGAATGAGAGCGTTTGCGTTGTTGACCTTGATACCGTAATGCCCGGACTTTCGCTCTACGATTTCGGCGACAGCATCCGTTTCGGTGCGAACACCGCCGCAGAGGACGAAAAAGACCTTTCAAAGGTGAAGCTCAGTCTTGAGAATTTCAAGGCGTTCACTCTCGGCTTCCTTACCTCGGCGGGTGAAAGTCTTACCGAAAATGAAATTGCAAATCTTGCATTCTCCGCAAAGCTGATGACTCTTGAATGCGGTATGCGTTTCCTCGGCGACTTCATAAACGGCGACACCTATTTCAAGGTGGAATATCCCGAACACAACCTTGTTCGTTGCAGAACGCAATTTAAGCTCGTTGAAGAGATTGAAAAGCACTATGATGAAATGGTAAGCATCGTCAAGGATTGCTGTTCACAGCTCAATATATCAAAATGATGCCGAAGCTTCTCACTGAAAAAGAATTTTCACGCCGCCTTGCCTATTGGCTGCTCGAAAATGACATAGGCGTATATCCGCCTTTCGGCTCAACCCGAAGCGAATTTGCGGACAGTTACACTCTGCCCGATTTTGACTATGTTCATTTGCAGTCCTTTTGCGACAAAGACGGTGATGTGATAACCATGCTTCGAGGAGAAATTAAGCTCAGTGACTGGGAAACAAAAAACCGTCATGTGCCTAAACAATTCGTATTCTATAAAATGCTCAAAACCTTTTTGGATACACCCGAGGTTGAGCCGTTCCCTTTAGGATACATCATTTTAGAATAAGAAAACACCGCCGAGGTACTTAAATGTACCAAAGCGGTGATTTTTTATTTGATTACGGAAAGTATTTCTTCAGGCGTATCAACGATGAATTCCGCACCGTTATCCTCGAGAACCTTTCTGCCTCTGAAGCCCCATGTAACGCCGATGCACGGCAGCTTGGCATTGTGTGCGGTAAGGCAGTCTACCTCGGAATCCCCGATATAAACAGCTCTGTCGGTCGTAACGCCGAGCTTTTCAAGTGCAAGCCACACTCCGTCGGGCTCGGGCTTTTGTGCAACTCCGTCGATCTGACCGATTATCACATCAATATCATTGCCGAAAAAGCTCCTGATAATCTCAACGGCGGCATCCTGCATTTTATTCGTAACAACACAGGTCTTAAATCCCTCCGAAGAAACACGGCGAAGCAAATCACATATACCGTCGTAGGGTCTCGTCTTGTTGCGTGAATTTTTCTTGTAATGCTCTTTGAATATGTCAAGGCATTTTTCGCTCGTCTCGTCGGGTGTACCCTCGGGTACGCTCAAATATACAAGGCGGCGTACTCCGTTGCCGACAAAGGAGCGGATTTCCTCGTAGGTTCGGGGCGGAAAATCAAACTTTGCAAGGGCATAATTCACGCTGTCCTGCAAATCCTCCAATGTATCTATAAGAGTACCGTCGAGATCGAATACTACGGCATCGTACTTCATATTTTTCTCCATTCAGTTTTTGAATTTATCGAAGAAGCCACTCTTCTTTTGGTTGCTTCCTACGGGTGCTCCCCGCTTAACTCCGAGCTCCTTTTCAAGCTCCTGAAGCAGCTCCTTTTGCTTTTGCGTAAGATTTTTCGGTATATCGACAATGACCCTCACAAGCTGATCGCCCTTGCCTCTGCCGTTCACGCTCTGTATTCCCCTGCCTTTCAGGTTGAATACCGTACCGGACTGCGTCCCTGCAGGTAAATCAAACTTAACGTCACCGTCAAGCGTGGGAATACGCAGATTGTCGCCGAGAGCCGCCTGTGTAAAGCTGACGTGCTGTTCGAGCCATACATTATAGCCGTCACGCTCAAAGAACGGATGGGGTCTGACAAAAACAGCTACCTTCAAGTCGCCCTTGGGTCCGCCGTTTACACCCGAATTACCCGCACCGCTGACATTGAATATCTGTCTGTCATCTATACCTGCGGGGATATTGACCTCGACGCTTTCACGCTTTGATACCCGTCCGCTTCCTCGGCACTTCTGGCAAGGATCATCAATCACTCTGCCCTTGCCGCCGCATTTGGGACAAGATTTCTGTGTGGAAATAACCCCGAATGCCGTTCTCTGCTGAACATTGACAAAACCTCTGCCGCCGCAGTCGGGGCAGGTTTTGGGAGATGTTCCCGCCTTTGCACCCGTGCCCTTACACTCGTGGCAGGTATCCACTCTCGTAACCTCAACGGTACGCTTGCAGCCCTTTGCAGCTTCTTCAAAGGAAATGGTTACTCTCGCCTGAATATCCTCGCCTCTTCTCGGGGCATTGGGGTTGGACTGCCGTCCTCCGCCGCCGAAGCCGCCGCCGAAAAATGAGCTGAATATATCGCCCAAATCATCAAAGCCGAAGCCGCCGTTAAAGCCGCCCGCTCCGCCGGCACCGTAGTTGGGATCAACGCCTGCATGACCGTACTGATCGTACCTCGCCCTCTTGTTGCTGTCGGAGAGCACCTCGTAGGCTTCGTTGACCTCCTTGAATTTTGCTTCCGCTTCGGCATTGTCGGGGTTCAGGTCGGGATGATACTGCTTCGCCTTTTTTCTGTATGCTTTTTTAATTTCGTCCTCGTTTGCGCCCTTTTGAACGCCGAGAACCTCATAATAATCTCGTTTATTCTCTGCCAAAGGTATTTCTCCCTCGTAAATCGGAATTCCGACTCCGTTTAATATGATTTATAAAAGCTCAAATTGTCCCCGCCGCACATCATCGGCGGGGACAGCCTGTTTTAATTATTTGTTGTCGTCGGCATCGGTGAAGTCAGCCTGCGTATAGCCCTGTGCATCGCCCGTTGCACCGTCGGCACCCTGTGCCTGAGCTGCCTCCTGTGCAGCCTTGTAGAGCTTTTCGGAAATCTCATAGAACTTCGTTTGAAGCTCCTCGCGGCGATTCTTGATGAGGTTGATATCGTCGCCCTTGAGAGCCTCTTTAAGAGCCTCTACCTTTTCGTTGACGGCGTTCTTCTCATCCTCGCTGAACTTGTCGCCCTCTTCGCTGATGAGCTTCTCGCACTGGTATACCATCTGGTCAGCCTCGTTGCGGGTGTCAACATCCTCACGACGCTGCTTATCCTCCTGAGCATACTTCTCGGCATCGGCAACAGCCTTGTCGATATCCTCCTTGGACATATTGGTGGAGGAGGTTATGGAAATTGACTGCTCCTTCTGTGTTCCGAGATCCTTTGCGGAAACATGAACAATGCCGTTTGCGTCTATATCAAAGGTAACTTCAATCTGAGGAACGCCTCTGCGTGCAGGCATAATGCCGTCAAGGTGGAATACGCCGAGGGTCTTGTTATCCTTTGCAAACTCTCTCTCGCCCTGAAGAACATGAACCTCAACGGAGGGCTGATTGTCGGCCGCCGTGGAGAAAATCTGGCTCTTCTTTACGGGAATGGTGGTGTTTCTGTCTATAATCTTGGTGTTGATGCCGCCCATGGTCTCAATGCCGAGTGAAAGCGGAGTAACGTCAAGCAGAAGAAGGCCGTTGACTTCACCGCCGAGAACGCCGCCCTGAAGAGCCGCACCCATGGCAACGCATTCATCGGGGTTAATTCCCTTGAAAGGCTCTGCTCCCATGAATTTCTTGATAGCTTCCTGTACTGCGGGGATTCTTGATGAACCGCCGACCATGAGAACCTTGTGAATTTCAGCGGGCTTCAAGCCGGAATCGCTCATTGCCTGACGAACGGGACCCATTGTTGCTTCAACAAGGTCAGCAGTAAGCTCGTTGAACTTTGCTCTTGTAAGAGTCATTTCAAGGTGCTTGGGGCCTGTTGCATCAGCGGTGATGAAGGGCAGGCTGATGTTAGAGGTGGTTACGCCGGAAAGCTCGATTTTAGCCTTTTCAGCCGCCTCTTTAAGTCTCTGCATTGCCATTTTGTCGCCTCTGAGGTCTATGCCCTGCTCAGCCTTAAAGCCGTCTGCAAGCCAGTCGATAACTCTCTGGTCAAAGTCGTCGCCGCCCAAACGGTTGTTACCTGCCGTTGCAAGAACCTCCTGAACGCCGTCACCCATTTCTATAATGGAAACATCGAACGTACCGCCGCCGAGGTCGTAAACCATAACCTTTTGGTCGGTCTCCTTGTCAATGCCGTATGCAAGAGCTGCCGCAGTGGGCTCGTTGATTATTCTCTTAACCTCAAGACCTGCGATTTTACCTGCATCCTTGGTTGCCTGTCTCTGTGAATCGGTGAAGTATGCCGGAACGGTGATAACAGCCTCGGTTACCTTTTCACCGAGATATGCCTCCGCATCGCTCTTGAGCTTTTGAAGAATCATTGCGGAAATCTCCTGCGGAGTGTACTTCTTGTCGTCAACGGAAACCTTATAATCCGTACCCATCTGTCTCTTGATTGATGAGATAGTTCTTTCGGGATTGGTTATTGCCTGTCTCTTTGCAACCTGACCTACCATTCTTTCGCCCGTCTTACCGAACGCAACAACCGACGGAGTTGTTCTTGCTCCCTCTGCATTGGGGATAACAACGGATTCGCCGCCCTCGATAACGGCTACACATGAGTTGGTAGTACCTAAATCAATACCGATAATCTTTGACATAATTTTTTCCTCCTATAATAAAACAATTATTTATGAATTTGCAACCTTGACGACAGCTTCTCTTATGATTTTGTCGCCGAGTTTGTAGCCTTTTGTAAACACCTGAGCGATAACATTTTCGCCCAGATTTTCATCCTCAACGCTCATTACCGCATTGTGGATATTCGGGTCAAATTGCTCGCCCTCTTCGCCGTAACCCGCAACGCCGTTCTTTTCAAGCATCTGCTTAAACTGAGAAAAAATGAGGTCGATTCCTTTTTTGTAATCCTCAAGGCTCGATTCTCCGCTTTCCGCCGCTCTCTCAAAATTATCGAGTATCGGCAAAAGCTCTTTGATTACGTCCGCCTTTGATGATGCGTATATATCCGCTCTTTCTTTTTGAGAACGCTTGCGGAAATTGTCGTATTCCGCACAAATTCTCAGGAATTGGTCGTTCTTTTCATCGAGTGCCTTTTGAAGCTCTGCCGCCTTATCGGGAGCTTCGTTCGGCGTGTTCTCGCATTCTTCGATATTCTCCGCCTCGGGAGCTGTCTTTTCCTTCTTCATCTCGTCTTCCTTTCAATTAGTCCAACGACTGAGTTATCAGCCGCCCGACAAGGTCGGTTAAATATTTTACGCTGGGAATTATTCTTTCGTAATCCATTCTCGTGGGACCTATTATTCCTATCGTTCCGGAATCTCTGCCTCCGACGGTATATTTTGCCACGATAACGCTTGAATTTTCAAGCGGCTTGTAAAGATTTTCTTTTCCGATTTTAACGCTTATCGGCTCTTTGGACTCCCGCATCACCGCCGTAAGAGGCTCTTTCTGATTGAGAAATTCGAGAAGTCTCGCCGCTTCTCCGCCGTAATCCTTATGCGAAAACAGATTTGAACTGCCGCCGAGCATTATTTTGGAATCCGCCGTGCTTCTTGCAAGCTCGCAAACAGCCGCCATTAGAGGAAGCATTGCGAACGGGTCGCCGTCCACGGAAGCCGCCGCCGTCTGCATTGAAGCAACGCTGATATCCGCCGCAGGCTTGCCGACTATCGAAGAATCCACTATGTTGTAAAATTCCTCGCAGATTTTTGAATTAAGCTCGCTATCAAGTCTGCAAAGTCTGCTTTTGAGCACACCGTTGGAGGTAAGAAGCACAAGCATTGCCGTGTGTACGCCGACGGGAACAAGCTCAATTCTGCGTATGACCGCTGTTTCGGCTCCTGCCGAGGTTGAAACGCAGGTGCATTTTGTCATATCCGCCAGAACCTCGCCCGCTCTTGCAAGCAGTCTTTCGGGGTCGCCCGCCGCCGAGGAAATGCCCGCTTCTATCAGCTTGCGGTTAAGCTCGTCAAGCTCACGCTCTTTCATCAGGTGGTCAACGTAATATCTGTAGCCCGCCTGTGACGGTATTCTTCCCGCCGAGGTATGGGGCTGTTCAAGATATCCGAGTGATACCAGCTCGCTCATCTCGTTGCGTATCGTTGCGGAGGAAACGCTCATGCCCGTAAGAGCAAGAAGCTCCTTTGAGCCTATCGGCTCGCCCGTTTTGATATACTGCTCAACAACCGTTGCAAGTATCTGTTTCTTTCGTTCGCTAAGCTGTGACATATGCTTCCTCCTTTCTTTGAGTGCCAGGTTTAGCACTCAAACTGTTCGAGTGCTAATCACTGTTATTACTATACCGCAGTTCTCCCGATTTGTCAATATTTTAATTGTTAAATGTTTGTAAATATCATCATCGCCCCGCCTTTTTGAAAAGCGGAGCGATGAATTTTAATCAATCAATTGTAACGGAGTCAAGCTCTGCCTGTATCTCCTTGAGCAATGCGTTTATCGCCTGCTGCTTTGTTCCCGAGACCGTACAACCTGCGGCACCCATGTGACCGCCGCCGCCGAGTCTCTTGCAAATTGCAGAAGCATCAATATCACCGTGTGTACGAACGGAAGCCTTGTACCCGCCGTCCTTCAGCTCACGCATGGTAACTCCGACAAGCACACCCTCGATTTGACGGGGCAGATTATAAAGTCTGTCCGTCTCACTTTCGTCCGAGCCGCTTCGTTTATACATATCCTGCGTAACGCACATAAGAGCACAGCGGTCGGAAAAATACATCCTCATGCTGTCAAGTGCAAGGCGTTCGAGAGCGGCATAGGTTTTCGTCTTTGTTTCAAAAAACACCTGAATTATATTGTAGGTATCCGCACCCAGCTCTGCGAGCTTTGCGGCTATTTCATAGGTTCTGACCGTTGTGTTTGAGAAGCGGAAGCAGCCCGTATCCGTCGTAACGCCGGTGAAAAGGCAGGACGCCGTTTCGGGAGTTATTTCGCATCCCTCTTTTTGAAGCAGAAGATATATCATCTCTGCCGTTGAAGCGGAATCCGCTTCGAGCCAAACCTTTTGTGCATACATCATGTTGGAGCCGTGGTGGTCAATGCACAGATTGATTTTGTCTGCGTATTTTCCTTCAAGCTCCGCTCCGAGCAGCTTTGTATCCGCAACATCTATTGCGGCAATAAATCGAGGCTCAAAGTCGGAAAATTCCATGCCGTCAAACATAAAGGAAAAATCCTTTGGTATTTTGTCGGCACATTCTATTCTGACCCGCTTTCCGTGTGCCGCAAGCGCCCTTGCAAGAGCGGTTGCACTTCCGAGAGTATCTCCGTCCGGATGCGAATGGCACAGCAGTAATATATCATCACTGCCCTCAAGCACCTTTACAGTTTCATTCAGGTCGATTCTCATTAACTGATGCTCCTTTGAACGCCGCCTGACTTTTGCGGCATAACTCAATCTTCCTGCGTAATATCGTTGATTATCGAAGCTATGCCCATGCCCTTTTCAATGGAATCATCGGCAACGAATTTAAGCTCCGGCGTTTTACGCAGATGAAGCCGTTTTCCTATTTCTCTGCGAATATATCCCGTGGCACTTGTAAGACCCTTTACGGCGAGCTTTGCCGTTTCTATGCCCTCCATTGCACTGACATACACCTTTGCGAATGAGGCATCGGAGCTGACTTCTACGTTTACGACAGTCAGCATTCCCGTAATTCTCGGGTCTTTAAGCTCACGCATTATTGCGGCAAGCTCACGGCGAATATCCTCGGAAACTCTGTCAATTCTGTATCCTGCCATAATTTCTCCCCGAGATCAATCTCTGTATTCTTCAACAACAAAGGCTTCGAGAATGTCGCCCTCTTTGATGTCGTTGAACTTGGTAAGACCGATACCGCAGTCAAAGCCGGAGGCAACCTCCTTGACATCATCCTTGAAGCGGCGCAGAGATGCCATTTCGTCCTCAAAGACAACTATGCCGTCTCTGACAACGCGAATCTTTGCATTTCTCGTAATCTTGCCGTTCACAACGTGACAGCCGGCTATATTGCCAACGGAAGAAATTTTAACAACCTGACGAACCTCGGCTCTGCCGATGTCAACATCTCTGAATTTCGGAGCAAGCATACCCTTGATAGCGGCTTCAATCTCCTCGATGCAGTCATAGATAACTCTGTAGGTTCTGATTTCAACGCCGTCACGCTCCGCATTATCTGCCGCAACGCCGTCGGGACGAACGTTAAAGCCTACGATAATTGCGTTTGAAGCGTTGGCAAGCATAACATCGCTTTCGCTTATTGCACCTACGCCGCTGTGAATGACCTTAACTCTGACCTCGTCGTTCGAGAGCTTGAGAAGGCTCTGTTTAACGGCCTCCGCCGAGCCTTGAACGTCCGCTTTGATTATAATGTTAAGGTCTTTCAGCTCGCCCTCTTTGATGGAGGCAAAGAGGTTATCGAGAGTAACCTTTTGATATTCCTTGAACTGTTCTTCCTTTGCCTTGGACTTTCTTTGCTCGACAAGCTCTCTTGCAAGACGCTCATCATTAACGGCGTCAAAGCCGTCACCTGCCTGCGGAACCTCGTCAAGACCCATGATTTCAACAGGAACTGAGGGACCTGCGGCGTCTACCTTTCTGCCCTTATCGTCCGTCATAACTCTTACTCTGCCCACGGCAGTGCCGGCAACAATGATGTCGCCCGATTTAAGAGTACCGTTCTGTACAAGAAGAGTTGATACGGGGCCTCTGCCCTTATCAAGTCTTGCTTCAATTACAACGCCCTTTGCCGAACGGTTGGGATTTGCTTTAAGCTCCTGCATTTCCGCAACAAGAAGGACGGATTCAAGCAGGCTGTCTATGCCCTGTCTCGTCAAAGCCGAAACGGGTACGCAAATGGTCTCGCCGCCCCACTCCTCGGGAACAAGCTCATATTCGGTGAGCTGCTGAAGAACTCTGTCGGGATTTGCAGCAGGTTTATCCATCTTATTTATCGCAACGATTATCTGCACTCCGGCAGCCTTTGCGTGGTTGATAGCCTCGATAGT
>CAZPMK010000026.1:0-23635 GCA_964587915.1 uncultured Clostridium sp.
CAAGCGGTCCCCCTCCCTTTAGGCAAGGGAGGCGATTTGTATCGTGCCTTTCTGCGGAAAAATAAGCCGAAATATATATCACGGCTGAATTAGAATTTAGCTTCCCCTGTAGGGGAAGTGGCTGAGCCGTAGGCGAAGTCGATAGGGTTTTTATTAAAATTTATTATCCTGCTGAGATTTAGATTTTTTAAACCCTTCCGGCACTCCGTGCCACCTTCCCTAAAGGGACGGCAAAGATACAATGTACCTTTCTGCGTAACTGTTGCTTTAATATAAATCCGAGCCTAAATTAAATAGGCTCCCTCTGACGAGGGAGCTGTCACGGAGTGACTGAGGGAGAGATAGATTTTGCGTAATTCGCACATTGCTTCTTGTCTTTATCCTTTCTCTCCCTCCGTCTTTTGCTTCGCAAAATCCACCTCCCTCGTCAGAGGGAGGCTAACTAAATTCTGCCTTTAATCTAAAAAGCAGCCCTCAGAAATATTCCACATAAGAAGCCAAATTTGAGCTTCGCCGTCCCTTTAGGGGCGAAAATAAATCACAGCTTTCTGCGGAAAAGTGCAAAAAAACTGCCGCCACGGTTCGTCCGTTTGCGGCAGTCATTTTTATATGGATTCGATTTTGTTTTTAATGATATCGGGGAAATCCGTTATGATTCCGTCCGCTCCCCAAAAGTGGAGCTTTTCCGCCGTTTCGAGCTTATTGACAGTCCAAACAGCCACTCGCTTCCCCGCATCGTGTGCCTTTTCAATCAGCTTTTTTGAAACATATCCTTGATGCGGAAGCAAGAAATCTATGTTGTGCTTTTGAACGAGGTTCAGCGGAGATATCAGCTTGCGTTTCACAATATCGCTCATAGCGGGGTAAAGATAGCCGGTTTGAACGCAGGGCTCGAGCAGCTTTGCTCTGTCAAGAATGCGATAGTCAAAGCTCGAAATGAAAAGTCTGTCGGAAAGTCCGTATTCACCGACTTTCTTTATGACCGCTTCAACGAAGTCGAGCCCGGCACCCTTTTGCGGTTTAAGCTCAATATTGAGCACGGAGACGGCGGTATCTTTCATCGTTTGCAGAAATTCGTCGAGAGTGGGAATGGTCGTATTCTTGAAACGGCTTCCGAACCATGAGCCGAAATCAAACGCTTTCAAGTCGCTGAGGCTCATGTCGGATATCTTGCCCTTGCCGTTCGAGGTCTTGTCAACGCTTCCGTTATGACAAAGCACAAGCTGACCGTCCCGTGTAACATGGACATCGGTTTCCACGCCGTCGGATTTTAGCTCCGCCGCTTTCAAAAAAGCGTGCAGGGTATTCTGCGGTGCAAGCCTGTTTGCTCCCCTATGTGCGATTACGAACATTCTCATTAGCTCCTTTCGCTGAATTTCCTTTTAATTATTGCTTGGCAAAAACGGTTTCAAAGAAGCCGACATCGTATCCCTTATCGGTGAGTGAAGAATATACTCCGATATTGTTGAACAGGGCGTAAACGGTGCCTACAAAGCGTACAAAGCCGTTGAACGGATTGAATTTCGCCTTGGGATGACCGCCATTATTTGAGCTCTTTGTAATGGTGAAGCTGTTGAACATTTTACCGCTTTCAAGCGTGTAGGATTTTACGGTTATGGAATCCTCGGTGAAATCAAGAATGTTGTATATCTTTTCGTCCGTGAGATATTCGGTGCCGACCTTGTCGCTGAGTCCGAGGTTGTTTATATCATCGTTTCTCGGTCTGTTAATCGAGCCGGAAACCATGTAAATGCTGCCCGCCGCATCGTTGACAACTCCTCCGCTCGTCATGGGAGATACGTTTTCGCCGTCAAAGAGAACATTGGTAACGGTGTAGTAATGGCTGTGTCCGAGAAGAACAAGGTCAATTCCGAATTCGTCCGCCATGGGACCCCAAAGCATACGCAGGAGCCGGTTTTCATCCTCTCTGTGAGGAAGTCTGCCGCTGTAAAGGTCGTGGTGGCACATCATGACTTTCCACTTAACATTGGGATTTTCCTTAACGGCATTTTTGATAAAAGCGTGGTGATCCATGCCGCTTCCGTTGTTGCTGTCCATAACAAGGAAAAGAACGTTGCCCTTGATAAAATAGTAGTCGGAGGTTATGTAGGACGAAACGTAATTGTTTTTACGCTCGTTGGGAAGATTTTTGAAGGTCTTGTAATCAACGCCCTTGCGGTCATGGTTGCCCGCAGTTGTTGCAAACGTAAGATTTTTGCCCGCAAGAGTTGAGCTGAAGCCGATATATTCGTCCTCGCGTCCCTCGCTCGCCTGATCGCCTGCCGAAAGTACAAGAGAAATATTGCTTCTGAGCTTTGCTGCGGAAAGAACGGCATCGAAAGCATTTGTGCAGCTCTGTATGCTGCCGGAATCGTTTGCGTCATAGCTGATATGAACGTCGGTGACATAGACAGCCGAGAAATCCGAGCCGCTGCTTGTGGTGAAGCTGTAAACACTCGAACGGAAATCGCCGCTTACGCATTGATAGTAGTAAGTCGTACCCTCGTCAAGACCGGTAACGGTTACTTTGTTTGAATATTTGCCGCTGTAGGTCTCGATGCTGTAGCCGGTGAATTTTTCGCCGTTTGAAATATTGAGGGATTCCGAAACGGTGACATACGGGGTCGCCTGTTCATCGGTATACCAAGAAAAATTGCGTTCGCTCTCGTCTGAACCGGGAAACATTATGATGCCCGCTTTGGAATCTCTGCTGCCCATCCGGTCCATGACTTCCTGACTCGGAAGAGCAAAAGACGGCATTACCGCTGTGAAAATAAGAATAGCGGCAAGAATAACCGAAAGAGTGCGTTTGGAAAGTGTTTTCATTCAATAGCCTCCTGAAAAATAAACATATTGTATTTATTTTACTATAAAGAACCTTATGTGTCAAGCATCGAAAACAACAATAAGAGTACCGTTTTCGACTTTTACGGTGCTGTCCGTACCCGTAAATTCATTGCTTGTTCCGAGCGGAAAGGCACTCGTCAGCACGGCGTTATCAAGTTGATATTTCAGCCCTTTGAGCGTAACGCCTACACTTTTATCGGTAAAAGAAAGCACCGATATATAGCCTTTGCGGGACGCATCAAAATGCAGCTCCGAGCAGCATACGGCGGTCATTATCTGCCTGTCGGTTATAAATTCAGCCTTACAGCCCGATTGAGCAAGATGGGCACAAAGTTGAACATTGGCAAGGGTATGATCGAATCTTCCGCCCGACCAGCCGTAAAACTTAAACTCGGTGAAGCCTGCTTTCATTCCCGCTTCGGCGGCAGAATACATATCGGTAACATCCTTTTCTGCAGGAAGAACGGTAACGTTATCCCCCTCGGGAATACTGCCGAGAGAATCAAAATCCCCGATGATATGATCGGGCTTTATTCCGACTGCATTGAGATAGGTCAAGCCGTTATCAGCCGCTATAACGATATCGCCGTCATTTAATTTTATGGTGTTGAGCGACGGGCACTCCCCCGCTCCGACTATATGGCAAACCGACATGATATTCCTCCGTAAAATAAAGTGCCGCCGCAGAGCGACGGCACAAATTTTGCTTTAAGCGATTGAACCGATGAAACCGAATGCTTTAAAGAGCGGAGCCGCAATTTTGCTGAGTGACTGTGCAAATTCGCCGAGAGCGGTGAGTATTCTTGCACCGAGCTGACTTGTGCCTGTAGCCTTTGCAAAATCCGAATCTGCTATTGCAAGGTCATTCATTGTAATAACCTTGCTTTCAAAGGTGCTTGTATCGCTCTCTTTTATGGTGATGATTCGGCTGCCTCTTACAAGGTCGTCACCGTAAGAATTAAGCGTTGCACCGGGGGTGTTGATTATCCAAACGCCGTCCTTGATGGTCTCATAGCTGTTTACATGGTCATGACCCGAGAATACTGCAAGCACGTTGCCCTGCTTTACCATGGCATCGAACTGACCGCAGTTATAGTAGCCGGGGCAAGGAAATTCAAGAAGATGACCGGTAAAATTCTCCGTTTTGGGGAGGAATGAATAATGCTTGCCGTTGAAGTTTCTGCCAAGCTCGCCCATATCAAAGGGTGCTTCGTAGAAAAGATTGTCATAAACATCGCCGACAACTATATGCTGGAATGCAAAGGAATTAACCTTTTCGCCCGCAAGAGTGTCAATCAGCTTGCTTTTTTCTTGATACCACTTTATCTGGTCCTCTCTTACGCAGTCATAGCCGAGCTTATCTCCGTTTTCGTCAAGTGCGTAGCTGCCTGAATCGAAAAGCCAAAGGTTGAACTTGATTTTTGCACTGTCGGAAGCGTAAATCGGGAGATTATGAGTACCTACACCGTGAAGTGCGGGAACCGCATCGTATGTGAGGCAGTACTTTCCGCTGTACTTTTTGAAAAGAGAAAGGAGATACAGCTTTGCCTCCTCCTGGATATCAGCCTCGTTGCTTCCTATAAATTCATGGTCATGGTTGCCGAAAACGAAAGTGAAGTATGTTTCGTTCTCAACAAAAAGAGCGGTAAGCTCCTTAACGGCATCCTCCTTTATTTCGGTAGGACCTACGGTATTGTCACCGCCGAGAACAACAAGGTCGGGCTTGTATGTTTTGAGCATGGTGTCAACATATTTCATCATTTTCTCTTTTGCGGGATATCTGTCCTGCATATCGGTGAGATGCAAAATGGTGAATTCGCCGTTTTTATTGAATTTGAGCATTGGACCGTCTGCCGATGCGGTAATTGCAAATGCCGTGCTCAACAGGATGCAAACGACAAGAAGCAATGAAAGAACGCGATTTTTCATGTTGTTTCCTCCGTAAACTTTATAAGATACAGATATATTATACCTTTTCTTGCACAAAGTCAAGGTTTGAAAGAGTAAAATATCATTATTCATCCCCATTCTTTTCGGGCTGAATATTGCTTTATTCGGGTTGTTGGTGTATAATATATCTATAAAATAACTTACGGAGGCGGGATTATGTGGCTTGTATTTGCACTTCTTTCGTCGGTCTTTGCGGCACTTACTTCAATTCTTGCAAAGATTGGCATAGACGGCGTTAATTCAAATCTCGCAACGGCGCTCAGAACAGGCGTTGTACTGATTATGTCGTGGGCTATGGTTTTTATCACGAACGCACAAAGCGGAATCGGCGAAATCAGCAAAAAGAGCTGGATATTTTTAATCCTCTCGGGAGTTGCCACCGGTGCTTCATGGCTTTGTTATTACAGAGCCTTGCAGATAGGAGAGGCTTCAAAGGTTGTCCCGATAGACAAGCTGAGCGTTGTGATAACGCTGATTCTTGCATTCGTATTCCTGCATGAAAAATTTGACGCAAAGTCACTAATCGGCTGTATTTTGATTGGTGCGGGAACACTCGTAATGGTACTGTAATTTTGATTATACGGAGGCTCGACTATGGAGCATTCACAATTTGCCCGTTCGGAAATGCTTTTGGGTAAAAGCTCAACCGAAAATCTCAAAGACTGCAAGGTTATTCTTTTCGGGCTCGGCGGTGTAGGCTCTTATACTGCGGAAGCTCTTGCCCGCTCGGGAATTGGAAATATCACCGTTGTTGACAGCGACTGCGTTGCCGACACAAATCTCAACAGACAGCTTTGTGCTCTGCACTCAACAATAGGAATGAAGAAAACCGAGGTCGTAAAGAGGCGGATTCTCGATATCAACCCGTCCTGCCGTGTCACGGCAATTGACAAATTCTATCTGCCCGAAAATTCCGATGAATTTTCACTTGAAAGCTACGATTATATCGCCGATGCGATCGATACCGTCAGTGCAAAAATCGACCTTGCGGTAAAGGCGTCACAGCTTGATATTCCCATAATTTCCTGCATGGGCACGGGCAATAAGCTCGACCCGTCACAGTTCAAAATATCCGATATTTACAAAACCTCCGTTTGTCCGCTGTGCAGAGTGATGCGTTGTGAGCTTCGCAAACGCGGTATAAAATCTCTGAATGTGGTCTGGTCTGCGGAGGAACCGCTCAAGCCGTCATCAACGGATGAAAAGACGAACAAGCGAGCCGTCCCCGGCAGTCTGCCGTTTGTTCCCGGAGCGGCAGGTCTCATCATGGCAGGAAAAATAATTCTCGACCTTTCGGAAAGGCGGTCAAAATGAAAAAGATTATTTCTCTGATAACCGTTTTAATTATTCTGCTTTCACTTTGTTCTTGCGGAATAGATACAACTATCATAAATCCGCCCGAAGAAACGACCGTTGAAAACACGGTTACGCAAAGCAAGCTGAGACTTGCGTATTCAAAATCGGAATCTCTCGACCCGTTCAAGGCGACATCCGCAACGAATTTGCAAATACTGGGCTTGATGTACGACGGTCTTTACAAGCTCGACAAAGCATATGAACCGATACCCGTTGCGGCAAAGGGTGCCATTGTCAGCGGAAACACGGTCAACGTCACGCTCTCTCAAACTTGCTTCAGTGACGGAACTGCCGTCACGGCAAACGATGTTGCGTATTCTTTTAAACTTGCAAAGACCTCGCCTGCGTATTCCGAGAAGCTGAAAGGGTTTGATTCCGTCAGCATTTCCACCTCGAATATGCTTGTTTTCAACCTGTCAAGACCTGATCCCTATGCCCTCTCCTGCCTTACGTTTCCGATAGTCAAAAACGGTGCAACGGGCGAAGCTCCCGTAGGAAGCGGCAGATATGTTTATCAAAAAAACGGTGAGGAAATATATCTTGTAGTCAATCCCAAGCACGCTGATTTCAATCCTGCAATCAAAACGATTTCCCTCGTTCCCATCCGTGACAGCTCATCTCTTGAAAGCAGTCTTGAAATAGGCAACACCGGCTTTTATTACGATGATCTTTCCGACGGTGAATTTTCTCGCATCAACGCTCAAACGGTTGATGTTGGCATAAACAATTTTGTTTTTCTCGCATTTAATTCCGAAAGTGAATTTTTCTCTAATGTTCTGCTCCGCCGTGCGGTGAACCTTGCCGTTGACCGCAGTTCTATATCAATGACGGCTTTTCAGGGGCACGCACGCACCTGCTACTCTCCGTTCAATCCCGATTGGTATGCTCTTTCCTCAAAGGATTTAACGATATCCCCAAACGAAGCACAGGCGAAAAAGCTGATTGAGGACTCAGAAATTGACATTTCGAGCAAAGAAATTTCGTTGCTTGTAAATAAGGATAATCCGTTCAAGCATGAAGCTGCCGTGTTTATTCGTGACTCTCTCATCGCTCTCGGCTTCAAGGTTGTTTTCAAGGATTATGAAGAAAAATACTATACCGAGGCAATTGAGCTCGGCTCCTACGATATGTATATCGGGGAAATTCGCCTTACTCCGAACATGAATCTTTCTCCCCTTTTTGACGGCACGGTAAAAAGCGGTGCAAGCTCAGCCTCCCCCTCTGCGGCAAGATATAATCTTCTTTTGGAGGGAAACTGTGAATTGATGGATTTTATCAACACCTTTAATGAGGACGTGCCGTTTGTGCCTTTGTGCTACAGAAATGCCGCCGCATCCTACACCAACGCACTCTGTGAGGGCTTGTGCGGCTGTGACAGCGATGTTTTTTCCGACATTGATTCATGGCGTTTCAAGTAAGCCGCCGTGCAGAATAAATGATACGGAGCTGAATTTATGGATGTAAATTCAAATATAAAATATCTTAAAGGCGTCGGCGAAAAGCGTGCAGAGCTTCTCGCTAAGCTCGGTGTGTCTACCGTCGGCGACCTTTTGACTCTTTATCCGAGAGTTTACGAAGATTGGAGCAAAATAATTCCCATTGCAGGTGCTCCTCAGGGCGAAAACGTTTGCATTCGTGCCGTTGTCGGCTCACATTGCCGTGAAAACCGCATACGCAAGGGCATGACAATTTACAAAACGGAAATTACCGACGGCGAATCGTTGCTGGAGGTTGCGTTTTTCAACAACAAATATGCCGCCGAAAAATTGGAAGCAGGCAAGGAATATCTCTTTTTCGGAAAAATAACGGGCAAAGGATATTTCCGCACCATGACCTCCCCCGAATTTTCCGAATTTGACGGCACATATCACCTCAGACCGATATATCCGCAAACGGCAGGATTAAATTCCCGTGCAATAGAAAAGCTCGTATCCAACGCTCTCGAACAATGTGATGAAATCGACGACCCGATTCCCGAAAGCATCAGGCTGTCATATTGCTTGATGGGCAAAAAATCCGCATTAAAAAACATACATTCCCCCGAAAGTGAAGACCTGCTTTCCGAGGCTCGCCGACGACTGATATTCGAGGAGCTTTTTCTGCTCGAGCTTGGTCTGCTTCGTCTTAAATCCAAAAACAGAAAAGACAACGCCGCCGCCATGGAAACGGATTTTACCGCCGATTTTGTCGCCTCTCTCCCCTTTGAGCTGACGGGAGCACAAAGGCGTGCGATAGCCGAAAGTGCCGAGGATATGGGAAAAAGCGTTCCCATGAACCGCCTTTTGCAGGGTGATGTCGGCTCGGGAAAAACCGTCGTCGGAGCGGCACTTATATATAATTGTGCGATGAACGGCTTTCAAAGTGCGTTAATGGCACCGACCGAGGTCTTGGCACAGCAGCATTTCAAAACGATGTCGGCATTCTTTGAAAACACCGATATTTCCGTTGCCCTGCTTACGGGTTCAACTCCCGCCGCCGAAAAAAGGCGTATCAAGGACGGATTAAAAAGCGGAAAAATATCCCTTGTTATCGGCACTCACGCCATAATTCAAAAGGATGTTGAATTTCAATCCCTTGCACTTGCGATAACCGATGAACAGCACCGCTTCGGCGTAAATCAACGCAGTATGCTCGCTTCAAAAGGCATAGCACCGCACACTCTCGTTATGTCCGCAACGCCGATACCGAGAACTCTCGCCCTCATCATTTACGGCGATCTTGATTTAAGCATTCTTGATGAAATGCCCAAGGGCAGACAAAAAATCGAGACCTTTCTCGTTGCAACGGAAATCCGTGAAAGAGCATACGGATATATCAAAAAGCATCTCTGTGAGGGTATGCAGGGATATATCGTATGTCCGCTTGTGGAGGACGGAGAGAATTTTTCGGAGCTGACTGCCGCCGAGGAGCTTTACAAAAATCTTGTCGACGGCTTTTTCAAGGGCTTTAAGCTCGGCTTGCTTCACGGAAAAATGAAACCCGTCGAAAAGAAAAAGGTCATGGATTCCTTTGCAAACGGTGAAACACAGCTTCTTGTTTCAACCACCGTAATCGAAGTTGGAATTGATGTTCCGAACGCCGTTATTATCGTTATAGAAAACGCCGAGAGATTCGGTCTGTCACAGCTTCATCAGCTCAGAGGCAGAGTAGGCAGAGGTACGCACGCTTCAACCTGTATTTTGATTTCCGATGCAGGAGACGAAAAAACACGCAAGCGGCTCTCCGTACTTACCTCAACCTCGGACGGGTTCAAAATCGCCGATGAGGATTTGAAGCTCAGAGGTCCCGGTGACTTTTTCGGTTCAAGACAGCACGGCTTGCCCGAGCTTAAAATTGCCGATATGATGACCGATACCGAAGCTATACGGGAGACTCATGCGGCGGCTGAAATTTTGCTCAAAAAAACCCCCGCCCTTTCGGGCGAGGAATATTCGTCTCTCAGGAATGCCGTCAACAAGCTGTTTTCGAGCGGAATATCAATGAACTGATGCAAGACTCAGCTTCTTTGCGGCTTCCAATTCATTCTTATCAATCGGCATTATTTTATATTCATTTGACTGCTCATCTACCATGGTAACGGGCAGGTCCGGTAAAATTTCATGTATTCTTGCGATGAATCCGCTGCTTCCCTCTGCCGGAAAACCGGTTATCAGGGTTGCGGCGTTATTCTTTTTTGCAGCTACGGCAACCAAAAGAGCGGGACTGTCGTTGAAATATATATCCATGCCCGCATTATATGTCCGGACACACTCATAAAGCGTTTCAAGCACGCCGCCCTCATTCGCATTGAAGCCGTTGCTTTCTCTGAATACGCTTATAACCTTGAGCGAAAGCGATTTTTCCTTTGCTATCCTTGCTCCCGCCGCTATAAGCCTCGAGCAGGCACTCTGCGGAGTCACGCAAACCATAACGCATTGCTGATTACCGTTTTTGTTCATGTCACCATTCCTTTCCTCTAAATATATGCTTCATTGCAACCTTATAGTAAACAAAATTTATTAAATCCGTGAGAAAAAATAATGTACGAAATGTAAAATATCCTGCGGCAAAAGTTTTCAAAAAGTGTATTCGCAGAGTATTTACAAATTCGCAATAATATTATATAATAAGCACCATAATAAGTAACGCAGGAGGAATTCCATGGCAACCAACAGCAAAAATCCGCACGAAAACCACCGCGAACGGCTCAGAGAAACTTTTAGAAAAACGGGAATCGACAATATGCCCGACCACAACATTCTCGAGCTTCTGCTTTTCTATTCCGTTCCCCGCAAGGACACAAACGAGCTTGCTCATCTCTTAATCGATACCTTCGGCTCTCTTTCAAGAGTTTTTGACGCTCCGTATGAAAGATTGCGTGAGGTTGACGGCATCGGTGACAGCTCCGCCCTGCTCCTCTCAAGCATTCCTGGACTTTGTCGCCGTTACATAGAGGACTCCGCCGCCAAAAAGCTCTGCCTTGCAGACCCCGAGGACATGAAAAAGTTTATCGTTTCAAAATTCTACGGCTCCAACGTTGAAATGTTTTTCCTTGTTTGTCTCGATGCCGCAGGAAATTTGATAAACTGCTGTAAGCTCGGCGAGGGTACCTGTGCCGAGGTGCTTGTCAACACCCGTGCCGTACTCGAAACGGCATTCAGAAACAATGCGGATACGGTTGTATTTGCACACAACCATCCCGAGGGCATAGCCGCACCGTCAAGAGATGATATCGACCTTACCGCTTCATTTGCAAAAATCCTCAGCAGCGTGGGTATACGCCTCTCCGACCATATCATAGTTGCGGGTGCCGAATGCACTTCACTCTCCTCAATCCCGAGATTGGCACCAATATTCCTTGCATAAATTTTACGGGATCTTTACTTTCCTAAGACCGAGACGGCAAAAAGCAGAAACAAACAGGTAAAGCGGCGAGCCTTACGCCCACCGCTTTGCCGATTCGGTAACCGCGATTTTTTAGCCTACGGTTACTCAGCCGCAACCGACACATCCGAACTCGATTTGTTTTGGATAAATGAAGCGACTGCTGTGTTAAATTATTTCTATTGTCAAGCGGTCTGACGAAGTATGACGGAACAATTTGAAAGCAACTTGCCGACAAGTCGTTAGACGTGATTTGGTCAGTAATTACTACGGGCGGGTTCGGATATGACAGTTGCGGCTAAATATTTGGCAGACTTAGGGTGCAAAAAAAGCACCTGCTTTCGCAAGTGCTTTTATGGTCCGAGTGGCGAGACTTGAACTCACGGCCTCTTGACCCCCAGTCAAGCGCGCTCCCAACTGCGCCACACCCGGATTCGATTTTTTCGGGAAACGGTTTGTTACCCGACGCAGACTATTATAACACAGAAAAACAAAAAGTCAACATTTTTTTTATAGTTTTTCACGGCTTTTTTTGAATTTTTGTTTTTGGGGTTGCTTTGTGTCAATTCGGGATATTGATATTTTGCTGAAATTCACTTAAAAACGACCTGAACAAGCAGCATATAAGCCAGCGTTCCGCAAATAATGCTTATCAAGGTGTTGCGTTTCCAAATATGCAAAAGGACTACAACCGCACCCGCAATAAGCTCGGGCAGAAATCCTCCGAGTTCGGTGAAGTTTATTCCCTTGAGACAATATATAACGAGCATACCCATAATCGCATACGGGAGCACCTTTCCAAAACGAACGATTTTTCCCGGTATTCCCCTTTTCCCGCTCCAAACGGCAAAGGGGATAAAGCGAAGTGCCGCCGTTACGATTGCCATAACGGCTATGCTCAGCCACAAATTCAAATTATCCATTGGTTTCTTTATCCTTATAGAAGAGAAATATCAAAGTAATCACAAGCATTGCCGGAATAAGGAAGGTTTCGCTTCCGAAAACAGCAAGACTGCACGCAGTCACGGTCAAGCCGATTATTGCAGGTACATGATTTTTGCTTGTAAGCCATTGCTCGGTAAATATAGTGAGGAACAAAGCTGTCAGTGCAAAATCAATACCGTCGGAATTGAATTTAATAACGCTTCCCGCAAACGCTCCGAACACCGAACCGGATATCCAATACATATGGTCAAAAAATGATACCAAAAAGTAATATCGGCTTCGTTTGTCGAGCGGTATTTCAGGCTTGTCCGTACACAGCAAGGAATATGTCTCATCGGTAAGTGTAAAAATCAAATACGGCTTGATTTTCCCGACATTTTTATACTTTTCAAGCATTGAAACGCCGTAAAACAGGTGACGAATATTAACGGTAAAGGTTGTCAGAGCAACGGTTATCAGCGGTGCTCCGCCCGCAAGCAAGCCGACGGCGGCATATTGCATTGAGCCTGCATAAATAAACAGGCTCATTATAAATGCAACGAATATGCCGTAGCCTGCCGCTTTAAGCATAAGCCCAAATCCGAAACCGAGAACGAGATAGCCGGTCAGCACGGGAAATGTATCCTTCAATGCAAGTTTTATTATTTTTGAAGTAGAAAATTCAGTTGTTTCCATTATATTTTCCTTAAAAATCGGCTGTTCACTTTCGCTTTAGGCGACAGGAACAGCCGAGGCTTTTTTATATAAATATACCCAAAAGTCCGTATGAGAAAGCGGTCATGATGAGATTTGCTATGAGAACACCGAGTGCTATTATCGGGAATGAAATCTTGATTCGCATATCGAGCAATGCCGCTATCAATGCGCCCGTCCAGCCGCCCGTTCCGGGGAGCGGTATGGCTACGAAAGCGAGCAAGCCCCAGCTTCTCCAGCGTTTCACCTTTTCGCTTTGCCTCATCGAGCGTATTTCGAGCTTTTCGACAAGACCCCTTGTCACCTTAAATTTCTTTAAGAATTTGAATATCTTTCGGATAAAAATCAAGATGAACGGTAAAGGAAGTATATTTCCTATATAGCATATTATAAACGCTTTCAGTAATTCGACATCGAGCAGCTTTGCGGCTATCATTCCGCCTCTCAGCTCCAAAACAGGCAAAAGCGATATGAAAAATACTATTAGCTCCTTCGGCAAATTGCCTTGGAAAATTTCGACAATATAATCAACTATCGCTTCCGTCATGCCTCAAGCCCCCTAACAGATGTTTTGTTTCACAAGGAAATCGTGTGCACTTTGCAGAATATTTCGGTCGTTGATAAAGCGGAGCGTGTCCATCGCTTTATCGTAATTGAGCCAGATATAATCCTCTATTTCTTCACGCTGAATGGTGGTCTGCGTGTCCTTGGTTTTTGCCAAATAGATAGTTACGGTCTTTTCAACCTTGCCCTGTATCGTATATTCCGATTTGGAAGCAAACTGCGGAAGTATCTGAATGTGGATACCCGTTTCCTCGAGAACCTCTCTTATTGCGGTCTGCTCAAAGGTTTCGCCCTTTTCAACATGACCTTTCGGGAAGCCCCAATGCGTGCTGCGTCTGTTTTTGATAAGCAGATATCTGATTTCATCATTGATTCTGCGGTAAACGACTGCACCGCAGGAACGCTCGTAAAGACATTCGAGCTTGCTGTCTCTGCCCTTTTCGGCGAAGGCAACGGCATCTTCAATTTGATAGGATATGAATCTCATGCTTTTGGGAGCGACAACATACACCGTCGGGCTTCCGTCATTGCGTTTAATGGCGGCGATAACTCTGCCGTCAAAGGTTCTTACCGGATGCGTTATGCCCATGATATATGCACCGGACGAAACGCTGTCATATCTCTTTTTTCCCTCGATGACACCGAAATTAAGCTGATAAATAAATCCGAACTGTCTGTTTACGGAGCGGATAGGGTTAGTAACCCTTACTCTGACATACTTGCCGAGCATTTTAACCACACCTTTCGGACGGTCATAGCGACCAAGATACTATACGGATAATTATAGCTAAAATGTATCTGTAAAACAATACTTTTTTATAAAAATCATAAATTTTTGAAGAATTGCTGTACAATATAAGCGTTCAAACGGTTTTTTTATTAAATTCGGCGAATAAATTTCTGTCCGTTGCGGCATTTCTGTGCTTTTATATCTTGATTTAGATATATAATGTATGATATAATCTTAAATAATTGCACTTAACATAAAACGGTGGGTTTGATTTTATGAAGAAAATTCTTGTAGCGGACGACGAAGCCCGTATAAGGCGACTCGTTTGCGATTTCTTAAAAAATGCCGGCTTTGAAACAGTCGAAGCAGCAGACGGCAATGAAGCCATTAACAATTTTTTTGAATGCGGCGATATCGACCTTGTTATCTGCGATATTATGATGCCCGGTGCTGACGGCTGGGAGGTTTGCAGAAAAATAAGGGAGAGTGCAAGCGTTCCGTTTTTGATGCTTACCGCTCGCAGCCAGGAATTTGACGAATTGATGTCCTTTGAATCGGGGGCGGACGATTTTGTTACAAAGCCGTTTAGTCCGAGCGTTCTCGTAAAGCGTGTTGAAGCATTGCTGAAGCGTTCCGAATCCAAAAAAGCCGACAGCTCCGATATCATTCGTCTTGACGGTCTTGCCGTGGATATTCCCGCTCATTCGGTATCTCTCGGCGGAGAAACGCTTGACCTCACCATAAAGGAATACGGCATTCTCGTAAAGCTCATTTCCAACATAAACCGCATATTCTCCCGTGACAGCCTGCTTGATGATGTTTGGGGCATTGATTTTGAGGGCGACCACAGAACCGTCGATTCCCATGTTGCAAGGCTCAGAACGAAGCTCGGAAGCTGGGGTGAAGCCCATCTCAAGACAGTATACGGTGCAGGATATAAAATCGAGGAGTAATCTCAGGTGAAAAAATCAACGGGAACAAGATTTCACGGCATAAGAATAAAGCTGTTTGCTGCAATTGCGGCTGTTATGGTACTTTTCATGGTACTCGTTGCCGCATTCAGCTCACCTTTGCTTTTCAGAGCCTTTGCCTCGGGAACCTATCATCAGCTCAGTTCCGTAGGTGAGAGGGTCAATTCGTGTTTTCCCGGCACCGCCACCTACTACTTTGACCTCTACTCGATAGCCGTGAACAACAATGTTTCATTTGAAATTGCGGATTTGGACGGCACTTTGAAATATGTTTCCGACAACACCTCGTCGCCCGACAGCAGCAGTCATTTTCCCTCCTCGGCAAAAACGGATGCGGACTATCTGAGCATGAAAGAGACGAAGGTTAAGTATTCCTTCAAAAGCTACGATAACTTTGAAATCAAGACCAAAACCGCCACCAATGCGGCATACTTCATTTATACTCAAACGCTTGATACGGGCGAAATGCTGTACGTATACTATCCGGTTGCGGATATCGAAAGCATCGTTTCGTCATCGGTCAACGTATATCTTTGGCTGACTGCCGCTCTTGTGCTTGCGGTTTCCGCCATCATATTTATCATCGTAACAAGATTTACCAACCCTCTTGTTGAAATGAACGACATTACAAAGGATATGGCGACGCTGAATTTTGACCGTAAATGCGGCAACTACGGCAAGGATGAAATCGGCGAGCTCGGACGAAGCATCAACACTCTTTCCTCGACACTTGATGCAACACTCATCGACCTAAAGGATAAAAACGGTCAGCTTGAAAAGGATATCGAACGCCGTCACGCACTTGACAATGCCAGAAAATCCTTTATCAGCAATGTTTCCCACGAATTAAAAACACCCATAGCGATAATTTCGGGCTATGCGGAGGGGCTTTGTGAGGGAATCAGCAACGACCCCGAGGTTATCAAGGAATACTGCGGAATTATCAATGATGAAAGTCAAAAAATGAATTCTCTCGTTGTTGAACTGCTCGAGCTTTCAAAGCTCGAAAGCAAGTCTCAGCCGTTTAATCCTCATGAGTTTGACCTCGGAGAAAAAATTGCATCCGTGCTTTCACATCTTTCACTTCAGTTTGAGCAAAACGGAATTACCGTGATAAATAATATCCCCTCTCCGCTCATGTGCTGTGCTCAGGAGGATAAAATTGAAATTGCAATACGAAATTATGTTACCAATGCCGTCTCTCATTGCTCCGGAGAAAAGCGTATAGAGCTTAACTGCACCGACACCGGAAAATGCATTGAGATAAGCGTATTCAACACGGGTGAACATATCGCACAAGCCGACCTGCCCGAGCTTTGGGACAGCTTCTACAGAGCCGACAAGGCTCACGGCAGAAGCGAAAACCGTTTCGGTCTCGGCTTATCAATAGTAAAAAGTATCATGACAAATCACAACAGCGGCTTCGGCGTGAAGAATGTTGAAAACGGCGTTGTCTTTACGCTTGAAGTACCGAAGGACTCAGATTATTATGCTGAAAAATAAGAAAAAGCCTTTAGTTTCCATCCTTGCGGCAGCTCTCACCGCCTGTATGCTGTTTACCGCCTGCTCAAAAACCGAAAACGTAGGCGTAAAAACGGTGAAATCCGTCTCCGCAAGAAACATAATAACAGCCGAATCGGAAAATTCTTCGGCTCTCCACTACTCCGAAAGTCGTTCGTCTTTCAAGAAAAAGGCGGCATCCTCGGGGCTTATTGAGATGCATATTGATCCGCTGACAAACAGCTTTTGCATCTATGAAACCACAAAAAAGCAGTATTGGAGCGTTCTTCCACTGCTCGAAAATATATACTCCGGTGAGGAGCTTCTCAGCAAGGCAAGCATGGCTGAAATCAAGGTTACCGGCGGTACGGACACCTACCTGCTGAACACTCAGGACAATTCGCTTGCATACGGCAAGGCGGGATACACTCTCACCGACAACGGAGCCGCATTTTCGTTCGACCTTTTTACCGATAAAGCAACGGCGGAAAAGCAGAGCTATTCAAAAAACGATATCGGCTTTAACATTACGATAACCGTTTCTTTGCAGGACGGCAGTATGATAGTTGACTGCACGCATAAAAATCTCACGGGGAATACCGATGCTTGCATTGAAGAAATCGAGCTTCTCAATTATTTCGGTGCATACAACGACACTCGCGAGGACGATTTTCTTCTTGTTCCCGACGGAAGCGGTGCAATAATCAGAACCTCAATCTATGATGAATCCTTTGAATCGCTTTCTTTTTCGGTTTACGGAAATGATCCCTCTCTTTGTTCGGAGGAGGAAGCCTCTGCCGTAATCCCCGTATTCGGCATAAAGCACGGAGAATCCGCCTTTGTTTCTCTTATTCAAAAGGGCGATGCCGCCGCACACATCAACGCCGAAAAGGCAACCGGCATAAGCGAATACAACAGAGTATATCCCCGATTCACCGTAACTCCCGTTCTCTATGACAACAATACGCTTTATATTTCCAACACCCCCTGCGTTACGGAAATCTCACTTTGCTACCGCTTTTTGACCGGACAAAATGCAACCTATGCCGGACTTGCCTCCGCTTGCAGAGAACAGCTCATAAGGAACTCGGTGCTTTCAACAAAAACGGTTGCGGTAAGCGATTATTTACCGTTCTGCCTCACCCTCACGGGTGCAACAAAAACCTCATTCGGTCCGTTCAGCAAGCTGAGCACTCTCACGACCTTTGAACAGGCTCAGGATATGCTCACTCGCATGAAAAACAAGGGCATAAACAATGCTTTCGTGCGGTACAGGGGAGTTTTCTCGGGCGGTACGGATTCCGAAAACACCGACAAGGCGAACATTCTGCACCGTTTGGGCGGCTCCGACAAGCTGAGTGAGCTGTACGGCTATATTTCTTCTCAAAAGATGTCCTTGTTCCTTGACCTGGATATTCTAAGCTCCGCCTCGGGATTTTCCGACGGCAATTCGGTCAACATCAAAAAAGACACCTCGGAATATACTCCGACAGAAAATCTCTCCCGGGTCACGGGTGAGAATGCCGCTTCACGCACTCTTGCAAAAATCAGCAAGCTGTCAAAAACGGTATCCTCCCTGCTTTCAAAAACGAGATATTACGGATTCACGGGCTTCTGCTTTAACGATGCGGGCAAGCTCCTGTATTCGGATTTTTCATACGGCGGTCTGCTGAGAACGGATGCCGCAAAGCAGATAAGCTCCGCAATAGCACCGCTTTCAACCGGCAATTCGTCAATGGCGGTAAACGGTAATTTCTATATGCTCAAAAACATTGATGTTATCGTCGATATGCCCCTTACCCCGTCGGTTGACGGCAGCGGTGCATATGTTTCAATTCCCTTTGTTCCGCTCGTACTTCACGGAATAGTTGACTATGCGGGTGAAGCGATAAACACAACCACAAATTTGCAGGAGACTCTTCTGCGCTGTGTTGAATACGGTGCTTGTCCACATTTTGAATGGAATTACGAGCCTCTTACCGAGGACGGCAGCGACAAATTCTACTATGACAACACCATAAACGAAGCGGCGGAATTTTATTCTTTGGCAAACGAAGCACTCAATGACCTGCGTGATGCGAGAATGACGGATCACTACGAGGTCAGCGACGGTATATTCTGTACCGAATACGACACCGGTGCCATGATATATGTCAATTATACGGATTCCGCATACGAGACAAGAGGCGTTGTCGTTGACGCCAGGAGCTTTTTGAGAGTTAACTAACCTTTAAGGAGGAAAATATATGCCTTATATCAAAACGACAGTCAGCAAAAAGATAACCGATGCACAGCGTGACATTCTTAAATCCAAGCTCGGTAATGCAATAGCACTCATTCCCGGCAAAACCGAAGCGTGGCTCATGCTTGCATTTGAAGATAACGTACCCATGTACTTTAAGGGTGACAATTCTTCCGACTACGCCTATGTTGAGGTCAGCCTTTTCGGCAGCACATCGGATTCCGCATACGACCGCATGACAGCCTGCGTATCCGAAATAATCTCCGAAACTCTCGGCATCGACGGTTCAAATGTCTATATCAAATACGAAGAAGCCGAGCATTGGGGCTGGAACGGCACGAATTTCTAAGCCATGAGCGATAAGAAGCATGAGCTGCTGTTGATTTTTGCGGCTCTCATCATAAGTGCCGTATTGATGCTGTATAATGTGTTTGACCTGCCGAAGTATTCTCCGATTGAAGCAAGCCTTGCTCCGGCAACATCCGTCACGGAGAAATCAACTGCTCCGTATGCGGGTCAAATAAATATCAACACCGCCTCCCTTGAAGAGCTGATGACACTTGACGGAATCGGTGAAGAAAGGGCTGCGGCGATAATTGAATACCGCAATAAAAACGGTCTTTTCCGCTCCGTTGACGAGCTCGGCGAGGTGGAGGGTATCGGCGATGTCACACTCGAAAGAAACCGTGACAGACTCTGTGTTTGACGGTATTGAATCTGTTTATAATTTTGGAGGTAATAAATATGGAAAGACTTGAAATCAAGAAGCTCTTTGAAAGCTCCGAATCCTATGCGGACCAAAGTGTTACGGTCTGCGGCTGGGTCAGAACTCTCAGAGATTCAAAGGCAATAGGCTTCATCGAGATAAACGACGGAAGCTGTTTTAAGGGCGTACAGATAGTTTTTGAAGCGGCGAAGCTCGAAAACTACAAGGATATAGCAAAGCTCAACGTCGGCTCAGCGATAAAGGTAACGGGCAAGCTCCTGCTTACTCCCAATGCAAACCAGCCGTTTGAAATAAATGCAGACGAGATAAGCGTAGAGGGCTTTTCAACCCCCGATTATCCCCTCCAGAAAAAGAGACATTCTCTCGAATATCTCAGAACGATAGCCCACCTCAGACCGAGAACAAACACATTCAACGCCGTTTTCAGAATCCGCTCGGAGGCGGCATATGCAATTCATAAATTCTTCATCGACAGAGGCTTTGTTTATGCCCACACTCCCCTCATTTCATGCAGCGACTGCGAGGGTGCGGGTGAAATGTTCAGAGTTACGACCTTTGACCTCAATGACGTTCCGAAGAACGAGGACGGCAGCGTAAACTACGGCGAGGATTTCTTCCAGAAGCCGGCTTACCTCACCGTTTCCGGTCAGCTTCAGGCGGAAACCATGGCTCTTGCGTTCGGCAAGGTATACACTTTCGGTCCCACCTTCAGAGCGGAGCGTTCGTACACTCAGCGTCATGCCGCAGAATTTTGGATGATAGAGCCTGAAATGGCTTTTGCAGAGCTTAGCGACAACATGGATGTTGCCGAAGCGATGATTAAGTTTGTAATAAACTATGTTCTTGAAAACTGCAAGCAGGAGCTTGAATTCCTCAACAAATTCGTTGACAAAGAGCTTATCGAACGTCTCACTGCAGTCGCCACCTCGGATTTCGGCAGAGTTACCTATACCGATGCAATTAAAATGCTTGAAGAGCATAATGATGAATTTGAATACAAGGTAAGCTGGGGCTGTGACCTCCAAACGGAGCACGAACGCTTCCTCACCGAAAAGATTTTCAGAAAGCCCGTTTTCGTTACGGATTATCCCAAGGAAATCAAGGCTTTCTACATGAGACTCAACGATGACGGCAAGACGGTTGCCGCCTGCGACTGCCTTGTTATGGGCATAGGCGAAATAATCGGCGGCAGTCAGCGTGAAGAAAGACTCGACGTGCTTGAAGCGAGAATCGACGAGCTGGGTCTTGACCCCAAGGATTACGATTGGTATCTCGATCTTCGCCGTTACGGCGGTGTTAAGCACAGCGGCTACGGTCTCGGCTTTGAAAGACTTGTTATGTATTTGACGGGAATTTCAAATATCCGTGACGTGCTTCCCTTCCCCAGAACTACAGGTTCAGCCGATTTTTAATAGGTTCAGCCGATTTTTATGTGTCGGTTGCGGCTAAAGAAAGGATTTTGTCATGGAGCTTATAAACAAGGCGAAAAATCTGCTTTCCGATATTAAAGTATATTGGAAAGTTCCGCTCAAGGGGCGGTATATGCCGTTTAAGGAAATAGCGGCGTACTCTTTCGGCGGTATAGGTGTGTACTGCATAATCTATATGTCCTACACCATGGTCATAAGCGGAACAAATGTTGTAATGACAAATCTTACGGGCATTCCTCCGAAATATCTGCTTATCATCTATTATATTTGCACCATTGCGGGCATACCGTTCACGGCTCTGCGGGCACACATGATAGACAATATGCGGCTGAAATCGGGCAAGTACCGACCGTGGATACTCGGCATGGGCATTCCGTCGGTTATCGTAATGCTTGCCATGCTGTTCACCCCTTACGGCAGTATGTCAAAGCCTGCAGTTTATATACTCACCACCGTTTACAGCCTGCTTTTGAATTTTGTATACAACTTCTTTTATGAAGCATACGAAAATCTCATCTTCCTGCTCTCACCGGACACGCAGGAAAGAGCCGATGTTTCCTCGATAAAATCCATTACCTATTCATTCGCTCCCACGGTGCTCAACCCCCTGCTTCCCCTCATGGTAAAGCTCTTGAACACCAACGATATGTACGACGTAAGAATATACAAGCTGATGTTCCCGATTATTTCCGTTTTCGGCATAGCGTTGAGCATTATTGTTTTTGCGAATACAAAAGAAAAAATCATTCAGGCAAAGACCCATGTTATCCATATCGGCTTTTTGGAAGCCATAAAAGCCGTTGCAAAGAATAAATATTTCTGGATAATTTCTCTCGCGGGCTGGATAGGCTTCCTCGAAACCTCACAGACCTATATCCTCGGTTGGCTTTACAATTATGCCCATTTATGTACGGACGGTCAATATTCGATAATAACGCTGATATACGGCAACGCCTCTCTGTGGGGAATGCTTGCCGCTCCGTTTGCAATCCGTCGTTGGGGCAAGAAAAAAGTTCTCATAGTCACCAATCTTTTCAACATTCTGTTTATTGCATTGCTTTTCCCGAGTGTCGGTGCCCGCTCCATTTGGCTTGTTTTGATCTGCCTTTGGATGAATATGCTCATGGGCTCATTTGCACACATTCTTAACCCCGCAATCAATGCCGACATCCGCGATTATCAGCAATACATAACGGGTGAAAGAATCGACGGTATGTTCAGTGCCATAGGACTTATAACGAGCTTCATCACCATGGCAACAAGCACGGTTATCCCGCTTATTTTCGACCGTTACGGCATTAACGAACACAACGGCTATGCGGATGCATACGATATTTTGAAGTACGACCCAAACACTCTCTATTCTCTTATAAATCTTCTCATTCTGCTTTCGGTCATCGGTGCAATACTCAATGTTATTCCGTATTTCTTCTATGACCTCACGGAATTAAAACAGAAATCAATGATAAGCATTCTCAAAATGAGAGCAATGTTTGAGGATTACGGCAACTGTGCCGTAAAGGACAGAGAGCTTATCGAGGGTGTTGATGTACTCCGTTCGGCATTAAAGGATTCCGCCGGCGAACCTGTTACAATAAGCTCCGCAATGACACGCAAGGAACGCCGACAGGCACGAGAATACAACGAAAAAATCGAAATTGCCAAAGCCGTTCTTGAAGAATACAACAAGTTTTCAACCTATGAATTTATTTTCAAGCTCGCCCATGCCCGCAAAACCGTTTCCGACGGTGTAAACGGTATTCTCGAAGCAGACAAGGCGTTGCTCAAACAAGCAAAAGCCATGCCGAAGAACACGGCGGAGGAAAAAGAGCTTCGAAAATATTGCGTAACTCATGCAAAGCAGGCACTCAAGAGCAGGAAAATTGTTATCAAGCATTATAACGGTGAAATGCCCGAATTTGATGCTGCCGTATTTGAAAAGCTCTTTGATGAAGAAAACAAAAACGATGAAGCAAAAGCAGCCGCCTATGCACGCCTTGATGCCGCAAAAGCTGCCAAGGACAGCAATGCCGTTTCAGATGCAAAAGCCGAAATAAAGGCTCTGAGCAACAACGGCTACGCCATCAAGGGAAAAATCAAGCAGGCGACAAGGGACAACACAAAGTATAATCATGCAATAAAGCCCTACGCCGAAGCCGAAAAGCTCATAAAGCAAAGCGAAAATTATGCGAAATTCTCGGAGATAGAAGCACTTTATGACGCCGCCTCGGAAAGAGTGGAGGCAGAGGATGCCGCCGCAAAGGAGCTTGCCGAAAAGGAAGCTCTTGAAAGAAAGCTCGACAAGGAACGCCGCCTTGCCGAAAAGAAAGCGGCTAAGAAAAAATAAACATTGCACATTCAAAAAGCGGAGCTGATTTCAGCCCCGCTTTGATTCTTCTTCACAACTTTTTAAGACTTCATTTCCATAATAACGGCTTGTCGCCTAATCAAGCTGAACTTCTTTTTTACTAATTTCCCCAACAATAGTTCCGCCTCCAAGAACGACATCACCGTCATACAACACTGCTGCCTGTCCGGGTGTAATTGCCCGTTGCGGTTCGTCAAAGGCAATATGAACGGTATCTGCCCCCGTAGGAATTACAGTCGTCCATTGCTCCGACCGACGATAGCGTATTTTCGCCGTGCAACGAAATTTTCGTTGTGGAGCGGTGCCGCTTATCCAGTTAAAATTGACTACATCTGTCTCGCGACTAAACAAATCGTCATTGCTGCCGAGAATAACATTACCGTTTTCAGGACAAATTCCGCATACATACAATGGCTCAGTGCTTGAAATGCCCAGACCTTTTCTCTGAC
>CAZPMK010000027.1:0-23596 GCA_964587915.1 uncultured Clostridium sp.
TTGCAACAGTGACATCTCGTTCTGCTGAATTAGAGATATATTATAAACCTTTCAGCGACCGACTCACCGAAGCGACGGTTCATTTCAATGATGAAAACTCCCTGAATTAAAAGAAAAATTCTACAAATCAAAAAATAAAAGCCGAACAAGCTGCTCACCTTTTCGGGAAAGAGCTGTTCGGCTTTATTTTTATAATGCAATCAATCCTTTTCGTCGGAATCGTCTTCGTTGAGTTCTTCCTTGGGGAGGATTTCAACCTTTATGTCACCGATTCGGCGATCCTCAAAGGTGAGCACCGTAAAGCGGAGATTTTCATATTCCGCAACGGCAGGCTCCGAGTCAACCTCGGAGGGAAGATATCCGAGCAGACTTATAACGAAACCGCCGAGCGTGTCGTAATCGCCCTCGGGCAGATTAACACCCACCAGCTCGTCAACCTCGTCAAGGTCGGTGATTCCGTCAATGGTAAAGGTCGTTTCGTTTATCTGTACGATTTCTTCTTCTTCGTCATCGTATTCGTCCTGTATGTTGCCCACGATGGATTCAAGAACGTCCTCAAGAGTAACTATGCCGGCAGTTCCGCCGTATTCATCAACAACAACGGCAAACTGAGTGTGGCTGTCATTCATCGCCTTGAAAAGGTCTCCGCAACTTTGCGTTTCGGGAACATAAAGAGCCTTACGCATAACCTTGGATATGGTCAGCTCCGTGGGGAGGGTATGACCGACATATTTGAGCAAATCCTTGGCATAAAGCACGCCGACGATGCTGTCGGGGTCGTCCTCGTAAACGGGAATACGGGAATATCCGTTTTCAACCGCAAGCTCCGCCACTTCTTCAAGCGAACGGGTAACCTCGATAGCCGTCATATCGGTACGGTGCGTCATTATATCGCCCGCATCAAGGTCGTCAAATTCAAAGATATTATCAATCATCTCTTTTTGAGAATCCTCAATAACACCCTTTTCGCCGCCTACATCGACCATCATGCGTATTTCTTCTTCGGTAACATTTTCTTCATCGGCATTGGGGTCAAAGCCGAGAAGTCGAACAACGGCGTTTGTGGATACAGAAAGCACCTTGACAAAGGGCTTTGTTACCGTTGCGATAAACTGAAGAATACCTACCACTCGGAATGATACCTTTTCGGGTACCTGCATGGCTATTCTCTTGGGAGCAAGCTCGCCGAGAACAAGAGAAAAGTAGGAGGTGATGATTGTAATAAGCACAACCGAAAAGCCGCTTATTACGCTTTCGGGAACAACATTGATTATTGCCGTTTTCTTCAAGGCGTTTACGAGCAAGTCGGCAAAGTTCTGCGATGCCGATGCCGAGGCAAGGAAGCCTGCCAGAGTGACACCTATCTGAATGGTGGACAAGAATCTGTTGGGATTCTCCGTGAGTTTAACAATTTGCTTTGCTTTTTTGTTGCCCTCCTCGGCAAGACGCTGCATTTTCGTGTCGTTGAGGGAGATTATCGCTATCTCGCTCATTGCGAAAAAGGCGTTGATGAAAATGAGGATAAAGAGCAATACTAACTTAAAAATGATATTAAGCGCAGGGCCGGGGTCATCCATGTGGGATTTTCTCCTTTCGAATTTTACAAAGAGTCCATTTATAATTATTACGCCTATTTTACCATACAGCACTTTTCTTGTCAACTTTTCATTTCAGGTTCTACGGCTAAATTCGCCGAGTTAGAACGAAATCAAGAGAAAAAATCGCCCAAAACGGGGCTTAACGGGCGAAAACGAACCAAAACCGAAAAAAACGACCCGATGAAGATTTTTTTGCTGACAAAGTAATAAATGTATGGTATAATGACCTCACGAAACACAGTCAAAATCCGAAATTTATGATACAAAAAAATAAACACGACCCAAACCGATTTTTGGATAAATATTAGGGAACGGAGGAGAACCATGCTGTATCTGATTCTTGCCCGAGCCGGCGGCGGAAAAACAACTCACATAACCGAGCTGATGAATGACTTTTCAAGAAACGGCAAAAAGGTAACGCTTATCGTGCCGGAGCAGTTTTCTTTTATGAGTGAAAAAATCATGCTTCAAAAGACGGGAGCAGAGCGTTTTGCCTGCGTTGACGTTCTCAGCTTTACGAGCCTTGCAGAGAAGCTGATAGGCAAACCGGCTTTTCACGAACGCAGACGGCTTGACGAATCGGCAAAGGCGGCGTTGATGAGCTTTGCTCTTGAAACCGTTTGCGACAAGCTGACCCTTTATTCCGAGCACATTACAAGAGGCTCCGTGATAAGTGAATTTGTTTCGCTTGCCTCGGAATTTAAGCAGAGCGGCGTGTCTCCCGAGGAGCTGAGCCGTGTTGCATTCTCCATGGAGGACAGTCTGCTTCGCAAAAAGCTCTCGGATATTTCCGTTACCCTTGAAGCGTATGATACGCTTGTTTCGGGCAGCTATTTTGACCCCGACGATTTGCTGACGGAGCTTTGCGAGATTTTGCCCGAAAGTGATTATTTCAATGACAGAATTGTTTTTATCGACGGCTTCCGAGGCTTCACCGCACTCGAGCACCGAGTGATAGAGCATATGCTCAGGCGTTCGCCCGCGGTGTATGTAACGCTGTGTACGGACGATTTGAGCGGAATGGACGACGAAACCGACCTTTTTGCTCATACGAAGCGTACCGCCGCAAAGCTGATTGCAGGAGCAAAGAAAAATAACGTTGCAGTCGCAAAGCCGCAATATCTTTCAAAAAGAAGTAAATTCAATAATTTCCCGCCGCATTTTCAGCGGTATTCGTCACCCGAGCTTGCCGCCCTTGAGCAGGAGCTTTTTGACGTATCTCCAAATGTATATGAGGGAGAATGCCAGAACATAACTCTTTGCCGTGCCGAGGATATATATGCCGAATGCGAATTCATTGCCTGTACCGCAAAAAAATTGGTGCGTGAAAACGGACTTAGAAGCAGAGATATAGCCGTCATAGCCGCCGACAGCACCGCATATGAGGCACCGCTGAAAAGTGCCTTGAAGAAGTGCGGTATAGCCGTTTTTGAGGACAGCCGCAGACCCGTGGATGCCTCTCCCATAGTCGCTTTAGTCCTCAGTGCGGCACAGATAGCCGCAAAGGGCTTTGACACCGAATCCGTCTTGCGTTATCTAAAAACGGAGCTTGCGGGCTTTGATATTGATGATATTGCCAAAGTGGAAAATTATTGTTGCCTTTGGCAGATAAATGGCGGTGAATGGCTGCGTGAGTGGACGAAAAATCCGTCGGGCTTCGGTGAATTACAGCCGGAGGATTCCGAGGAGCTTGTACTTTTGAATGAGCTTCGGGAAAAAATAACCGCACCGCTCAGCCGCTTGTGCAAAACGCTTGCAAAGTGCGAAAACGGTACTGCCGCCGCAAGGGCTATGCTTAATTTGCTTGACGAAATCAACGCTCCCGAAAATATACGCACTCTCGCACGCCGCCTTTCCGAGCAGGGTGACGAGGGCATGGCTCTTGAGCTTGACCGAATTTGGGAGCTTGTCATGGGTATTCTCGACAGCTTTGAAGCGGTCACACGCAACAGAGCGGTTGATGCAAAACGCTTTTTTGAGCTTATACAGCTCATGCTGAACGTTCATACCGTGGGCAGTCTGCCGCAGGGACTTGACGAAATCACCATAGGCTCCGCCGACAGAATCCGTGTTGCCTCCCCGAAAGCCGTTTTTATAGCGGGGGCAAATGCAGGAGTATTCCCCGCAACCGCTTTAGGCTCTTCATCTTTGACGGATAACGACAGACGCCGACTTTTGGAAATGGGCATAGAGCTTGCCGCCTTCGGTGAATACAAGCTCGCCGAGCAAAAGCTGATAGCCTACAACGCTCTGTGCTGTGCAAGCGAAAAACTGTTTGTCTGCTGTCCCGAAAGAGGCTCAAAGGGCGAACAGCTTGCTCCGTCCGAGCTTTTTGTAAAAATCAAGGAGCTGTTTCCTGCTTGCCGTGAGATGAAAACGGAGTCAACGGACGAAATGTACCGTGTTGAGGGCAAGGAGCTTGCTTTTGAACAGCTTGCAAAAACACCGAACGGCGTTCTTCGGGCTTCGCTTTTGGAATATTTTTCTGCTGACGAAAATTATTCGGGAAGAATAGCGGCTCTCGAGCGTGCCGGCGGAATGCGTACCTTTGCTATTTCCGACCGTAGTGCGGCGGAACGGCTCTTCGGCAAAAATATGAAGCTGTCGGCATCCCGTGTTGAGAGCTTTTATAAGTGTCCGTTCTCGTATTTTTGCAAATACGGAATTAAAGCTCTGCCGAGAAAGGTTGCGGAGCTTGACCCGATGCAAAGGGGAAACGTAATTCATCATGTTCTTGAAAGCCTTTTGCGTACATACGATAATGCGGCTCTTTCCGCAATGAAACGCAATGAGCTTTATAATATAATTTATGCGATAATGGAAGAATATCTTGTGCGTGTGCTTGACGGAAGCGGCAGAAGCGAGAGGTTCATGTATCTTTACAAAAAGCTCGCTTCCTCCGTTTGCGACGTTGCCGAACGCCTCATAGAGGAGCTTTCACGCAGTGAGTTCAGACCCGTTGAATTTGAGATGAAAATTGATACTCAGGGAAAGATTCCGCCCTACGAGCTTTACGGAGATGATTTTTCCGTCAAGATTTCCGGAGCGGTTGACCGAGTTGACATGGCAGAAATCAACGGAAAAAAATATTTCCGCATAATAGATTATAAATCGTCGGGCAAGGATTTTCTTCTCAGCGACGTAATGCAGGGCTTGAATATGCAGATGTTTATATATCTGTTTGCGATTTGGCACGGCGGAAAGGGTATGTTTGACGGTGCAATTCCCGCAGGAGTGCTGTATTACCCGGCAAATTCACCCATTGTTTCCGCAGCAAGGAGCGATTCCGAAGAAAAAACGCAGGCCGCCGTTCGTAAAAAATGCCGTATGCAGGGAGTGGTGCTCAGCGATTGTGATGTTGTGCTTGCAATGGACAAAGAGGGGAACGGAGAATTTATCCCCGCCGATTTCAAAAAAGGAACGATGTCCGGCTCACTCATCGGGTTGACACAGCTTATGCGGCTGAAAGAAAAGGCGGATTCTCTGCTTACCGAGATGTCGAGGCTTCTGCGTTCGGGAGAAATTGCCGCCCTGCCCGCAAGCGGAAAAAGCTACAAGGATATATGCGGCTTCTGCGATTACAAAACAGTTTGTGCATACGAGGAGGGCGTTGCCTGCCGTGAGCTTGCGGATATGAAAAACGCCGATGCCGTTGACGAGCTTTCAAAGGGGGATGAGAAGAATGAAGTGGACGACTGACCAGCAAAAGGCGATAGAGGCACGAAAGGGAACTCTGCTTGTCAGTGCCGCTGCAGGCTCGGGAAAAACAGCCGTGCTTGTTGAACGCGTTATTGAGCGTCTTTGCGACGAGGAGCAGCCGTGCGGAGTGGAAAATCTTCTCATAGTGACCTTTACGAATGCGGCGGCGGCACAGATGAAAGAAAAAATCTCGGCGGCAATAAGCAAAAAAACGGCTCTTGACCCTCAAAACAAAAGATTACGCCGTCAGCAGCTCATGCTTCCGTGTGCAAGCATATGCACGATAGATTCATTCTGCATAGGGCTTGTCCGTGAAAATTTCCACACTCTCGGGATTTCTCCCGATTTTGAATTGCTCGATGAGGGCAAACGCAATATTCTGAAAAATCAAGCGATAGAAACGGTTATCGAGGAAAAATACAAAAAGGCAGACCCCGATTTTTTGAAGCTGTGTACGCTCATAAGCGATAATCGAGATGATAAAAAGCTGATTTCCGCCGTGTTCAGACTTTATGAGCTTTCACAGGCGTACCCGTTCCCGCAAAAATGGCTCAATTCTCTTGCAAGCGATTTTGAACGCCAATGTCCGACGGAGGAAACGCAGTGGTGCAAACAGCTTCTCGACGAAACGGCACGCTTTGTTGAAAGTGCCTGCGAGGATGTGCGCCGTTGTCTTGAAATGCTTGAAGAAGAGCCTAAGCTCTACGAAAAATATGCCCCCGCCTTTGTTGCGGACAGGAGTGCTCTCGAGAGCTTCGGAAAAACCGTACTTTCGGGCAGGTGGGACGATATCTGCTCCGCCTATGCTTCCTTTGCCTTTGAAAAGCTCGGCAGAGCACCGAGCGGATACGCTTCACCCGTAAAGGATGCTTGCCAAACCGTCAGAAAAAAATACATGGCGGAATTCAAAGCCCTTGCGGAAATTTTTGAAATAAGCTCCGAGGAGCATTTGAAGGATATTGCCGAGCTTTCGCCTGCGGTGCGTGAGCTTATCGGTACAACACTTGATTTTTATTCCGAATTTTCACGCCTGAAGAGAGAAGAAAACGGGGCGGATTTTTCCGATACGCTTCATTTTGCACTAAGCCTTTTGGTTGAGGATACGCCCGACGGAATACAAAAAACGCCGCTTGCACAGGGGCTTTCGGAGAATTATGCGGAAATTCTTGTTGACGAATATCAGGATGTCAACGAGGCACAGGATATGATTTTCTCTGCCCTTTCAAAGGACGAAACCAATCTTTTCATGGTCGGCGACGTTAAGCAGAGCATATATCGCTTCCGACAGGCGATGCCGGAGATTTTTCTCAGACGGCGTGACGGCTATTCCGATTACGAGGGAGACAATTATCCTGCAAGAGTTGTTCTCGGAAAGAATTTTAGAAGCAGGAGCGGCGTTACGGGAATCGTAAATTACATCTTTTCCGCAATAATGAGCCGAGAAACGGGCGGCCTTGAATACGATGAAAAGGAACGCTTGGAGGCGGCGGCGGTCTATCCCGAGGTTGAGGGAGCAGATACGGAGCTTTGTCTTGTCGAGGGCGAGAACGGCACGGAGGATCAAGCCGTTTTTGTTGCGGATTACATAGAAAAAGCCGTTTCGGGCGGAATGAAAATTACGGAAAATTCCGTTCTGCGAGGAGCAAAATACAAGGATTTCTGCCTGCTTTTTGCAAGCGTAAAAAACAGCTCGGCGAGCTTCGTTGCGGAGCTTACACGCCGAGGCATTCCCGTGAGCTGTGAATCGGGCGGCGGCTTTTTGACATCACCCGAGATATCCTTTATGACATCACTTCTCAAGGTTATAGACAATCCGACGGATGATATTCCTCTTACTGCGGTGCTTCTTTCGCCGGTTTTCGGATTTTTGCCCGATGACCTTGCGGTGATGAGAGCCGACCACCGTGACGGTTCGATATATCATTGCCTTGTTTTTGCCGCTGAAAACGGAAACGAAAAGGCAAGCGGCTTCCTTGAAAGGCTTGCCGTGTTCAGAAGAATTGCCTGTACGGTCAGAGCGGGAGAGCTTGTACGCCGACTTGTTGAGGAAACGGGCTATTACGCAATCGTTTGTGCCATGAAAGGCTCGGAGTCACGCAGAGCGAACCTTAACAGATTTATCGACTTTTCAAACAAATTCGAGGGCACGGGCAGTATTGCAAGCCTTTTGAGATATATTGACAAAATCATAAAAAGCGGCGGAGATATCGTTGCATCCGAGGCGAGCGGTGACAATGCCGATGCCGTAAAAATAATGACGGTTCACAAGAGCAAGGGACTTGAATTTCCCGTTTGCATTCTCTGCGACTGCCAAAAAAATTACAGCGATATTTCACTCAAAGATGATTTGATAATCGCACCGCAGAGCGGAATAGGTATCAAAAACTGCAAGTCGAACAGAAAATTCGATACCCTGCCGAGACTTGCCGCAAAGCTCGAAACCCGCCGTGCCGAACGCTCCGAGGCGTTGAGAGTGCTGTATGTTGCATTAACGAGAGCCAAGGAGAGGCTGGTCATGGTGTCGTCATCCTCCGATTGGAGCAAAGCCCTGTCGGCACTTGCGGCAAAATGCGGCTCCGAAGCGAAAATATCCTCCTATACCGTCGGCGGCTTTTCGTGCTGGAGTGACTGCATTGTTTCGGCACTTTTGAAGCATCCCGATGCAAATTCGCTCAGAATGGCGGCGGGTCTGCCCTCAGGCTTTACCGTTGCGTGTGATACACCGCTGAAAGCGAAAATATATCCCTCTCATCAAACGGAGGAACAGACAACAACAGTGGCTGAATATTCGCCCGATTTTGAGCTTGTTGAGGAAATAAAACGCAGGCTCGAATATGAATATCCGTTTGCACCGCTCGAGGGCGTTGTGGCAAAGCGTATTGCTTCAAATCTTGAGAGTGTTCGCGATGATGACGAATATTTTGCAACGCAGAGACCGTCCTTTGCAAGCAAGGGCAAGCTGACACCGGCTCAGCGAGGCACGGCAACCCACCGATTTATGCAATATGCAGACTACGAGCGTGCAAGTACAAGCATAGAGAACGAATTGAAGCACCTTGTCATTTTGGGAATGCTTACCGAGGAGGAGGCAGAGGCAGTTGACGGAAAATCCGTCTCCGCATTCTTTGAAAGCGAGCTTTATTCGAGGATGAGAAAATCTGAGAAAATGTATAAGGAATATTCCTTTACCTGCTCGGTTCCCGTTTCGGAGCTTTATCCCGAGATACCCGACGGACTTGCCGAAAACGAGGTGGTAATGATAGAGGGTGTTGCGGACTGTGCATTCGTCGAAAACGGAGAGCTTGTCATAGTCGATTACAAAACCGACAGGGCACACAGTCCCGAGGAGCTTATCGAAAAATATTCTGCACAGCTCGGAATATACGCCCGCTGTCTTTCCGAGGTACTCGGCAGACCCGTGCATCAAACGGTTATTTATTCGTTCCGTCTCGGCAGAACGATTGAACTTTAAGCATGAAAAAATGCAAATATTGCTTTATCTCGCACTTTTATGATTATTTTTACAAATAATATTCAAAAATCTTCTTCAATTTGGAGTAAATATCGGTTTACAAATTGAAAGAAAAGTGTTAATATAATCAGTGGTGTATTTTATCACTTTTTACTCAGCTCAATATTTTAGGAGGAAAAAGACTATGGCAAGAAAAATGAAGACCATGGACGGCAACAACGCTGCGGCATACGTGTCCTATGCGTTTACGGAAGTAGCCGGAATTTATCCCATCACTCCGTCAAGCCCCATGGCAGACTATGTTGACCAGTGGTCGGCACAGGGTCTCAAAAATATTTTCGGCACTACCGTTAAGGTTGCCGAGATGCAGTCCGAGGCAGGTGCGGCAGGTACCGTTCACGGTTCACTTGCAGCAGGTGCTCTCACCACTACCTACACGGCATCTCAGGGCCTTCTTCTCATGATTCCCAATATGTATAAGATTGCCGGTGAGCTTCTTCCCAGCGTTTTCCACGTTTCGGCTCGCTGTGTTGCTTCTCACGCACTTAACATTTTCGGTGATCATTCCGACGTTTATGCCTGCCGTCAGACCGGTTTCGCAATGCTTGCAGAAACCAATCCGCAGGAAGTTATGGATCTCGGTGCAGTTGCTCACCTTGCCGCTATCAAGGGCAGAGTTCCTTTCATCAACTTCTTCGACGGCTTCCGTACCTCCCACGAGATTCAGAAGATTCAGATTTGGGATTATGAGGATCTCAAAGAAATGTGCGACATGGATGCTGTTGAGGCTTTCCGCAAGAGAGCACTCAATCCCGAGAGACCCGTTATGCGTGGTTCACACGAAAACGGCGACATCTTCTTCCAGCACCGTGAGGCTTGCAACGCTTATTACGATGCTCTTCCCGCAGTTGTTGAGGAGTACATGGATAAGGTTAACGCAAAGCTCGGCACAAACTACAAGCTCTTTAACTACTACGGTGCTCCCGATGCAGAGAACGTTATCGTAGCAATGGGCTCCATCTGCGACGTTGCAGAGGAAGTCATAGATTACCTTACCGCCAAGGGCGAAAAGGTCGGTCTTGTTAAGGTTCGTCTTTACAGACCGTTCTCGGCTGAGAAGCTCGTTGAAGCTATCCCCGCCACCTGCAAGAAGCTCGCTGTTCTCGACAGAACAAAAGAGCCCGGTTCACTCGGTGAGCCTCTGTTCCTTGACGTTGTTGCCGCTCTTGCCGCAACAGGCAGAAGCGATATCAAGGTTATCGGCGGCCGTTACGGTCTCGGCTCAAAGGATACTCCTCCCGCAAGCGTATTCGCAGTATATGATGAGCTTGCAAAGGATGCTCCCAAGGCTCAGTTCACTCTCGGTATCAACGATGACGTTACCCACCTTTCACTTGAGGAGAAGGAAGCTCCCAATACGGCAGCTGAAGGCACCATCGAGTGCAAATTCTGGGGTCTCGGCGGCGATGGTACCGTTGGTGCAAACAAAGACTCCATCAAGATTATCGGTGATCATACCGATAAGTACGTTCAGGCATATTTCCAGTACGACTCAAAGAAGACGGGCGGTATTACCATTTCCCACCTTCGTTTCGGCGACAGCCCGATAAAGAGCCCCTACTACATCAACAAGGCTGACTTTGTTGCTTGCCACAACCCCTCATATGTTGAAAAGGGTTACAAGATGGTTAACGACGTTAAGCCCGGCGGCGTATTCCTCATCAACTGCCAGTGGGATGCCGATGAGCTCAGTGCAAAGATGCCCGCAGAGGCAAAGCGTTACATCGCAAAGAACAACATTCAGCTTTACACCGTTAACGCTATCGACCTTGCCGCAAAGATCGGTCTCGGCAAGCGTACAAATACCGTTCTTCAGTCCGCATTCTTCTCACTTGCAAAGGTTCTTCCCGTTGAGGAAGCAATCGGCTACATGAAAGAGAAGGCTCAGAAGTTCATGAAGAAGGGCAAAGAGATAGTCGAAATGAACGAAAAGGCTATCGACGCAGGTGCAACCGCATATGTTAAGATTGACGTTCCCGCCGATTGGGCAGATGCAGTTGACGCTCCCGCTTCAAGCACCGAAAACGGCCCCGCAAAGCTCGTTAAGATGGTTGACAACATCATGAAGCCCGTTGGACTTATGAACGGCGATTCACTTCCCGTTTCCGCATTTGTTGACCATGCAGACGGCACATTTGAGCAGGGTGCTTCCGCCTTTGAAAAGAGAGGCGTTGCAGTTATGGTTCCCGCATGGGACGGCGCAAGCTGTGCTCAGTGTAACCAGTGCTCCTATGTCTGCCCGCACGCAACTATCAGACCCTACGCTCTCACCGAGGAAGAGGCAGCCAATGCTCCCGCCAACGCAATTATCGTTGACAAGAAGGGCAAGGGCAAGGGTACTTATAAATATACACTTGCAGTTTCTCCGCTTGATTGTATGGGATGCGGCGTTTGTATCGGCGTTTGTAAGACAAACTCCCTCAAGATGGTTTCCAGAGAGAGTCAGGATGCAATGCAGCCCGTATTCGATTACATGGTTTCCAATGTTTCCGTTAAGGAAGACCTTGCTGACAATACCGTTATCGGCAGTCAGTTCAAGACTCCGCTTCTCGAGTTCTCCGGTTCCTGCGCAGGCTGTGCAGAGACTTCATATGCACGTCTCATAACTCAGCTCTTCGGCGACAGAATGTATATCTCCAACGCAACCGGATGCTCCTCCATTTGGGGCGGTCCTGCGGCTACATCACCGTACACCACCGACAAGAACGGTCACGGTCCTGCATGGGCAAACTCCCTCTTCGAGGATAACGCAGAGCACGGCTTCGGTATGTATCTCGGTCAGAACGCTATCCGCAACAGCCTTATTTCAAAGGTTAAGAGCGTAGCAGAGGCAGAGTGTGCTTCCGAGGAAGTCAAGGCTGCGGCTAAGGCTTATCTTGATACCGTTGATGACGGTGAGGCAAACGGTGCCGCTACCAAGGCTCTTGTTGCCGCTCTTGAGGGCGTTGACTGCGATACCTGCAAGTCAATCCTTGAAAATAAAGAATATCTTGCCAAGAAGTCCGTATGGATATTCGGCGGCGACGGCTGGGCATATGATATCGGCTTCGGCGGCGTTGACCATGTTCTTGCTTCGGGCGAGGATGTAAACATCATGGTATTCGATACCGAGGTTTACTCCAATACCGGCGGACAGGCTTCCAAGGCTTCCAACATCGGTCAGGTTGCTCAGTTTGCTGCGGCAGGTAAGGCAATTGCCAAGAAGAGCCTTGCAGAAATTGCAATGAGCTACGGTTATGTTTATGTTGCACAGATTGCTATGGGTGCAAACATGAACCAGACCATCAAGGCTCTCACCGAGGCTGAAGCATATCACGGCCCGTCAATCATCATCGCCTATGCACCCTGCGAGATGCATTCAATTAAGGGCGGCATGGTTAACTGCCAGAACGAAATGAAGAAGGCTGTTGACTGCGGCTACTGGAATATGTTCCGCTTCAACCCCTCTCTCAAGGCAAAGGGCGAGAATCCCTTTACCATTGACAGCAAGCCCGCAACCGCAAGCTACAGAGACTTCATCATGAACGAAGCTCGTTATTCATCACTCACACGTTCCTTCCCCGAGAGAGCAGAGTCACTCTTCACTCTTGCCGAGGAGACCTCCGTTGAGAGATATGAGCATCTTCTTCGCCTCAAGGATCTTTACGCTCCCAAGGCTGACTGATTAAGCTCAGGCTACGGCTTATAAAAACAACAAGGCTGCAAACTTACCGAAAGGTAGGCTTGCAGCCTTTTGAATTATGATTTTTACAGCTTGAAATTCTCACCGACAAGCTCTGTTTTTTCACCCGTTACGCTGTTTATAAGATAAACGCTGCCGCCGTCGTTGCCGTGCATGACGGAGCAACCGTGATCGGTGAAAAAGATTGCCGCACCGTTTTCGGCGGCGATGCCCGAGTATTTCCTGCCGTGAAGTCTGTTTTCATAGCTTCCCCAATTGCCTCCCTCAAAATGCGGGCATGAGCTGTAGGGGAGGATTCCGAGACAGTCTATGAATACGAAGCTGCCGCCCTCACCGCAGTCATCGTAGCCCTCGTTGAACCAGCACATCATTCCCGAACTGTAGCCGGAAATGATTATTCCGCTCTCGTAGGCACGACGCATCAGCTTGTCAGCACCCGTCTTTTTCCAAGTGTTCATCAGAAATTCAAGATTTCCGCCGCCGACATAGATTATATCGGACGACATGATTTTTTCTTCGATATCGGCAAAGGTCAGGGAGCTGTCGGTCAACAGAAGTGCCGAAACACTGCATCCGAGCTCGATGAAAAGCCTGAAAATATGCTCATCGCCGTTGATATCGTCGTGCCCTGCCGTGGGTACGAACAAGACTTTAGGCTCCTTTTTGGGGCAGAGTGATACAATTTTTTCAAATATCGGCTGAACCTCGTTGTCGCTGTACCGTCCGCCGCCTATTCCGATTATTGTTCCCATACGGTCACCTCGTTTTTTCTTGATTTTATCACAAAATCTTGTTGCGGTCAATACTTGACAATTGCGTGTTTTTGCTTTATGCTTAATATATCAAGTCTGAAAGGGGACTATCATGGAAAATTCAAATCAGAAAATGACAAAAAAGCAAAATATATGGCAGGTAATCAAATTTGCCCTGTTCTCGGCGTCGGCGGGGATAATTCAAATCGGCTCTTTTACGCTGCTCACTCAGCTTACCGAGTGGGACTATATCTATCGGTATCTGCCCTCCCTCGTTCTTTCCGTGCTTTGGAATTTCACCTTTAACCGCAATTTCACCTTCAAATCTGCGGCGAATATACCCGTAGCAATGCTGAAGGTTGCTCTTTTCTACTGCGTATTCACCCCGCTTTCAACATGGTGGGGTCACAAGCTGACGGGAATCGGCGTAAACGATTATCTTGTGGAAGCAGGCACAATGCTTGTAAATCTCGTCACCGAATATCTGTATTGCCGCTTCGTCGTCTACCGCAATTCGATGAATACCAAGGAAGAAAAGAAAACGCAGAGCAGCTTGGAATAACGCAAAGGCTCGAAAATCACATATCAAACGGCTTGCCGCAGAGGAAACCCCCACGGCAAGCCTGTTTTTATTGCTAAATCTAAGCAAAGAAAAACCCACCCGTACATGGTACGAGTGGGGAAGATAAGCAATAGGTTATCTCTTTGAGAACTGGGGAGCACGACGTGCACCTTTGAGACCGTATTTCTTTCTTTCTTTCATTCTGGGGTCTCTGGTAAGGAAGCCTGCCTTCTTGAGAGCGGAACGAAGGTTCTCGTCATACTGAAGGAGAGCACGGGAAAGACCGTGACGGATAGCGCCTGCCTGACCGGTAACTCCGCCGCCGCCTACACGGCAAACGATGTCGAACTTATCAGCTGTTCCCGTAAGAGCGAGAGGCTGACGAACGATGAGTTTAAGAGTTTCAAGACCGAAATAATCGTCTATATCTCTGTCATTGATTGTGATTTTGCCGGTACCTGCATAAACACGTACTCTGGCAACTGAGCTTTTTCTGCGGCCCGTGCCGTAGAAATAAGGATTTGAATCGTACATTATTTATAGCCTCCCTTTCTTAAAATTCCCAAACTGCGGGCTTCTGAGCTGCGTGAGGATGCTCGGCACCCTTAACAACGCGAAGTCTGGTGAGAGCCTTGCGGCCGATAACCGTGTCGGGAAGCATACCCTTAACGGCAAGAGTCATAGCGAAATCGGGCTTCGTCTTCATAAGAGTGCTGTATTTAACCTCTTTGAGATGGCCGATATAGCCGCTGTGATGATAATACATTTTTTGATCGAGCTTATTGCCGGTCAAAACTGCTTTTTCAGCGTTGATGATGATAACATGATCGCCGCAGTCCGCATGAGGAGCAAAGGTGGGCTTATGCTTGCCGCGAAGAAGCTTTGCAGCCTCAACAGCTACCTTACCCATGGGCTTGCCTGCTGCATCGATCACATACCAATTGCGGGTGATGTCGCCCGCTTTAGGCATATAAGTAGACATAACTTTTCCTCCGATTTATTTTTTTCGTGCCTGCATATATTAACACATGATACGCCCGTTGTCAATACATTTTTTCGGATTTTTTAATTTAAATTACACAACCTCTCGTTTTCTCGTTTTTTCTCACTCAAACACCCATTTATCTCACTTGCGATTTTTATTTTTGTTGCTTTGATATCCCGAATATCTCTGTTGACCGTGCCTTGATGTTGTGATAAAATATAACGCAGATAAAATATAAATGTATGTAATAATATAAGGAAGCGATAAAATGGACGGCTCTTTGAGTGCCGAGAATGCTTTGCGGCGTGACAAAAGGATAATTTTCATCTGCTGGCTTGCTTATGCGACCGCTTACATAGGACGGCTGAATTTCAGTGCATCCATAGTTGCCGTCATATCCGACCTCGGAGTTACAAAGGCTCAGGCGGGTCTTGTCAGCTCTTTCTTTTTCTTCGCCTACGGAGCGGGTCAGCTCGTAAACGGCATCCTCTCAAAGCATTATAATTCAAAGATAATGATTGCTCTTTCTCTCGGAATATCCTCATTGCTGAATCTCTCAATGGTTTTCTGCAATGATATTTCCGTGATGAAATATATATGGCTTCTCAACGGTGCGGTACAGTCCGTCCTCTGGAGCACACTCATAAAAACGGTTTCGGAGCTTGTTTCGGAAAAGATGATGTCCAAGGCGATACTCGTGATGAGTACAACAAGCGTTGCCGGAACGTTTTTTGCCTACGGCTTTTCGGCACTTTTCGTTAAATTCGGCACATGGCGGGGAATGTTCGTTTTTGCCGCCGCAGTTTTGATGATCTCAGCCGCAGTTTGGCTTGCAATGTTCGGACCGTCGTACAAGCCCGTGCATACCGAAAGTACGGAAAAGAAGCACGGCGGCATGGGCGGCACTCTGCTTGTCGCTTTTATTGCCGCCTGCCTTTGCGGAATAGCCAATGGCTTTGTCAAGGACGGCGTGAACACATGGGTAACTTCCGTTTTGTATGAAGAATTCGGCGTTTCTCAGTCGTTCTCGATACTTTTAACGCTTCTGCTCCCGCTCGTTGCCACCTTCGGAGCGATGCTCGTTAAGAATATCCATTCAAAAATCGCCTCTCATTCGGTGATGAATATGCTGTTTTTCGCCGCTTCCGCCGTGCTTTGTGCAGGAATACTTCTTTCACTTCGTCTGCACAGCATCATGCTGATAATGCTTTGCTTCATCGGCGTTTCATGTACCATGGCGATGATAAACAATGTTATCACAAGCGTATTTCCGCTCGATTTACGCCATGTCATGAGTGCGGGCTTTGCGGCGGGCTTGCTCAATACGTTTTGCTATGTCGGAAGCACGACCGCATCATATTCGCTCGGTGCAATTTCGCAGTCGAACGGCTGGACTCCCGTTTTCGTGCTCATGCTTGCCGTCTGCCTTGCGGCGGGAGCTGTGTGCGTGGTTACCGCTGTGAGAAAAAAGTAAGAACGGGATTTCTGACAGAAAAATACCCTCGGAGCCTTTACGCTTCGGGGGCTTTGTGAATATCAGTCCAAGTCCTTGAGTCTCGGCAGATTCCAATGGAAAACCGTTGCGGACAGTCGGATTATTATTATCGAACCGGTGCCGATGAGAAGTGCCGCGGTCTGTGAGCAGAGGTGCTGTTCAACAAGAATTTGATACAGAAAAGCACCGATAGCAGCGGCAAGAGCGTAAACTCTTTTACGCAGGATTTTCGGCACTCTGCCTGCCATGATATCTCTTATCATGCCTCCGCCGACACCCGTGAGGATACCAACGAAAATGGCGAGAAACGAGTTTTCTCCGAAGCCGCAGGCGGCTGCACTGTTGACACCTGCAACGGTAAAGACCGCAAGCCCTATCGAATCGAAGATGTTTATTATCTGTGAATAGATGTTGAAGTGGGTCTTTATCCGCTTTCCGAAGAAATATGCAATGACGAACACGGCAAGCGAGGTTATTATAGCGGTTGCGGCGTAGACGGGATGACGGAATGCGGACGGGGGGAGATATCCCAAAATCATGTCGCGAACGATTCCGCCGCCGACTGCGGTAACCATGCCGAGAACGACCGCTCCGAAAATATCCAGCTTCTTTTCAATTGCCGTGATTACACCGGTTATTGCAAAGGCAACGGTACCGATTATTTCAAAAACGAAAAATATTGTATCAATGCTCATATGTACCTCTTATTACCGACGCTTTTGAGCGGCAGAAAATGTAGTCAGCCGAGAAATCGGCAAATCATTCGGCTTTTTTATCGGCGGCTTTAATTCTCCGCAGTTCGGCAAAAAAATCCGACAGCAGAGCGGAGCATTCCTCCGCCATGAAGCCCGACACAAGCTCCGGCTTGTGGTTATACGGCAAATCGAAAAGATTGACCACGGAACCGCAGGAACCGGCTTTATAATCGGAAGCACCGAACACGACCCGACGCAGGCGTGAATTGATTATCGCACCCGTACACATGGGGCAAGGCTCGAGTGTGACGTGCATTTCACATTCCCAAAGCCGCCATCCGCCGAGTTTTTTGCAGGCAAGGTCAATCGCTTCGATTTCGGCATGGGCGAGGGCGTTTTTGCCGTTTTCACGCCGATTGCGTCCGACCGAAACGACCTCACCGTTTTTTGAAATTACAGCTCCCACGGGGACTTCAAGCTCGGCAGCCGAAAGCCGAGCCTGCCCGATTGCAAGGAGCATAAGCTCTTTGTCGTCCATTATTTTGAAAAATCCAGCTTATCGGCGTGCCAGATGTTCTCGGCATATTCGTTTATCGCTCTGTCTGCCGCAAAACGTCCTGCACCCGAGATATTCATGAGGGACATTTGGTTCCATTTTGCCGTGTCGTGCCAAAGCTCCTCGGCACGCTTTTGCATCCTGCGGTAATCCGCAAAGTCGGCAAGCACCATATAGGGATCGTGATTTATCATTGTTCCGCCGATTTCGCCGAAGCTCTTGCCGCCGATTCCCTTGTTTATAAATTCAATGATTGCATGGATTTCGGCATTGTTGTTGTAATAATTGCGGGGAATGTAACCGCTGCGTTTGAGGTCATTTACCTCGGGAGTGGTCATACCGAAGATGAGAATGTTATCCTTGCCGACGGCATCGAAGATTTCAACATTTGCACCGTCCATTGTTCCGAGAGTGACGGCGCCGTTGAGCATGAGCTTCATGTTGCCCGTGCCGCTTGCCTCGGTACCCGCAAGGGATATCTGCTCGCTGATATCTGCGGCAGGCATGAGAGTCTCCGCCATGGTGACGTTGTAATCCTCCATGTAAACCACCTTCATCAGGTCTTTTACATCGGGGTCATTGTTGATGAGCTTTGCAAGAGCACAGATAAATTCAATTATCTTCTTTGCCATATAGTAGCCCGAAGCAGCTTTTGCACCGAAAATATAGGTGTGCGGCGTGTAATTGCCGTTCGGATTTGCCTTTATTTCAAGATATTTTGCAAGAATGTTAAAGGCGTTGAGGTGCTGACGCTTGTATTCGTGAAGTCTCTTTACCTGCACGTCGAAAATAGAAGTCGGGTCAAGTGAAATACCTGTTTTGCTCTTGACGAGAGAAGCAAAATCCTCTTTGTTTGCCGTCTTGATTTTGCGAAGCTCGGAGAGAACGGTGGCATCATCTTTATATTTTCTCAATTTGAGAAGCTCGTCACCGTCATGAACGAAGCCGTCACCGATAAGTCCGGTCAAATATGACGAAAGCCTCGGATTTGCCTGACAGAGCCAGCGGCGGTGAGCAATACCGTTTGTGACATTGGTGAACTTCTCCGGTTCAAGGCTGTAATAATCCTTGAAAACGCTGTCCTTGAGGATTTCGCTGTGAAGTGCGGAAACGCCGTTTACCTTGTGACATACCGCAACGCAGAGGTTTGCCATTCTTACAACGCCGTTTGAGATTATTGCCATACGCTCCACCTTTGACGAGTCACCCGTCATTTCCCAGAGCTTGCGGCGGAAGCGATTGTCTATTTCTTTTACGATTTGATATATTCTCGGCAGGAGACGGCTGAAAAGCTCCTCGCTCCAGCATTCGAGAGCCTCCGCCATAACGGTATGATTCGTATATGCACACACCTGTTCGACTATGGAATACGCATCGTCCCAGCCGTAGCCGCATTCATCAAGCAGAATACGCATAAGCTCGGGAATTGCAAGAGTCGGGTGAGTGTCGTTGATGTGGATTGCGTTCTTTTCGGCAAATTTTTCAAGAGTCGTGTAATCTCTGAGATGCCTTGCCACGATGTCCTGAACGGAAGCGGAAACAAGGAAATATTGCTGACGAAGTCTAAGACTCTTTCCCTCGGGATGATTATCCGCAGGATAAAGCACCTTGCTGATAACCTCCGCCATTGCTTTTTCTTCCATGGCACGCATATAGTCGCCCTGATTGAACATCGCCATATCGATTCCGTCAACCTTTGCCGACCACAGACGAAGCACCGCAACGCCCTTGCCGTCCTTGCCGGGAACCATCATGTCATAGGGAACCGCCTTTACGGTTTTACAGCCGGCAAGCTCAACCTGATGGAACGAGCCTTCCCAGCTATCCTCAACCTTTCCCTCGAATTTGACCTCGACGGTCTGATCCTCTCTCGGAACGAGCCATACCTCTCCGCCGGGGAGCCAAAAGTCGGGCATTTCCGTCTGCCAGCCGTCAATTATTTTCTGCTTAAAAATTCCGTATTCATAAAGAATGGAGTAGCCCATGCCTCTGTAGCCCTGGTTTGCGAGTGCATCGAGATAGCAAGCCGCAAGTCTGCCGAGACCGCCGTTGCCGAGACCTGCATCGGGTTCGCAGTCGTAGAGCTTATCGAGCTTAACACCGAAGCCGTTGAGAACCTGTCTTGCCGTTTCGGTGAGATTGAGATTGTAGAGAGCGTTTTTGAGGCTTCTGCCCATGAGGAATTCCATGCACAGATAGTAAACCTTCTTTTGGTCTGCTTCTTTCGAGGCAATATTGAAATCTCTGCGGACATCTCTTACCATGTCTCTTGAAATTATCGAGAGAACGCGGTAAAATTGTTCATTGGTGGCATCCTCCGGTTCAACACCGAAAAGATGTGAGAGCTTGGAGCGAATAAGTTCCTCAAGCTCTTTCTTAGTAATACTTTTATTCATAATATCCTCCGTAAGAAAACTGTAAGCCAAAATGCTTACCTGATAATTTTACACCAAAACCGTCAATATTACAACAGAATTTTTACAAATGGTTAACTAAAAATACTTGTATATATTAAGTATTTGAGTTAAAATAGATAAAATACAGAAAATCCATTCCGAAAAGGTGATATTTTGAACGACCAATACTATTTTTCGCGGGAGAGATTTCTCAAAGAGGAGAAAGACAGAAAACAAATAAAAATCATCGGAAGAACTGCGGGAGTGTGCGTTGTTGCCTATGTTTTGCTGCAAAATCTTTTAACCATCCCCTTGCTTTTTGAGCCGCTGAGAAGCGTTTATTACGGAAACACGGTTTTTCAGAATTGCGTTTACATTCTGCTTTCCGTTTTCGGTCTGCTGTTGCCCTTTGTTCTGGGCGGATTTTATCTCAGAAAGAAAACACGGACCGAGGTTTTCACTTTCGATAAGCCCGCCGACGGAAAGCTGACTGCTTTTGCGGTGCTGTTCGGATTTTTCATCTGCCTTGCAGGAAATTATATTTCAAGCATTTTTACCTATTTCATGGATAATGTCGGCGTTGAGCTGACCGCTCCCGAATACGAGGTCGGTTACTCCGTTTTCGGCAGAATAGTTTATTTCGTCATGGTTGCCGTCGTGCCGCCTCTTACGGAGGAGCTTGCCGTCAGAGGAGTAATCATGCAGCCGTTGAGAAAATACGGTGACCGCTTTGCCATCGTTGCTTCTGCTGCTCTTTTTGCAATACTTCACGGAAACCTCATTCAAGCACCGTTCGCTTTCATAGTCGGAATCGGAATCGGTTATGCCGTGTGCATTACGGGAAGCCTTTGGACGGGCGTACTCATACATTTTGTCAATAACTCATATTCCGTCATAACGCAGTTCATGATAGAGGATATATCAGATCCCGCACGGCTCAATTTGGCGTACAATATTCTCATGGTCGTGCTCTATGTCATAACCATAATCGGTTCGGTGCTGTTCTTTATAAGAAAGTCCCCCCGCAGACTCACGCCTCCTTGCACCACGCTTTCTTCACAGCAAAAATACGGAGCGTTCATATTGAACATCCCCATGCTTGTTGCAATCGCGATAATGCTTTATATTACATCTCAATATGTGAATTTTACGGGTAGATAAAATGAGTATTAAGAAAAATGACCGTATAAAACTGAATATAGATGGTTGTTCGTCAAACGGAAGCGGAATAGGCAGGCATGAGGGAATGGCAATATTCGTTCCTGCAACGGCTGTCGGAGATGAAATAACGGCACATATCTTAAAGGTGAAAAAGAATTATGCCTTTGCCAAAGTCGAAGAAGTGCTCTCTGCGTCAAAGGACAGAATAGCCCCCGAATGCCCCGTTTATCTCAAATGCGGCGGCTGCGTTTTTTCACACATGAAATATGATGCTGAAAAAGAAATAAAAGCCGACCATGTAAGGGAATGCTTCAAAAGAATCGGCGGAGTAAATCCCGAATTTGAACCGATTATCGGCGGCGACAGCGAAAAGCATTACCGAAATAAGGCACAATATCCTGTTGCGATTGATAACGGAGAAATAAAAATCGGCTTTTATTCGTCACACAGTCACAGGGTTGTTCATTGCCCCGATTGTTTGCTCCAGCCTGCGGAATTTGGCGGGATTCTCGGTGCGTTTTGCGACTATATAAAAGAGAATAATGTTTCGATTTATGATGAAACCGCCCATACGGGACTGCTTCGGCATATATATCTCAGAAAGGGCACGGCGAGCGGAGAAACGATGGTTTGTGCCGTCATCAACGGAAAGAAGCTCCCAAACGAGGACGGACTTGTTTCAAGGCTTCTCGAAAGTGACGGCAGTATAAAAAGTATAATTGTTAATTCCAATACAGAAGATACAAACGTCATTCTCGGCAAAAAATGCAGAATCCTTTGGGGGAATGACAGCATTACGGATATTCTTTGCGGCTTGAAGTTCAAAATTTCACCGCTTTCGTTCTATCAGGTCAACAGAAATCAAGCCGAACGCCTCTACAATAAGGCGGCGGAATATGCGAGCCTGACGGGTAAAGAAACCGTGCTTGACCTCTATTGCGGAGCGGGCACGATAGGACTTTCCATGGCGAAGAATGCAAAAGAGATAATCGGTGCGGAGATTGTTCCCGAGGCGATAGAGGATGCAAAAATCAACGCCGAAATCAACGGAATAAAGAATGCACGCTTCATCTGCGGCGATGCGGCAAAGGCGGCGGAAACGCTTGAAAAAGAGGGGGTAACGCCCGATGTCATAATCCTTGATCCGCCGAGAAAGGGTTGTAGTGAGGATATGCTTAAAACCGCCGCACGAATGCAACCCGAAAGGATAGTCTATGTTTCCTGCGACCCTGCAACACTTGCCCGCGACTGCGGAATTTTCGATTCTCTCGGCTATACCGCAGTAAAAGCCACCCCTGTCGATATGTTCCCCCGAACAGGGCACGTGGAGACGGTATGTCTGCTGACGAAAAAGGAATAACGGGGGATCTGTAAATATCATAAGATAGTGGTATTTCGTTTTTTATCAAATCCAAGACGATACGGTTTATGTGGATTATATCCTCGACTGCCGTAAGAAACATAAATAAATCAACGGAGGAAGTAATGAGAAAAAAACATATCAGGATTGTGACTGCAACAGGTGCTTTTGAAATCGACATCAACACGGTGCTTTATATCCACATGGAGGGCAATCAGGCTTTTGTTCACACCACATCGGGCGAGATATTAGAAACAAGAAAAACACTCGACCGCTTTGAAAAGGAATTAGGCGAAAATTTCATACGGGTCAAGAGGGGATGCCTCGTTTCCGTCACCGCAATACATGATATCGGCGATAAGGTCAATCTTATCAACGGCGAATGCCTTGATTATGCAATAAGAAGAAGAAAAGAATTTGAACACCGCTTCAAGGAGAGGCAGAAAATAATAATAAGCGAATTCAAGAAGGCGGATTTACCTGCAAACAAAGATGAATACAAAAAATATTATGCCGTGTTCGATAATTTACCCATTGCGTTTGCGGATATTGAAATGGTATTCGATAACAATTTCTGTGCGGTGGATTGGGTCTTCAGATACGGAAATGAAGCGTTGGCAAAGCTCGAAAGACTCCCGCTGAGAAAAATTATCAACAAGAGCTTCAGTAGCCTTTTCCCAAATATGGATGACAAATGGCTGAAAAGCTACGAGCGGGCAACTCTGCACCGCGAAACGCTGAAAATCATTGATCACAGCCCCGAAATAGATACCTATCTTGATATAATATGCTTCCCGACCTTTGAGGGGCATTGCGGCTGTATTCTTTTTGATGTTTCACAGCTCAAGGGCTTCCGACAGGCAACGGAAACTGAAAAAACGCTTTCGTTTTTCCTTGAAAAATTGCTTAATGTAAAATAATTTGCTTTTGTGCCGCCCCTCGGGGCGGCTTTTTTACCTCAGCGGCGGTATTGCTCCTTATTTCTTCACCTCACCGCCTCACTTCATCCGCCACCGGCGGCGTTTCGGCGGTTCGCCCCCTAAAGGGGAGGCGAATATAAATCACAGTTTTCTGCGGAAAATCCGAGCCAAAATTAAATAGGCTCCCTCTGACGAGGGAGCTG
>CAZPMK010000028.1:0-22092 GCA_964587915.1 uncultured Clostridium sp.
CTGTGATTTACTTTGACCCCCTTGCCTAAAGGGGGTCGGGCGAATGTCATTTTGTCATGAGACATTCGCACGGGGGGATATTGAATTTTCAGCGGAAATTCAACCGAAACGGCAATTATATTTTCGCACGGCTACGCCGTGGTGCTACGCACTATCCCTCCACCGCAAGCGGTCCCCCTCCCTTTAGGCAAGGGAGGCGATTTGAATCGTGCCTTTAATCTCAAAAACAGCCCTCAGAAATATAGTCGCAATGCGTCGTTTAAAAGAAAAAGCCGAGGCGGGGAAGCCTCGGATTTTTCTCGTATAAAACGGGGGGACAAAAGATGGTAGTGGTCAAATTATTTTGATGCCTGTTTTGAATACTTGGCAAGATAAATTACCCTCATAAGCCATGCTTCAACAGGATTGATTGCCTTTGCCTTGCCGAAAATCTTGGTGCCCAGCAGGGTAAGGCAGCTTTTGCTCATTATCATATCGACCGCCTGTGCATCGCCCTCAACAGAGCCGCAGCACAACGCTCCCGCATCCTTTACAAGAACGGCATTTCTGCCCTTGAGAGCCTTGGCACATTTTTCGATACTCGCAATTCGGACGGTGGGTCCGCATATCTGAGCAAAATCGTCAAGCAGAGGCTTCATGCCCTTGCCGAGCCGTGATACGGCGGCGACCTCGCTTGAAGTGTTGTGAATTATATAATTGAAAGAGGGATTTGCAAGGTAAACGCTGCGGTGAGCATTTGCCGACGGAGCAAGAGCCGTTTGAGCATCTCCCGTGTTGAGATCCATTGAAGCCACGGAGCCGTCACCCTTATTGGTAAACGTGATTTTTCCGCTGTTTCTGTCGCAAAAACTATTATACAGCAATGTCTCATCAATTTCAACAGTTTTTTTGGATTTTGTCAAGCTGTCCGCAATCTTCGCACAGAAATCGTCCAAAGTGTCTGCTTTTATGTTGAGTTTTTCTTTCGCTTTCGACAAAATGTACTCGGTGCTGAGCTTTTCGAGAACATTTGCGACTTCAAAAGCCTCGGTGCTGTCCTTGCCGAAGCAAAGAGCACCGTGATGAGCCATGATAACAGCCTTTGAGGGGCTTAAATGAAGTGCCTTTGTAACGCCCTTACGCAATTTTTTTGTGCCGGGGAGACCGTAAGAGCCGATGATGACTTTATCTCCGATAATTTTTTTCGCTTCGCCCGCAACGGTATCAATACCGCTTTTGAACGCACTTATAACGGAGGCAACCTTTTGGTGGGTGTGGATAACAAATCCCGCCTCGGGGTACGCCTTGTATACCTCGGCATGGACACCCTTTTCGGAGGACGGCTTTACGCCGCCGCTCCATTCGAGGGAATCTATTGCCACTTCAACGATATCATCGGGGGTGAGTCCTATATAGGGCTTTCCGCTGGGGGTGATGACAAAGGTTTTGTCATCCACGCGGCAGCTTACATTGCCCCATGTTCTTGCGATAAGCCCGCATTCAACGAGCTTTTCGCCCGCTTCAATGACAAGCTGTTTTGCAGTTAAAACATCCATTATGTATTTCCTCCGACTTATCAGCCGAGACAAATGACATTTTCAAATACTCTGTCGAATGCCGCAAGAGCTTCGTCTATCATTTCGGGAGTGTATGCGGCGCTGGTGTACAGACGGCTGCCTCCAACGGTAACAAGTCCCTCTGCCATGTATGCCGCACCCATGTGGGTCATTTCCTTCTTGCGTACCGAGGTTGCATTCAGAACGCCGGGGATTTCCCACGGCTTGCTCCAATTGATGGAGAAGTTGAGAGTGCCGACGGTTTCAAGGTGGCAAATCGAGCCTTGGTTGAACGCAACGAAGGGAAGATTGTGCTTCTTGATAAGCTCCTGAAGACCTGCGGTGATTCTGTCGCCCATGAGTGCCGCATTGTAGCAAGCATCGGCTTTTTCCATTTCTTCAAGCATGGTGTAGCCGGCAACGCAGCTCAGGGGGTTAGCGGACATGGTGCCGCCGCAGAACGCCTTTTTAATCTTCTTGCCGGTATCGTCAAGACCTGCACCGAGATACTTCATGTACTCTCTCTTACCGCCGAGTCCGCCCGCTCCGGGGTAGCCGCCTGCGATAACCTTGCCGAATACGGTGAGGTCGGGAGAAACATCGAAATAGCCCTGTGCACCGTGCATGCTTACGCGGAATGCGGTAACAACCTCATCAAAGATGAGAAGTGCGCCGTACTTGCGGCAAAGCTGCTCAACGCCCTTGCAGAAGTTCTTGTCAACGGGTCTTGTGCCGCTCTCGGGGCCTATCGGCTCGAGCATAACAGCCGCAGTGCCGCCCTTGAGACGGTTTGCCCTGAGCTTTCTTTCAAGGTCGTTCAAATCGCCGGGGAAGAATTCCTCGGTATCCTTGAAGCAGAAAAGGGGAACGCCCGTTGCCTGAGTCCATTTTGAACCGGGAATACGGATGCCGTAGCCGAGCTGATCGCTCCAGCCGTGGTATGCACCACCCATTTTAAGGATTTTCTTCTTACCTGTTGCAAGACGGGCAACACGGATTGCCGTCATACAAGCCTCGGTACCCGAACCGAGCATACGGAACATATCGACATTGGGAATGAGGTCGGCTATCTTCTTGCCGAGCTTATACTCATACTCGTGGAAAAGTCCGGTGGAGGGGCCGCAGGTGTTGAGAAGCTCAATGACCTTTTCGCGTACTGCGGGAGGATTGCTTCCGAGAACGGTGGGGCCGCCTGCCTGCAAAAAGTCGAAATACTTGTTTCCGTCGATATCATAAAGATATGCACCCTCTGCCTTTGTGAAAACAAGGGGGAACGGATGGTTGAATGCAAGATTGTGCTGAACGCCGCCGGGAATAACCTCTTTGGCTTCTGTTATCATTTTCTTTGAAGTTGCACACTTCTTGTCGAAATAGTTTTCCTCATAGTCCTTGAGGGCTTTGGGGCTGATGGAATAAATAGGCTTCTTGATAAGTGCATCAAGCTCTTTCTGGACAGCCTTCGCATCAGGATAATTGATAATTCCGTGATTAGACATCTTCTTTTCCTCCTAAGAATTTATTTTTCCTTTTACATTGTAGCACATACGGTTTAATTATTCAAGACCGAGTTTTTTCGCCATTTCCGCCGTTTTAAGCTCCAGCAGCTTTGAAACGCCCTCCTCCTGCATCGTGACACCGTAAAGCATATCCGCTTCGTCCATGGTGCCTCGGCGGTGGGTGATGAGAATGAACTGCGTGCTGCCCGTCATTCCTCTGACATACTGTGCGTAGCGGGTAACGTTTACATCGTCAAGTGCCGCTTCAACCTCGTCAAAAATACAGAACGGTGCGGGAGTAACTCGGAGTATCGCAAAGAGAAGTGCGATTGCGGAAAGTCCCTTTTCACCGCCCGAAAGCAGGTCGATGTTTTGAACATTCTTTCCGGGGGGCTGAACCCTTATGTTTATGTTGCATTCGAGAACATCCTGCGGGTCATCGAGCACAAGCTCCGCCTTGCCGCCGTCGAAAAGGTCACGGAAGGTCTCGCCGAAATTGTTGTTGATTCTGCGGAACTGTTCTCTGAAGCGTTCCGCCATTTTTTCGGTCAGCTCGTCGATGAGCTTTACAAGCTCCGCCTTGGAGCCCTCGATATCATTGACCTGACCGCTCATGTATTCGTATCTTTCGGAGACCTCCTTGTATTCCTCGACCGCTCCGACGTTTACGCTTCCGAGCGAACGAATCTTGCCCTTGATTTCCTGCAAGGTACGCTGTGCCTTGGGAATATCCTCGGGTATGCTTCCGACCTCCTGAGCCTCACGCAAGGAAAGCTGATATTCATCATACAGCTTGTTTCTCGCCGTTTCAAGCTCCCGCTGCAACGCCTCTCTGCGTTCCTCGAGCCTTGCCACCTCGCCGCCGAGCTTCTCTCTTTGGGAGGTCATGTCTCGCTCCTTTGTACGCAAAGCAGTGCTGTTTGCCTCCGCCTCGTTGCGTTTTGCGATACGCTGTTCTATTTGTTCCTTGGTTTGAACCGCCGTTTCTCTCAGACCTGCCGCTTCAAGCTCCAACGACTTGATTTCTTCCTCGGTCTGCTCGCTGTTTTTGAGTATTGCTTCTATCTCCTCGGAAAGAGAGCCTGCACGGCGGGCGTAAGCCTCTTTCTGTTCGTTGCAAGCGGATATCGTTTCTCTGCAAGCCTCGGCTTCCTTATGCAGGGCAACAATTTCAAGATTCAATTCATTTTGAATACGGCTTGACTCCTCACGCAGCTTTTCAAATTCCTCTCTGCGTTCGTCAAGCTCGCCGAGCTTCGCCGCAAGAGCCTCGCTTTCCGCAGTAAGCCTTGCTATTTCTTCATCGGCTCTCTTTTCTGCCTCATGAGCCTCCTCAATACGGCGTGCCGCTGCGGATTTCTCGGCTTCAAGCTCATCTATCTGACCGCTTGCGGCGGTGTATCTGTCGCTGACCAGACGCAGCTCGCTCTCCGCACGGATGATTTCCTCCTGCGTTTTTGTAAGCTCCGCCTCCGATGCATCAAGCTCCGCCTGTACGTTGGCAAGCTCCTCGGAAAGAGTTTTGTATACACTCTGCCTGTCGGCAAGCTGTTTTTCAAGTCCCGAAACGGTTTCCTTGAGAGCCTCGATTTCGGAAATTCTGCTCAAAAAGCCCGCTCCCGAGCCTCTTGAACCGCCCGTCATGGAACCGCCGGCGTTGAGCACCTGACCGTCAAGGGTGACTATCTTGAAGCGGTAGGAATATTTCTTCGCCATGGAAATTCCGTTGTCGATGCTGTCAACAACCGCCGTTCTGCCGAGCAGGGAGCCGATGATGTCGGAATATTTTTTGTCATATTCGAGCAGCTTATCCGCCATTGCAATGAAGCCCTCGCATTTTTCGAGTCCGCTTTCGTTGAACGCTCTCGCCTTGACGGAGGTAAGCGGCAAAAACGTCGCTCTGCCCGCTCTGTTTTCTTTTAAGTAATTTATCGCTCTCTTGGCGGCGTTTTCATCGTCGGTGACGATATTCTGAATTGCCGCACCCAACGCCGTTTCAATCGCCGTTGCATATTCCGAGCTTGCTCCGATGAGCTGTGAAACGGTGCCGTGAATGCCTCGGAGTGCTCCCCTTTTGGCTTCTCTGATGACCTTTTGAACGCTTCCCGCATAGCCGTCAAGGTTCTTTTCAAGGTCGTCAAGCATTTTTATTCGGGCATTCTTTTGATATATTTCTAAATTTGCATTTTCAAGCTCTTTACGGAGCTTTTCTGCCTTGCCCGCACGGGTTTCGATTATCATTCTGTAACCGTCAAGGGCGTTTTCATGCTCCGCCGCCTCGTCTTGCAGCTTTTTAAGGCGTGCCTGTGCCTGTTCTTTTTCGGAGCAAAGGCTTTCGAGCATATCGCTTCGGGAGGTTTTTGCCTCCTCGATTGCCTCGATTCGTGCCGACAGCTCTCTCGCCGATGAAACAGCCGTTGACCTCTCGACTCTGACATCTGCAAGTCTCATTGCCGCCGCCGCCGATTTTTCGCCTATCTCCTTGGCTTTTTCGCTGTTCTCGCTGTTTTTGCCGATAAGCTCTCCCAAACGGTTCAGCTCCGCGGCAAGCTCCTCACGCTTTTTGTTTGCGGCAAGCTCCTTTTGCTCGATTTCAAGCTGTGCCTGCTCGATTTTTTTATCGGTTTCTTCGATGAATTTTTCGCTGTCGCCCATGTCGGCGGTGATTCTCTCCACGGTCTGTCTGTTGTGCTCGAGAGTACCTCTTTCAACGGCAATTTTACCGTCGATTACCGCCGCCTGCTCCTCGCAGTCCGACACCGCATTTCTCATTCGCTCGATTTCAAGCGTGATATCCTGACCCTCTTTTATGACCGCCTCGATATCCTCGATGAGCTTTACAAGTGCCGTTTCCGTTTCATCGTACTGTGCCGCCGCTATGGAGAGCTTATGCTCCTGCTCCTTGAGTCCGTTCGTGGATTTTTCTATAGTATATAACCACAAGCCGATTTCGAGAGTCTTTTTTTCGTCGGCAAGTGCAAGGAATTTTATCGCCTTTTCGCTCTGCGTTTTGAGCGGGCCTATTCTGCCCTCAAGCTCTGCGATTATGTCTCTGAGTCTTACAAGATTTTCCTCCGCCTGTTCGAGACGCCTTGACGCATCGGCTCTGCGGTAACGGAAATGCGATATCCCCGCCGCCTCTTCAAGCATATCTCGTCTTTGGGTTGAACGTGCGGAAACAAGGTCGGCTATTCTGCCCTGTCCGACCATGGAATAACCGTCCCTGCCGAGACCCGTATCCATGAAAAGCTCATGAATATCCCTCAGACGGCAGGTCTCGCCGTTTATCATGTATTCGCTTTCGCCCGAACGGTAATAACGCCTCGTGACCGCAACCTCATCCTTGTCACAGCCGTTGAGACTTTTATCCGTATTGTCGAGCCGCAGAGTTACCTCGGCATATCCGAGAGGCTTACGCTGACTCGTTCCGCCGAATATGACGTCCTCCATTTTGGCTCCTCGGAGAGTTTTTGTCGATTGCTCGCCGAGAACCCAACGTACGGCATCGGAAATATTACTCTTGCCCGAGCCGTTCGGACCGACAACCGCCGTTATTCCTCTGCCGAATTCCAAAACCGTTTTATCGGGGAAGGATTTGAAGCCCTGCATTTCAAGTGCTTTTAATATCATTTGATTACCTGACCTTTACCGCCCTCACTGTCGGGGCGTGATTTCAACTTCGTATTTTTTAAGTCCCTCACGGCGTTCCACCGTACACTCGTAGCCTCTTTCGGCAAGAGCGGAGAGGTTGCATTTTCGCTGACCCGTCATCTTTGAAACGGCATCGGGGGCAACAAAAAGCGTGTATCTGCCTTTTTCTTTATTATTAAGCTCTTCGAGCACCGCATTGAGATAAATGCGTCCCTCGCAAAGCTCTCGGAGAGCGGGATGATAAGCTCCGCCGTAAAAGCCGTCCTCCACTCCGCCGCCCGAATGCAGACCTACCCGAATCACCCTTATGCCCGCATTCTCAAACATCGGAATCAGCCTCGCACAAAGCTCCACCGCCTCGGGTACTCCCTCGGGGACAAATTCTCCGCTTTCCGCAAGAGCACAAAGCCGTGTTCCTTTAAGCACCACCGTGGGATATATCCGCACCGTGTCGGGCTTCATTCGTATGATTTTTTCCGCAGTTTCAACGCTGTCCGCCGCCGTCGAGCCGTACAGACCCGTCATCATTTGCAGTCCCGTTTCAAAGCCGTACTCTTTCAGAAGGGAATGTGCCTGCTCAACCTGACGTGCCGTGTGACCTCGCTCGTTGAGTGCAAGCACCCTGTCATCAAGGCTCTGTGCTCCAAGCTCCACCGCCGTCACGCCGTATCGCTTCAGAATTTCGCAGATTTCTCGGTCTATTCCGTCGGGGCGTGTGGAAAGTCTTATTCCTTTGAATATTCCTTTTTCGATATATTCATATGCCGCTTCGAGCAGGGATATCATGTATCCGCGTTCCACCATTGTAAAGCTGCCGCCGAAAAAGGCTATTTCTCCGCCCGACGCCTCACTTTGAGACAGGGAACGCATCGCCGTTTGTGCCGCCTCATGAACCTCCTGCGGTGTTATCTCCTTTTGACTGCCCGAGATACTCCGCTGATTGCAGAACGAGCACATATGCGGACAGCCCTTGTGGACAACGAACAACGCAACGTTTATATGCTTCATTTTATGCCCATCAGCTCCAACGCTTCCTTTGCGGCGTGCTGCTCCGCCAGCTTCTTGCTCCTGCCCGTGCCCTTGCCGATAACGTTGCTGTTAAGATGTACTTCAACGGTAAAGCACTTGGCGTGGTCGGGGCCGCTTTCGCCGGTCAAAACATATTCGATATGCTCCTCGGGATTGCGTTGAATCACCTCTTGGAGAAGCGTTTTATAGTCGTTTGTTTCTTTTATGGTATCATTTCTTGCAACGAATCTCAAAGCCAGCTTCGCCGCTTCTTCAATTCCGCCGTCAAGATATACCGCCGCCAGCACCGCTTCAAAGGCATCGGCAAGAATCGACGGCTTATCTCTGCCGCCCATTCTGATTTCGCCCTTGCCCAAAAGCAGAGCAGAGCCGATATCAAGCTCCCTTGCAAAAACGCACAACGCACTTTCGCACACCTTTGCGGCACGGTGCTTCGTCAATTCACCCTCGGGAAAATCGTAATTTCTGTAGAGATATCCCGCCGACACAAAGCCGAGAACGGAATCCCCGAGAAATTCGAGCCGCTCGTTGCAGACCGTTGTGCTTCCCTTTTCGTGGGCGTAGGATGAATGGGTCAACGCCGTTTTCAAAAGAGAGATATCCTTAAAATGATATCCGAGATTATTTTGTAATGCTTCCAGCTTTTCGTCCATAGCGTACTTCCTTATCCGATAGCTTCTTCTATCATTTCGGCAAGCTCCTCGATTGAAACGTCAAGGTCGATTTCTTCATCAAAATCAATCTCAAACTCGCCCTTTATCGAAAGAACAAGCTCCTCAAGCTCGTCCTCATCGTTAATAAAATCACTCAGCGGCTCCGAGCCGTCAGGTTCAACATCGGAAAATCCGAACTCGTCACAAATCATGTAAATCAATTTCTCAAGGATCATATTTATTCCTCCTTAGATATTGTCTGTTGACAATCAGCCTTTGGCAATTTGATTTCGCAGACTGTTTAAGCCTCTTTCGGCAAGCATCTCGTAACGCTGCCGTTTGTCCCGTATTTTTTCGGAAAGCGGGGGCAAAAGCCCGAAGCTCGCTCCCATGGGCTGAAAATTCTCCACCGTACCGTCGCTGATATACCTCGCAAGAGCACCCGTCATGGTGTCGCACGGCGGTATGAACGGCTCCTCTCCGCTCACAAGCCTTGCGGCGTTTATTCCTGCAAGCAGTCCCGATGAAGCGGACTCCATGTAGCCCTCAACACCCGTTATCTGTCCTGCAAAGAAAAGTCCTTTTCTTTTCTTAAAGGAAAAATCAGCGTCGAGCAGACGGGGTGAATCAATAAATGTATTGCGGTGCATGACACCGTAGCGTACAAACTCGGCATCGTGAAGTGCGGGTATCATGGAAAACACCCTTTTTTGCTCACCGAATTTGAGATTGGTCTGAAATCCGACAAGATTATACATCGTACCCTGCGTATTTTCTTTGCGGAGCTGGAGATTTGCCCACGGACGGTGCCCCGTTTTGGGGTCAACAAGACCTGCGGGCTTCATCGGCCCGAAGCGAATCGTATCGTGCCCCCTCGATGCCATTACCTCTATCGGCATACAGCCCTCGTAAACACCCTTTCGCTTGTCAAATTCATGCGTCGGAGCACATTCCGCAGAAATGAGAGCCTCGTAAAACGCCTCGTATTCCTCTTTGTTCATCGGGCAGTTTATATAATCGTCCGGCTCGCCTCGGTCGTACCTCGACTGCATGAACGCCCTTTCAAGGTCAATGCTTTCCGCCGTGATTATCGGTGCCGCAGCATCGAAAAAGCTGAGATTTCCTCCGCAAAGCTCCTTGATTTTTTCGGATATTGACGCGGAGGCAAGCGGCCCCGCCGCAACGATAACCGTACCCTGCGGAATTTCGGTCACTTCCTCGCGGCAAAGAGTGATTTCTTTCCGTGAAAGAATTTTCTCCGTCACAAGAGCGGAAAATTTATCTCTGTCCACCGCAAGTGCTCCTCCTGCAGGGACGGCGGTTTCCTTTGCACACGCAACGCAAAGAGAGCCGAGAAGCTCCATTTCCGCTTTAAGCATACCCGCCGCACAGCCGAGACGCATCGCCTTGAAAGAATTGGAGCAGACAAGCTCCGCAAGACCCTCGCTCCTGTGAGCGGGTGAAAATCTCAGCGGCTTCATTTCGTAAAGCTCCGATTCTATGCCTCTTTCGGCAAGCTGCCATGCCGCCTCAACGCCTGCAAAGCCGCCTCCGATAATTTTTATTTTATCCATTCTTTTTCTTTCCTGCCGACTTTTTGTAGCCGCAGCCCGCCGTCATACAGCTCAGTCTGCCGCTCCTGTTTTTGAAAAGAGTTTTACCGCAGTTCGGACATTTTTCGTCCGTCGGTGCATCCCAGCTCATGAAGTTACATTTCGGCCAGCTTGAACAGCCGTAGAAAACGTGACCCTTTTTGGAACGGCGTTCGATGATATCCGAGCCGCATTCGGGACATTTTGCACCCGTGTTCAGCACAAGCGGTTTTGCGTTTCTGCATTCGGGATAGCCGGGGCAGGCAAGGAATCTGCCGTATTTGCCCGTCTTTATCACCATCATTCTGCCGCACTTTTCGCAGGGAATATCGGTGGTATCCTCCTCGAGCTGAATTTTAACGTCCTTCATTTCCTCCTTGGCACTTTCAAGGGTCTTTTCAAAGTCGGTATAAAATTCATCGAGCATTTTTACGTAATCCGCTTCGCCGCAGCCCACCTTGTCAAGATTGGTTTCCATCTGTGCGGTGAATTTGGTGTTGACTATCTTGGGGAATCGCTCCTTGAGAAGTCCCGTTATCGCACAGCCCAGCTCCGTGGGAATGAGCTGCTTTTGCTTACGCTGAACGTAGCCTCTTTTGATTATTGTTGAAAGTATCGCCGCATAGGTACTCGGTCTGCCCACGCCGTTTTCTTCAAGCTCCTTGATGAGTGATGCCTCGGTGTAGCGGGCAGGAGGCTGAGTGAAATGCTGTGCGGGATTCAGCTCCCTGAGCTTCAGCTTTTCTTTTGCTTTTATTTCGGGAAGCACGCCCTTATCCGCATCCTCCTCGGGGATATCGTACAAACGGGTGAAGCCGTCGAATTTTATCGAATATCCCGCCGCCGTGAATATGCAATATTCGTTCTCATCATTGGGCTTTCCCGCTTTTATCTCCGCCTTGACGGTATCCTGAATGCAGTTCGCCATAAGGCTTGCAAGAAAACGCTTCCATATAAGATTGTAGAGCTTGTATTGGTCGGAGGTAAGACTGCCCTTGACCTGCTCGGGAGTTATATACGGATTGGTCGGGCGTATCGCCTCATGACCGTCCTGTGCATTGGCTCTCGATTTGTAATATACGGGCTTTTCGGGCAAATATTCTTCGCCGAAGGTCTCGGTTATATATTTGTTGACGGCACTTCTTGCTTCCTCGGAAATTCGGAGTGAGTCCGTTCTCATATAGGTTATCAAGCCGAGAGTGCCGTGACCCGTAACGCTGACGCCCTCGTAAAGTTCCTGTGCCGTTCGCATCGTCCGCTCCGCCTGAAAGCCGAGCTTCCTTGATGCATCCTGTTGAAGCGTGGAGGTTATGAAGGGCGGTGCCGGTCTTTTCTTTCTTGTGCCCTTTTTGACAGACATCACCTCGTAATCCGCCCCGTCAAGGCGATTGAGATAATGCTTCGCCTGCTTCTCGTCGGTGATTTTGAGCTTGCCGTTTTCGTCGGAGGTAAGCGTTGCGGTAAGAAGTCTGCGTTGTGCCGTTGCGAGCTTCGCCGTTATCTCCCAATATTCCTCGGGGACAAAGGCTTTAATCTCCTCCTCACGGTCAACAATGAGCCGTACCGCCACACTCTGCACTCTGCCGGCGGAAAGACCTCTCCTTATTTTTTGAGAAACAAAGGGGCTCAGACGGTATCCCACAAGGCGGTCGAGTATTCTTCTTGCCTGCTGTGCGTTTACAAGGTCAAGATTTACCTTTTTGGGATTCGCCATGCCGTTTGCTATTCCCGTTTTTGTTATTTCGTTGAACGTTACTCGGTTTTCGCTGTTAAGGTCAAGACCGAGCACCGTTGCCAAATGCCATGAAATCGCTTCTCCCTCACGGTCGGGGTCGGCTGCAAGATAAACCGCATCGCTCGCGTCAACCTTTTGTTGAAGCTCCTTGACAAGTGACTCCTTGCCCTTGATGAGAGCGTATTTCGGTGCGTAATTATTCTTGACATCAACACTCAGCTTTGCCGCCGGCAGGTCTCTTATGTGACCCTTTGAAGCAACAACGTCGTATTCCTTGCCGAGATATTTTTTTATAGTGTTCGCCTTGGCAGGCGACTCGACTATTACCAGCTTAGACATTCTTTTTCTCCTACGCTTATTTCAAAATATATGCTTTGCCGTCCGTCTGCTCAATGAGGTCAAGCATTTCAAGACGCATAAGACTTGCGATAACCTTGGGGACTCTCAGTCCGCTCTGCTCGATTATGTCATCGGCGTACAACGGTTTGTCCCCGAAAAGATTATAGACCGTAAGTTGGTCGGGGTCAAGGTCTGCCGGGGCTTCTTTTTTAATTTTTACCGGTTTTTCTTCCTCAGGCTCTTCCAAAACAGGCTCTGTTTCGCGTATACGCGAAAGATCTATGATATCCGGATACATCGCGGCATACGGTGAGAGGATATCCCGTGCACTCATTACCGCCTTTGCTCCGTCCCTTATCAGACGGTTGGCACCCGTATATGAGCTGTCGAGCACGCTTCCCGGAATTGCAAAAACTTCTCTGCCCTGCTGCCTTGCATCATTTGCCGTTATGAGGGAACCGCTTTTTTCTCCTGCCTCAACAACAAGAATGCCGTGGCTTATGCCCGCAACTATCCTGTTTCTTATCGGGAACGTGAATCTCGATGCCGAGGTGAACGGGCGAAATTCGCTGATTACCGCTCCCGTTTCTCTGATTCTTTTGCGTGTCGCTTCGTTTCTGCTCAGATATCTCGTACCTAAGCCGCAGCCCAGGACGCTGACCGTCACGCCGTCCGAGTCAAGTGCTCCTTCATGTGCCGCACTGTCTATTCCGAGTGCTCCGCCGCTTATGACCGCCGCTCCCGCATACGCAAGGTCGCCTGCTATCGTTCGTGCAACGCAAACACTTTCTCTCGACGGCTGTCTCGTTCCGACTACGCCTATGGATATTTTGTCCTTGATTCTCGAAAGATCTCCGTCAACATACAAAACCAGCGGCATTTTCCTTATTCTTTTGAGATTTTCGGGGAAATCGTCATCTGCGGGCGTGCATATGTTCCAGCCGTTCTTTTTGCATATTTCGATTATTTCTTCCGCCTCCGAAAGCTCAACCTTGTTCAGCTTGGCTTTCTGTCCCGCGGTGAAAACCTTTGCTTCCAAACGCTTTTCGGGACTGAGCTTATAAAGCTCCTCGGGATCGGGAAATGCACCGAGAATATTCTGTGTTTCTGTTCCGGGCGAGACAATCAGAGAAAGCCATACCCAATACTTTGTTTTGTTGTTCATCTCTTCAACTCCCACGCTAATATTGCCGCCGCAGCGGCTGCATTAAAGGATTCGGCTCGTCCGCACATCGGTATCGTCACCTTTTTTTTACAGGCGGATACCGCTTCGTCGCTCAAACCCGAGCCTTCGTTACCTACACAGCAGATTACTCCGCCGTTTTTACTGACCATTCTTATATCTTCTGCCGACGAATCCGGCACGGACGCCATTGTAAGCATTCCCTTTTTGTTCGCTTCGGTAAGAAGCTCCGAGAGCCGAGAGGTCTCGATGACGGGCAATCTAAGCAGTGAACCCATCGAGGAACGCAATGCCTTTGGATTATATATATCACATCCGCCGCTGACAATCAAGCCCTCAAGCCCAATTGCTTCGACACTTCTGCAAATTGCACCGAGATTTGAGGGGTCTTGCAGGTTTTCAAGTGCAAGATATTTGCCGTTCGGCAGAATTTCCGCTTCTTGTGAGGTGCCACTCATTTTGCATATGCAGAATATTCCCTGTGAGCTTTCCGTGCCCGAGAGCTTTTGAGATATCTCCGTGGCAATTTCGTTGCACACCGGGCTTTTCGCCGTGATTGAGGAGATGTATTCCTCGTATTTCCACAACGCCTTTGAGGTGAAAAACGCTCTGACTATCTCGATGCCGCTTATTGCCGCATCATGACACAGCCTTGCACCCTCAAGCAAAAATTCACCGTTTTCTCTGCGGAACGATGCACTTTCTGCAAGCCGTGCGGCGTATTTGATTTTTTCATTCGTTTTGGCGGTTATTTTTTCCATCTTTGTATACCTTTTATATATGTAGTTTTCGGGGCTGAATGTTATGTGTCGAAAATCAGGAATTTTTATGCCGAAGCGGAGCTGAAAACAGAAAAGTCTGCGTCCGCCGACGGCTTGAAATTCGGAATGTGAATGTGAAATGCGAACATTGATTTTTTCGGTAAAAAATCAAGCCTACTTGAAATAGGCTCTGTTTTAAAATCGGACAACAAATTACGGAAAACGTACATTCGTTACAAGGTCATGAGCTTCGGTGGTAATTTAAACTAAAAAATCAGAGATGCAACATAGTATAATCTTGCCGCATCTCTGAAAAGCGTTTTTAGTTGAGTGCCGCTTTTGCCTTTTCGGTGAGAGCGGTGAAAGCTGCGGGATCAGCAATAGCTATCTCGGAAAGCATCTTTCTGTTGAGGTTTATGTCAGCCTTCTTAAGACCGTTGATGAATGAAGAATAATTCATGCCGTTCATCTTGCAAGCGGCGGAAATTCTTGTGATCCAAAGACGGCGGAAATCACGCTTTTTCTGCTTTCTGCCGATATATGCATAGTTGCCGCTCTTCATAACAGCCTGCTTTGCGGTCTTGAAGAGGTTGCTCTTTGAGCCGTAGTAGCCCTTTGCGAGCTTGAGAACTTTATTTCTTCTCTTTCGAGTCATTATAGCGCCTTTAATACGAGCCATGGTTTATATCCTCCGTTATATTAGAAAATAGGTTTACAAAGTTCCGAATTATTTATAAGGAACAAGGCGTTTGATCTGCTTGCAATTGGTGGTATCTGCAACAGAAACCTTGCGAAGATTTCTCTTACGCTTTGTGCTCTTTTTGTTGAGAATGTGAGATTTGTAAGCATGGGCACGCATGGGCTTGCCGTTCTTTGAAATCTTGAAACGCTTTTTTGCGCCGCTGTGAGTTTTGATTTTAGGCATGGTTGTTTCCTCCTTAAAATTTTAACCGAATATTACTTTGTGCTCTTGGGAGCCATAAACATCAGCATCTGTCTGCCTTCGAGCTTTGCAGGCTTTTCAACGTTTGCACAGTCTTCAAGAGCCTGAGCGCAACGGGTCATCGTGGTAAGACCGAGCTCGGGATGAGCCATTTCTCTGCCTCTGAAGCGGATTGACACCTTTACCTTATTGCCTGCGGCAATAAACTTTCTGGCATGGTTGATTTTAGTCTCAAAGTCGTGAGTATCAATATTGAGGGAAAGCCTGATTTCTTTAATTTCAACAACCTTTTGGTTCTTCTTGGCTTCCTTCTCTTTCTTGGCTTTCTCGAAACGGTACTTGCCGTAATCCATGATTTTGCATACGGGCGGTTTTGCCTGCGGCGCTATCTTAACAAGGTCAAGATTTTTTGCCTCCGCAAGTTTGAGTGCCTGAGAAGCCGACATTATGCCGAGCTGCTCACCGTCATTCGAGATAACTCTTATCTCTTTATCACGGATTTCCTCGTTGATTTGCTGTTCCTTGCTGCCGATGTTAAAGCACCTCCCTGAAGTATCAATGAAAAAGCGAGGCAGGGAACGCTCCGAGCCTCGCATAAATAATCAACGCTTACAACGGGCATACGCCCGACGCATTAACAGCTATTGACCGACTCGAGTTAATCCCGGAGGGTGAGAGCTCCTGCTCTGCTTTATTGTGCAAGTTATTCTAATACATTCGGGTCGAAATGTCAATAGTTTTTTTCAAATTTCTTAAAAAATCATCAAATTTTGTTCAGAGCCGCCACTCCGGAGCACACGGCAAGCCCCAAAATCATGAAGCAAAGCACGGTGAGACCGCTCATGAGTGAGCCTAAGCCCGTGCAGTAAAGCACCGTACTCAAAACAAAGCCGAGAGCACTCAGGATTATCTGCGTTGCCGCTCCGAGCTTTTTGGAGGATTCCATGGCACACGCCGCCGCAACCGAACGGAGCATGGAATACGCCGTTCCGTCATGGACTATCGAAGCGGGGAGCTTGTCGCACACCGCATCACGCCGTCTCTTGAACAGCTTTCCCGCCACCGCCGAAAGCACCTTAAAGGTCTCCTGCGGGAGCCCGAAGCTCTCGGAGATAAGCTCCTCGGTAACGTTAACGTCGTTCGTTCTGACAAGCACCTGAATGCCGTTTTCTTCAAGCACCTCAAAGTATTTTCCGAGATTATTGTCAACCGCATAGCTGACAACGAACATCGCCGCTATGCTCTCCGCAACCGCAAGGTAGATGACCTTTCTGCCGTCGTGCGAATATTTTTCTTCAATCGCCTTATCGGGCATTTTTATATTGTGATGAATAAGCAGATTTCTGTTGCCGAAAAGCACCTTTTGATTGTGAATGCGTGCGGCAATTCCGAGCTTGTCCTCATATGTCAGCTCACGCACGGGAGGAAGAAGATCCTGCCTGCCGTCGATAACCTGCTCAAAGCTCTCTCGAAGCGGACCGCCCGATTTTATCACAAGAGCGGCGGCGTAGAGAAGCACGTCGTCAATTCGGATATTTTCAAAATTTTTCATTCCGTGCATGGTGCAGCGTGAACGGTCGAAAATATCGGCGGAATCCATTACAACGGCATTTGCCGAGGCGGTTTTTTCAGCGGCATCAAGGCTTGCCACCATTGTTCCCTCGGGGTTCAGCCGTCCCGATGCAATGCGTTCGATGAGAGCGGGAATAAAGGTTCCGAAAACGGGAGTGCATATGCAGAACGTTCCCGTAAACGCCGAAAGACCCGCCATGATGCTCTTATTGAGAATACCCGTTAAAATTCCGGTAACTGCGGCGGCTCCGGCACAGCAGGGAAGCATTATGCGAATGAGTCCCCTGTTGCAGGAATCTGCGGCGGAGGTCTTGAGGAAATCCGTCACAAAGCCGACCTTGGAGGAATACAGCAGCTCCGCATTGCCCATGAGCAGTCCTTTGCCCAGCTCGAATATTTCGGATTCATTCTCTATCGGATGAACGGCATACATATTGTGCTCGTATTTATATGCACAGACCTCGAAGTTTCTGAGCGTTTTTTCGGCACACAGCTTGTCGGATATCTTTTCTATGACAACGCCGAACGCTGCTGCGGCGGAGAACACCGTGACCTCCATGCCGTGACCGCCCGTCACGGCGGCAAGAGTGTTCTGCATCAAGGCAATTCCTATCGCCAAGGCACACGGCGTATGAGAAGTCACTCTGCCCTTGAAAATTCCCGTTATTCCGTCAAAGAACCGAACGCTGTCGGTTGCGGCGGCAATTATGAGAAGCAGGGCATTTATTATATTAGGTATGGGCGAACTCATGCTGAACGCTTCGGTTTCAAAGGAGAGCTTATCCGCCAAAAGCGGAATTATTCCGAACACCGCCATGACGATTTCAATTCCTATCGCCACGGCAAGACTCGTCGTCGCCTTTTTATTCGCTTCGCCCAGACGGACATGAAGCTCCGAACGCTCCGACGGGTCGTTATATTCTCTGTCAACTCTCTTGTTTTCGCTTTCCTCGAGAGCCTGCTTTCTTTCTCTCTTTCTTCTTGCACGTTCCTCACGCTCAACCTCCTCGGCGGAGGCTTCAAGGTCGCTCTCAAAGCCCTCGTCAAGCTCGGGAGAATTAACGATGCGGAAGCTCTTTGCCTTTTGACGGCGTTTTTCCCACAACTCCTCCTCAACATCGCTTTCTTTCGTCTGCTCGGGAAGTATCTCGGCGGGAATATCATCAAAGCCCGTGAGCATTATTTGACCCTCGACAACATCGCTTTCGGGGATTTCTTTTTCTTTGGGAGAAAAATCAGCACTGCCGATTATCTTCGTTTTGTCGCCGCCGTCACGGATAACGTCCTCCGCCGCCCTGACCTTGGGAAGCGGGTCAAGTCCGCCCTCGGCACTCGCCGTGCTTCTTTCAAGCACTATGCCCGATTTATCCACCGGACCGTCGGGACTGACATCTATTTCCGCCGTTTCCTCAAGCCTCAGCTTGGTGAAAAATCTTGTTCTGTATTCGCTTTCGCTTATGTGCTCCGATTTCTCTTCCGGCTCTTTTTTCTCGGTATCCTTCTTTTTGAAAAACTCGGATGCCGGCGTGTCGCCCTCGTAGAACGGTCTTATCGTTGACGGGCCCTTCGGTTCCTCCGGCTGTTTTTCTATCGGCGGCGGCTCGGGAATATCCTCGGGCACTATCACCGTTTCAATCTCGAACAGGGATTCGTCAAAATCGTCCTCCTCGGCAAAAAAGGTCTCCTGACCCTCAACCTCCGCTTCCTCGGAAACGGAAGAAATATCTCGGCTCTCCGTCTCAGGCTCCGCCATTTCGGAAAGAGGCTTGACGGTGAACATCTCGGTATCAAGCTCACTGCGGCGAAGTATCCTTTTGAAATCCTCTGCCGGCGTGGGAACTTCTTTCTTTTTCGGAACATAATCCTCGCCGTTGGTCTGTGCTATCAGTCTGTCGATATCGTCAAGCGACCATGTTTTTGACGGCTCCTCGGTCTGTTCGCTTTTTTTCATTCCTCTGACCTCTGCCAGAATCGCATCAAGCTCGCTGTTTTCGTCTTTCAAGATATCATCGTACAAAGCGTTCACCTCCTGTGCTTCGCAATTTCGTACATCAAAATGCCCGCCGCCACGGAGGCGTTGAGCGAATTTATCTTTCCTTTCATCGGCAACGAAACGATGAAATCGCATTTTTCACGGACAAGTCGGCTGATTCCCTTGCCCTCGGAGCCTATCACAAGAGCGACCGCCCCCGAATAATCCTGCTCGTCATAGCTTTTGCCATTCATATCCGCACCGTAAATCCAAAAGCCCTTTTCTTTAAGCTCGTCAAGAAGCGACGGAAGATTTGCCACGCGTGCCACGGGGACATATTCCACCGCTCCGGCAGACACCTTGCCCACCGCATATGTAAGTGCAACGCCACGCCGTTTGGGAATGATTATACCGTGTGCTCCGCAGGCGTCGGCGGTACGGATTATCGCTCCGAGATTGTGCGGATCCTCTATTTCATCGCAGATTATGACGAACGGAGACTCGTCCTTTTCACGGGCATTTTCAAGGATATCTTCTATATCGGCATATTCGTGAACCGCCGCCCACGCCGCAACGCCCTGATGATTTTCTCCCTCGCACAGCTTGTCGAGCTTTCGCCTGTCCGTTTCCTTGACAACGATTCCGTTCTCCCTGCACTGAGCAATGATTTTTCCTATCGAGCCGCCTCTCTCACCCTTGGCAACAAGCAACGAATCTATCGCTCTGCCGCTTTTGAGTGCCTCCGATACGGCGTTCCTGCCGATTATCAGCCCTTGACGCTCTCTCTGCTCCTCCATGCCGCTTCTCCCTTCGCCGGATTTTTACTTATATTCGATTTATTATAACACATATTCTGCCGAATGAACAGTATAAATATTATTTTTACAAAATTTTCACAATATTTTTTACTGAAATTGCTCTATATTTCGACCTGTTTTTTCTTTGAGAACATATAGACTCTAATTAAGTGACAAATAAAGGAAATTCAAAGGAGCATATCTATGGAAAAAGTGACTGCCGTAAGAGGAAACGATTTGACCGACCGAGTGACCGACGGGATTTTTGACCTGCTTCGGGGTGCGGCTTATTTCTTCTGCGGATTTATTTTGTCGGGAGCGGGGATATTTTCTCTGCATATTCCGCTCGGAACGGGTCTTGTTGCCGCAACGCACGGAATGAGCCGTATTTTCGCCTTGGCAGGAGCGGCAGCAGGAAGCGTTCTGCGGCTCGACTTTGCCGAAGCGGTTGCAAGCATTGCCTCGTCCGCCGCCGTTTTTGCCGTTTCTGCCGTGCTCGAACGGGTGAAAATCAAATATAAAAGACGCTCCGTGCTTGCTCTTGCCTGCGGAATAATCTGCCTTGCGGGGAATACAGCCGCCATGTTTTCCTGCGGTGCAAGCCTTTCGGGGCTGATTCTGTGCCTGTGCTCCGCCGTTGTCTGTGGTTCATCCGTGATATTTTTTTCGGGCACAAATGACTGTATTTTGCGTAAACGGAATATTTATATGCTCGACAATTACAGCCTCACGTGCGTAACCGTAAGCATTTGCACTCTGCTTTTGGGGGCAAGTGAAATAAGCATTTCGGGCTTTCGTCCTGCTCGATTTTTCGCCTGCTTCACCGTTATCTGTGCCGCCTTTCTTTTTGCGAGAACGGGAGGATGTACCGCAGGGGTTGCGGTGGGTGCCTGCGTTGCCGTTTCGGGGACGGGTCCCGCTCTTGCTCTTTGCTACGGTCTTTGCGGCTTGACCTCGGGTATTTTCTCAAAATACGGTCAGCTTGTGTGTGCTCTTGCGTTTTCGCTCACTGCGGGGACTGCGGCACTCCTTGACGGCACACGGGAGGGAATTTCCGTTTTCGCCGAGTCCGCTGTTGCCTGCGTGATATTCTGCATGATTCCGAGTAAACGGCTCAAACGCTTACGCCGCAAGATTCTCGAGCCTCGTGCCGTCCGTCTGACGGGTGAATTTTCGGGGGTGCGTGACCGTCTCACCGAATCCTCCCGTGCAATCGGCTCCGTCTCGGAATGTATAGCTTCCGTCTCAAAGGGGATCGAGGCTCTTTCGCCTGCATCGGATATCATGGTGTGCATGAGGGTGCGTGAAAGAGTCTGCGAGAGCTGTAAATTAAAGGGCAGCTTTTGTCCCGAAAACGGCGAATTTGCCGCCGTGCTGGACAAGCTGTCCCACGGTGAAGCGGTGAACGAAACGGATTTTTCACTGAATTTCAATTCAAAATGCCCGAGCGTTCCGAGGCTTGCGGATAATTTCAACCGTATTTACGGGAGCCGCTGTGCGGTGAACGCTCTTCAGGCAGGCTCCGCAAGAAACCGTGAGCTTGCCTGCGGTCAGTTCGACTGGATGTCCGCCATGCTCGCCGAGCTTGCCCGTGAAGCGGAGGAGGGAGCGGCAATTCTCTACGGCAAGGAACGCTGTGCCGCAAGAGTTCTCGAGGAAAACGACTTTACCGTCACCGCCGTGAGCTGTACAAGACCCGTTTCCGGCACGCTTCGCCTTTGCTGTACCGTGCCTCAAATTCCGTCGGGGACAAGCCTTTCCCGCCTTACCGCCGAAATTTCCCGTGAGCTGGAGGCTGAATTTCTCCCGCCCAAGACCCGTGAGGTTGCAGGCGGCACGGAGCTTCTTTTTCTTCGCCGTGAGCTGTACAAAATCCGCATCGGCTCTGCCCGTGCAAGCTGCGGCGGTCAAAAGCTGTGCGGAGATTATTTTGAATTTTTCCGAACGGAAAGAAAAGCGTATATAATTTTGAGTGACGGCATGGGAACGGGCGGCAGGGCGGCAATTGATTCGGCAATGACCGTGGAGCTGTTCTCCCGTCTCATTCGTGCGGGAATTTCTCTCGATATCGCTTTGAGCATAACAAATTCGGCTCTTGCGGTGAAGTCCGAGGATGAATCTCTTTCAACGCTCGATGTTGCGGAAATTGACCTGTTCGACGGCACGGCAAGCGTGTTCAAGGCAGGTGCGGCACCATCGTTCCATACCTCGGGCGGCAGACTTCACGAAATCGAATTACCCTCCACGCCTCTCGGCATACTCAGCAAGGCAAAATTCAGCCGTTACGAATTGAAGCTGCACGGCGGAGATGTTCTCGTCATGGTCAGCGACGGGATTTTGGGGGGCGGCAACGCCGAGGTTGAAGCGGAAATTCGCTCTTTCGGCGGAAACGGCAACGCCAACGACCTCGCAGAGCTTATCCTCAATTCCGCTCGCCGCCGCTGCGGCGAAAAATACGACGACATGACCGTTATCGTCGCCGTCATGCAGGAGCTGTGATGTTAGACGGTTGGGGGTAGGAATTGGAATTAGAATTTTCAGCTTGATTTTACGGAAAAGCTGTGATTTTGTTTGACCCCCTTGCCTAAAGGGGGTCGTGCGAATGTCATTTTGTCACAAGACATTCGCACGGGGGGATATTGAATTTTCAACGAAAATTCAACCGGAACGGCAACTACATTTTCGCACGGCTACGCCGTGGTGCTACGCACTATCCCTCCACCGCAAGCGGTCCCCCTCCCTTTAGGCAAGGGAGGCGATTTCGGCGTACCTTTCTGCGGAAATTCGGCTTTTGAAACCCCTCCGTCGCTCCGCGACACCTCCCCTAAAGGGGA
>CAZPMK010000029.1:0-21884 GCA_964587915.1 uncultured Clostridium sp.
GCGGGTGGTTTGGGACCATCAGGCCGCAGGTTCGATCCCTGTCACTCGGACCAAACAGTAAGTTTACTTAGCTTGTAAACTTGCTGTTTTTTTAACACATCCGAACCTGCCCGTAATAATTACTGACAAACATAATATTCGATAACCGTAGAGGACTCTTGCTTCTGCGGAATGCAGAAAATTTCTGCCATAGCTGATGTTCGGCATTTCATTGAAGGCGTTAGCCGTTTAAGAATGCACCTTATGCAATTTTGGCATGAAGCCTCACTCCTTTATTTCGTTTGTCTTTACCGCACGCACAAAAGCGGTGCAGTAATTCGCATATTGTTTTTGAGACGTAAAAACCGCCGTGGAAAAATTTACCCGCGGCGGCGATTTTGTTCTGTTTTCTATTTTTTCGTCTGTTCGGCGTTCTTTACCATCAAATCGAGCGTACCCTTGACAAGCGTACAGCTTCTTGCTATTCCCTCGATCCCGTCATGCTTCATGCCGCTTCGCAGCCGGCGTAAAAGTGCTCCGATGAAAATGGTGGAATACATTTCCGAAATCAGCTCGACATCCTCCTGCGTGACGTTGCATCCGCTTGTTTTTTCTTTGATTGCACTAAGAAGCAGGGAATTGAAAACATCATACACATAGCCCTCGAAAACCGCACTGTCGGAGGAATTGAAAACGTGCAATATAATCCGCCTGTTTGCATAGACCTCGCTAAAAAAGTCCTTGATGAGCTTTTCGATATTTTCTTCGCCCGCACTTTTTTGTGCATATCCCTCCAAAGAAACACGGAAAACGTGTTCGGTCAAATCGTAAATATCCTTGAAATAGTAGTAAAAGGTCTTGCGGTTGACGCCGCACTCCTCAACGATATCCTTAACCGTTATTTTCTCTATGCTCCTTGTTTCGAGCAGATGAACGAACGCCTCTATTATTGCTGTTTTAGTGAATTTTGCCATGATTTTTACCTGTTATTCGGCAGTCGATACCGCCGAGCTCTCCTTGGGAGCTTTATACACAAACTGCATTACGATAACGCTGATGAGCACGCCGACGGTCATTACTATGAGATACATATTCTTGACATTCAGTGCCGTTTCAGCCGACTGAGCCGCACCCAACTCCTCGACATATCCGCACGCGGCAAGTGCAAGAGCGGAAATTGCGGAGCCTGCACCCTGAGCCAGCTTGCGGAAAAACGAATAGAGTGCATAGGTCGAGCCCTCGTCACGCTTGCCCGTCTTGGCGTACTGCCAATCAATGCAGTCAACAACCATTGCCCAGACGATCACGTTGAACACGGCGTTGCTGAAGTAGAGAAGCATAAGTCCGGCTATCCAAAGAGGAACGGAGGATTTTGCGGCAGGGTCGAGCGGCAGAAGAAGCACAACGACGCCCGCAACCGTGCTTATCGCAGATGAAAGAACGATAAATTTTTTCTTGCCTATTTTCCTTGTTATTTTTCCGATGAACGGCATTATCAGCACCATGGGCAGATATGCAACGATGTTCACGACGGTAAGAATTTTCGTATTGTGAAAATAGCTTTGGAATATGATATTGTTCACCGACTGCATGGACATAAAGCAGACGACTTGGACGAACGAAACTATGGTCAACGCAACCATCGGAATGTTGGTGAAGAAGCTCTTTATTGTGGCGAGATAATTCGCTTTTTCGTTCTTTTTCTCAACAACCACACGCTCCGTCACAAGGAATTTTACAAGCAAAAAGCCGACGAAGCCGATAACGGAGCAGAAAAGAGCTATCCAAAACATCGTTTTGCCCTTGAGGTCATTGTTGTCATCATAGACAATAAGCGGCAAAAGCATGAGCGGTGCCTGAGCAAGACCTGCACCGATACTGCGGAAGGTAGAAAGATTCGTTCTCTTGTCGGGTTCGTCCGTGATGCTCGAATGAAGTGCACCGTAGGGAACGTTCGCAAGAGTGTATGCAACCGACCAAATGCAGTAAGCCATGAGACAGTAAAACACCTTGAAGCGGTAGCTTGCTTCAACGAGGGGGAGGAACGTAAGGGTTGTGCAGACGATCAATGCCGCTCCGCCCATGACTATCCACGGCTTGAACTTGCTTTTTTTGCTTATCTGCATATTGTCAACCATGTTGCCGATTATCACGTCGTTTATTGCGTCCCAGACCTTGCCGACAATGATTATCCACGCCCAATCGCCGAGAGAAACGCCGATATACTGCGTGTAGAAAAGCATCATGTAATTCGTTATAAGTGCGAAACACATATTACAGCCGAAATCGCCCATTGCGTAGCCGAAGTAATCCTTCATGCCGACGGGCTTTTTGCTGTTATTTGTCATTGACGGTGCCCTCCTTTTCTATCGTTTGCAGGAATTGATTTGCAAGTGAAACATAGGATTTTCCGCTTTTCGTGCGTGATGCAATTGCGGCAAGAGGCTTCAGAGGCAGCTTGCCGACGGGCTTTAATACGGGAGAATTAAGCTCCATGCCGAGATGATTTTTTATCAGCTTTCCGACCTCGGGATTGAAAAGAATATCGCCGAGAGTGTCATTGAGAGAAAGTCTGTCGGGGTCAATGTCATCGCTTGCGGAGAACCAATTGCGTACAAATGTCGCTCCGCCCTCGCCGAGAGAATAGGACTCCTCGGGTATCTCGCTTCCGATAACCGTAATCGTGTGCTCACAGCCGTCGGCACGGGCAGTTACCGTGTTTTCGCCCTCGTTCAAGGTCACATCAAATTCAAATACATGACTGCCCTGCCTGCTGTACTTTTCGCCGCACACCTCAAGCTCAACCTCATCGCAGTTTGAATACACCTTGATTTTCTGCTCGCCGACGGGACGAATTGCAAAGCGTTCTCCTGCAACATGAACGAATTTATCCTCCGCCCAATATGCTTTATATACATAAAATGAATCCTTTTTGATTTTTCTGTCGATGGTGACAAGACCCTTGTTGTTTCTGCCGCGAACGCCGCCCTCGTTTCTCATCGCCGAGCCGAAATCAAACATATTCCACACATATGAGCCCCAGAGCCAATCCCGCTCGTTTATCGCCTTGATATAATGCTCATGGTAGAGTGCCTGATATTCCTCGGAATAGTCGCCCTGAGTCGGAGTCGCCGAATGGAGCGTGGTTATTCCCTCTGCACCGTATTCGGAAAGGCACAGCTTAACATTCGGTTTTGCCTCACGGAAGCGGTCAAGCCAATTATCAATCTCATCAACGGTCTGAACGTACCAGCCGAAATAATGATTGTAGCCCAAAATATCGGTGATATCGTTGAGCTTCGAGCTTATCGGGCTGAACGCAACCTGAGCACTCGCCGTCGGGCGTGTCGGGTCGAGCTTGTGGGCAATGGTGTTCAGCTCCGTGATTCCCGCAATGAGCGACGGTGCCGAGCCTGCAATGGATATCTCGTTTTCAATGCTCCAGCAGAAAATACTCGGGTGGTTATAATTCTGTTTTATCAATTCTTCAAGCATGAGGCGAGCCTGAGCCTGCTTTTTCTTGCTGAATTTTGATATGACAGGTATCTCCGCCCAAACGACAAAGCCCGCTTCATCACAAAGGTCGTAAAATTTTTCATCGTGCTGATAGTGTGCAAGACGAATGGAATTTGCACCTATCTCCTTGATTATTTCTATATCCTCGGCGTGCTCCTTTTCGGTGAGAGCGTTGCCGATGTTTTCTCTGTCCTGATGCCTTGAAACGCCCTTGAGCTTCATGTGCTCTCCGTTGAGGAAAAAGCCCTCGTTGCAGTCAAAGCGGATATCTCTGAAGCCGAAACGGTCGCTCACGCAGTCGATAGTCTCGCCGTCCCTGATGAGCCTTGCGGTCAGCGTGTAGAGATAGGGATTTTTCATTCCGTTCCAAAGCACGGGGTCGGGAACATCAAGTCTCACCTCGGCTTTATCAGCAGGAACGGTCACACCGGCAACCGCCTTGCCGCTTGCATCGGTAACGGTAAATTCCTTTTCGCATGATTCGGTACAGCCCTCGAGTATGCTCTTTATATAAACCCTGCCGTCCGTTTTCGGAGTGATGAATACACCGCAAAGGCTCTTGTCGAGCAGGGCAAAATTCGTCTGTGCAACATTTGTAATGAGATTTACGTCACGGTAGACACCGCCGTAGAAAGTGAAATCCGCCATTTGGGGATATAGAAGCTCATCGGAGCTGTTGTCAACCGCAAGCTCTATCACATTGTTGCCGCTTTTCAGAAATTCGGTTATTTCAAATCGGAACATTGAATAGCCGTTGATGTGTCTGCCCGCAAAGGCACCGTTGACAAAAACCTCGCAGACGGTATTTGCACCCGTCACCTCGATGAAGCTCCTGCCCGTGCATTCGGGAAGCGTTTTTCTGTAGACGCATCTGCCGCGATAGTAGCTTTCGGCACCGCCCTGTCCGTCAATGCCGTTCCAAGTGTGGGGCAAATTGACATTTTCGGCAATTCCCTCTCTTATAAACTCCCAATCCGCATTGATGTTGATTACCTTACGCATGAAGCATCATCCTTTCCGAGTATTTTTTCTCCGTCAAAAACTATATATCCGAAGCCCTTTCCGAGCGTTCCGCCGCCGCAAAGTCTTTCGGCAAACGCCCGCCGCAGAGCAGTATCTGTGGGTAATTTATCCGCAGGCAAATCGGCGTATTTCCCGAATATTCGCCATAAATCGTTAAGAGGCTCCCATATTTTGTACGACGCCGTTTCAAAATCCTCCATGAAGCGGCGTATGTTCATTCCCTCGGGGAGAAATTCTTTGTTCATTGGGAACAGAAGCCATGAATTACAGCAGAAAACCGTCTTGCCGTCGGGGAACAGGTCACGGAAAAATTCGTGTGCAAGACTGTAGGATTCGTACCGCCGCTCGTCGGTGAGAGATATTCCCGATGAGGGGACATGGAGATTGAGCAGAGGACTGCCCTTACGCAGAATTTTACCGCAGGCGGTGGTGTATTCTTCTTCATCGGAATATTCATAAATTTCATACTCAAATCTGCCGAGCATAAAAATTTTCATTGCGAGTATTCCGTGATACCAGCTTGCCACGAACGTTCCGGCAACGCCCTTGCATTCCATGCATTCGCCGTTTTTACAGCGTAAATCATCGCAGGTCGCATAGAAAACATCCTCGGAAATTCCTTTTTGAGAATATCTTTCTTTGAGCAGAGGGAGACAGCAGAGGACAAAAACAAAGTCGAGAGTGTATTCGTTTTCGCCGTAAGCCTCCGCCGTTTGTGCAAGGGATTGCAACGTTTCTTCTATTCCGCCGTCAATGAAAAACATATATTTTTCAACGGTTTCGGCGATTTTATCCGCAAACGGTTTTTCGTTTTCGAGCCTGTGCATAAGTCGCATAAATTCCGCTTTTGCACCTTCGGGATAGGCGTAGCGTGACAAAAAATCCGACACAAACGCCGTCAATTCGGCACTGCCCGCACCCGGGTATGTTGTTTTCGGCATTTCATCACCTCCGCACCTTATATGTTGATTATATCATTAAATCTGCACTCACGCAACAATTATTTGCAGGCAAAAAAAGCCGCCGCAATTTCTTGCGGCAGCTCGTAAAAATTATTCGGTTAAGCTAATCAAACCAGCTCGATGATAGCCATTTCGGCTGCATCGCCTCTGCGAGGACCGGTCTTGATTATGCGGCAGTAGCCGCCGTTAACATCCTTATATTTGGGGGCAATCTCGTCAAAGAGCTTCTTTACAACGTCTTCCTTGGTGACATACGCCATAACCTTGCGCTTTGAGTGAAGAGAATCGTCCTTTGCAATGGTGATCATTTTTTCAGCCATTGCGCGAACTTCCTGAGCCCTTGTAACGGTGGTCTCAATTCTGCCGTTTTCCAAAAGATAGGTAACAAGGCCTCTGAGCATCGACTTACGATGGTCACTTGCTCTGCCGAGCTTTCTGGTACCGGGCATTTAGTTCACACTCCTTTGCCGTTTAATGGGTCATTCTTCGTCTCTGCGGAGGTCGAAGCCAAGCGAATTGAGCTTTGCAACGACTTCGTCGAGTGACTTTCTACCGAGGTTACGAACCTTCATCATATCTTCCTCGGTTCTGTTGATCAAATCTTCAACCGTATTTATCTGGGCTCTCTTCAAGCAGTTGAAGGAACGCACAGAAAGGTCAAGCTCCTCAATGGTCATCTCCAGAACTTTTTCCTTGCCGCTGTCGCTCTTAACGACCATGACCTCAGTATCATATGCCTCACCGGAAAGGTCTCCGAAGAGGTTGAGATGTTCGTTGAGGATCTTGGCACCGAGAGAAACGGCTTCCATCGCGTTGATGGTTCCGTTAGTCCACACCTCAAGAGTCAGCTTATCAAAGTCGGTAATCTGACCTACACGGGTGTTTTCGACTGTGTAGTTAACCTTTAATACGGGAGTATAAATGGAGTCAATTGCGATAACACCGATAACGGGCTGCATCATCTGCTTGTTTCTCTCCGCGGAGACATAGCCTCTGCCCTTGTCACAGGTAAGCTCCATGCTTACGTGTGCATCGGAGTTGAGAGTTGCAATGTGAAGCTCGGGGTTGAGAATTTCAACCTCTGAATCGGTTTTGATGCTGCCGGCGGTAATCTCGTCATCGCCGTTTGCGTCGATATAGATCGTCTTGGGACCGTCCCCGTGAATCTTGAGAATGACATTCTTCAGATTGAGAACAATCTCGGTAACATCCTCTTTTACGCCGGGAATGGTGCTGAACTCATGCAAAATTCCGTCAATCTTAACGGAGGTGATTGCATAACCGGGAAGCGAAGAAAGCAGAACACGACGAAGGCTGTTGCCCAAAGTCGTTCCGTAACCTCTTTCGAGCGGCTCAACAACAAAGCGACCGTATTTTCCGTCGGGAGAAATCTCGGCAGTATCTATTCTGGGCTTTTCGATACCAATCATTTAAAAACCCTCCTTTTAAGCAAGGCAGGAAAGCAATGCTTCCCGCACAAATAAAAATGCATTCAAAAACGCTGTCACAGCGGGGCATTCCATGTAACACCCCGTTGACTGCCCTTTCGGGCAAATCAAACGGCAGATATTACTTAGAATAAAGCTCAACGATAAGATGCTCTTCAACGGGAACCATGATCTGCTCACGAGTGGGCAGAGCAAGTACCTTTGCGCTGAGTGCTTCTCTGTTGAGGTCAAGCCACTGAGGAACGGGACGAGCCGCGTTTGCCTCAAGGGTGTCCTTGATCTTGTCGCTATCCTTGCTCTTATCCTTGATGGCAACCTCGTCGCCTGCCTTGATAAGATATGAAGGAATGTTGACCTTCTTGCCGTTTACTTTATAATGGCCGTGGGTAACAAGCTGTCTTGCTTCTGCTCTGGAATTTGCCCAGCCGAGAAGATAAACAACGTTATCAAGTCTGCTCTCGCAAATACGCAGAAGGTTTTCACCCGTTACGCCCTGCTTACGCTCAGCCATAAGGAAATACTTATAGAACTGGCTCTCCTGAATACCGTAGTAACGCTTGGCCTGCTGCTTTGCACGAAGCTGGAGACCGTATTCAGTAGCCTTCTTGCGGCTCTGACCGTGCTGGCCGGGAGCATATGCTCTGCGCTCGAAGGCGCACTTACCGGTATAGCAACGCTCACCCTTGAGGAACAGCTTTTTGCCCTCACGACGGCAGAGCTTGCATACCGCACCGGTATATCTTGCCATATGTGTTACACCTCCAAAAAATTCTGGTTACACTCTTCTTCTCTTGGGCGGGCGGCAGCCGTTGTGGGGAATGGGGGTAACGTCCTTAATCATGTTGACCTCCAGACCTGCGGTCTGCAATGCTCTGATAGCCGCCTCACGTCCCTGACCGGGGCCCTTAACGTAAACCTCAACGGTCTTCATGCCGTGATCAATTGCGATCTTGGCAGCCGTCTCGGCAGCAGTCTGTGCTGCAAAGGGAGTTGACTTCTTTGAACCTCTGAAGCCCATCTCGCCGGCGCTTGCCCATGAAACTGCGTTGCCCTGAGTATCAGTGATGGTAACGATAGTGTTGTTAAAGGTGGATTGGATATGGGCTGCTCCGCGCTCGATATTCTTGCGCTCACGGCGTCTGCGTGTGCCGGTAGTCTTTTTTGATGCTGCTTTAGCCATAATATCCCTCCTCGATTACTTCTTCTTGTTAGCAATGGTCTTCTTGGGACCCTTGCGTGTACGTGCGTTTGTCTTTGAACGCTGTCCTCTTACGGGAAGACCCTTGCGATGACGAACGCCACGATAGCATCCGATTTCGATAAGTCTCTTGATATCGAAAGCGGTTTCTCTGCGGAGATCGCCTTCTACCTTAATGTTGTGGTCAATATACTCACGAAGCTTTGAAACATCGTCTTCGCTCATGTCCTTAACTCTAAGGTCGGGATCAACGCCGGTTGCTGCAATAATGTCGCTTGCTGTTTTACGACCGATGCCATAGATGTAAGTAAGAGCAATCTCAATTCTCTTCTCTCTGGGCAGGTCAACACCTGAAATACGCGCCATTTGTCAGTTGCACCTCCAAAATAATTTGGTTTTCGCCGGGATTAACCCTGGCGCTGCTTGTGCTTGGGATTCTCACAGATAACCATGACTTTTCCCTTGCGTTTAATAACTTTGCATTTCTCGCAAATTTTCTTGACAGAAGGTCTGACTTTCATTAGAATACCTCCTTGAAATCTTACTTGGTACGCCATGTGATCCGGCCCTTGGTCAGATCATAGGGCGACATCTCAACTGTCACTTTATCACCGGGCAGAATCTTGATATAATTCATTCTCAGCTTACCGGAAATGTGTGCCAATATTCTGTGCCCGTTCTCCAGCTCAACCTGAAAGGTTGCGTTGGGCAGGGACTCAACTACCGTACCTTCAATCTCGATCATGTCCTGCTTAGACATAATAACCTCCTACGTGTTGCCGTTAAAATGTGCATCTATTCGTCCGAGTGTTTTCTTCAAAACCCTGTTGCCCGCAAGCTCGCTCTCGTCGAGAACCGTGCCGATGGGTACAACATGACGAATGTTCTTGCTCTTTGGTCTGTTCAGCGGACGTTCCTTGCCGTCGCAAAGCCAAACTCTGCCGCCGCTTACCCGCACTACCGCAAGTAAGCTGCCGTTGTCTCGCCCTGCAAGCGACCTTACCACCGCACCTTTTTCAAGCATACCTCTCACCTCATGTGAGAGTAAGGATGACAGGACCGTTTGAGGTTATTGCCACCGTATGCTCAAAGTGTGCCGAAAGGGAACCGTCCCTTGTTTTAACAGTCCAACCGTCAGACAACTGCCTGACTCCTGCGCCGCCCGCGTTTATCATGGGCTCAATGGCAATGGTCATGCCCGGGAGCAGGCGCACACCTCTGCCGGGTGTGCCGAAATTCGGTACGCTGGGGTCTTCATGCATTACTTTTCCTACGCCGTGGCCCGTGTATTCCCGAACCACCGAAAAGCCTCTTTCCTCACAATACCTTTGGATTGTTGAGCCGATATCGCCGATTCTGCCGCCTGCGACAGCCGCCCTGATGCCCTCGTAAAGGCTCTCTCTGGTGGTATCGCACAGCCGCTGAGCTTCGGGAGAAATATCCCCCGCCGCAAAAGTGGCGGCATTATCGCCGACATAGCCGTTGAAGGTCGCACCAACATCAATGCTGACGATATCGCCTGCTTTGACTATACGCTTCTTGTTCGGAATGCCGTGAATGACCTCATCGTTTATGGAAATGCATGAAGCAGCGGGATATCCGCTATATCCCAAAAAAGTGGGGACAGCGCCGTGCCGTACTATGAAGTCGTGAGCGACTCGATTTATTTGCTCGGTCGTAACTCCCGGTTCAACCGCGGCGCCCGCCGCTTTTAATGCTCCCGCCGCAATAACACACGCCTCTTTCATAAGACTGAGCTCTTTGGTCGTTTTGAGCACTATCATGCTAATCCTCCGTTAAAGCGATTTTCTCGCTCGGGCTTAGTCAAGGAAGCCCTTGTAGTGACGCATCATCATCTGGCTTTCGAGCTGCTTAACAGTCTCAAGAGCAACACCGACCATAATTATGATCGAAGTACCGCCGAGAGAAATGTTCATGCCGGCCTCGTAGCCTGCCTTGCCGAGTGCGAAGGTAGTAATCTGGGAGAAGATTATCGGGAAGAGTGCAACAACACTCAGAAGAAGAGCACCGAGAAGGGTGATTCTGCCGATTATCTTGCCGATATACCTTGAAGTCGGCTCACCGGGACGGATGCCGGGAATAGAACCGCCGTTGTCACGGATGTTCTTTGACATCTCGATCGGATTATACTGAATGCTTGAATAGAAATAAGCAAAAGCGATGATGAATACAAAGTAAATAATTGCGTATGCCCAGTGCTCTGAGGAGAAGACTCCGAAGAACTTATCCCAGAAGCTGCCTTCTTCAATCTTGTTGCTGATGAACATCTCGATTGTCGGGGGCAATGAGAGAATGGAGCTTGCGAAGATAACGGGCATAACACCTGACATATTAACCTTGATGGGCATATGAGTGTTCTGACCGCCGTACATCTTTCTGCCGACTACTCTCTTTGCGTACTGGACGGGAATCCTTCTCTCTGCGTTATCCATCCAAACGATAAATGCAATCATGAGGATAAGAATGATACCTACTGCAATAGTCAATGCGTAGTAGGGTCCGCCGTATCTCCAATAACCGGTGTTAGCACCGTAAAGGGAGGTGATGAGAGTGGGGATTCTTGAAACGATACCTGCGAAAAGGATTATCGAGATACCGTTGCCGATGCCCTTATCGTTAATCTGCTCGCCGAGCCACATGATAAGTGCGGTACCTGCGGTGAAGCAGAGGATGATAACGAGAGCCTGGAACACTGCGGCAAAGCCGGTGTAAGCGGCACCCGAGGCATTGGTTGTCAGATAATTCTGACTTCTAAGATAGAAATAGTAAGCGGTGCTCTGAAGAATACCGAGAACGATGGTAACGACTCTGGTGATGGAAGCAATCTTCTTTCTGCCTTCCTCGCCCTCCTTCTGGAGTCTTTCAAGAGCAGGAATTGCAACTGCGAGCAGCTGCATGATAATTGAGCTGTTGATGTACGGAGTGATGGACATTGCGAAAATCGTTCCGTAATTGAACGCATCACCTGTCATCATGCTCAGGTAGTTCATAAATGTGCCTGCGTTGGGATCGGCTATGATACCCGCATCACCGATGTTGGTGAAGGGAACGGGGATAGCCGAACCGATTCTGAAAATCAGCACTATCAAGCACGTGAAAAGCATCTTCTTACGAAGATCGGCGATTTTCCATGCATTAACAAGTGTCTGGAGCATTAGATCACCTCTGCCTTTCCTCCGGCAGCTTCGATCTTTGATTTAGCGCTATCTGAAAAAGCATTTGCCTGAACGGTGAGCTTCTTCGTTAATTCGCCTTGTCCCAAAATCTTAACGCCGTCCAAAGTCTTTTTGATAATGCCTTTCTCAATAAGAGCGTCAACGGTTACGGTTGCACCGTCGTCGAAATACTTATCAAGAGTAGCAACGTTTGCTATTGCCATCTCTGTTGCAAAGATGTTGTTGAATCCTCTCTTGGGGATTCTTCTCTGAAGGGGCATCTGTCCGCCTTCAAAGCCGGCACGCATACCTCTGCCTGCACGTGCCTTCTGACCTTTATGACCCTTACCGGCGGTCTTGCCCTGACCCGATGCGGGGCCACGGCCGATACGCTTACGCTCCTTTGAGGAACCTGCGGCGGGTGAGAGATCGTGCAACTTCATTAGTTTGCACCTCCTTGCTTGGCTTCGCTTACTTCGATAAGGTGAGAGAGCTTTCTTATCTTACCCTGAGTAGCGGGTGAGTCCGGCTGAACCGAAACGTCACCGATCTTATGAAGACCAAGTGCATGGGCGGTAGCAATCTGGGGCTTGGTGCTTCCAATAAGGCTCTTTACGAGCTTTACCTGAATATCTGCCATGTCAATCCGCCCTCCTTAACCTAAAATTTCTTTTGCAGACTTGCCGCGAATAGCAGCAACTTCTTCAACATTACGCAGCTTTGAAAGTCCGTCAAGTGTTGCTCTTACAACATTGCAGGGGTTGTTTGAACGAAGAGCCTTTGTACGGATATCCTTGATGCCGACAGTCTCAACAACGGCACGAACGGGGCCGCCTGCGATAACGCCGGTACCGGGAGCTGCGGGCTTGAGAAGAACCTCGCCTGCACCGAATTTACCGATAATCTCATGCGGGATTGTGGTGCCCTTGAGAGCAACCTGCATAAGATTTTTCTTGGCATCCTCGATGCCCTTACGGATAGCGTCGGGAACTTCGCCTGATTTGCCGAGTCCGAAACCGATGATTCCGTTGCCGTCGCCTACGACGACGAGAGCCGCAAACTTAAAGATACGACCGCCCTTTACGGTTTTGGAAACACGGTTAATGGCTACTACTCGCTCTGTGAGCTCATATGCCGATGCGTCAATCTTAGCCAAAAGTATTCCTCCCCTTCTTAGAACTTGAGGCCACCCTCGCGGGCGCCTTCGGCCAACTCTTTAACACGGCCGTGATAGATGTAACCGCCACGATCGAAAACAACATCGGTTATTCCCTTATCTGCGGCGCGTTTTGCCAACAATTCGCCCACTTTGTGAGCAGCGGACTTATTTCCGCCGTATTCCTCAAAATCCTTCTCTACAGTTGATGCAGACACAAGGGTAACACCCTTTACGTCGTCTATTAACTGAGCGTAGATATGCTGGAGGGAACGGAATACATTAAGGCGGGGGCATTCGGCTGTGCCGCTGATCTTGGCACGGACTCTCTTATGGCGAGTCTGTCTTGCCTTATTGCTGTCCGGTCTTGTAACCATAATAATTCACTCCTTAATAGATTATTTGCCGCCCTTTCCGGCCTTGCCTTCCTTGCGGCGGATGTGTTCGTCAGCGTACTTGATGCCCTTGCCCTTATACGGCTCGGGGGGACGCTTCTCACGAACATTTGCGGCAAACTGTCCGACCTGCTGCTTGTCGGGACCCGAAATAATAATCTTATTGGGTGTGGGAACCTCGAGAGTGATACCCTCGGGAGCGGTCATTACAACGTCGTGTGAAAAACCGATCTTCATAACAAGGTCCTTGCCCTTAAGCTCTGCACGGTAACCGATACCGTTGATTTCGAGCTCCTTCTTGAAGGTCTCATGAACGCCCGCTACCATGTTGGCAATGAGAGTTCTGGTCAGACCATGGAGCGATCTGTTTACCTTATCGTCGTTGGGACGGCTTACGTTGATAACGTTGCCCTCTTTCTCGACGGTGATGTTGGGATGAAGATTTCTCGAAAGGGTGCCCTTGGGACCCTTAACGGTAATAAGTGTGCCGTCGAGCTGTACATCAACACCCGCAGGGATTTCTATAGGCTTCTTACCTATACGAGACATAGTTTACGGCACCTCCTTACCAGATAAATGCAAGAACTTCGCCGCCTACGTTGGCTTTGCGTGCGTCCTTGTCAGTCATAACGCCTTTTGAAGTTGAGAGGATGGCAATGCCGATACCCTTCATAACTCTGGGCATATCCTCACAATTCGTGTATATTCTCAGACCGGGCTTTGAAACTCTGCGAAGACCGGTGATAACCTGAGACTTGTTGGGACCGTACTTGAGAGCGATCTCGATGATGCCCTGCTTACCGTCATCCTCAACCTTGAAACCTTTGATGTAACCCTCATCAACAAGAATCTGAGCAATCGCTTTCTTCATGTTGGATGCGGGGACTTTCACTGTGTCATGCTTTGCCGCATTCGCATTACGGATACGAGTAAGCATATCAGCGATGGAATCAGTAATTTGCATACTGTTTACCTCCTTTGCAATTGCTCAATTACCAGCTTGCTTTCTTGACGCCGGGGATCTGACCTGCGTGAGCCAGCTCTCTGAAGCAGATACGGCAAACGCCGTACTTGCGAAGATAAGCATGGGGTCTTCCGCAGATTTTACATCTGTTATAGGCTCTGGTGGAATATTTTGCGGGACGAGCCTGCTTGATTTTCATTGATGTCTTAGCCACGGTATTCCCTCCTTATCTTGAGAACGGAGCGCCCATAAGAGTGAGCAGCTCGCGTGCTTCTTCATCGGTGTCAGCGGTTGTGACAAAGCAGATGTCCATGCCTCTTACCTTGTCAATCTTATCATAATCAATCTCGGGGAATATAAGCTGTTCCTTAATACCCATCGAGTAGTTGCCTCTGCCGTCAAAGGAATTGGGGTTAATTCCTCTGAAGTCACGAACTCTGGGGAGAGCGAGGTTGAAGAGTCTGTCAAGGAACTCATACATTCTGTCGCCTCTGAGAGTGACCTTGGCGCCGATAGCCATGCCCTCACGGAGCTTGAAGTTTGCAACCGACTTCTTTGCCTTGCAGATTACGGGTGATTGACCGGTTATCTGCTTGAGGTCGGAGACTACTGCATCAAGAGCCTTTGAGTTTTCTCTTGCTTCACCGCAGCCGACGTTGATAACTATCTTCTCGAGCTTGGGGATCTGCATAACGCTCTTGTACTCAAACTTCTTCATAAGAGCAGGTGCAACATCTTTGACATACATTTCTTTTAATCTTGCTGCCATTTGTCGTTTCCTCCTCTATTATTCAAACTCAGCAAGGCAGTCGCTCTTCTTGCAAGTGCGAACCTTCTTGCCCTTGGAATCAATTTTGTGGCCAACTCTTGTGGGTCTGCCGCACTTGGGGCAAACAAGCTGAACCTTATCCGCATAGAGAGCACTCTCTGCCTGAATGAGTCCGCCGGGCTCACCCATCTTGCGGGGCTTAACGTGCTTTGTGACGATGTTAACGCCTTCAACGATTACTTTGCCTTCTGAGGGGCTGACCTGCATGACCTTGCCTCTCTTGCCTCTGTATTTTCCGTTGATAACGACGACCTCGTCGCCTGTTTTTACATGAACCTTATTCATCATTCGCACCTCCGATTAAAGTACTTCGGGAGCGAGGGAAAGGATCTTTGTATAATCTCTTTCACGAAGCTCTCTTGCTACAGGTCCAAAGATACGAGTGCCTTTGGGGTTCTTGTCTTCCTTAATGATGACGGCTGCATTCTCATCAAAGCGAATGTAAGTTCCGTCGTCACGGCGAAGGCCGCTTGCGGTGCGTACTACTACCGCTTTTACAACTTCGCCTTTTTTAACTACGCCACCGGGTGTTGCTTTTTTAACAGAAGCAACGACGACGTCGCCAATATTGGCATACCTCCTGCCGGAACCACCGAGGACTCGGATGCACATAAGCTCCTTAGCACCGGTGTTGTCGGCAACCTTGAGGTAACTCTGTTGCTGTATCACAGTGTTTTCCTCCTTACACTTAGGCTAAATTATTTAGCCTTCTCAATGATTTCTACTACACGCCATCTCTTATCCTTTGAAAGAGGACGGGTTTCCATAACAAGAACACGATCGCCCATTCCGCACTCGTTGTTTTCATCGTGTGCCTTGAGCTTGTAGGTGTTGTTAACGATCTTCTTATAAAGAGGATGCTTAACCCTGTCCTTAACGGAGACGACTACGGTCTTATCCATTTTATCGCTGGTTACTATACCAACGCGAGTTTTTCTGAGGTTTCTTTCCATTGAATATTAACCTCCCTTTCCTTACGCCTTGGTGCCGTGAAGCTCGATATCTCTCTGCACTGTAAGTATGCGGGCGATATCCTTTTTAACGGCACTGATTCGCATCGGGTTGTCGAGCTGGTTTACAGCCTGCTGGAAGCGCAGCTTGAACAGCTCATCCTTCAGCTCAAGAAGCTTTGCGTTCATCTCATCGGCGGAAAGTTTTCTGATTTCACTGGCTTTCATTACTGCTCACCACCCAATTCTTCTTTACTAACAAATTTGCATTTAATCGGGAGCTTGTTTGCTGCAAGACGCATAGCCTCTGCTGCAAGCTCTCTGTCAACACCGGCGATTTCAAACATTACTCTGCCGGGCTTAACAACGGCAACCCAATATTCGGGAGAACCTTTACCTGAACCCATTCGGGTTTCAGCCGGCTTCTCGGTGATGGGCTTGTCGGGGAAAATCTTTATCCAAACCTGACCGCCACGCTTGATGTATCTCGTCATGGCAACACGGGCTGCTTCGATTTGATTCGAGGTAATCCATGCCGGCTCAAGTGCTACAAGACCGTAATCACCGTAAGTGACCTTATTGCCTCTGGTAGCCTTACCCTTAAGTCTGCCTCTCTGTACTCTGCGGTACTTTACACGCTTAGGTAAAAGCATTATTGGTTACCTCCTTCTCTGCGTCTTCTGGGGCGGGAAGTGTTTCTGCTCTCACGCAGAACCTCGCCTCTGTAGAGCCAAACCTTTACGCCGATTCTGCCGTAGGTCGTCTTAGCCTCGGCAAAGCCGTAGTCGATGTCTGCTCTGATGGTCTGAAGAGGGATAGTGCCCTCATGATATGCTTCGGTACGGGCGATTTCAGCTCCGCCGAGACGGCCGGAAACCTGAGTCTTGATGCCCTTTGCGCCGAGCTTCATTGTTCTGCCTATAGCCTGCTTGAGAGCACGACGATAGGAAACACGTCTTTCGAGCTGAGCTGCAATGCTCTCAGCAACAAGCTGTGCGTTAAGATCCGGCTGCTTTATCTCGATGATGTTGAGGGAAACCTCTTTGCCGCCGAGCTTCTTTTCGCAAATCTTCTTGAGCTTTTCGATTTCGGTGCCCTGACGGCCGATGACCATACCGGGCTTTGCGCAATGAATGTTTACGTAAACACGCTTTGCGTCACGCTCAATCTCAACCTTGGGTACTCCGGCAGGAGCGAGCTTCTCAAGAAGGTACTCACGGAGATTGTAATCTTCAACGAGAGTATCACCGAACTTGTTGGGATTCGCATACCAGCGGGATTCCCAGTTCTTAATAACACCGATTCTTAAACCGGTAGGATTAATTTTCTGTCCCATTGTTTAACCTCCTCCTTAGCTTATTCCATTTCCTTGAGTACAAGGCTGATGTGTGAAGTCTTTTTGTTTATACGGAACGCTCTGCCCTGAGCTCTGGGTCTGATTCTCTTGAGAGTCGGGCCCTGACTTACGCTGCACTCGGCAACATAAAGGCGATCGGTGTCCATATTGTTATTGTTTTCGGCATTTGCCATTGCTGATTTTAAAAGCTTCATCAAGGGTTCACACGCGGCTTTGGGCGTGTACTTGAGGATTGCCATTGCCTTATCTACGGGCTGATTGCGGATTAAGTCAAGCACAATCTGAACCTTGCGAGGCGCAATACGGATGTAAGTGGCCTTTGCGGTTGCGGTGGGCACACTCTGCATTGCCTGTTCTGACATATTTAATACACTCCTTTCGCCGATTATTTACCGTTGTTTGATGTTTTTGAACCTGCGTGACCTCTGAAGGTTCTCGTAGGTGCGAATTCGCCGAGCTTATGACCGACCATATCCTCTGTTACATAAACAGGAACGTGCTTGCGTCCGTCGTGAACAGCAAAGGTGTGGCCGACAAAGTCGGGGAAGATTGTTGATGAACGGCTCCAGGTCTTGAGAACCTGCTTCTCGCCTGCTTCATTCATCTTCTGAACTCTCTCGAGCAGTTTAGGCTGCACGAAGGGTCCTTTTTTAATGCTTCTGCCCATTATTATCTGCTCCTTTCACTTACTTGTCGTTACGACGCTTTACGATAAGCTTGTCGGACGATTTCTTTGTCTTTCTGGTCTTGTAACCAAGAGCAGGCTTGCCCCAAGGAGTAACAGGACCGGGTCTGCCGACGGGTGCTTTGCCCTCGCCGCCGCCGTGGGGGTGATCGCAGGGGTTCATGACCGAACCGCGAACTGTAGGTCTCCAACCCATGTGGCGTTTACGACCTGCCTTACCAACCTTGACATTCTCATGATCGAGATTGCCTACCTGACCGATGGTTGCCATGCATGAAGCGGGAACGTTACGAAGCTCGCCCGAGGGAAGTCTGAGGAGCGCATAAACGCCTTCCTTAGCCATGAGCTGAGCTGAGTTACCTGCCGCTCTTGCAAGCTGACCGCCTCTGCCGGGATAAAGCTCAACATTGTGAACTACCGTACCGACGGGAATGCTTGAAAGGGGAAGAGCATTACCTGCTTTGATGTCTGCTCCCGTACCGGAAACAACAACATCGCCTACCTTCAAGCCTGCGGGCTGAAGGATGTATCTCTTCTCACCGTCTTCATACTGAAGAAGGGCGATGAATGCCGAACGGTTGGGATCGTATTCTACGCTCTTAACGGTTGCGGGAATATCGAACTTATCTCTCTTGAAGTCGATAATACGATACTTTCTTCTCTGTCCGCCGCCGCGATGGCGAACGGTGATTCTGCCGTAGCTGTTACGTCCGCTGTTCTTCTTGAGGGAAACGAGAAGGCTTCTCTCGGGAGCAACGTTTGAAAGCTCGGAGTAATCTGTAACCGACATATTACGGCGTGCATTGCCTGTCGGCTTATAGAATTTAATAGACATTTTTTTACACTCTCCTTACAGCGGCTTTGCGGAGTAATGTCATTCTCCATACTTTACCGCCGGAATAAAGGGTCCGGTTTAACCGGTTATTACATCATGCCGTCGAAAAATTCGATGGACTTGGAATCCTCGGTAAGAGTTACGATTGCCTTTTTGCGAGAAGCGGTGTAGCCCTCGAAACGGCCGTATCTTCTGAGCTTACCGTCAACGTTTATGGTGTTGACCTTGGAAACCTTAACGCCGAAAAGCTCTTCAACCGCCTTAGCGATTTCAATCTTGTTGGCATCCTTGGCTACCTCGAAGGTATACTTGCGATCTGCAATACCGTCCATGCTGTTTTCGGTGATGATGGGGCGGAGGATAATATCCTGTGCTATCTTGCTCATGCGTAAACCTCCTCTATCTTGCTTACGGCATCCTTAAGAACTACAACGGTGTCGCAGTTAAGGAGATCGTAAACGTTCAGTGTGCTTGCAAGAGTGGTCTTAACGCCTGCGATGTTGCGAGCTGAACGGTAGATAACGTCATTCTTCTCGGGAAGAACGAAGAGAACCTTTTTGCCGGTCTCAAGAGCGTTGACTACCTTGACCATTTCCTTTGTCTTGATGTTCTCAAGAGTAAGGCTGTCAAGAACGATAAGCTCACTGTCGGCAACCTTTGAGGAAAGAGCCGACTTGATGGCAAGTCTTCTGACCTTCTTGTTTACATCCTTGTGATAATCACGGGGCTTGGGTCCGTGTGAGATACCGCCGTGGTACCACTGCGGAGCTCTGGTTGAACCCTGTCTTGCGCGGCCTGTACCCTTCTGTCTCCAGGGCTTCTTTCCGCCGCCGCTGACTTCTGCTCTGGTAAGAGTAGACTGTGTGCCCTGACGCTGATTTGCCAGATAGCTGACTACGCAAAGGTGCATAGCGGGTATGCTGGGCTCGATTCCGAAGATGCTTTCTGCAAGCTCAAGGTCGGAAACCTTTTTACCTGTCATGTCAAAAACTGATACTGTAGGCATTCTTTTCTACTCCTTTCCTTATGCTTTTTTTGCATTGCGGATAACAACGATTCCGCCCTTGGGACCCGGAACGGCACCCTTGATGGCGATGAGGTTGTTCTCTGCATCAATCTTAGCTACATTAAGATTCTGAATGGTTACTCTTTCGCAACCGAGGTGACCTGCGAGCTTCTTTCCCTTGTAAACTCTTGAGGGATCGGAGCAGGCACCCAATGAACCGGCGTGTCTTGCAACGGGACCCGTACCGTGAGACTCTTTAAGTCTGGAGAAGTTCCATCTCTTAATAGCGCCTGCGGTGCCCTTACCCTTGCTCGTGCCGATAACATCGACCTTCTCGCCTACCGCGAAAATGTCTGCCTTGAGCGTGTCGCCAACGTTGACACTTGAAATGTCATCAAGTCTGAACTCTTTAAGAGTCTTCTTGGGAGCGACGTCGTTCTTCTTGAAGTGACCCATCATGGGCTTGTTGACTCTCTGTACTTTAACGTCGCCGAAGCCGAGCTGAACAGCCTCATAGCCGTCGTTCTCAACGGTCTTCTTCATTACGACGTTGCAGGGACCCGCTTCAATTACCGTTACGGGGATAACGTTTCCCTTTTCATCGAAGATCTGAGTCATACCGATCTTCTTGCCGATTAAAGCCTTTTGCATATTGCTTTCCTCCTTTAGGTTATTGGTTGACCTTTAAGCCAACTTGACCTGCACACGCAGAATCAAAGCTTGATTTCGATTTCTACGCCTGCGGGAAGCTCAAGACCTGTCAGAGCTTCAACCGTCTTGGCTGAGGGTCTGATAATGTCGATAAGCCTTTTGTGTGTTCTCTGCTCAAACTGCTCGCGGCTGTCCTTGTACTTGTGAACAGCACGAAGAATTGTTACGACCTCTTTCTCGGTGGGAAGGGGAACGGGACCCGAAACCTGAGCGCCTGTTCTCTTAGCGGTCTCAACAATCTTTTCAGCAGCCTTGTCTACAAGACTGTGATCGTAGCCCTTGAGTCTGATTCTGATTTTTCCCTTAACTGCCATGGTTACGCCTCCTTAAATGATTGGCGGGCAAGCAAATTCGTGGAAACTGCCCCGGGTGTTTCAACCCGTCCGGTTTAAAAAACCGGAAAAACAATATTTCCGGGTCAGCTAATCGCCGATTTGCTCCTATGTATCCACACAGAAAGACCGCCTCGGGAACGGCGGTTTTCCGCAGCGGCAAAGCCTTGCTTCATGCCGCCCCATTTTTCATCATTTCACCCAAAAACGCTTGGCTCGCAAGACGCCCTTGCTGCTTTTGAGCAAACTGACGAAAAACCTGAACGGCAATCCGACCTCGGACAAATGCCCTCTGCCGAATGGATACGATCGCCCGGTTTAAAATCGGACATACTCCGCAGAAATTTCCCGCTTCAGAGAGCGGCCACCTCCTGCATCAACGCATATCTGCACGGTTTACGGATTCTTTCAGGGCATAGTAACCCCTACTTTCCATCATGCCTTGATACTATATCATATTACCCCTTATATGTCAAGCATTTTTTTCAAAAAAGTTGAGAATTTTTTTGCCGCCTCAAAGCCCCGAATCCAAACGACATCAAGGCTTTCCGCCGACGGCTGTGTGCGACTGATATTCCCGTCAAACGTATATATTTAAAATGTATATATAATACAGCCTACGCACCACAATATCCTGTGTTCCGACAGAAAAATCAAATTATATGTTGATATGCCGCCGAACCTGTGGTATTATGTAAACAGATTTATTTGAAAAGGACGGCGTTAATATGATTGGACTCGGCAAGTGGGTGTGCAATGTAAAATCAATGCTTTTTTCGGGTGAAGTCAAGTTTGAAATATTCGACGACAACGGCTCCTACGGCTTTAAGGCGGATATCCCCGGCATTTCGCTCCCCGATATTTCCGTCAAGAGTGTCAAGCAAAGCGGAAACGATGTCAACGTGATAATCCAAACCTCCCTGCTCCCCGACAAGGATATCATCATCGACGCATTCTTTGACGGTGACTCCTTTGAGGGAACGGTTAAAATTCCCCTTTTCGGCAAGGTCAAGCTCAGAGACGGCAGACGGCTCGCGTAGAATTTAACCCGCAAAGGCATCGGCTTTTGCGGGTTTTGAAATTTTTTCGGGATTTTTCAAAAAGTGTAACCTTTTTGATTTTTTCGTGACTATACGGGTGAAAGGGCTTTCAAACTTGGCAGCAACGCTTACAGCCGGTTGAAACCGAAATGCAATAAATTTGCAATTGACATAATGGTTGTTCAATGTTGGATTTAGGTAGGGGATTCCCACCGAAATATGGGAAGAAAGTGGCGAGCCCGATGCAGAAAGCTGTGATTTTGTTACAGACATTCGCACGGGGGGATATTGAATTTTCAACGAAAATTCAACCGGAACGGCA
>CAZPMK010000030.1:0-20946 GCA_964587915.1 uncultured Clostridium sp.
CGTGTTACCGCCGTGAAAGGGCGGTGTCTTGACCGCTTGACCACCGGGCCATATGGTAGCGGCAGTTGGATTTGAACCCACGACCTACCGGGTATGAACCGGTTGCTCTAGCCACTGAGCTATGCCGCCATATGTGCTCTCTTTTGCAGAGGGCTTGTATATTATATTATAAGGTTTGATTTTTGTCAAGAGTTTTTTAAAAATTTTTGTCCGCGGTGTCGCCACGGGACAAATACTTTTTCAAAAAACGCCCGTATTACCGTTTTTATATAAATTTTTGATTGATATTAAGAAAAGTCGTGATATAATTATAAAGAGAAAAAGCGGCTTTGCCGTTAAAATTCGGAGGATACCGTAATGAAAATGTCATTTCGTTGGTACGGCGAATCGGACCCGATTTCGCTTGAGTATATTCGTCAAATACCGAATATGCACAGTGTTGTCAGTGCTGTTTACGATGTTAAGCCCGGTGAGGTTTGGAGCGAGGAAAGCCTTGCCGCGATGAAAAAGCAGTGCGAGGATAACGGCCTTGTTTTTGATGTTGTTGAGTCCATTCCCGTGCATGAGGATATCAAGCTCGGCAGGGGTGAGGTTGACCGACTCATCGAGGTCTACTGCGAGAATATCCGCCGCTGTGCAAAGTACGGCGTAAAATGTGTTACATATAATTTTATGCCCGTTTTTGATTGGACACGCACTCAGCTCGACAAAAAAGCTCCCGACGGCTCAACAAGCCTCGTCATGTATTGGGAGCAGATGAAAGGTCTTGACCCGCTCAAGGATGATATCCATCTTCCCGGCTGGGATTCGAGCTACACGCAGGATCAGGTCAGAGAGCTGATAAATGCCTATTCCGAAAAAGGCGAGGAGGGGCTTTGGGAAAATCTCGAACGCTTCCTTAAAAAGGTTGTTCCCGTTGCCGAGGAATGCGGTGTGCGTATGGCAATTCATCCCGATGACCCGCCGTATCCCATTTTCGGCTTGCCGAGAATAATTACAAATGAGAAGAATATCGACAGAATGCTTGCAATGGTTGATTCTCCCGCAAACAGCCTTTGCTTCTGCACGGGCTCTCTCGGCTGTGCAAAATCAAATGATATCGTTGCAATGGTTCGCAAGTACGCCAAGGCAGACAGAATCGCATTCATGCACATGAGAAATGTTCTTCTTTTGCCCGACGGCAGCTTTGAGGAATGCGGTCACCTTTCGGAAAAAGGCAGTCTTGATATGTACGAAATAACGAAGGCACTCGTTGAAGCAGGCTTTGACGGATATGTTCGTCCCGACCACGGCAGAATGATTTGGGGCGAGGACGGAAAGCCGGGCTACGGTCTGTATGACCGTGCTTTGGGAGCGGCATATATCAACGGACTTTTTGAAGCCTGCGAAAAAGCAAAGGCTTGATAAATATAATCAGGAGGCAGTTATGAACGCAATTTCAGAAAAAATAATGTCCATCGGCGTTGTGCCGGTAATAAAGCTCAACAACCCCGAGAGAGATTCCGTTGCACTTGCAAGGGCTCTCGTTGAGGGCGGTGTTCCCGTGGCGGAGGTAACCTTCCGTGCGGCAGGTGCGGCAAAGGCAATAAAGCTCATGCGTGAAAACGTGCCCGAAATGCTTGTCGGAGCAGGCACGGTGCTTGAAACCTCTCAGGTTGACGAAGCAATCGAGGCGGGGGCACAGTTCATCGTAACTCCCGGACTTGATGAGGAAATAGTCAAGTACTGTCAGCAGAAGAACATCCCCATTTATGCCGGCTGTACCACTCCGACGGATTATCACACGGCGTACAGACTCGGACTTGACGTGCTGAAATTCTTCCCCGCAGAGCAGAGCGGCGGACTTGCCAAAATAAAGTCGATGAGTGCTCCGTTCCCGATGTTCAAGGTTATGCCCACGGGCGGAATATCCCTCAAAAATCTTAAAGAATATCTTTCCTGCCCCGTTATTGCGGCTTGCGGCGGCTCCTATATGGTAACCGCAGACCTCATTGACAATCAGAAGTGGGATGAAATAATCGAGCTTTGCAAAAAGTCGGTTGAAATCGTCAAGGAGGCACGCTCAAATGGCTAAGGTAGTTACATTCGGAGAAATAATGCTCCGTCTTGCACCGAACGGCTATTACCGTTTCTTTCAAGACGATCAGCTTCAGGCAACCTTCGGCGGCGGTGAAGCGAATGTTTCGGTTTCACTTGCCAATTACGGCATGGAGTCCGTGTACGTAACCAAGCTCCCCGCTCATGCGATAGGTCAGGCGGCGGTGGATTCGTTGCGTTACTTCGGCGTTGATACCTCCAAAATCGTGCGTGGCGGCGACAGAGTGGGAATATATTTCCTTGAAAAGGGTGCTTCACAGAGAGGAAGCGTCTGCATCTACGACAGAGCACATTCCGCAATTCAAGAGGCACAGCCCGAGGATTTTGATTGGGATTCTATTTTTGAGGGAGCTGATTGGTTCCACTTCACGGGAATCACCCCCGCACTCGGCAAAAATCTTGTTGAGATATGCAAGCAGGCGTGTGTTGCGGCAAAGGCAAAGGGTGTGAAAATCTCCTGTGACCTCAACTACAGGGGCAAGCTCTGGACAAGAGCCGAGGCAAGAGAGGCGATGACGGAGCTTTGCAAATATGTTGATGTCTGCATTTCCAACGAGGAGGATGCCAAGGATGTTTTCGGCATTGAAGCGGAAAATACGGATATCTACGGCGGAAAGCTCAACAAGGACGGCTACAAGTCGGTTGCAAAACAGCTTGCAGACAAATTCGGCTTTGAAAAGGTCGCAATAACGCTCAGAACCTCGATTTCCGCAAGCGACAACGATTGGGCGGGAATGCTCTATGACGGCGAAAATTATTGCTTCTCAAAGGAATATCATCTTCATATCGTTGACCGTGTAGGCGGCGGCGACAGCTTCGGCGGCGGACTTATATATGCACTTCTCAGCGGTAAGGATTCGCAGTCGGCAATTGAATTTGCGGTTGCGGCATCGGCACTCAAGCATTCGATTGAGGGCGATTTCAACAGAGTAAGCGTTGCCGAGGTTGAAAAGCTCGCAGGCGGCGACGGCTCCGGCAGAGTACAGAGATAAAACTGTCCGGCACGACAATCATATAATACGCAACACCCGCCGATTCCTTGTGAACCGACGGGTGGATTTTTACTTTTCTGCCGTTGCAAATTCTTCCATGTAGCCCATGACCTTATCCTGACGGCGAGCGGAAAGCTCCGAATACATTCGCTCCCTTTTCTGCCTTGAAATGGGCCAAAGGAATTTCGGAATTATGCCGAGAGCACCCGTAACGGTGGGTACTGCCGTACACAACGCAAACTCCCAGAACTTTGTTTTATCGTTTTGTGCACCAATTTCGAGTCCTTGAATATAGCCGATTTTCTTCATGATGAGGCTTGTTACCGAGCCGAGCAGGGCACTTTGAATTTTCAATATCAGACCCTTTGCAACACCCGTGGTCGCCTCCATTCGATAGCCGCTTTTCCATTCGCAGTAATCCATGGCTTCGTTCCACAAATCGGCGTTTATAACCTTTGTTATGCCCCATATCCACTTGCCGAACCATTCTTTTAAGCCGAAAGCGATGCACATGGGCACTCTTTTATAGAGCATGGTGCGTTTTTTGCTTATGCCGAACAGAAAAACTCCGAGGTTGAGCACGTCTCCGTAGATATCCGAGAATATCCACAATGCCTTTGAGGAAAATCTTTTTCTCAGCGGAGCAACGAAAGCATAGCTGATACTGCCGTTTATTCCCGAGGGAATGTTTAGCAGGGTTATGAGGGAATAGCTGCCGAGAACATCAATAAAATAGTTCGTTTCGCTCTTGCTTATTGCAAAGCTGCCGAGGAAATCCGACAGGCACATGAGCAGAACCGGATAATTCGTGAATATTGCCTTGAAGCCCGCCTTGACATTCGGGCGTTCTATCGACTGCGGTACTCTTTCCTTTGAAGCGAGGAAGAACCAGAAGGTACACAGCGAGGAAATCAGTGCCGTTGCACCGCCCATTACCATGAAAACGGAGCTTAAACGCCAGCTAACTATCTTGTTGTTTACAAGGTCGATTAGCACACCCATTATATATCGGGGCAAATCCTCACCCATGAAGCCGGTGAGCAGCTCTGCAAGGGTGATGAGGCGTACACGCTCATCGGGATTCGGCGTTATTGTTGACATATATCCGCTTTTTGCAACGCTTGTAAAGGTTCCCGCAGTTTCGGAAATAATCGCAAAGGCGTAATAATATATCAGCTTAGGAATGTAGGTTCCCGATGAAGAATCGCCGAAAAACAGAGGCAAAAGCCAAGTGAAAACGCCGATAAGCGTCAACGGAAGCTGCATTCCGATGAGATACGGGCGGAATTTTCCAATCCTCGTTCGGGTGTTATCTACGATAACGGAAATAAAGGTGTCGTTGATGATATCCCATGCCGCCGTGAAGAGATTGACAACGGCACTGACGGTGAAATCAATGTGAACAACGTCCCAAACAAAGCGTTCGGAAAAGCTGTTTATGTTGAATGAGTTTGACCAATCGTTGAAGAGATATGCAACGGTTTCCTTTACGCCGACATAGTTGTGACCGCGGTAATATTGCACACGGTTGACCTCGGCGGTCTGTTCCTCGGGAGGGAGAGTTTTTGCTTCACTCATGCCGTTACACCTCCTGCTGTACCGTGACGGTACATGAATCTCTGAAATGACCGTCATTTGAAACGGCGATTATCACGGCTTCGCCCGCAGATACGGCGGTAACCGTGCCGTCATCGGAAACCTTTGCAACATTTTCATTTTCGCTTATCCAAATAACGGAACGGTCGGTTGCATCGCTCGGAGTGATTTTTGCACCGAGCTTTACCGTTTCCCCGACGGCGAGCTTTACGGACGAATCGGAAATTTTAATTTTTTCAACCGCCGTGCCGACACGAACAAGGCAGGTATCGGTGTAGGTGTTACCGAGATATTCGAGCGTTACGGTTGCGGTTATCGGCTCTGCAGAGTCGGAAATTCCCGTGACAAAGCCCATTTCATCAACGCTTGCAATTGTTTCGTCGGAAAGCGTAAACGAAACGGTGTATTGTGCGTTTTCATTCATGACCGCATTGACGGAAAGCTCTGCGGTATCGCCGACGCCGACATTGATTTCATTCTCCGCAAAGGATATTCCGGCGTGGGTGTATTCGTATTTTTCAAAAACGCAATAATCAAAGGAGATTTCATCCTTGCCGAAAGCCGCAAGTGTACCGACAAATTCGGCACTCAGCGAAACGGCGTATTTTTTATTCGTATAAATATATTCGAGCCTTTTGGTCTCGGCATCAACGCACGCTTCAAGCGAAAAGGTGACGGGCGGAGTGATGGTTTCGTTTGAAATAACGCATTGAGGCGAGAGCTTGCTTTTTATTTCGGCGGCGATTTTTTCGGTATTCGACATATCGTGACCGTCATCGCAATAGAAAACGGCAGTTACATAATATTTATCGGGATTGACGGTTTCTCCGTTTTCCGTTTTGCCGAGTGTGCATTCGGCACGGGTGCATAAGCCCGCATCAAAAATGAGGTCGGGGCAGGCGGTAACGCCGTCTCCGAAAGAGCCGTCGTGATTTTGCGGATAGAGCGAGTAAGCGAGAGAGAGCAGGTCGTCCCTGACATATTCAAGCAGAGGCGTGTTTCCCGAAGCGGATTTGATGTTGTCAACGGAAAGTTCCGTGCGTGAGTTTACAAAGGTTCGGCTTGAATCCGTCACACTTTTGCAAGCGGCGGCGAGAAGCTCCGTGATATCCTCGGTTTCGGTGATTTCGGCATAGGGGGCGGCTTTTTCATCGGGAAATTCATAAACCCCCTCGGTGATGAGCGAAAACGCCGCAACGAGCACGGCACACATACACGCCGCAACTGATATTATCATAACGGCAATAAAGGTGAAGATACGCTTCTTGTTGCCGCTCGGATTTTTGTTCGTCATGAGCGTACACCGCCCTTCTCCGCCTCGATAAGCTCTGCGGAATGAGCCTCATTTTCGAGGCGTTTTTCTTTTTCCTCCTCGGATTCAAACACGGGGAGAGACAGCTCATCGAGAGAGACTTCACCGCTCTTGACCCTTTTACGCATTTCAACACGCATGAGGTCAACCTCTTTTATGTCGGGGCTGATATTCTTTTTAAGAATGATAAGATTGAGAACGAGCACGAAAGCAAAGGCAAGCACGGCGGCAAGCGGTCCGAAGCCGAGAGAAACGCCGATAAGCTCACCCGAAGCGTTTTTCAAAAGCAGGGCGGCAATAAAGGAAAGCACGCCGAAAGCAATTCCGCATACGGAAAAACGATTCATGATTTTTGCCGATTTTTTAATATTCAAAAATGAAAGTATTTCGCACCCGAGAACGCCGAGAGAGGCAAGGAGAATCAAAACAATGCACAGTGCAAGCACGGCGGCACGAGCCGTAAAGGATGAAAAGGCATCAATGCCGTGCAGAGCAAGGAGTGCTCCGAAAGAGCCGTCGGCAAAGGCGTTGTAAAAGCCGATTGCACCGAAAGATATCCCTTTTTCTGCCAAAATCAATCGAGCGTTTGCATCGGCAAACGGGACGACAAGAGAGGCAAGAGTCAGAATACAGGCAACGATTCTGATAATTTGCAGCTTGCCGCCGATAAACGCAGTTTTCAGCTTTGCCGTTAAAATTCGCAGAGAGGCATATTCAAGCTCACACATTTTGGCATCATCCGAAAGCAGCTTTTCCTGCTGAAAATAGAAGATGTTTACGCCGCAATGGCGGCATTCGGGGCTGAGGTCGAAGCGATCAATGTGTCCGTTGCAATTCGGGCATTGCATTTCGGCACTCCCTTTCAAATTTTATCAATATTCAGAGCCGTCGTAGCTGCCGCCGACAACGGGATAATATTCAACATGGGAATTTACGGAATCGGTGAAGAAAATTCTTGTGCAGTCACCCGCAAAAAGGACATTTTCCGCACCGTAATTGTCGCAGATTATCTTGTATTTTGCGGCGTGGAACTTTTCGGCGATATAACGGCATTGCGGAATGAGCACCTTTTCGGCTTTAATAAACGTATAAAGATTTTCAACATAATTTATGCAATGATGAGCCGCCTGAAGATAGGTGCAGGAAAGTCCCGACGAATGGAAACGATGAAGGAAAATATCGCCGACCTCGTCAACCGTATCGCCGAGGAATACTATCGACTGACCCATAAATTCGATTTTGAGTATCGTTGAGGTCTCGTTAATGCCGCCGTAGTATTGATTTTCTGTTATCTGAGAGGGCAGAACATCCTCATGCGTGAGAAGAACATCCACCATGGCATTGCTTACCCAGAAACGCATACCCGAATGGAGCTTGAGGAATTTTACGTCGGGATAGGCTTCCTTTATTCTCTTTTTCATTCTTGCCGTGCAGGGATTGCCCGCCTTGATAAGTCTTTCCGAGGGGAAGTTGAACATTACGCTGCGAAGCTCCAGCTCATGGGAATGAAAGGCGATGAGCTTTGCAAAGAAATCCATGTGGTCATTGTGATTGTGGGTGCAGTACCAAGCGGCAATTGCGATTTTTTCGCCCTTGCTCTTTCCTGTCAGGGCACGAATACGGTTCATAAATTCTTCTACCGCAGCATCGGTGCTCTGCTCAAATTCGCCGCCGTCAACGATGAAAAGCTCGTTGTTACGCAGACGGAGAACATACATCATGCCGCAGTCGCTGGTTGTGCCGCTTATCATGTCGGAATAGTGCAGACCGAACTGCATGAGAGCCGTATCCTTGAGCGGGAACGGTGCATCGTCATCAAGAGAGGCAAGCGTTACCGTTTTCGGCTCAACGATTATTCTGACGGTATTTTCGGCGTATATATAATATGTATAGACTGCCTTTTCACCGCAGAGATATCTGTGGTATATTCCCGTCAAATTTCCTCGTGCAAATTCTCTTGTGTAGCCGCTGTTTTCAAGGGCACGGCAGTATGCGAGAAATTCACTTTCACTTGTGCTCTCGATAATTCGCATATAGGCATCCTCGGGAGTTGCGGCTTCAATGTCATTTTCAAGACCGCTGCCGCAGTTAAAAATTTCCTCAATGGCTTTTCCGCCTTGATATACGGGCAGACCTTCAAACGGATTGTAATTCATGTTTATTCCTCCTGTAAATCGTTCCGTTACACACCCACTCGGACTCTCATGCCGACCTTGAATGAAACGGAGCGTTTAATTTTTTCTTTTTTCTCTGATTTTTCGATTGAATAACATCTTGCAAACTGTGCTTTCAGAGTCGATGAAAGCTCCTTGTTTTCGGCGAGGGATGCCGTTGAAGCGGCGGCGGAGAGCTTTTCTGCGAGAACGGCATAGCTGTCGGAGTAAATATCCGCATCGGTCAAGATACCGCCGAAAATGCTTGAAATTCCGTTGCCCTTGAAATCCCCCATGAGCCACGAAACACCCGCATCACTCAGCGAGGAGAGGGAATGCTCCCAATTGCCGTCACTGCGGATTTTGCAAATGATGAACGGGATTTTTTCACCTGACCTTGCTTTGAGCGACTTTATCAAGGCGTCGGTTTCAAAGGTGGTGTGGAAGTGTGAATATATACCGAACGCCGCATTTTTACCGATATATTCACTGCCGTTCGGCAAGGATTCAACAAAGTGGGGCGTTTGCATGATAACAATGTGTTCATCACCCGTGCCTCGTATTGCCTTGAAAGCTCTGCGATAGAATTTGTAAAGCGTATCGAGCTTGTTTTCCCAATCGGCAACACGCAAAAGGGGACGGTTTATAAGGTCATAGCCGGCAACGGCAGGCTCATCCTTGTAATGAGCGGCAAGCGTTGCCCAAAAACGAACGGCGGCGTTTCTTGCCTCGAAGCCCTCCTTGCCCGAATCAAAGAAACGGCAGGAATCCGCTTTTCCGCAGGATGGGTCATTGCTTTGAAAGCCGTAGGCACCGTGTAAATCGAATATGACATACAGCCCGTTTTTTCGGCATTTTGCGACAATTTCATCGAGCCGTTCGAGCCGTGCATCACCTCGGCAGTCGGGCTTTTTGAATATCAGCTCACTGCGAAGCGGTATTCTGACGCAGTTTGCACCGAGGCGTGAAATGTATTTTATATCCTTGTCGGATAAAAGTCCCTCGGAATAGCGTTCAAAAAGCTGTTCTGCTCCGTAATTGCCGAATCTTTCGGAAAGAGCGGTGAAAATTTCACTTGAACCGCGGCTGATTTTCAAGCCGTTGTCGAAAAGCACGGGCAGAGCGTCGGAGATGTTTATTCCTCTGAGAAAAACTTTTTTGCCCGAAGCGGTAACAAAATCTCCTCCCGAAACGCTGAGTCTGTCACGCTCCTCGAGCGGCTTTGAAAAGGCTTTGACAATGCCGTAAACCGTCGGGATTGCCGCCGCAGCCGCTCCCGCCGAACAGCCTGCAAGCATGATTTTGGTGCTGTCGGTCATTCTTTACGCCTCCTTGCTTTCAAACGGTTATATATTTCAATTAAAACATAAAGTGCGATTATTCCCGTCGCCGCACCGAGGCTGTCAACGAGAACGTCAAAGGCACGGCACGCCCTGCCCTCAACAAAAATCTGATGTATTTCATCGGAGACGGCGTATGCCGAGGTCAAAAGAAAGGTCATTGTCGGCTTAAAGTGTCCGCAGGTGCGGTAAAGAGCGTTGAATATCAGGACGGAAAGTCCCGTAAATTCAAGAAAATGGGCACATTTGCGAATCAGAATTATACCTGCTTTAAGACCGAAAAGGCTTTTTATCTCATCGCTGAGCAGAGAGGATTCATCGGCAGTCTGTGAGGACAGGAAGAAAATCACGCCCATGCATACCGCAACGAGAAGCCATGAAATTATTTTGACCGTTTTATCTTTTTTCATCAGTCATACCTCTTTGCACGGACAAAGCAGACGGTGCTTTCCGAGCCGCACATATAAATTCCGTCGGTATCCTCGGAGGCGACAAAACGGCTTGAGCGTTCGTAAACCGGGAAAAACATACCGCTTCCGAGCAGATAGCTTTCCGCCGTGAAACAGCCGTTGAGCATATCCTCATCGGTCTCGACCGTGAGCAGACGGGCGATTATATTTGAATATCCGTCATCGGGGAAGGTGAATATACCGCTGTCGAGAAAGGACGAAAGCAGGTCAACTGCATTGTCGTAGGGGGAGTCAAGACCCGTGAGTGCAATTTGATATTTTCCCGAGGCAACACGGGAGGAAATCTCCTGCGCCGTGAGGACCTCAACGGTTATGCCAAGCCCGATTCCCATTGTCTGCTGCCAGATTTGAAGCTGACGGCGAACGGAATTTTCAGCCCACTCGGGGCATAAAACATGGAGTGAGAGCTTATCGGTATCAAGCTGTGACAACGCCTTTTTCCAATGCTTTGAAGCGGCGGCGGTGTCAAATTTAACGCAGGGGGTACTGCTTCCGACTGCTTCACGGTAGGAATATCCGCCCGCAAAACAGCTTTTGGGAATCAAACCGCTTTGAGGTGCGGTGTTTTCATCGGTAAGAGAAAACAGAGAGGTATCAACGCAGGAGCAAAGTGCAAGGCGAAGCTCCTTGCTTTGAAGCAGAGAATCTGCCGAATTGAAAAGAAAACCAAAGGAGGAATTAACGCTTTCACTGACTGTCACGGTGTTTTCGGGCTGAGGCGAATCGGGGGAGAGAAAAGCGGCACTCAGACTTGCAGATGACAGCTTTTGAGCGATTGATTCGGCTGAAGAATCGAACGAAAAGACAACAGATCTCGGCACGGTTTTATATTTTCCTGCATAGAATTTGTTTGCCTTAACGGTTATCGAGCTTTCGGAATCCCATGCACTGACATAAAACGGACCGTTGCAAAGCATATATTTGTTTCCGAGACCGTACCTGCCGCCCATCGAATTGAAAAAATCCTCGTTGCAGGGCATAAATTCGCATTCGGTGAGCCTTTCGAGGAAATCGGCACAGGGAGTATGCAGACGAAAAACAACGGTGTTTGCATCGGGTGCGGTTACGCCGAGCTTTTCGGGAGAGAGCTTTCCGGAGCTTATCTCCAAGGCGTTTTCAATGACGAAAAGTCTGTGGGCATGGCTCGAATTTGTTTCGGGCATGACCGTTCTGCGGCAGGCAAAAACAAAATCGTCTGCCGTGACTTTTTCCTCCGAAAAGCGTTTGTAAAATTCCTCGCCGTATTCTGTTTTGAGTACGGTGGGGCAGTACCATTCCGTACCCTCTCGGAGCTTAAACGTATAAGTCAAGCCGTCCTCGGAAACGCTCCAGCTTTCTGCGATTCCGGGGATTATTTCACCCTCGGCGGAGAGGCGTACAAGCCCCTCGAATATATTATTTATTACCGTTTGAGCACCAACTTCGTGTGCGTATTGCGGGTCAAGCGTTGAAGGGGAGGCACTCAGCGGATAGGATATCACCTTTCCCGAGCCTCTTTCAGAGCAGGAGGAAAGGGCGAATATCATTGAAATTATTATCAAAAAAGAAAGAAAACGCTTCATTTGTTTTCCTCCAACCATTTGGCAAGCTGGTCGGCAAGAGGATTGCTTGCGGTTTTTTGCTTCGCCTGCTTCTGCATATAGCTTGCAACGTCACGCTTGCCTGCTCCCGCACTCTCTTTACGCTTTTCAAAATCCGAGAGCTTTTCGCGGTATCCGCAGGTGCAGAAAAAGGCTTTTTTGTCGCCCTCGCCTCGCATTTCGAGCTTTTTATGGCATTCGGGGCAGCGGGCGTTCGTTATCACGGAAATGCTTTTTCGATATCCGCATTCTCTGTCTTGACATACAAGCATTTTGCCCTTTTTGCCGTTGACCTCGAGCAGATATTTACCGCATTCGGGGCACGGTTCACGGGTCATGTTGTCGTGCTTGTATTTTGCATCACTGCTCTTTACGGCATTTACGAGAGAGGTTGCGTACCCACGCATTTCTTCGATGAATTTTCTGTCATTCGCCTTGCCCTCGGAGATAAGAGAAAGCTGCTGCTCCCATTTTGCCGTAAGCTCAGCGGATTTGAGGTCGTCGGGAACTATCTCGATGAGCTGTTTTCCCTTGGATGTGGGATGAATTTCTCTGCCTCGGCGTTCAATGCAGAACGAATTGAACAGCTTTTCGATAATATCCGCTCTTGTTGCCGGCGTACCGAGACCGCCTGCCGTTTTGAGTGCATCACGCAGCTTGCCGTCACTCAATTCACCTGCGGGATTTTCCATCGCCGTGAGAAGCGTTGCTTCGTTGTACCTTGCGGGCGGGGCGGTTTTTCCGGCACATATGCGAACGTCATTGACGAAAGCGGGAGCACCCTGCGACAAAGAGGGCAAACGCTGAGCGGTCATATCCGGCTCATCGTCGTCCTCCTCGGAGAGAGCGGAATCGTAAAGAGCTTTCCAGCCGGCGGATTTCACCGACTGTCCCTTTGTGTAGAAATTGTGTTTTCCCACGGTGATTTTAACCTGTACCTCGTCGTATTCAAACGGTGAACTGAGCACCGCAAGAAAACGGCGAACCACAAGGTCATATATATGTCTCTCCTCTCGGGAGAGCTTGTTGAGGTCAACATACTGTTCGGTGGGAATTATCGCATGATGGTCCGTCACCTTTGCATCGTTGACGATATATTTTGTTTGAAGCGGTTTTGAGCGAAGAACGGCGGTTGCGGCATCCTTGTAGGGACCCACCGAAACGGCACGCAGTCTTTCGGGCAGGGTAGCGGCAACATCCTTTGTTATATATCTTGAGTCCGTTCTCGGATAGGTCAGGAGCTTGTGCGTTTCATAAAGACTCTGCATGAGTGAAAGAGTCTGCTTTGCCGAATAGCCGTATTTTTTGTTGGCATCACGCTGAAGCTCGGTGAGATCGTATGCGGCGGGAGGTGCTTTGAAGCGGTAGACCTTTTTCACCTCGGAGAGAATGCCTCTCTTGCCCTTGACATCGTTTGCAACAGCCTGTGCCGCGGCAGCATCGGAAAATCTCGCCTGATTGCGGCTGTCCTTATAGAGAGCGGTGAAGCCGCCGAAATCCGCCTTGACGGTAAAATAATCCTTGGGACGGAATTTCAATATTTCTTCCTCACGGCGGACTATCATGGCAAGCGTGGGAGTTTGAACTCTGCCTGCCGCAAGCTGTGCATTGTGCTTGCAGGTGAGTGCACGGGTAACGTTCAGACCGACAAGCCAATCCGCCTCGGCTCTGCATTGTGCACTTTTGTAAAGATTATCGTATTGCGATGACGGCTTCAGGGAGGCGAAGCCCTCTTTTATCGCCTTGTCGGTTTGTGAGGATATCCACAAGCGACGCATCGGTTTTCGACAGGAGGCTTTTTGGATTATCCAACGGGCAACCAGCTCGCCCTCACGCCCTGCATCGGTGGCAATGACGATGTCGCTTACCTCGGAGCTTGAAAGCAGGGAGCTTACCGCCTTGAATTGCTTTGAGGTCTGACCGATAACCACGAGCTTCATTTTGCTCGGGAGCATGGGGAGATCCTCCATACGCCAGCTTTTGTATTTGTTGTCATATGCTTCGGGGTCGGCAAGCGTCACCAAATGCCCCAAAGCCCAAGTTACTATATATTTATCCCCGATTATGCAGCCGTTACCGTTTTTTCGGCAGCCGAGAACACGGGCGATATCCTTTGCAACAGACGGCTTTTCCGTCAAAACAAGCGTTTTTGCCAATCGAACCACTCCGTTCCGTACAGTTAGTTATATAATAACAAAATATACTTATAATAATATTCTTATACAGAAAATACAAAAATTTAACTTTCTTTTTTCCGTATTGTATTTTCAAGAGATTCGTGGTATTATTAAAGCATATCACATTTGGGAGTGATCGGATGTTTGCACGCATTAACAGCATGGGACTTTTCGGCGTTGACAGCTACATGGTCGGCGTCGAGGTGGATTTCGGTCAAGGCTTGCCGAGGGTCGATCTTGTAGGCTTGCCCGATGCCGCGGTAAATGAGGCGAAAAACAGGGTGCGTTCTGCGATAAAGAACAGCGGATATTCATTCCCTGCAAGCAGATTGACCATAAATTTGTCGCCTGCCGATATCAAAAAAGAGGGACCCGTTTACGATTTGCCCATACTTATTGCCGTGCTCAGAGCGAGTGAACAGCTCAGGTGCAACCTTGACGGCTGTGCTTTTATCGGTGAGCTTTCGCTTGACGGGCTTGTTCGTCATGTGAACGGTGTACTTTCAATGGTTATCCGTGCTCAAAAAGAGGGAATTAAAAGCGTTTTCGTGCCCGAGGATAATGCTCTTGAAAGCTCCGTTGTTGAGGGGATTGATGTTTATCCCGTGCATTCGGTTGAACAGATCGTGAAGCATCTGAGAGGCGAGGAAATGATTTCTCCCGTGAAATATGACCCGCAGAAAGAACATGAATTTGATATTCCTCTGCCCGATTTCAAGGATGTGATGGGGCAGGATGAGGCGAAATACGCTCTCGAAATAGCCGCCGCAGGCGGACACAACATAATAATGGTCGGGCCTCCCGGTTCGGGAAAAAGTATGCTGGCAAAGCGGTTGCCGTCAATACTTCCCGACATGACCTTTGAAGAAAGTTTGCAAACCACGGAGCTTTATTCCGTGGCGGGAGCGTTACCGAAGGGAACGTCGCTGATAAGAAGAAGACCGTTTCGCTCTCCGCATCACACCGTGTCTCCGGCAGGACTTTCGGGCGGCGGCGTGATTCCGAGACCGGGAGAAATATCCCTTGCACATAACGGCGTGCTGTTTTTGGACGAGCTTCCCGAATTTTCAAGAGTGGCAATGGAGGTTCTCCGTCAGCCCATCGAGGACGGAACGATAACAATATCCCGTGCCAATGCGTCACTTACCTATCCCTGCTCCGCAATGGTGGTTTGTGCGATGAATCCATGTCCCTGCGGCTTTCACGGACATCCGAAGCGTGAATGCACCTGTCCCGAGGGAGCGGCAAAGCGTTATCTTTCAAGGATATCGGGTCCTCTGCTTGACAGAATTGACATTCACATCGAGGTTCCTCCCGTGGAGTTTGATAAGCTGTCAAGCCGTCAGCCCTCCGAGTCATCTGCGGATATCAAAAAGAGGGTCAACGCCGCAAGAAAAATTCAGCAGGAAAGGCTCAAAGGAACCGGCGTTTCGTGCAATGCTAAAATGGATGCGGCTCTCACAAAGCAGTTTTGCCGTCCGACACCCGAAGCACTTGCCATGCTTGCCGAGGTTTTTGAAAAGCTCGATTTTTCCGCAAGAGCATATGACAAGGTGCTGAGAGTTGCGAGAACGGTGGCAGATCTCGAGGGATGCGAAAGCATCGAGCCGCCACATATCGCTCAGGCGGTGCAGTACCGCAGTCTTGACCGCAAGCTGTGGCACAGATGAATAAAATGTAAACATTTACAAATTCGTTTGAAATCGGCTAAAAATAATGATAAAATAAATTTATATGCAAAAGTCAGGAGGAAAAGGCTTGGATAACGAACGCAACAACGAGCTTGAAATTGAAGCTGAGGAAGTAACCATACCGCAGGACAGTGCGGCTGAAGCGGCTGCCGAAGAAACCGAGTCGGAAACGCAGATTACCGAACAGCCTTGCGAGGAAACGGAGAACGAAGAATCCGAGGACGAAACGCAGAAAGACGAAGAAGCCGACGGTGAAGAAGAAAACACGCAGGAAGCAGATGAGCTGTGTGCATCATGCGGTGTATACCGTAAAGCCGAGGGCAGCGATTATTGCGAGGCGTGCGAGGGTCGCATGAAATCAACGAAAATTCCGTTTTTGGGCTGGATATCCGGTATAGTGGCTGTAGCGGCAGGAGTTTTTGCTCTTGTAATAGCTTTTCTTGTGAGTGCTCCCGCACTTCAGGTGTATAAAGGTGACCTCAAAGCCGCCGAAAACTGCTGGTATCCCGCATATGAAGCATACGGTCAGGTGAGCAGCCTTGTTTCAAGCGTGAATGATATTCTCGGTCAGGAATCCCCGTTCGTCAAAGCGGGTGTCGGCGTTAAAATGAAAATATTTGACAGCGTTGCACATTGCTATTCGCCTCTCGAAGCGGCTTACAGTGCGGAAAGTATTTTCTCGGGAACGAATTTTGATTTCACCTCGAAGAACCGCAAGGTTAAGCAGTATAAACAAATTCTTACCGATTATCAAAACACCTATGAAGCTGTGGCGGATCCCGTCGCGGCACTTCAGGAGGAAGAGGCAACGATAGAGGAAACGGTTGCCGCATTTGAAAAGGCAAGAACGAAAGAGGGCGTGAACGAGTTATTCCTCGATTATCTGCTCTATAACGTTGCCGCATACATGGATCTTCCCGATGCGGAAAAATTGAAGTATCTCGAAGCGGTTGAAGCCGCAGACGAAAAGGACAAAATTGATTATTCGTGGCTCTATTCTCTTGATATCGCAAGGCTCCGCAATGCCTCGGGTCAAACGGAAAAGGCACTTGAAAATCTTGATAAGCAGCTTAATTTTGATTCATCGTCATACGATGCCGCGGCAATGAAGATGCGTATTTTGCTCGGTCTCGGCAAAAAGGACGAGGCGGGCATGGTAATGCAGGAGTATAAGTCTGCTTGTGCGGATACCGATATGGCGTATCAGCTCGAAATTGCTTATCTCAGAAGCACGGGCGAGCTTTCAAAGGCGAGAGAGCTTTGCACCGAAGCGTTCGAGGTTTACGCAACGTCACCCGAGATTTACCGTCAATCGGCGTTGATATATCTTGCCGAGGGCAATTATGACGAGGCTTACGAAACGGCTTATGAAGCGGATTACGTGGCGTATCAGATATATTCGTATTCGGGCGACAGCAGTGCATATACGCAGGAGCTTACCAATACCGTTTATCTGTGTGCATGGCTCTGCCGCGAAAAGGGCGATAAGGACACGGACAACGCCGCTTATCTCGATGATATAATTGACTCGTTCTCGGATGCCGAGCTTTCGGAGTCCGTAATTCAAATAAGAGAAGGAAAAATTACGCTTGAAGAAGTATTGCTGAAAGGGGAGTGCGATTTGGTATGATGACGAAGCTCTATATTTTCGGAAAAATCCTTACATTCCCCGGAGCGTACATTCGAGGCTTTTGGGAACAGCTCACCTGCCGTATTCTCGGCCTTGCCGTGGAAGTACCCGGCTACCTGCGTATAGATGAAGCCTGCGGTCACGTTGAACACACCTTGGCTAAAAAAGGCTTTGCCTCATATCTCATGGCTACCGGACCGGGCTTTATGAACTTCATGACGGGCGTTCCCCTCACCCTTGCGGGTCTGCTGAATCTGCGTTACATGGGAATTACCCCGTTCGATTCAATTCCGCTGTTCATTCTCTATGTGCTCATGTTCTATGTCGGAATTTCAATGCTCTGCAACCTCTTTCCGTTGACGGAGGATATATTGAACTTCTGGTATATTGCTTTTGAAGAAAAGAAAATGAACATTGTCGGCAGAATAATATTTGCGATTCCCGCCTTGATTACCCGCGTCGGTGCGTTCCTTGAAAAATATTCGATAACGGTAATTTTGAGCATCGTGTGGACCGTCCTCATGTTCACCGTGATGTAATTCACCGCAGGATATCGCACGGATATTCGCACGCAACACTTACTCGTCGCAATAAACAAAATTAAGCCCGCCTTTTCGTCACAATAACGAATCGGCGGGTTGTTTTTATAAAAAAGCTCACGCTTGCGAGACGGCTTGCGTGAGCTTATCTTTTTGGGTACGGATTAGATTGAGCCGTTCTGCCGAGCAGATAATCCGTTGATGTCCCGAGAACGTCGGCTATTGTGCAGAGCATTTCGAGCTTCATCGTTCTTGCTCCGCTTTCGTACATTGAATACATCGACTGCTTTATGTTGAAGTACTTTGCCATGTCACTTTGAGTTATGCCCTTGTCCTTGCGCAATTCCTTTATTATATCGGTGTAAACAGCCATGAAATAATCGCCCTTTCTCAAGAAATCTACTATTGACAATTGAAACATATTATGATAAACTGTAGCTAAATTATTACATACGCTGTAATAAAATTTTTGCTTTTATGCCCGAAAATGCGGTTTTGTTGCAGGCGGAAAAGAGGAGGAAAGATTTTCAATTTTACATACTGTAAATATCTTCGGGCGAATACTAATGAGGAGATCAATATATGAAAAAGGCAATGAAAAGAGTTTTAGCAGTTGTCCTTGCCGTTTTGCTTGTTTTCGGCGGAACGATGGGTGTAGGCTTGCTGAAAAACACGGCGATTAAGGCAGAGGCAGCCAATTTAACCATTGCGGAACTTAAGGATAAATTTCCCGATGGCAAATATTGGAATCACGGAACGGGGGCGAACGATCCCAATAAGTACACAAATTCACCTTGTTCGCATGCTCATGGAAATTGTAGCTATGACGGCAGTTGCGGGTGCAACTCTTTTAACGGAACTGCTATTCAGTGTTTCGGATTTGCTTTAAAGCTCGGATATGATGCTTACGGAAGCAATCCGCAATCTTCATGGAGCAGAGCATATAGCTTGGATAATCTAAAAGCAGGTGATATTATCAATTATAATGGCAATGGTCATACGGTTTTCGTAATCGGTGTTTCGGGTAATACCGTAACTCTTGCCGAGTGTAATTTGGATAATCACTGCAAAATTACTTGGGGGCGACAGCTTCAAAAAAGCCAATTTACCAATTTACTCAATGTTTACGTTGCACCGTATGAACTTGATACGGGTAATGACACCCCCGTTAATCCACCTCACACCCATTCCTACACAACGAAAGTAACCGCACCGACCTGCACGGAGCGTGGTTATACCACTCATTCCTGTGAGTGCGGCGACAGCTACAAGGATACCTATGTCAATGCGCTCGGTCATGATTATAATAAGAGCATTGTAGATACACCGTCCTGCACCAAAGCAGGAAAAGCGTTGTACACTTGTTCGCGTTGTACGTCAAGCTATAACGCCGAGGTTGAGGCTCTCGGTCATGATGAGGGAGTTTGGAAGCTCGATTATGAAGCTACTCTTGACCATGACGGTCAGCTTTCACGCTATTGCCTCAGATGCGGTGCATATATCGAATCAAAGCCCATCGAAAAGCATGAGCATACTCTCGGAAAAGAAACTGTAATTAAAAGTCCCACCTGTACAGAGGATGGCTTTACGGCAAGAATCTGTACGGTCTGCGGCCTTTGCACTGAAATAGAAACTCTCAACAAAAACGGTCACAGTGAGAAGCTCGCCGAGGTAACATCTCTTGCTCCGACCTGTACCGAAAAGGGCGAAAAAGTCGTTTGCTGCATCGATTGCGGTCTTATTCTCAGTACAAAAGCGATTCCCGCTCTCGGCCACGATGATGAAATCTGGACTGTCAACAATGCGGCAACTTGTACTGCTGACGGCGAAAAGCTTTGTTACTGCTCGCGTTGCGGAGAATTAACCGATTCACAGACTATTCCGGCAAAGGGACACACTAAAACATTGGTTGAAAAGACAAAAATACCCGCCACCTGCAAGAGTGACGGAGAAAAAGAGCTTTTGTGTGCGGAGTGCGGCACCGTGGTAGATACGAAAAAGATTTCCGCTCTCGGTCATGATGAGGGCATGTGGAGCACTTCAATTGAACCTACCTGTGAGCTTGCGGGCGAAGGAATATGCACCTGCACGCGTTGCGGTGAAAAAATCGGTTATCGTACCATTGAGGCTCTCGGTCACGATAACGGCGTATGGAAGATTGATTTTGAAGCCACCGCCGATCATGACGGTCAAATGACACGCTACTGCTCACGCTGTGACCACGCTTTTGAAAGCAAGAATTTCTTGTTGCATACCCATTCTTTCGGCTACAAGGCAACCGTAATTGCTCCCGAATGCGAAAAAGAGGGCATGGGTGGAGTATTCTGCTCCCTTTGCGGCGTTCAGTACGATACATATAAAATTGATGCTCTTGAACACAATTACAGCGATTGGCACACGAACAATGACAGAACCCACGCAAAGAGCTGTTCGAGATGTCATGATGTGCAGATTCTCAACTGCCGTTTTGACAAGACAGTAACAGAGCCTACCTGCCTTGATTTCGGTTATACCACCTATGGTTGCAAGGATTGCGGATACACATATACCGACGATTATGTTGAACCTCTCGGACACGATATGAGTGAATGGGCTTGGGATGACGAATATACGCATTCAAGGTTCTGCTGCCGTGAAAACTGCGATTATTTCGAGTGCGAGGAGCATGAATTTACAAGATGGGAATACAACGCCGACGGAACAATATGTCATAACGGAACAAAAACACGCTTTTGCCCCGTTTGCAGCTATGAAGAAACGGAAGAAGCACAGCACTCCAACTTCTTCGGCAAGATAATTCACACTGTTTGGATTTGGTTCCTGAATGTTATTTTCAAAATCGACTATATTATCGGTTTGAATTGGCTTTTCCCGTGGATGAATATTTATCCGCAAATGTGATAATGCAATATTTAAAGAGCCGCTTCGTTTGAGGCGGCTCGGATATTTAAAAGCAAGAAAAAGGCACTGAAAAGCACCTTTTTCTGCATGGGGTTGAATTGAGGAGGGGTATTGCTGCTCACCTTTCGGTGAGGAAGTCAGCAGGTTGCGGCTCCCGCTGACCACGGTTATATGTTACTTTCAATTTGTTAATTGCGTGTGAATTTAGTTTTAACAGTCGTGAGATATTTTGTTAAATCTGTTCGGGATAAAAGTAAAAAACCGCGGCTGCGGAAAAAACAAAAATTTTTTGAAATTATGTATTGATTTTTTCATCTGAATGTGGTAATATACTTGGGCAATCAAAAATATTGCATATGCGCTGCTAGCTCAGCTGGATAGAGTGTTTGGCTACGAACCAAAAGGTCAGGGGTTCGAGTCCCTTGCAGCGCGCCAATTAAAACCGTTGAAATCAAACGATTTCGGCGG
>CAZPMK010000031.1:0-19875 GCA_964587915.1 uncultured Clostridium sp.
CGGTGTATTGACAATCCGAACCGTTCATGCCATAATAAGCAAAAAAACAAATATTGACTGCCACCGGGCAGTGATGCATTGCATCCGTTTACACTTCGTTAGGTCTTTGAAGAGGTGTAAGACGGGTGCATTTTTCACGGAGGTTATTCAATGAAAAAAGCACAGCTTATTTCTCAGCCGACAAAAATGTACGGAATGCAATCAAGCGACATATAAAAAGAAAAATCTGCACGATCGTTTTTGACTTTCGTGCAGATTCTGTTTTAATTTACATAGTTATTATTATGAATAATTGCCGTTATAATCGCAATATACGGTAACGGAGGCATCAACGGTTTTGTTCTTGATTCCCAAAACGCGTCTTACAAATTCACCCGTAGCCGTTCCCGATGCCTTGGCGGTTGAGGAATTGTTGCGAGATGTTGAAACATCTTCCACCGACCAATTGTCATCGTATGAAGCGGTCTCATAGGTAACATTTGTGCAGCTTACGCTTTTTCCCGTTGTAATTGAAAAAGTAGCAACAACGGTCAAGGCACATTTTTTGTTGCCGTTTGAATCCGCATATGTAGCCGTTTTCTTGCAAGTCTTTGAAGCTCTTGCAGCACGCATATCGGATGCGGAAGTAACATCCTCCATCGTTATGATAAGATAGCCGCCGTCGTCAAGCTCGTAAACGGTTTGCGTTGTTTCGGTTTCCTGCGAATAAGCAACTGCCTGCGGGAAAACGCTCAAGGTAAGAATAATTGTTGCCAAAACAAATACAAGTAGACGTTTCATTACTGTATTTTCTCCTTAATATAATATTTTTGTTAGTATTCCGGTTACCGGTGACATATGTGCCGCCTCAGCCAAATCCGATTCCTCGCTTACAAGCTCCGCCGCTCCGACGATAATATAGCCGGGTTCTTCATGTATCAAATCGAGATAAACAAGAATGACCGCCAAAATCAACGCAAGAACAACGGCAATTTTTACGGCACAAACCTTGCGGCGATGCTTTCTCATAACATTGCCGTCAACGGTAGCTAAAAATCTTTCAGCCACAGTCTCGGGAGTACCGAAAATATTTTTAATCTCATCCATTGTCGCAGATGAATTTTGCTCGAGATAATCATCCAATTGCTCCTCAAAGCTCTTCATCATTTGCTTTTTAACTTTGGAAGGACAGGAAAGTCTCATTTTGACAAGAAACAAATAGCAGGATTTTTCAATTTTTGTCACGGAAGATTCCCCCCTTTGCAATTATTCAGACTTAGCGGATTTAATATAATCCCAAATTCGGTCGATACCGTCCATATAATTCTGAAACTCTTTTTTGATTTCTTCCAGATATTCACGGCCCTCATCGGAAATGGTATAGAGCTGCCTTCTTCTGCCATCCACTTGCCTTTTCTTCTCCGGAATCATGTATTCGTTCTCGGTAAGACGGAAAATGACATCATACGGATAAGCGGTAGTAAAAGTTTCTCCGCTTTCTTTCTCCATGATTGATACTATCTCGCTGACATACATCGGACGGATTTCCAATAATGAAAGCACAAAAATCGGTAATAACGCATTTTTAATTCCGGTCAGAGAAGAACTGTAATTATCTGAGCCCATATTGTACGCCAAGCAAACCACTCTCTCCTATTGTTTTTTTCATTATATATCCTTGTGACGAATTTGTCAAGACAGTTGATTTCTCCTCTCTTCAACTTACAAATTGACTTAAAATGAATATTCGTTCCGAATTGTTTTTTGGATTTTTCTAAAATACTTGACAATCCATATAATATAATTTATAATTAAATTGGAAAGTCGATTTAGACCGACCGATGTATATTTTTGTCTGCAAAGCACGGTGCTTTTTTCTCTGAAAACCTTTTCCTTTTCATGAGACCATACTGCAACGGCGCCGTGCTTTGTGCATATATTCGGCATATAGAATTGAACACCGCTGTTTTTTTGAGGCTGTAAGCCGAAGCGGCGGTGTTCTCTGTACATAAAAATCCGGATTAGAGCTTCGCCGTCCCTTGGAGGGGGCGACGGAGGGATAGTGCGTAGCACCACGGCGTAGCCGTGCGAAAATATAATTCAGCTTTAACATAAATTACAGACATCAAAGCCGCCTCGAATGACGAAGCGGCTTTTCGGCTTTGTTCTGTTATTTAATTTTATCAGCTTAAAGCTCAATTCTGACGGTTTTGATTTCCCACGGGCGGAATTTCAGTTTTCCGTCAGTTATTTTTGCCGTTTCGTTTCCGAGAAGATCCGTTTCAACGCTGACCGTGCCGATTGAAAATTTCAGCGTCGCGTTTGCTTCTTCATCGGAATAATTGCAGAAGCGAACAAGTATGCCGCCGTCCTCGGGATACATCGTAGTCATTATCACCTCGCCGCCCTCGCATTCAAGCTCAGCGGGGGTAAGGCTGTCTCGGTCACCGTTTGACGCCTGAAGCTCTATAATCTCGGGAGGATATGCGTATGCCATCGCCTCTCGGTGAAGTCGAGCATCCGAAAGCTCCGATTTGAACGGCAAAAGTGCAAATTCATCCTCGTATACGCCGTCAAGAATTCTCGTTCCGCACATATAAAGATTGGAATACAGCAGCGGCACGGACAAGCGGTTTCCGCTCACGGATGAGCCCATGCATCCTCTGTTCATAACGGCAAAACCTCTCTCGTCATCACGCAGGCAAACCCAATAAATACCGTTGAGATATGTTATTGAATTAAAGGATTCCTCGCTGCTTACGCTCTCATCGATGATGATTCTGTCCGTTTTATACCAATAATCCTCGGTCTTACGAACGTCACCGCTCCAATCGGAAATTGAATAAGGCAAATCACGAACCATGCGGCGTTTATTATCAAGGCAAAGATTCATGTTGAAGCACAGCTTGCCCTCATGGATTTCGCCGTCAACGGTAACGGACTTGTTAAGTCCCGCCTTTTCGCCGGCAATACCGACGTGTTCACCGTGCATTTCAAAGCGTGACTTGCAGTCGATACGGGGTGAATTTCCGTTAAAACGCATCTCGAAAGAATAAGGTATTCCGCCGATATCGCCGTTCTGAACGGCAATTGCTCCCCTGTCGGTAATTTCAACGCTCCAAGTACCGTGAGAGGTCTGCGGTTTATCTTCAACAACGGCACTGAAAAGCTCTCCGCCCGCATTATCGAATATACGGCGTGACGTTGCAAGCTCATCAATGTAAGCGATACCTGCTTCGGTGAGGAGGAGACGGTAATTCGGCGTGACAAGCTCCCCGGTCTCGGGCGACCAAGAATAGCTGAATTTTTCGTCTTTTTCTTCTATGCGGCGTACCGAAAAAGCAGGAAGCGAAACATGAACGCCGTTTACCCATTCATCAACAGAAAACGAATGTAAATTCACGGCAAGCACGGAGTCTTTTTCGGAATCCGCAAAATGCTTTGAAATTTCCGCAATTGAATTTTTAATAACCTTATCCGAGGCTTCGAGAGAAGCGGGAATAAATCTGCGTGAGAGGTCAAGCAAGCCGCAAATTGTGACATCGTGATGCTGTGCGGCAAGTACGTATTTCCATGCATCGTCCGTTGTTTCGTTCATTGCCTTTCCGCCGAGCATAACGGCAAGTGCATTGAGCTTTTCGGCACGAACCGCATCGGTTTCCGCCTTACGGCAACCGTTGAAAATCTCGTTACCGCAGTAGCCCCAAGGCATTTGAACATGAAAATCGTTATCCGTTGTTGCAAGTTCATCGGTCGGTTTTCCGTAAATCTCGGGTATTTCTTCAAGGAGAACATATTGATAGTTTTCCTTGCTCTGAGTATAGGCGGTGATCGCCTCTATCTCCTGGGTGAGGTCGTCATATCTCGACGCAAGAAGCGGTGAATATTTTGAAAACATTTCCTCAAAATCTTCGAGAGAATACAGAGGGTTTTCGGGCCAGCGGGAAAGAATCCAGTTATCAACCGTACAGCAATTAAAGCCCCTGCCCTGCCCGTCATATGTAGGAACGGCGGGAAGCTCCGTTTTATCCTTGCCTATCCAGCGACCCCAAGCGGAGTCAAAGGTTCTCGGATATCCGTAACCCATAACATGAGAACGAAGCAGAGCCGCCTCATAGCCGCATTGCTTTGCAAGCTGAGGTGTTTGATTGTTGAGTGCAAATTCGGAAATCGCATATACCGTAGGAGTTTTTCCAAAAAACTTTTTGTTTGTACGAACGGAATAAATGAGCTGTCTTGCGTTGGATTCCTCGGTAATTGCAAGTGAAAGCGGCTGACCGTAGGTGGTCGCACCGAGGCCTATTCTGTCGGGATATTTTTCAAGCAGGTCGGCTATCATTTCGTTTACCTCGGGATCGCACCGTGAAAACTCATCAAAGGTAAAGGATTCGTAATCAAGTCCGATTTTGAGAGTGGGATATTTCTCCATCCACTCGGCAATGTCCCTAAGTCTCGGCTTTACTCTGTCCTTCCAGAGAACATATCCGCCGTGATCGTAGGTTAAAATATAGAGCTTCTTTTTCATCGTATCATCCTTTATATATAATGTATAGAGAACGCTTACAGTTCTTTGATAAGAACCGTATCATAATTTTTGAGTTCAAACACAAGTCGGTCGTCTTAACGGTTTCTCCGTCATGTTCGCCGTCAAGCAAGCGTATTTCATATTCTCCCCCTTTTTCTTGAGTATATCAGCTATTAGTCACAAAATCAATAGTAAATTGCATGATTTTTTATTAAGTTTTGACGATTCTGAAATAAACGGATTTACACTTTTGCATTAAAAAGCGACACTTTTGCATTTTGAGCAAAAATCGGTTGACAACAGATATCCCGTTTGCTGCAATGGCAAAGAAATCAAATTTCAGCAGCTTCTGCTTGCAAGAGCACTGTATAAGGGTGCTCCGATTATCATTTTGGACGAGCCTACCGCCGCACTTGATCCCATTGCCGAAAGCGAAATTTATTCGAGATTCAACGATATCACCGAGGGAAAAACGTCGGTATATATTTCTCACCGCCTATCCTCCTGTCGTTTCTGCGGTAAAATTTTCGTGTTTGACAAGGGTAAAACAATTCAAGTGGGCACTCATGAGGAGCTGCTTGGAAATCCGAACGGTAAATATTCCGAGCTTTGGAATGCACAGGCACATTACTATAGCCGCAACTGACAAATCCCTCAAAAATATGCTCGTTTCAGGCGGTATAATATCAAAAGTCGACATTCCGATGATAATCAAGAAACGCCGTCAACAAAAAGAGTGCAAAAAAAATCCGAGGCTCGGTTGAGTCTCGGATAATTTTATTTGTGTTAATTTAAGAAGCCGACAACCTTTACCATAAAAATTGAAACGGTTGCACCGACAATAAATCCACCGATTATTTCGGGAATGGTATGACCCTCCACTTTCTTTACGGGAGGCTCATCGGCACCGCATACCTTTGCCTGCAAACGGTTAAAGGCATCGGTAAGTCTGCTCACGGGCAAGCGAACCTTTACGGCATCAAACATAACAATAAACGCAAATACTCCCGCAGCGGCAAAAACATCGGAGCTCCAACCGCTGTGCATTCCGACACAGCCGCAAAGAGCAATTACCGTTGCAGTATGCGAGCTTGGCATTCCGCCGAGCTTGAAAAGCGTTTCTATCGTTACCTTTTTTCTGCTTATTCCCTTTCTCTTACCTACAATATATTTAGTATAATTTATAATTACTTTAATAATCTGTGCAACAAGCCACGCCAAAAAACAAACAAAAAAGATTTTCATTTTCGTCTCCAATCATATTTTCCCAAAGCATTCTACAGTATTGTATAATATATGGCATCAAAAATCAAGGTTAAAAGCAAAAAAACAGACAAATTTATAAATTTAACGGTAGAAATTCGACTTTGTTTTGATGTATAATAGAAAGCGACGTATAATTCGGAGGACGGTCAATGAAAAAACAACATAAAAATGCCGCTGTTATAGATGTACCCGATTATAAAACTCTCAAAGAGATAATCGTTCACGGCACCGAAATGGGCGGCGATAAAAAAATGCTTGTGTATCTCGACAAGAACAAGGTCGAGCACACCAAAACATATAACGACGAATGGCATGACATGAGTGAAATGGCAACCTACTATTATCTTCACGGTCTTTGCGGCAAGAAGAAAATAGCAATAATCAGCGAAAACACTTATGAGTGGATTTGTTCTTACTATGCAACTCTCATCAGCGGAAATATTTCCGTTCCTATGGACTGCAAGCTCCCCGCAGAGGATCTCGGCGATCAGCTTATCCGTTGCGAGTGCGATGCTCTTGTTTATTCAAAGAAGTATGCTTCGGCGGTTGAAGAGTTCAAGAAAAATCCCGAAATGCCCGTCAAAGAGTATTTTTGCACAAGCGACTTTGACGAATATCTGAAAGAAGGCAGAGAACAGCTTGACAAGGGCTATACCGCCGCAGTTGATGCTGAGGTCAAGCCCGATGACCTTGCCTGTATTGTTTACACCTCCGGCACCACCGGAAAGAGCAAAGGCGTTATGCTCACTCATTACAACATTGCAAGCAACTGTGCATCCTCTTGCCGCATAATGTCCGGCAAGCACGCAATAGGCTTTCTCCCCCTTAACCACACCTATGCGTGGGTCAGTGCACTTTTCTCGACCTACATAGTTACCGAATGGGGCTATCTTTGCGACAGCATTAAGGATATTCAGGGCGACCTTAAGAAGTATCATCCCTACAATTTCTCTGCTGTTCCCCTTGTTGTTGAAACGATTTACGACCGCATATGGAAAACGGCTCGCAGAATGGGCAGAGAGGATATCCTCAAAAAGGGTCTTAGAATCAGCAACGCTCTCATGAAGATAGGCATTGACAAGAGACGCAAAATCTTCAAGCAGGTTCTTGACAATCTCGGCGGAAACCTTGATATGATAATCTGCGGCGGTGCAAATCTTGACCCGAAATACGAAAAGGGTATGCGTGAATTCGGAATTGATGTTTATAACGGCTACGGCGTTACGGAGTGCTCCCCTGCCGTTACCTGCAACAGACCCGGGAAATATAAGCCCGGCTCCGTCGGCGTACCCATGGACTGCTGCGAAATCAAAATAAACAACCCCGATGAAGAGGGTGTCGGTGAAATTTTCGTCAAGGGTGCAAACGTAATGCTCGGTTATTATAATGAGCCTGAAGCAACCGCCGCCGCTTTTGACGGCGAATGGTATAAAACCGGTGACTACGGCTACATTGATTCGGACGGCTTCCTGTTCATCAGAGGCAGAGAGAAAAATCTCATCATCCTCTCAAACGGCAAGAATGTTTCTCCCGAGGAGCTTGAAGATAAGCTCTCAAGAATCGAGTATGTCAAGGAAGTCCTTGTCTATGAAGAAAAGGGCTTTATCACCGCAGAGCTGTTCCTCAATGAGGAGGATTATCCCGATGCAAGACAGAGAATCAAGGGCGATATTGATGCCTTTAACCGCAAGATGCCTCTGTTCAAGAACATCGCAAAATTCAAGCTCCGTGACGATGAATTTCCCAAGACGACAACTCTCAAAATCGTCAGAAAGTACATGCAGAAATAAAATTTACCCGCCGCTGAAAAAATGCGGCGGGCTTTCTTATTCGTCCGATGCTATAATTGCAATGTTTTTCTCGATAAGGTCAAAGAATTTTTCAACGATTTTCTTATCCTCATCATTTCCGCGAACGCACATTGAGAATGTAAGCTCCTTTCGCAAGGAGGTAATGGTGAGCAATACATACGGCTTATATTTTACGGAACCGCTCATAAATCCGTGCGTCGGCTCATTGCCCTCAAGTGCCAGCTTATCCGGTTCAAGTGCTCCGACGTTGCTCATGGCAAGATGAGGATTTGAATATCCTATCTTTATCACCTTTTCGGATGCCGCATGAGGAAGTATTCTGTAGCCGAAATTCAATAGCGGCAAGCCGTGAAGTCCCATAAAAATATCCTGCTTAAACTGTTCGGATGAACGGATGGAATAGTCAAGCGTTTGGAATATATCCTTTCCCGACTCGGATATTTTGCATTGCATCCACGCCGTGTGATTCGTCATGCCGAGCTTGCTGTCATCCTTGATATGGCGGCGTAAATCTATTGCACAAGAAATTGATACGCTTTCGCCGTCATCAAAGCCCGCAAGCTCATAAAGACTGCGAAAATATACGGCAAGTAAAATATCATTGACCGTTGCGCCTCTTTTTTTGCCGGCAACTCTCATTTTATCAAAGGTCTCCGCCGAAACCTTGCGGCGAGCTATAAAAGAGTAATCGTTTTTGCCGGCGGGAGTAAGAGGAAAGGCATGATCATCTCTTGTATTTATGTTGCGGTAGAGTCTCCTTGCCGTTTTTTGTTCATCGGGTGAAAAACCCTCATATACCGATTCATAGGATCTTGAGCCCGTTCTGAGTCCGACGGGACTTTTACCACTCTTAATATAGTCATTATACTCGGCACACAGCTCTTTTGTGAAGTATTTGAGGTCGCCACCGTCCATGCACATATGATTTTCAACAATGCAAAGAGCGGAGCCTTCGCCGTGATTGAACACCGCCACCTTCATTTGGATTTTGCTTTCGGGCGGTATATACTGAACGAGAAAATCGTTAATTTCTTTGTCAAGAGCTTCCTCGGAAACCTCCTTTACCGTGACGACATCATCAATGCTGTAATCCTCAACCGTCCAGTAAGGGCGTATTTTATTATCCTTAAAGGAAGAATGAAGCACGGGCGTTTTTTCAAAGAAGCAAACGAGCACCGTTTTGAGAGCTTCAACGTTTATTCGGTAATCGTAACGCAGCTCGGTGTGTACCATGCGGTCGTTGAAATCCCGAAAAAGATAGTGCATCTTGTCCCAAAGCTCCGCAGGCAGTCTTTCTTCCTGCGTTTTTTTGCTTTTCGTTTCGAGCGAAAAGGAATTGTATTCACTCACAAGGTCGGGGTGCTCGCCGATAATAAGGTCTTCGATAACCTTTTTATCACGCAGTCCCCTTTTTTCAACCTGTTTTGCTCTGCTTTTCATATCGCAAAGCGTTTTTTGCTTGAAGTCACGAAGCAGGCAACTGTCCCCGATGCCCGCAAGCGATTCTTCAATGTAATTTGTAAATCTGTCCATATGTCCCCCGTAATTTAAAACAATTTCATAGATTGTAGCATAAATTCAAACATAATTCCATACTTTTAAGGAATTTTAGCTATTATATAAATTGACAACGCACGCTACAACGCTTATAATATTAAACATACGGTTATATTGGAGGTAAAAACATGAATAAAGCATCAACAGATACAATTTGCGTTCAAGGCGGATATACACCCAAAAACGGCGAACCGAGACAGATACCCATTATCCAAAGCACCACCTTTAAGTACGATACAAGTGAGGATATGGGAAAGCTCTTTGACCTTGAAGCCTCGGGATATTTTTACAGCAGACTTCAAAATCCCACCTGCGATACCGTGGCGGCAAAAATCTGTGCTCTTGAGGGCGGTACCGCGGCAATGCTGACCTCCTCGGGTCAGGCGGCGAATTTCTTTGCGGTATTCAACATTGCTTCCTGCGGAGATCATGTTATCGCCTCCTCTGCAATATACGGCGGAACCTATAATCTTTTCGCTGTCACGATGAAGAAGATGGGCGTTGATTTTACTTTTGTTTCTCCCGATTGCTCCGAGGATGAGCTGAGAAACGCTTTCAAGCCCAACACAAAGCTCGTTTTCGGCGAAACGGTTGCAAATCCCGCTATTAAAGTGCTTGATATCGAAAAATTTGCAAAAATTGCTCACGAAAACGGCGTACCCCTCATCATAGACAACACCTTTGCCACTCCCGTAAACTGCCGTCCGTTTGAATGGGGTGCGGATATCGTAACGCATTCCACGACAAAATACATGGACGGTCACGGTGCGGCTGTCGGCGGTGCGATAGTGGATTCAGGCAAATTCGACTGGACAAAGCACGCTGAAAAATTTCCCGGTCTTTGCACTCCCGACGAAAGCTATCACGGTGTCACCTACACGGAGCGTTTCGGCATCGAGGGTGCATACATAACAAAGGCGACGGCTCAGCTCATGCGTGATTTCGGCTGTGTTCAAAGTCCGCAGAGTGCATTTATTCTCAATCTCGGACTTGAGAGCCTCCATGTTCGCATGAAGAGACATTGTGAAACCGCTCTCAAGGTTGCCGAATTTCTTTCAAAGGACGAGCATATTTCTTGGGTCAGATATCCCGACCTGCCCGACAGTGAGGATTACGCACTTGCGAAGAAATATCTTCCGAACGGCAGCTGCGGCGTAGTATCCTTCGGCGTTAAGGGTGGAAGAAAAGCTGCAGAAGCGTTCATGAAGGAATTAAAGCTCGCCGCAATTGAAACTCATGTTGCCGACGCACGCACCTGCTGTCTGCATCCCGCAAGCTCAACGCACCGTCAGATGAACGATGCTGAGCTTGAAGCGGCAGGAGTATCGGGTGATCTTGTACGCATGAGCTGCGGACTTGAAAGTGCCGATGATCTCATTGCCGACATTGCACAGGCTCTTAACTGCGTAAAATAATATAAACATACGAGGTTTTTATAATGCCCATAAAGATACCGAACGACCTGCCCGCAACAAAAACGCTCACGGAAGAAAACATTTTCGTAATGAACGAGAACAGGGCACTTTCACAGGATATTCGTCCGCTGAAAATCCTGCTTCTCAATCTTATGCCGACAAAAATTGCCACGGAAACACAGCTTTCGAGGCTTTTGGGCAATACTCCGCTTCAGGTTGAGCTTGAACTGCTCCACACCTCCTCCCATATATCAAAGAACACTCCGCAGGAGCACCTTTTCACATTTTACAAAACCTTTGATGAAATTAAAAATCAGAATTTTGACGGTCTTGTAATAACCGGTGCACCCGTTGAGCATCTGCCCTTTGAAGAGGTTGAATATTGGGACGAGCTTTGTGAAATAATGGAGTGGTCAAAGGCTCACGTTCACAGCACATTCCATATATGCTGGGGAGCACAGGCGGGACTTTACTATCATTTCGGCATCAAAAAATATCCGCTTAAAGAAAAACTGTTCGGCGTTTTTGAGCACACCGTTGAACGCAAAAGCTCGATCCTTTTCCGCGGGTTTGACGATACATTTCTTGTTCCCCATTCCCGCCACACCACAATAAGGCGTGAGGACGTGGAGGCTGTTCCCGAGCTTAAAATCCTTGCGGCTTCACCGGAGGCGGGTCTTTACGCCGTTTCCACGGAGAATGGTAAGCAAGTATTCATCACAGGTCACAGCGAATACGATGCAAACACGCTCAAAAACGAATATCTGCGTGACAAAAACGCGGGTCTGCCGATAAAGGTGCCGAAGAATTATTTTCCGAATGACGACGACACGGCAGAGCCGACAGTTAAATGGCGTTCCCACGCAAATCTTCTGTACGCAAATTGGCTGAATTACATCGTGTATCAGAATACACCGTATGAAATCAGCAATATAAATAAGTAGGAGTGAACAAAGATGATTTTTGATACGATTGACAATTTAAGAAAATACGCCGCTTTTGATTCCCGTTTTGAAAAAATAGCCGATTTCATTGAAAAAAACAATCTCAAAGAAATAGAAAACGGCGGCTACGAGGTTTGCGACGGCGTTAAGGTCAACATCTCGGAATATGAGCCGTCAAAGGGCGGAGATTTTGAAGCACACCGCGAATACCACGATCTTCAATATGCAATCACGGGCGGAGAAACGATTGAGATTATCCCCACACGATGCGGTTTATCCTCAAAGGGTTATCAGCCCGATGCAGAATTTTTCCCGAACGGAAGCTGCGAAAGCACAAAAATCGCTCTTGAAGAAGGTACCTTTGCTTTTCTTACTCCCGATGATGCCCACCGTCCCTGCATTAAACTGAACGACGAAAAAATCAAAAAAGCCGTATTCAAAATTCATATTTAATTTCAGTCACCTGCCGCACAAAAAACGGCAGGTGATACTTTGTTTGTAATAAGGAATTATATACAGCGACGGCAATACCGCCGTGCAAAGAATAAGCCACGGCAAAAAGCTGAGCTTAAATGCAAAAATATCCGCCGCAGTATCTCGGCAATGCTTAACGCTCAGTGAAACGGCTCGCCTCGGAGAAATATCGGAATATGCGGCAAAATAAAATTCAGCCTTTGCATATCTTTGAACGGTAACAACCCAGAAAATTGCTCCCGTCACGGCGAGAACAGCTATCCCTGCAAGCAAAGCCATTGATGCTCTCAGGCTCACCGCTTGATGTGATATTCTCAGCATGAACACCAAAAGCATTACGGCGGGGGCGGCCTCAAATGCGGCGAGCCACAACAATTTCAACCCAAAAAGCATGGAATACAGCACGCAGGCATTGAGTCGGTCGTGAAAATGAAGCTCTCTTTCCTCTCGACTTCCGAGTGCCAAGGAAATGTGCTTTATTTGTAATTTCATTCTCAGCGGTGCAAGGGTAAAAAGCGAAGCGGGCAAGGCAAGTGCCGCAGTTATCCCCTGTATCAATTGCGGATTTTTTACGGGCAGGAGCACAGCCGAGGCGGTACACAGCGAAAAAGCAACGGTCAAAATTATCACTAAAGCCAATGTCGGCAAAACGACAAGTGAGCTGCCGAGCAATGACTCTCTTGCGGAGAGCTTTATTCTTGCATTCATAATCATCACCGAAAATCAAAAAATCGGGAAGCGGTAAGCCTCCCGATTTATTATTTGCTTTTTTGTGCGGATATTCCGCTGTGAATATTATTTATTGAGTCCGAGCCTGTCACGAACCTTGTCAAGAACATTGAGCACGGTATCTACGGTCGGTGCAACATAGCGTTCATACTTATCGTGGAACGAATTACCCTGTTCAAACTGCGGTATTTCAGCTCCGTCGGCAAAATTGCCCATAGGTATAACTCTCTTGTTGGGCTTATCGTTCTGCAAAAACTGCGTATAAAGCGGATCGGTGTAAACATTCATATAATCATCGGAGAACATGAAGCGGTTATACATTTTCATTATTCCGTCATGGCAGTTTGAATGAAGCATTCCCTTGATAAACCAAGTGTATTCGGGCAGTATGCAGGTCGAAGCGTCAATGTGATTGTCGGGCGAAATATGATTATGTCCGCAATTCACCTTCTGCTTATAATCGTCCGCAAAGCTCTCTCCCCTCTCGGCAACGGTCGCACCCGCAGAAGCATATTTTGTATCCACCGTTCCGTCGCTGTCACTCGTCATGGTTTCAACAAGGGGAGTTCTCTGGATATCGTAGCCCGCAACTATCATAATACGCACTCCGTCGCGAACGGCATTTTTGAGTATTTTATCCGCTTTGCCTTGAATATTGTAATGATAGTAATCAGCCTTTGCGATAAGTCCCTTTTGGGTTTCGGGATTGAGATTTATTTTCTTTGCCTGCTCATATGTATCATCGGGCACGAACGACCATAAGCCGAGTAAGGTTCCGAACACGGGTGTCATCAATTCATCGAAAACCTTTGTTTGAAGCTCATCGAGGATTTTATCTCCCGCCGCAAGGACTATATCCACAAGTCCGCTGTAATACAGGAAATTAAACAGAAAATACAGTGCGGTGCTTTCGGTATCGGCAGGAGGATAAGCTCCCGTGCCGTAATCGAGCAACGCTCTGCCGTCGAGCTTGAGTTTTCTTGCAAGAAGGTCTCCCGCAACCGCCGTTCCGAGAATCGGACAGGATTGGAATATACACGCATCAACATCATCATGACCGTATTCATTAAAGTATGCAAGCGTTACGACGCCGCCCATTGACGATGCACGGAAATTAACCTTATCATGATGAGTAAGCTGTTTTACATGAGCGACAAATTCATCGAGCTGTGCCGCAACCTCAACGGGATCGAGCCGCCAATCATAGTGAAAATAATAGCTCTTATTCATTCCGTGGTCGGGGTCGGTGGGTAATTCGAGCTTAACGGAAACATTTTCTGCGGAATTTCCGTTGCCGTCAAGAGCAAGAGCGCCCATTGAATCGTAAATCGTATCAATAAGTGCATCGCCGAAGCGTTCATAATTGCGTGTAACCGGCAGAGTTACAAGCGACGGAAGAATATCCGCAACGATTTTAAGTATCGCTTCGGTGGTGGGTCTGAAAAGCACCTTTTCATTCTCCGTATCGGGATTTTGATATATCGTGGTATTCCCGAGAGGTCCGACGTAAATGACGGGATTTTCTCCGCAGGAACAGCCGTCCTTTGCCGCAAATGCGGCGGGAGTTATAACAGAAGTAAAAACAAGCACCGCTAAAATGATTGCCGTAATCTTTTTCATACTCTCACCCTTTCGGTTTTATATGTTAAGTTTAACTTATATGATGTGTTTTGTCAACAAAAATTGCTTCAAGCATTGCAAAAGTATATACATATATGCTAAAATGTACTCGCACATATTACCACTACCAAATAAAAGGAGAACTCAAACATGGAAAAAAGCTCAAAGCTCGGCAAGCTCACTTTGCTGAACATAATTTTGTTCGGCTTTATCGGTCAGGTTGCGTGGGCTGTTGAAAACAATTTCTTTAACACGTTCCTTTTCTCTTTCGGCGGCTCGACCTCCGATATTTCGGCAATGGTTGCGGCGAGCTCCGTTGTTGCCGTCGTTACCACCTTCGTTATGGGCACATTGAGCGATAAGCTCGGCAAACGCAAAATTTTCATCTGTGTCGGCTATATTGCCTGGGGCATAACGGTAATGTCCTTTGCTTTTATTTCCCGAGAAAACCTCGGCAAGCTCATCGGTCAAGACCCTGCATCGGCGGCGGCTCTTTCGGCAACCGTAACGGCGGTAATAATCATGGACTGCGTAATGACCTTCATGGGCTCTACCAGCAACGATTCCGCTTTCAACGCATGGATAACCGATATAACCGTTCCGTCAAACAGAGCCAAAACAGAGGGACTTCTTGCAATACTGCCCGTTCTCGCTCTCGCCATAGTAACCGCCGTATTCGGCTTCATTGCAGGCGACAACGCACAGGCCTCCGACTATTCGGTATGCTTCCTCGGTCTCGGCATTCTCGTTATAATTTGCGGAATTATCGGAATATTCACGATCAAGGATACCGGAAGCGGTCAAAAGACAGACGGCAATTTCTTTGCGGATCTCGTATACGGCTTCAGACCCTCCGTCATCAAAAGCCACAAATGTCTCTATCTTGCACTTGCCTGCATGGGCGTTTATTCTGTTGCAAGTCAGGTGTTCTTCCCGTACATATTCATCTATATCGAGCATCAGGTAAACTTTGATGCAAAGGTAAGTATTCCGTCCGTCATCATTGCGGCGATAGTTGTTATTGCAGTTCTCGGCGGCGTTCTCGCTTCAATTCTTTTAATGGATAAAATGGGTAAATCCCGTTTCGCCGTTCCCGCCGTCATTCTCTTTGTTGTCGGACTCACCGCCGTATATTTTGCGGGCTCCGATTTCATTAAATTCATCGCCTGTGCCGCTGCGGCAATAGGCGGCTACGGTCTGCTGATGATTCTTCTCAATGCGGCTATCAGAGATTTTACCCCCGAGGACAAAGCAGGTCAGTTCCAGGGCGTGCGTATGATTTTTGCCGTAATGCTCCCGATGATAATCGGTCCGCGTATCGGTGCGGAAATTACACAACGTTATTCAACAACCACCTATACAAGTGCGTACAATGAGCCGACACTCGTTCCCTCAGCCCATGTTTTTCTTGCCTCGGCAATAATCGGAATATTCATTCTTATACCTCTTTTCTTCCTGCTCAAGGAATGGAAAAAAGAAGATAAAAATAATTCTTGACTTTATTGTTTTATTTGATATAATACGCTTGATACTGACTGTATGCAGTTTTTTGCACGGTCGGCGACAAAATAAGAAAGGTCGATATAATAATGTATATTATCATCGTCGGTCTGGGAAAACTCGGCTTAACTCTCACAAAGCAGCTCTCTGCCGAGGGACACGATATCGTTGTTGTCGATCCCGATAACAGCATTGTCACTTCAACCGTTGACGCTTATGATGTAATGGGCATTTGCGGAAACGGTGCAACCTATGAGGTACTGAAAGAGGCGGGAGCCTCCAAAGCAAAACTGATTATTGCGGCAACCGGCTCGGATGAGCTTAATATTCTGTGCTGCCTTTTTGCAAATCACATGGGCACGGAAAATACCATAGCAAGAGTACGCAATCCCGATTATGCAAATCAGGCTCAGTTCCTGAGAAATGAGCTTGGTATCAGCATGACGGTGAATCCCGAATACGAAACCGCCAACGAAATTTCAAGAATAATCAGATTCCCGTCGGCGGCAAATCTCGATTCCTTTGCAAGCGGTCGAGTTGAAATCGCAAGAATCAGAATCCACTCCGACAATCCTCTTTGCGACATTCCGATTTACGAAATGCGTAAAAAGACAAAGGCAAAGGTGCTTATATGTGCCGTTCAACGCGGTGACGACGTATACATTCCCTCGGGCGATTTTGTCCTTCAATGTGACGATGTCATAAGCATAACCGGCACAAGAGCGGAGCTTTCGTCGTTCATGAAGCAAACAGGCGTATACAAACAAAAAATCAAAAATGTCATGATAATCGGCGGCGGCAGAATAGCTTATTACCTTTCAAAGCTGCTCACCGATACAGGCAGAAACATAAAGCTCATTGAGCTTGAAAACAAACGGTGCGAAAATCTTTCCGAAATGCTTGAAGACGTTACGGTTATTCAAGGTGACGGAACGGATCAAGATATTCTCGATGAGCAGTGCATTTCAAATCAGGATGCCCTTGTTGCTCTTACGGGAATTGACGAAGAAAACATAATCGTTTCAATGTACGCCGAATCCAAGGGTGTAAACAAGGTTATAACAAAGGTAAACAGACACTCCTATTCCATTCTCAACGATATCGGACTTGAAACGGTCGTTTCTCCGCAGATAGTCGCAGGAAATCTTGTTACAAGATACGTCCGTGCTCTCCACAATTCGGCGGGAAATTCACGCATACAAACACTTTATAAGCTCGTCGGCGGCAAGGTAGAGGCGGCGGAATTTATCGTTCCCGAGGGTGCAGGCTATGTTGATATTCCTTTTAGAAAGCTCGAATTTATGCCCAATCTGCTTGTCGGCTGCATAATCAGGAACGGAAAACTGCTGTTCCCCGGCGGCGATGATGTCATGAAAGAAAGCGACAGCGTTATCGTCGTCACCGCAGGCAGAATCGTCGAGGATTTACACGACATATTTATTTGACGGGCGGTGAACGGTTATGAATTACAGAGCTGTATCTTATAATCTCGGCAGAATACTCTCCGTTGAGGCTATTTTGCTCATCTTTCCCGCAATCGGCACTTTCGTCTATAAAGAGGACGGCACATTCCTCGCCTTTGCGGTAACAATTGCCGCTCTCGCCGCTTGCAGTCTGCTTGCACTTGCGGCAAAACCGAAAAACAGAACGCTTCATGCCCGTGACGGCTATGTTATAGTTGCACTCTCTTGGATATTGATGTCCCTGTTCGGTGCGATGCCGTTCGTTTTAAGCGGCTATATTCCCAACATATTCGATGCCTTTTTTGAAACGGTTTCGGGCTTTACCACCACAGGCTCAACCTGCTTGCGTGACGTTGAAGCACTCCCCAACAGCCTGCTTTTTTGGCGTAGCTTTACGCATTGGATAGGCGGTATGGGTATACTTGTCTTCGTCATTGCCGTCATGCCGAAAACCGAAAGCTCGTCAATGCACATAATGCGTGCCGAGGTTCCGGGTCCCACCGTCGGCAAGCTCGTTTCAAAGCTCAGTCTTTCCGCAAGAATTCTTTACTGTATTTATACGGTGATGACACTCATTCAGATAGTTCTTCTTATTGCAGGCGGTATGCCGATATTCGACAGCATCGTCAACTCCTTTGCAACGGCGGGTACGGGCGGATTCGCCATACTCAACAAGAGCATTGAGGGCTACGGCAGCTTGTATGCGGAAATGGTAATCGGCGTTTTCATGCTGCTTTTCGGCATAAACTTCAATATATATTACCTTTTCCTGATAAAGCAGGGCAAGCAGGCAATTAAAAACGAGGAGCTCAGATGGTATCTCGGAATTGTCGGCGGCTCGGTGCTTCTTATTGCACTTGACCTTATGCTCAACAAGCATTCCGTCGGCGAATCCTTCAGATATTCATTCTTTCAGGTATCATCGATTATCACGACCACCGGCTTCTCGTCAACTAATTTTGACACTTGGCCCGTTTTCTCAAAGCTGATAATCATTCTGCTGATGTTCTGCGGTGCTTGTGCAGGTTCAACGGGCGGCGGAATCAAGGTATCGAGAATAATGGTGCTTGCAAAAGGAAGCATCCGCGATATCAAAAAAGCCGTCAATCCGAGAATAGTACAATCTGTCAAGGTTGACCACCACAGCGTTGAAGAATCCGTTGTTAAGAGCATTTTTGTATATTTCACGATGCTTGTTTCGCTCATTGCATTCTCCACACTTCTGCTTTGCATTGAGGGCAGAGATTTGTTGACAACCTTTACCGCAGTTCTTTCGTGTGTCAGCAACATCGGACCGGGTCTCGGAGCGGTTGGTCCCGCAGGCAATTTTGCCGATTTCTCGAATCTCGGCAAGCTGTTTCTTTCGTTCGATATGCTCGCAGGCAGACTTGATCTTATACCGATGTTCATGCTCTTTTCCCCTCTCGCATGGTCGAGAAAACACTCATAATTTCATAAATTCAAAAGCCATACAGGTCACAAAAGCAATCTGTATGGCTTATTTTATGTTATCCGAGTTTAGCCGCAACGAATTTTTCTATACAATCAATTTGAGCTGACATTATGTTTTCGGGCAGGCTTTTTATATCAAAAAATCTCAATTCCGTGCTTTCGGAAATTCTGTCTCAGACGATTATCTCCGCAATATTTTTCGCCGCAAATTCGCTGTAATAGTCACGGTAAAAGGAGCGATATGCGTTAAAATCCAAGCGGCAGTCCCAACCCATCAGTTCCATGTCCACGCCGAACACCTTTGCGTAAACATTCAGCTCATTCATACCGTTCGAGATATAAAACTGCTTTCTTTTTCTCCGGTAATCCGAAGCTGCGGCATTATCATCAGCCAGTTCGATTTCGGCAAAAACGCCCTTGCCCGCATACTGCCGATGAAGCGTTTTGAGTATTTCCGAACCGATGCCCATACCTCGGCAATTTGCATCAACTGCGAGGTAATCGAGCAAAATTATTTTATCACCGTTTATTGTTGCGGCAAAGCCGACAAACTTTCCGTTTTTCTCAAAGAACCAAACATCGGACTTCCCGCTTTTCTGCATGGACTTGATAATCGACAACGGCTTTCGCTCCGAACGGGGAAAAGCGTTTCTGTAGAGCCTGCGTATTTTCGCCCATCGCAAAAAGCCCTTTGCCTGCGAATATTTTATTTCGGTTTTACAATCCACACAAGTTTCCCTTTCGATATTTTTTCGAGAAAATTATACCCTAAACTCGTGATTTTTGCAAGAGCAATGCAACATAAATGCCGCTTTTGCCGATGTCAACGACGGCTGAAGTATAACCGCAAAAAATGCCGAAAAATCAAAAAATTAACACTAATAAACCTTTCTTTGCAAGCAACAATAATAAGGCAAACGCAATTCAAATGCAAAGGGGTGTTATTGAAATGGCTAAGAATAACGCAGTCGTACCTCAGGCTCGTGAGGCTCTTGACAAGTTCAAGATGGAAGCTGCAAGAGAGGTTGGCGTAAACCTCAAGCAGGGCTACAACGGTGATCTTTCTTCCAAGGAAGCCGGTTCTGTCGGCGGTCAGATGGTCAAGAACAGCTGTCCCACACGAAACACGAAAACCGTCAG
>CAZPMK010000032.1:0-18627 GCA_964587915.1 uncultured Clostridium sp.
GGACTGTGCTCGTCTCATTTTGATACGGGTGCAGTTCGTTGCGATTATTCGGAGGTATTATGAGCGTTTTACAAGAATACAAATGCCCGTCCTGCGGCGGAGCAGTAGAATTTGACAGCGCAACGCAGAAGATGAAATGCCCGTATTGCGGTACTGAATTTGAGCTTGAGGCACTCCAAAATTATGATTCCGCTGTGCAAAACGATTCACAGAGCAATATGCAATGGGAAGCCTATTCGGGTGCCGAGTGGCAGCAGGGTGAAGCGGACGGACTTCGTACCTATTCGTGTAAATCCTGCGGCGGCGAAATCGTCGGAGACGAAACCACGGGTGCAACATCCTGCCCGTTCTGCGGAAATCCCGTTGTTATGACGGGTCAGTTTTCAGGTGCTCTCAAGCCCGATCTCATCATTCCGTTCAAGCTCGATAAAAAAGCGGCAAAGGCAGGCTTGCTCAAGCATATTTCAGGCAAACGCCTGCTTCCCAAGGTTTTCAAGGATCAAAATCACATAGAAGAAATAAAAGGCGTCTATGTTCCGTTTTGGCTGTTTGATACCGATGCTGATGCCCGTATTCGCTACCGTGCCACAAGGGTGAGAACATGGAGCGACAGCGATTACAAATACACCGAAACGAGCTATTTTTCGGTTCATCGCGGCGGCAGAATCAGCTTTGATAACGTTCCCGTTGACGGCTCGGAAAAAATTGCGGATGATTTGATGGAATCCATTGAACCGTTCAATGTTTCCGAGGCAAAGGCATTTCAGCCGGCTTATCTTGCAGGCTATCTTGCGGATAAATATGACGTTACCGCTGAACAAAGTGTGCTTCGTGCAAACGAAAGAATCAAGAAATCCACCGAGGAAGCGTTTGCCAAGACCGTTACGGGCTATAACAGCGTAGTGCCCGAAAACACGAATATCAATCTTTACGGCGGAAGAACAAAGTACGCCCTTTATCCTGTTTGGCTTCTCAATACCGCTTGGAACGGCGAAAAATATACCTTTGCAATGAACGGTCAGACCGGTAAATTCGTCGGAAATCTGCCCGTTGATAAAGCGGCGGCAACAAAATGGTTCCTTTCCTTGTCGGCAATTTGCAGTGTTGCAAGCTATGGAATCGTTTGGCTGCTTCACCTTTTAGGAATATTGTAAGGGAGGAATTTCCATGAAAAAAAGAATTATATCTCTTGTTTTTGCAATCGTTTTGTGCTTGCTTGCGGTGCTTCCCGCCTTTGCGGAAAACGGCTTTGACGATTTATATGGTCGTGTTGTCGATAAACCCATCGTTCTGACCGTTGCCGAACGCGAAGAATTAAGTGCAAAGCTCGATGAAATCCGTTACCGTCAAAACATGGACGTTGTCGTCATGATAACCGGTGATTTGGAAGGTATGTCCATAGCAGATTATGCGGTTGACGCTTACGAAGGCCGCTTCTTCGGCTACGGTGACGATTTGGACGGCGTTATGCTTCTTATTGATACCGAAACCGAGAGCTGGTACATCGCAACTTTCGGCTACGCCGAGACCGTTTTTACCGATTCGGGAATAAGATATATCGGTGAACAGATGAAATCCTATTTGTCCGAGGGATATTATGCCGATGCATTCAATATCTACGCCGAGAAATGCGATGAATTTATAACCATGGCAAGAGTGGAACAGCCGTTTGTTTGGGCAGATGAGCCTGAAAGCGTTGTTGATTCAAACGAAGAACTCGCTGAACCCGACAATGTTGAAGAGCCCGACAATGCTGCAGAGCCCAACGATGCTCCCGCTGCCGACAACACCGAGGAACCGAAAAAATCCCTTTCCCTTGTGTGGATTCCCGTATCTCTCGGTGTCGGAATACTCGTTGCTTTTCTTATCGTTCACAGCATGAAAAGCAAGCTCAAAACCGTCAAGAAGAAAAATGAAGCCAACAGCTATGTAAGAAACGGAAGTCTGAATATCGACGAAAATTATGAATCCTTCCTTTACAGCGAGGTATCAAAAACCAAGATTCAGAAGCAGAATACATCCGATAACGGCTCGAATAATTCGTCCTCCAACGATTCCAACGGCGGAGGCGGCGGAAAATTCTGATGGAAAGGAGACAATATGGGATTCTTTGATAAACTCAAAAGCACGGCGGTAAATACCGTGAGCAGCTCCGTTTCAAGTGCGGCAAGGCAGATGACCGATAAAGCAAGACACGGCGTGCAGAATGCCGTAAACAGTGCGGTTAAAAGCGTGGGAACAAAGAAGGAGAGCTTCAAGTTTTCCTCTTTGCCCCAAAGTCTCGAAGAATTGCAGTCGTTGCCCGAGGCAAGCCTCGATACACCGTATAAAACAGCGGCGTTGGTTGTCCTTGCTCTTTGTGCCTACACCGCCAACAGAGAAACAGGTACCGAAATGCTCAATTGGCTCAGAGGTCCCCGTCCGCTGAACGGTCAGGATATCTCTTTCCTCAATGACCGCTTCCGTGACGGCAAAACCTATTTGCCCTTTACCTATTTTTCAGGCTCTGCTCCCGATAACGGATATACACCGACACAGCCGTATACCCTCATTATTCAGAGCGATCACACCTCAAATGACGAAGCGGGCTACATGAAGCTCTTTATTCCCTGCGGCGGTGCGGATGCACCCAGACCGATAAAGCTCCGTCAAAGAGGCAGTGACGGCAAATGGTTCCTTTGGGAGCAATATTTGCTCACGGGAGTGCAGCTTCCCAAAGAGCAGGACCCTTGGGCGTAATGTGATGAATAAAGCATTTAAGGCGGTGACCGTTTTGGCAATAGTATCAATGCTTGCGGGCTTGCTCGGCTGTAAAAGCAGGAACGAATATACCGTTGCCGATATTGAATCGCTCTCGATTTCGTGCGGTCACATGGATTTAAGAAAAAGCTATTCGTTCGGTATTTCATTAAAAGACGGTGCGTGGATTCTTTATGCCGATTGCTTTGCCTCCGACGGAGAAACACAAATAAAGATTGAAACGCCCGTTAAAACCGAGGAAGCGGAAAAGTTACTTTCCGAGACTGAAAAAAGCGGCTTTATCGCTTCATTGCAAAAATACAAAAAGCCCTTGTTTAAGCCCGATACTGCCGACGAAACGGTTTATTCATCACGGATAACCTTTTCCGACGGTAATGAAATATCGGCACAGATTCTTGCAAGTCAAAATATCGAAAATATTTTTTATGCTCTTGCCGAGGAATATCGCTAAAAGAGCAAACGGATTTAATCCAAGGAGAATAACATGAAAACATTTAAAAGAATTTTAAGCATCGTTTTGGTGCTTGTTATGACGGCAACGGCTGTTCCGGCTTTTATCAGCTTTAGTCCCAAGGCTGAGGCTCGTACAACCGTCAGAGGAACAATCTATATCACCAAGGAGGATTTAGAATCGGGCTATATCAATCTCGGTTCCTATCCTCAGTCGCAGGTTACGGACTCAAGCCTTCTTTCAACTTTGGGTACAAAAATGCCGGGTCTTAACACCTCCGCATGGATAAGCTACGGCTATTACAGCGGCAACGGCGATTATGGCTCAATGAGACAGGATGTCGCTATGCAGTATACCGATGTTGAATATAATTCTGCAAAGTACAGATGTGTTATCTTTACGAACTACAGACCGGGATATACCATCAATGAAGCAAATATAGATAATTCATATCAAGACAATAACAACTACACCTTAGGAGTTTATTGGTTTAAGTTTGAGCCGTTAAAGTGGCGTGTCTTAGATAAAGATACGGGCTTGATTATGTGCGAGAATATTATCGACTCACAGGCATACTGTAATACTGTTTATGTGACGGTAGAGCAATTCGCCGGTACATATACAACTGAAAATAAGTATTCTTATTACAGCGATGCCGCACATAATTACAAGCAAAATGAATATGCAAAAAGCTCCATAAGAGCATGGCTCAACAATGATTTTTACAACACCGCTTTCTCGGCTGCGGATAAAACCGCCATTGCTACAAGCAAGATTGCTGACTTCGGCTATGAGTGTAATACGAGCCTTTACGAAGAAGGCAAGTATTTATCCGATAAGATTTTCTTGCTTGGGCAAACCGAGGCTTTTACAAGTTCATACGGCTTTAAAAACACTTCCACGGGATCGGATGATGCTAATCATGATTCGGCAAAGGCAGCAAAGAGCACCGATTATGCCAAATGCCAAGGCATTGAAGTGAATGATAATGATCGTAGTTCTTATTATGGTAATAGTGCGTGGCTTCTTCGCACCGCTTCGCCGGATTCTAAAAATTATTATGGTTCGAGTACTTATATAATCAATTCATCCGGTGGAATGACAACCCCCGGCTTACTGTATTCTACTTCTTGGGGTATTCGCCCCTGCTTAAAGATTAACCTGCATACACACGCTTACACCGCAATAGAAGACATAATATTGGAAGCAACCCATCTCTCTGAAGGCTATAAGTGCTGCTATTGTATTTGCGGTGCAGGTAAAGTTCAAAAGATTGACAAAACAAGCGAACATACATATATCCCAAGCACGAAAGAGGCTACCTGCACGGAAGACGGTTTGATAACCTACACCTGTGCCTGCGGTGATAAATACACCGTGACTATTTCCGCCGGACACAAATTTGAGGGCAATAACGCAGATTGTGAAAACTGTGATTATGTTTGCTCCTGCAATTGCCACAAGACGGGCATATCAAAATTCTTCTTCAGCATTGCACTATTCTTCCAAAAGCTCTTCGGCAATAATAAAGTCTGTGCCTGCGGAAGAAATCACTATTGATTTATAACGAATACCGCCGTGTACCTCAGCGTGCATGGCGGTATATATTTTTAACCGCTTTAATAATAGTTGGCATATTGTTCTGTTTTGTGTATAATGAATATAAATCAAAGAAAATGTTAATAAAAATATTTATTATGCTTTGATAATTATCAGAAAGAAGGGTGATTACAGTGGCACGCACACAGACTCCGTTACTTTTGGTTGACAACAAAAATGTTATGTCGGTCTTGAATGAGGGCGAATTTAAATGCTGTCCGCTCACATTTGAAGAAGAAAAGCGATAATTGATATGCACGATGTCGATGATGTCATCAAGCTCTTTTCGGGGCATGACCTCGAAGAAATCGTGTTCAATTATCTCGGCGTTGAAAACAGAAATTTTGAATACAAAAACATCAATGACATGAGAGTGGGGCAGGATGCAATTGCTTTCAAGCTGTATGTCACGCCCTCGGAAACTCAGCCCATAATCGAAACACCGATAGGCTCTCAGGCAAAGAAAATCCAAAATATATACGTCACCCGCCAATTCATCTCACGGCTTAAATAAAATAAATTAAAGGCTCCGATTCGCTCGGAGCCTTTTTTGCACTCAAACACTCAATCCCATATTGTAAGCGTCGCAGAGTGCCTTTGAATTTTTAATTTCACCGCTTTGATAAACGCCGTTTCCGATGATTACGCCCTTTTCCTTTGCACCCTCAACGCAGTCGGCGTAGCCTCTGAAGCAGGCGAGGGTGGTATCCGCAGACGCAAGCTCTTCATCCGCCATGGTGACAATGTAATAAAAATCCTTGTCTTTGACCTCGAGCCAGCGAGCCACGGTGCGGTCAATCAAGGCTTTGAGCTGTGCATCAATCGAATAAAAATAAACGGGGGAGGCGAGCACTAAAACATCGGTGTCAATCATCTTTTGCAGAACTTGTGCCATATCGTCCTTGTGAACGCATTTGCCGCCGCTGTCCTTGCAAAAATAGCAAGCGGAGCAGGGGGCAATTTTCTTTTCGGAAACACGGATTTTTTCAACCTCATTTCCGCTTTCGAGAGCACCGCGCATAAATTCATCGCAGAGAATGTCGCTGTTCCCGCCTTTTCTAGGACTGCCAGAGAGAATCAAAACCTTTTTACCCATAGCAATTCTCCTTACCAATTTTTATTTTCTTTTGTGCAATCATTTTGCTTTTTGCGTTCTTCAACCATTTTTACGAACCACTCCACCATGGCGGGGTCGCTGTGTGAAAAGAACGAGCTGACATTTTTATCGAGCTTTGAAATTGCGGTAATATCCTCATCGGAAAGCTCAAAATCAAAAACTTCAAAGTTTTCTTTCATGCGTTCGATATGAGTCGATTTCGGAATAACGACAATTCCTCTTTGCATATGCCAACGAAGCATAACCTGAGCGGGCGTTTTGCCGTATTTTTCGCCGATTTCACGAAGCTCGGGGAGATTGAACATATCGCCGCGTCCCTCTCCGAACGGTGCCCACGCTTCAAGCTGTATGCCGTATTTTTTGCTCCATTCCAGTGCCGCCGCCTGCTGATTGTGCGGATGAATTTCTATCTGATTTATCATCGGCTTGATTTTCGCAAAGGAGGCAAGGTCAACCATTCTGTCGGGATAGAAATTTGAAATGCCTATCGCACGCAGTTTGCCCTCACCGTAAAGCTCTTCAAGTGCTCTCCATGCACCGTAATAATCGGCAAACGGCTGATGAAGAAGCATTAAATCAATGTAATCCGTTTTCAGTTTTTCAAGAGACACAAGAACGCTTTTCTTGCATTCCTCATAGCCGTAATGCTCTATCCAAACCTTTGAGGTAAGGAAAAGCTCATTCCTTGCAATGCCCGATTTTTCTATGGCGTTGCCGACCTCTTCTTCGTTAAAATAGCTCTGTGCGGTGTCAATTGCACGATATCCGACGCTTAAAGCATCAAGAACACAGCGTTCGCACTCATCCTTTGTCACCTGATAAACGCCGTATCCGAGTTGAGGCATCTTAACGCCGTTCGAGAGAGTTACATACATCACGGTATCTTCATCCCTTCAAAAATATTTTCAAACAAATTATATCACCGTCGAAGCGAAAATACAACAATAAATCAAGAATAGGTTGCTTTTTTGCTGAGATTATGGTAATCTAAAATCAACAAAAATCAGGAGGAAGATTTATGCTTGAAACAAAGAAGACGATGCCCGTCGGTTACAAGGTGCTTTGGTACTCAATTGCGGCGGTCTATGCAATTTGGATGATTTTTTTCATGAGGGATATTATCCTTGTTAACTATGCCTCCGTTGCCGAAAGAACGGTTGACGGAATACTTCACGAAAACATCAGCGGTATGCTCGGCAAAGAATGGCTCTATCCCGTATGGACGGCGATTTCAACCGCTTTGCTTGTTGCCTTTTCCGTTTACATTGATAAAATTCTCTATGCCGAGAAGCTCACAAAGGCTATAAAGATATTCTGCATTATCGGCGTTATTTTCGGCTGTGTTTATGTTACATGGTACGGCTTTTTCGGAGAGCAGCCCTTTATCGAAAAGGTTAAAACGATAACGGCAAGCATGATAGGTCTTGATTATCCGTGGCATTTCAGAGGCTGGGGCGTATTCGCTTCAATGACGATATTCACCAACACTCTCTTTGCCTACAGAAGATACAACTACAACAGCAAGCTCGGCGTAATTCTCGGCTCTCTCGGCAGTGCCGCAATATACGTTACGATAAACTGCCCGTCAATGGGAGAGGAAATGCACCTTGATTCCGCACGCTGCATGGCTCACTGGTCGGGTGCGTTGATATTTGCAGGCTGCTGTGCCGCTCCGATGATACTGCTTCTCCTCAACAAGGCGAGAAAAGAAAAGGGTGCTTTCCTTGCTGCGTTGATAATTTTCTGTGCAATCCTTGCGGTTATGCTTGTACTTCTCATAACCGTTGGTAAAAGTGCAATAATCGAAAATATCCCCATGCAGGCGGCGTACATACTTCTCTTCCTGCTCAACTTCACCAATATATTTGAAAAGAAAGCTCAGGCAAAAGAGGCAGTTACCGCATAATCGAGAGGAGAAACCGATGAATACCGTCAGAACCGAAGAAACAAGATTTGTCGATGACCTCGGCAGAGAAAGAATTTTTAACGGTGTCAACGTGGTCGATAAAAGCGACTACTCAGCCGGCGAGCAGAAATACGGCTTTACGGTAGATGATGCACTCCTGTCGGCGTTCCGTGACAAGGGCTTCAATCTTATCCGCCTCGGCTTTACATGGGCGAAGCTCGAGCCTGTGCCGGGTGAATACAACGAGGAATATCTTGATGACATTGAACGCATTGTTGACCTTTGCGAAAAATACGGGATTTATGTTTATCTCGATATGCACCAAGACCTTTATTCTCCGAAATGCAACGGTGACGGTGCTCCCGCATGGGCGACGATTACCGATGAATACGAGGTAAAGCCTATTAAGGGCGTTTGGGCGGCAGGCTATTTTTGGGGCAAGTATTGCCAGAGAGCCTTTGATAATTTCTGGGCAAACCGTGAGGTGAACGGCAAGGGCTTGCAGGATTGGTATGCCGATTGTTGGATTCATATCGCCGAACGCTTCAAGGATAAGCCCGCACTTTTCGGCTTTGATTTAATGAATGAACCGTTCCCCGGAATGGCGGCCGGAAAGGCATTCAAAAAGCTGATTTTTAAAGCGGCAAGAGTTGTCATGTTTGACCGTGAAATAAAGCATGGCAAGCTGATAGCCGATGCACTTTTCTCAAAGGACAGAGTCCCCAAGGTGCTCTCACAGATATCGTCAAGCGTTGTCAGAAAAGCAACATCCGTATTCGATGAATGCGTATATGATTTTGATGTCAACAAGTATGCACCGTTCCTTTCAAGAGTCACAAAGGCAGTCCGCAGCGTTACGGATAAAGGCATCATAATGCTTGATAACTGCTATTGGTCGAACACCACCGTTCCGTTCTCCGCTCCGCCGATAACCGTTGACGGAATACGGGAAAAAAATCAGGCATTTGCACCGCACGCATATGATTTTATGGTCGATACTCCGCTTTATCAATATGCAAGCAACGAAAGAGTCGGAGGTATGTTTGCACAGCACAAGAAATCTCAGGACAGACTTCATATGCCCGTGCTTGTCGGCGAATGGGGCGGCGGCGGAGAGGGTGAAGGCTGGCTTCCCCATGTTACGTTCCTGCTCAATATGTTCGATTCAAACAAGTGGAGCAACACATATTGGTGCTACTATGACGGCTGGCTTGAAACGCCCCTCATGAAAATATTTTCACGCCCTTATCCCAAGGCGGTTCCCGATACGATAATTTCATATTCCTGCAACGAGGATGAAAGGCTCTTTTCTCTTGAGTACGAGAGCGGAAAGGCGGGCGAGGTCGTTGTTTGCGTTCCCTGTAAGGTCGAATCTCTTTTGCTTGACGGCAAGGAGATAAAATATACAAAGAAAAACAGCGACGTGATTTTCGATTCACCCGAGGGCAGACATATCCTCAAAATCAAATTTGACCGAAAGGAAGATTGAAATGGCTGATTCGATTATAAGACAGGCGGCTTTTGAGCCTTGCTCCAAAATGCTCAAGGGCGGCTTGCATTGTCACACCACACGCTCCGACGGTAAGGGTACTCCCGAAGAGGTAGAGCATTATCATGCGGCACACGGCTATGATTTCCTTGCATTGACGGATCACAGGGTCTATAACCGTACCGATTATGCTCCCGATGCGGGCTTGCTTATTATTCCCGGAATGGAATTTGATGCAACATTTGACAACGCTGCCGACGGCTTTCGCTGTTTCCACACGGTCTGTCTCGGCTTGAATGATGATACCAACGGCTTTGCCGACGGTGAGGAATTTGAAAGAGGCAAGGTCAAGGATCAATTTGATTTTCAGCAGTATCTCGATTGGATTCATTCAAAGAATAACATCACATTTTATTGTCATCCCGAATGGAGTTCAACTCCCGCAAGATATTTTGATAAGCTCGTCGGCGAGTTTGCCATGGAGGTTTGGAACAGCGGTTGCGTAATTGACAATGACATGGATTATAACGCACCGTATTGGGACGAAATGCTCGGTCTCGGGCATAGAATCTGGGGCGTTGCCGTTGATGACGGTCATCCCATGAATCAGCATTGCAACGGCTGGGTTATGGTGAATGCCGAAAAGGATGTCAAATCCGTGCTTGATGCACTTCTCAAAGGAGCTTTCTATTCCTCCTGCGGTCCTGAAATCAAGGATTTTTATATCGAGGACGGCGTGGCACACGTTGAGTGTTCACCGTGTGCAAAGGTGCTTTTCCATTCCGACAGACATCCAACCCGCAAGGAGCAATCGGCAAACGGGGAGACGATAACTCACGCTTGCATCGACTTGAGAGATAATTATAAATATGTTCGTGCCTGTGTGGTTGATACCGACGGAAAAAGAGCATGGACGAATCCCATCTTCATAAAATAAAGCAATCGGGACTGCAAATCAATGCAGCCCCGATTTTTCATTTAATTCTGTTATCAGTAGGTGAGCTTGAACTCCTGCTTCCAAGTACCGAGAACCTTGACCTCGATAAGATTAAGACTCTTCCAGGCAACCTTGCCCTCGATGGTGACAGGCTCGCTGACGGTAAGAGAGGTAACTCTGCCGAATTCGTCAATTACGGCGGTGAGAGTCATGCCGGTGTAGGTGATATGGCATTCGTTGATGGTCAGGGGATCAAGATCCTCCTGAGTGAGTGCAAGCGTATCTGCACATGAAGCGTGATGCTTCGGAACAAAGTTGATATCGTTTCCGCTTTCGCTGATAAGAGTGATAACAACCTTGCTTCCGTTTCCGTTCGCCGTGCAGACAGCACTCTTAACGCCCGCAGGAGTCAGGTTGCTTGCGTAGGGCTTGTCGTCAACGGGAAGAAAAGAAGCAGCGGTTTTGCCGTTCGATGCTTTTCCGTTGGTGAAGTTGTAGGCTTCGTGCTGAGGATAATCGTTGGGAAGAACGCCCTCAACAACGCTTTTTGCAAGACCTATGGAAATTTCTTCAAGGCTCGAAACAGTACCCTGCGTACGGTCTATTGCAACCTTGCCGGGGTATTTCTTCGCATTGTTGACTGCCGTGTTGTAATATGTAACGATATCGGCAACCGAACCGCCGACGGGAGCTTTAACAGCAAGAAGAGTTGTTGCTTCTTCTGTCGTGCTGTCCTCTGCGGCAACGGTCTGTGACTCGGGAACAGAAACCTGCGAAGCATCGGGGGTGACATTTTCCGAGGAGCTTTCTTCGTCTGAATCAGAAACGGTTTGCGATTCATCGGCAGGTGCGGTTGTAACGGCACTGTCATCATCGCCGCAGGAGCTGAGTGCCAGACAGGCTCCGAGGGTAAGGGTGAGTGCGAGAATTAAAGCGAGTATCTTTTTCATTTGAACCTCCGTATTTTTTTAATTTGAAAGACGAAAACCGTCATTCCGTTATCATAATAGTACAATTTTGAAAGGATTTCAAGATATTTGTTGAATTTTGCAGAGAGATTATTCAAAAAAATCGTTCGATTTTGCAAATTACAAACAGATAAAGCCCCGAAATGCAAGAGCAAATCGAGGCTTGTTTTTGGAAACAATTATTCAACCGTTACGGTTCCGTCGGGAGAAACGGTGATTTTCATGCCTTCCTTAACATAGTCAAGAAATTCCTGACCGAGGCAGTCAACCGTTACCATCGGCTCGTCGGTCCATACTGCGGCAAGAACCGCACCGGCACAGGCGAGGGAGTCGATGTGCTCCGAGAAAAGCATACAAGCAGGATTTCTGTTCATTACCTTTGCACAGTAGAGAACCATGCCGCCGGTTGTTGAACCGATGGTCTGAGGCAGGCAGAGAGCCGTGCCAACCATGGGCTTGCCGAACAAATCGGGGTTGTTCTGGTCGCCGCACTTTGCGGTCTTGTCACCGAACTGAAGAGCGTTCTGCAAGGAAGCAAGGGTGTTGAATCCGCCGTGGGAAACGAGAGCCGTTGCAGTGCATGAGCCTGCTACTACGGGGCGTCCTTTAAACTGTTTCATTTTACTTTGCCTCCTTTGTGATTATGTCAAGAATCTCCGCACTTGTATAGTAGCGGGAGGTTGTGTATGTTCTGAGCTTGTTTGAATTGGTGATGACGGGCATCTTCTTGCAAAGAGGATTGTTCATGTACATCAGCGGGCAAATGTCGCTGAGGATAACGCCCGTTGCCTTGAGCTTTGCAGCATTCGGGGTCTTGTTGAATGCTTCGACAACTGCGGGAGCGGCGGTGAATACGGTGGGAATCGAAACTTTCTTCAAGCCGTTCTTTTTAAGACCTGCAACAACATTATCGGTCCACTCAATGAGCTGTGCATGGGAGAGGTGAGGACAGCCGACAAAGCAGAGCTTCGGAACAGCGTTCTTATCCTTCCACATGATGGGGTAGCTTGCCTTGACTCTTTCAAGCTCGGCATCGTCGATAACGTAAACCTTTGCATTTTCAGCAATGAGGCTTTCGCCGAGTTCAACAGCCTCGGGAGTGAGGTTCTGAACATGGTAAAGACCAACGGCACCGTTTGAAGCGGTTGCGGCACCGAAATCTTTAAGATACGCTTTAGTGTCGCCGTCAAGCTCCGTACCAATCCACTTGTCAAGTCCCTTGATGAACGGAACATCCTCCATGACCTTCATGCCGATGGCGGAGCCGAGAATCTGTGCTTCGGGCTTCTTGGTTGTCTTGACTTCAACAATCCATGTTGCTTTTCTTCCCTCATCGGTAACAAGTCCGAAATAGGGAACCTTGCCTACGATTGAACCGAAAAGCTCAATGATACCGGAGTTTCTGTTGCAGCGAGCACCGAGAACGGAGTTCGCATAAACAACCGCAGAGGACTCAGCCCATGAAAGAACCTCGCCTTTCTTGGGAATGTTGCCTACTTCGTCCATGTAGCAGGTGCAGGTGTATGACTTGCTGTCAACAAGACCGAGCTTTTTGAGCTGTGCATCGTAGCTGTCCTGCATGCTGTACATAAATTTGTTGAAAACGAGCTTCTGGAGGAAGTTTGCGGGCACCTTGGGATCAAGGGGCTTCGGGTCAACGGAGAATTTCTGAGAAGAAAGTGCGCCGCCCTCGATGAGCTGATCCATAAGACCGTAGACGGGCTTCATGACCTTGAGACCGAAGCTCGTAACAAGATGACCCATCTTGCTTTCAACGGGAACCATTTTGGTCGCACCGAAGGCATCACCGTACATGACAAGAGTTTTCATAACCTTTGCCATTGCTTCGCCCTTGGAGCCGTTGAGAATGTCAAGCTCTTCTTGGGTAAGATTCATTTTGTAATCCATTTTTGAATTCCAGCCTTTCAATATTATAGTGAAAGAATGAGCGTCGGTACGGTATCAAAAGCCGTCCCGAATTTTTCATTTAATTGTAGCATTTTATGCGTATAAATTCAACACCGTAATTGAAAAAATAAATTTTTTATCGGAAATGTGAGTAATCAGTAGCTTTCGGTAAGGTGTTTTGTGCTGTTTATGTATTCAAAGACGATATCGCCGTATTTATTCGTGCCGTGCTTGTAAAATATAACCTTTGTTACGGCGGTGTTTTTAAAGTCGATATCGAATACCGGAGCTTTTTTGAAGCCCATAATGTGAAACACGGCAAAGGTCATGAATGCCGCATGGTTGACAACCGCAATTTTTTCACCGCTTTTATACAGAGAGCGGAAATACCGAATTGCTTCCTCGGCTCTTGCGAACATTCCCGCCTCGTCCTCATATTCATTGTGATAAACAAGGGGAGAGCTTTCGTCAACTCCGAATGCAAGCCTTGCCGACGGGCATATTTCCGTGATTTCACGCATTCCCGCACCGTCGTATTCCTTTTCTATGCTGACCTCCGTGAGAAGCGGCAGGATATACAGCGGCTTTTCCGCGGACTGCCGTTTCACCGTTTCAGCAGCGGTTTGTACGGCTCTGAGCAATGCACTTGAATATACGGCATCAAAGTCGATCCCCGAAAGTGCTTCACCGAGCTTCTCGGCTTGATAAAGTCCCTTTTCGGTGAGGTACGGATCGTTCGCTTCTTTGAGAGTTAATTTGCTGTTGTCGCGTTCGAGATTTCCCTCGCTTTGACCGTGGCGTATCAAATAGAGCTCAAGCTCAACAATGGGTTTTTGATTTTCCATATTATCCTTTCAATTTTTAAAAGTGCCGTCGGCATAAAGCACGGCGGCACCTGAAAACTTTTATTTACCTGCTATTTTGAAAATAAGTCCGAGAGGAAGGATTATTTCAAGGAGTTTAACGGGAGTATCGCAGATAAGAGAAACGATTCCGCCCCAATCAAAGAAATTGCCCTCATCCTCAGCTTCGGGAGCACCGTCGTATTCAAGCGTAAAGGGCTCAACATAGATAACGCCGCCCTCACCGAATGCTTCGGCTCTTACGTAGCTGCCGATTTCATCCGAGAAATCATCAAGGTCGATGGAATTGCCGACATGGATAACCTTGCCGTTTGCAATCCAATGGATAACAGCCGCATTCTCAACATCAACGGTTATGGTATCGTTTGTGTCATCAACGGTAACGTTGGTTACCTTGGGAGCAACGGTGCCCTCAGCCGCCTTAAAGCGGGTGCCCTGCTTGCCGGCGTCAAGCTCGGACTTAATCTTTGTTACCATTTCGCCGAGCATAACGGTGAAATCGGAAAGGTTGCTTTCCTCGATTTCAACAAGCTCATTGTAGTATTGAAGAAGCTCATCATAGTTGCCGACATATTTGCTTGCCGCGAAGAAAGCACCGTTTTCAAGTGACTTTTTGAGAGCGGCAGAGGTCTTTTCGGGCATGAGAGCAAGAACGTATCCGGAATCAACGATATCAAGATTATGTGCATCGGTGGAGGCAATCGCCAATACGTTTCTGCCGGTGGGAACTATCTTTTGAAGGAGAATATCCCAGAGCTTTCTGTCGAAGCGGGTTCTGCTGTCGCCCTTGCTGTTAATGTCAATGCCTATGCAAGTGCCGTATGTTCTGAGAAGATGAGCGAACTTATTGATTTTGTAATTGTATGCGGAATCCTCCATGTTGTAAGCATCTGCAGTGAAAACCTCATCACGTGCATTGCTGTACTCACCGGGATGGTTGATGACGGAAAGACCGCCGAGGATGTCAACATTCTTTATCGGACGCTCATAATTGCTTGTGCCGCCGATAACCTTGTGACCGTAATCAACAAACCAAGAGTTTACATGGGCATTGTTGAAAGAGGTAGGATTGTTTTCAACACCGTAGGGAACACGCATCATGGTGCGATCGTTCGCCTGCTGATAGTATTCATCGCCGTTCTGTTTGAATACGGTATAAGCCTTGCCGTTTGCCGCAGTACCGTTTTCACTGAGAAGATCGGAGCTGATTTTGCCCTTTCTGATAAGGCTGACGAGCTTCATGACATCCCAATGGTCCTGCTCCGTAAAGCCGTAGCTTACTGAGCCGTGATCGGTTATTGCCATAATGTCGAAGCCAAGCTCATAGTGACGCTCAACCATTTCGGGAAGAGTGTTGCTGCCGTCACTGAAAAGGGTGTGTGAATGGAGGTCGGCTTTATACTGCTTGTATGTATTAAAGTCAACTCCGGCGTAAGGATTGTTGATGGTGTAGTCAATGTCTGCCGCACGCTCACCCTGTGCAAATGCACACGGAGCAAGCGAGAAAAGCATTGCCGCCGCAAGGATTACGGCGAGGAATTTTTGCACTTTTTTCATTGTGATGCCTCCGTAATTTTTTAATAATTATACCAAAACTTTTTCGATTTGTAAAGTGAAAAAACGCATACGAATTAAAATTTATTTAAAAGTTTTGACTTTTCGGTGAAAAAACGCAATATTTTATTTGCCTTTTTATGTATATTGTGCTAAAATATTCGGCGAAATAAGGCGAACGACGGTTCGCACGAAAGGAAGAGATATAAATGAAAAAGTTTTTGAGCATTCTGCTCGCATTGATGCTGCCTCTCAGTACCGTTGTTCCGGCGTTTGCACATTCCGTTCAGGAAGCGGGGGAGTGCAACGAGCTTCCGGTCGTCATTGTCAGAGGAATGGATTTTACAGGGCTTTATGTTGATTACGGTACCGAAAATCAGCGTTCGGCACTTGCAGAAATCAAGGTGTCCGATATTCTCGGTTGCCTGACAAGAGCCGTTGTTAAGGGCATTCTGAATTTCAGCACCGACCCTGCGATTGATGAAATCATTGATTACGCAAATTATCTTCTTGACGGCTATGCAATGAACATTGACGGTTCTTCAAAGTACAATGTCGGATATAAAAAATACCCTCAAAGTGCAGAGAATTACAATGGTCTGGTTAATGGCGGTGCCAATGAAACCGGAATGGCAAGAGCCTGCATTGAACAGCTTCCCGCAGGTCATACATATTATCTAAACTACGATTGGCGTGCGAACCCTCTTGAGGTTGCCGATGAAATCAATGAGCTTGTCAATACCGCTCTCAGAGAAACGGGACACGATAAGGTCAAGATGGTCTGTTCAAGCATGGGCGGCATCATGACGGTTGCGTATCTCACAAAATACGGCTACGACAAGGTGGAACGCTGTTTGTTTATGTCCTCGACTTTCTGCGGAGCACAGGTCGCTTCCGATTTGCTTTGCGGCAAAATTGATATTACAGCAGAGAATCTTTACAATTTCCTCAACAATTTAACCTCGGACAATAAAGCACTTTCGCTTCTTATAAAATCCCTTAAAGCCGTCGGCGCTTTTTCAGCCGTAACGAAGCTCACTGACTTTGTTTTGGAAAATTATCAGGATGAAATCTATGAAAAGGTTTTGACCCCTGTTTTCGGACATATGCTGACTCTCTGGGGACTTGTACAGCCCGAGGATTTTGACGAAGCGATAAACTATATGTTTGGTGATACTATGGAAGAAAACGCCGCTTTCATCAAAAAGGCTCAGGCTCTTCAAAATATGATGAATAACCGCGATGCTCTCCTGAAAAGCATGATGGCTGACGGCGTTAAAATCGCCGTAGTCTGTGCCTATGATTCTCCTGTTGTTCCCGCTTACAAAAATGCGGATTTTACGGGAGACGGAGTTCTCGAAACATATCAGATGTCGGGATATGCAACGGTTGCAAAATACGGCGAGACTCTCGGTGATGACTATACGCCGAGAAATGCAAAGTATCTTTCTCCCGACAGAGCGGTTGACCTCTCAACGGCACTTTTCCCCGACCATACATATATAATTAAGAATGCACCCCATGTGTCCTGCTCCTACGGTACTGATTACAACGACTTCTTCATTTGGCTCTTGACGGCACAGGGCGATTTCTACGCCGGTGTCAACCCGAAATATCCGCAGTTCATGCAGTCGAGCAATGCACAGACTCTCAAGGCATTTGACTAAAACATTCCCGATATAAAAAACCCGCCGCAGTCGGTTGCTTTTCCGATTGCGGCGGTTAATATTATGCTGTTATGTTACTGCTTTGCACCCTCGTCGAATTTTTCAAGAACCTTAACGCTGACGGCAAAGCAGTCTGCAAGACCCTCGAGATTCATGTTGTTATATGTATCTCTGCGGGTGTGGTAGTAATCCTCGAGCTTGTGGTTAAGACCCGTAATGCCCGTTGCTCTGAAGCCTGCCTGTGCGAATGCGGCTGAATCGGTTGCACCGCCGAGCGGGGGAATCCAGCCCTTTTTGCAGAATATTCCAAGCTCCTCGGCGGCTTCCATGAACAAATCGGAAACCTCTTTGTCGGTTTTTACCGTACCGTTGAGGTCGCGGTAATTCGCCATGAGCTGTTTCGGGTCGTGAATGGTATCGTAGGAATAAATGAAAGTGGGAACATCGTCAAATTCTCCCTTGTGAGCCTCGCACCAAGCCTTTGAGCCGCGCAGACCCGCTTCCTCGGAGCCGGAAAGAATTACGCCGATTTCTGTATTTTCAAATTCGATTCCCTGATCCTGCAAAGCCTTGAGTATCGCAATACCCATATAGCAGCCGGAAAGGTTGTTGTTGGCACCGTCAACGATTCTGTGCTTGTTCCACATGAAATAAAGACCAATCATGAACGGAATGAAAACAAGACCGACAAGAGCACAGGTGGTGAGAGTATGGGAGTTATCGGTGATTTTGGATATGACGCCGAATTTTGCACAGGCGATTATCGAAAGTACAAGATAGTAGAGAGCACCGATAACAACAATTATTGCATGAGCTTCAAAGCCGACACCGCCGAGCTTATAATTTACGGGCCATTCCCATGCTGCATCGGGGTGACCGTTGAAGATGATGCGGCGTTTTACCTCGCCCGTACACTTCTTTATTGCCGTTACGTTGTGACCCGTCTTTTTGGGGAAAAGAAAGTCAACGAATTTGGCGTATGCACCGAATTGCATAAATGCCACGAAAAATCCGAAAACAATAAGTACGGCGGAAACTACGGGGGCACCGATAAATAATAGAGCGATCGCAAGAAGCACGCTTGTCATGGTTATATAAATCCAGCCGAAGAACGAACCGGGATGCTCCTCAAACGATTCAACGTCGGCACGGTCACAGCCGCAGTCCTTTTTGAGAACGTTTGCCATGTAGTTGCAAGCCTGTTCTTCACCCTTTGAGCCGGGGTCTCTTTTCTCGAAATCTCTGCATATGTGAGTGATTTCTCGATGCATGTACTTTGCGTAGGTTTTCTTCTTTGAAATAATGCTGCTTAGATCCATTTTGTCTTCTCCTTCAATATTTTTAGCATGATGATTACGGGGCACCGAACGACTGACGGATGGTTTTCGCCGTTCGCAGAATCATATGC
>CAZPMK010000033.1:0-18558 GCA_964587915.1 uncultured Clostridium sp.
TTTTCCTTTGCTTTTCCACCTTTGTTCAGTTTTTTGGGTGCAAGATTAAATGCACTTTAACCGTCTCAATAGAGGCGGTTTTATTTTTTCTTGACATTCTGTTTTCATTTGTGTTATTATTGTAAAAAATATTTGGAGTTTTTGATTTGAGAATTTTTGCAAATGAAATGGATATGCAGTCGCTTGTACAGCAAGATTATGATTTGCGGTCCGGGTCTGTCTTCCTGTATTCATTTTTGCAAAGGTAATTTGTATATAATGATAACCGGTGTAGGCTTGCAAAATGCTTACATCGGTTATTTTCATATAAAGCAGCCGCTTATTACATATGGAAGGGAATGACAGAAATGAATTATATTGAGAAAATAGAGCAAAATGGCTTTTATAAAAGCACTCCCGTACTTGAAACCGATAGATTGATATTACGCCCACTCACGGAGAATGATGCACAGTCGGTGTTTTCGTGGGCAAGTGACGAACGAGTCAACCGCTTTATGAGGTACAGCCTTTATCAAAGCATTGATGAGGCTTTTGAGTGGCTGAATGAGATTATTCCGAGCGGTAACGAATTTAATTGGGGATTCGTGCTCAAAAAGAACAATATCTTAATCGGCACAGGCGGTATCGGTCCCGATGCAAAGGAAAAAGATGCATGGGGTTTCGGTTACAACATAGCCTTTGATTATTGGAACCAAGGCTACACAACCGAGGCGACAAAGAAAATGATTGAGTTTGCCCATAACGAATGCGGCGTAAATAAAATTGTTGCCGAACACGCAATTGACAACATTGCTTCGGGCAGAGTTATTGAAAAGTGCGGCTTGAAGTATTATGCTGACAGCGAATATACAACATTTGACGGTACGAGAATTTTCAAATCAAAAAGATACAGATTGGAGTTTGAATGATATGATTTTTAAGAATATTGATAACGGAAACGCCTTTGATTTCGGAAAAACTGCTTCGGAATATGCAAAATATCGCGATATTTACCCAAAAGAATTATATGAGCGTCTTTATTCCCTCGGAGTAGGTCATAAGAATGAAAGATGGCTCGATTTGGGCACGGGTACGGGCGTCCTTCCGCTGAATATGTATGAATTTGGTGCGGATATTATCGGTGTTGATATTTCGAGCGAGCAAATTGATGCGGCAAAACAGCTTGCTGACGAACGAGAGGTGAAAAATGCGAATTTTTTTGCCTGTTCCGCAGAAAAAACGCCCTTTGAAGATAACAGCTTTAATTGCATTACGGCGGCACAATGCTTTTGGTATTTCGACAGAGAAAAAATAATTTCGGAAATTAAGCGGCTGATAAAGCCGAACGGCGTTTTTGTGAAAATTTATATGAGCTATACGCTTGATGATGAACTTGCAAAGCGTTCGCATATGCTTGTTAAAAAGATGAACAGGAATTGGACTCCCGGTGCGTCCGGTTCAAGAGATATGTACAATCATCCGTTCGAGAACGGGGAATTGGATATTTTTGAATGTCAAATACCATTTACACGGGAGAGCTGGCACGGAAGAATGTGTGCTTGCAGAGGAACAATGGCATCAATGGATGAAAAAACTCTTGCAAAATGGGGCGACAAGCACCGCAAAATGCTCCTTGATTATCCCGAAGAATTTACGGTTAAGCATAAGGTTTACATTGCTTCATATAAATTTTGAACAGAATTTCCGCTCATTTCGGTTGACAAACCGTTGACTGATTGATACAATGATTTTGTTTACGGACTTATCGTTAATTTGGGAGTGATGTCATGAAACGCACGACTTTTTGGCTTGTTACGGATACGCATTATTTTGAGCCGTCTCTCGGTGCTTACGGCAAAAGCCTTGATGATTATATGGAAAGAGAATTGTATTTTCTCAAAGAGAGCAGTGCGATAGTTCATTCAGTTTTTGAACGCATCGCACGGGATAAGGAAATTGACACGGTCATCATTCCGGGCGACCTTACAAAAAACGGTGAAAAGGAAAGTCATTTGAGCTTTATTAAGGAGCTTGAAGTGCTGAAAGCCGCAGGAAAAAAGGTTTTTGTTATAACGGCAGGACACGATTACAACGAAAATCCCCGTGCATACAGAGGTGACGATTGCGTAACGGTTGAGGGTACGGATTTTGGCGAGCTGTATGAATTGTACCGTGACTTCGGCATAGGTCAGGCTCTTGCCGTTGACGAGCCGACAAATTCTTACATCGCGGAAATATCCGAGGGCGTTAGGATGCTTGCTCTCAACTGCGACAGCCCTGCAAATGCCAAGGGGACAATAGATGAACGCCTCACCGAATGGGCAAAAAATCAGCTCGACAGGGCGAAAGCCGATAATGCATTCGTGTTTGCAATATGCCATTATCCCATTATACCGAGTGTGCCGATTTTCGATTTGGTGGGCGATGCTAAGGTGAAAAATTGGCGTGATACGGCGGCTTTTCTTGCGGATAACGGGGTGCCTGTCGCCTTTACGGGACATATGCACATTCAAAGCATCAACACCTTTGAGTCTCCGAACGGTAACCGTTTGGTTGACATTTGTACAAGCGTACTTGTCGGAAGTCCGGCGAAATACAGAAAGGTTACGATAGATGAAAATTCCGTGCTTACCGTTGAGAGTGTTCCCACGGGAGATTTCGGCGGAGAAATGAACGGCTTGACTGCTGAAGAATTTTTTAACAGGCAGGGCGAGCAAGCGATAATAAACAGGATTAACGGCTTGCTCTCAGGCTCAAAGCCGAAAGAGCTTGCGGGAAAAATATTCCGCTCGATTCGTTTGGGAACGGTTGCGAAAATCCTGTTCATCCGCATAGATAAATCTTTGAAAAACGAAAAGCTCATTGATGTTGTCGGACGCGTCGGACTTTCGATTTTCGAGGGTGACAGCCCTTACAAGGCGGGAACACCGCTCTATGATGCGATTGAAAAAGCACTTGGCAGATTTAACTTCATTCTGAAAAAGGTCAGCAAGAAGCTGTCGTCGGACGAAAGAACGGTTGATTTGAAAAAAATGATTCTCGATACCGTGGGTGCTGATAAGGAATATCCCGACAACAACGCAAAAATCGAACTTAATAATTAGCATTTAGAAAAAATCAGTCTTTGCAAAGAGCATTTTTACTCTTGTAGGGGCTGATTTTTGATATATATAAATAAAAAATAAAAATATTTTAATTATTAACAAAGATTTTACTGTTATTTTGTTGCATGATATGTTATAATATACTGAATAATACAATGAATAATAAAATCGAGTAGTATGGGCAGGTGAGAGAATGTCGGTAAAAATATCGGGTGTGACGGCGGGCAGCATTGCCGAAAGAAAGAGAATAAAGGCGGGCGATGTGCTTGTCAGCATAAACGGAAAAGAGATAAACGACGTTCTCGATTACCGCTTCTATTTGAATGATACGAAGTTGCGTATGCTTCTTCACGGTGTGAGCGGCTCAAAGCTCATTTTGATACGCAAGGATGAATTTGAGGATATCGGGCTTGAATTTGAAACATACCTCATGGACAAACAGCATTCATGCAAAAACAAGTGTATTTTTTGCTTTATTGATCAGCTTCCCAAGGGCTTGCGTGACAGTCTCTACTTCAAGGACGATGATTCACGGCTTTCATTTCTTTTCGGAAATTACATCACTCTGACCAATCTCAGCGATGCCGAGGTTCAGCGGATAATAGATATGCACATAAGCCCCGTGAATGTTTCGGTTCACACGATGAATCCCGATTTGAGAGTGAAGATGATGAAAAATCCTCATGCGGGAGAATCACTCAAATATCTTGACCGCTTTGCAGAGGCGGGCGTTGCGATGAATACACAGCTTGTTCTTTGCCCCGGAATCAATGACGGAGAGGCTCTCGAGCACAGCCTTAAAGAGCTGTTTAAGCTCTATCCGTCGGTGAAAAGCATAGCGGCGGTTCCGGTGGGGCTTTCCGACCACAGAGAGGGTCTTGCGAAAATCGAGCCGTATAATCCAAAGACGGCGAGCGAGGTAATAGATATAATCGACCGTTGCAATGCAGAATTTAAGCGTGTGCACGGCGAAACGATAGCGTATGCGGCAGATGAATTTTACATCAAGGCGGAGAGAAAAATCCCTCCGACCGAGTATTATAACGGATTTCCGCAGCTTGAAAACGGTGTCGGTATGTGGGCACTTTTGCGAGAAGAATTTATGCAGGCACTTGACGAATATCCTAAAAAGGAAGTAAAACGCACCGCTTCACTTGTAACGGGAGCGGCGGCATATCCTCTGATAAAGGAGCTTGCCGAGGCGGCAATGCGGCATATCGGCGGACTTTCTCTCAAGGTAATAAGAGCGGAAAACAGGCTTTTCGGCAGTATGATAACGGTGTCGGGCTTGCTTTGCGGAGAAGATATAGCGTATGCGGCAGAGAGGGCGGGAGAGCTCGGCGAGGAGCTTATCATTCCGCCGAACTGCTTACGCAACGAGGGTGATATGTTCCTTGACGATATGACACCCGAACAGCTTTCAAAGCGGCTCGGTGTAAGGATAACTCAAAACGGCGGCAGCGGCGAGGAGCTTCTGCTTGCAATGACAGGAGGTAATTAAATGGCGGGAAACGTTGTTGCGATAGTCGGCAGACCGAATGTCGGCAAATCGACACTTTTTAATAAGCTCGTCGGTGCTCGTCTTTCAATAGTTGACGACACTCCGGGCGTTACAAGAGACAGAATTTACGGCGATTGCGAATGGTTGAACAGACACTTTTTGCTCATAGATACCGGCGGTATTGAACCGAATTCCGAGGATGTTATTCTCAAGCAGATGAGACGGCAAGCACAGCTTGCGGTTGACAGTGCGGATGTTATCGTCCTTGTTACCGATATCCGTTCGGGCGTTGTTGCAACGGATGAAGAGGTTGCAGCGATGCTCCGAAAGAGCGGTAAGCCCGTTGTTCTTTGTGTAAACAAGTGCGATACGGTGGGTGAGCTTCCTACTGATTTTTACGAATTTTACAATCTCGGACTCGGCGACCCGATAGCGGTTTCATCGGTTCACGGTCACGGTACGGGTGATTTACTTGATGAGGTGCTGAAGTATCTTCCCGAAGAAGAAGCAAGCGGCGAGGAAGAGGACGAATACATCAAGGTTGCCGTAATCGGCAAGCCGAATGTAGGAAAATCTTCCCTTGTCAACGCCGTTCTCGGCGAAGAAAGAATGATAGTTTCCGATATTGCGGGTACTACCCGCGATGCAACGGATTCACTTGTTGAAAACGAATACGGCAAATTTGTTTTTATCGATACGGCGGGCTTGAGGCGAAAGAGTCGTGTATATGACCAAATAGAAAAATATTCAATAATCCGTGCAAGAATGGCGGTTGAGAGAGCACAGGTTTGCGTTATCATGATTGATGCAACCGAGGGCTTTACCGAGCAGGATTCCAAGGTTGCGGGTATTGCTCACGAAATGGGCAAGGGCTGTATAATTGCGGTCAACAAGTGGGATGCCGTTGAAAAGGACGGAAAAACCATGGATACACAGCGTAAAAAGCTGATGAAGGATTTTGCGTTCATGTCCTATGCTCCGATAATTTTTATTTCCGCAAAAGAGAAGATAAGACTTGACAGGCTTTTCGAGCTGATAAAATTTGTCGATACGCAGAATGCCATGAGAATTTCCACAGGAAAGCTCAACGATGTTCTTGCCGATGCCACGGCGAGAGTTCAGCCGCCTACCGACAAGGGCAGGAGACTCAAAATATACTACATGACGCAGGCTTCCACCCGTCCGCCGACATTTGTATGCTTTGTCAATGATGCAGAGCTGTTCCACTACAGCTATCAGCGTTATCTTGACAACAGAATCAGAGAGGTTTTCGGTCTCGAGGGTACGCCGACAAGAATGGTAGTGCGTGAAAGAGAGTCAAATAAGAAATGATAGTTTTAGGCATTGACCCCGGCTACGCCATAGTGGGCTGCGGAGTGGTTGAATATAAAAGCAATCACTTCACAATGCTGACCTACGGTGCGATAACAACCGAGGCACACACGCCGTTTAATGAGCGAATAGAAAAAATATATGATGAAGCGGATGCCTTGATGAAAAGGTTTCAGCCCGAAGCAATGGCGATAGAAAAGCTGTTTTTCAACACCAATCAAAAGACGGCGATAGACGTTGCACAGGCGAGGGGAGCACTTGTTCTGGCGGCACAAAAGAACAGTATTCCGATATTTGAATACACACCGCTTCAGGTTAAACAGAGCGTTGTAGGCTACGGCAGAGCCGAAAAAAAGCAGGTGCAGGAAATGACACGCATCATGCTGAATTTGGAAAAAATACCGAAGCCCGATGATGCTGCGGACGCCTTGGCGATGGCTATATGTCATTGTCACAGTGCAGGTTCCCTCATCGGCAGACTCGGAAGATGATTCATCCAAAGGAGAAAAGTATGTTTTACAGCCTTACAGGTTCGGTAGTGTTTACCGATGAAAACAGCATTGCACTTGACTGCGGCGGAGTTGCGTTCAGACTTTTTACAACCACCAATACTCTCAGAGAATGTGCTCCCGTCGGAGAGGTACAAACGCTTTTTACGCATTTGAACGTGCGAGAGGATGCACTTGACCTTTTCGGCTTTGCAACAAAGAATGAGCTTGACTGCTTCAAAATGCTTACCGGTGTTACGGGTGTAGGTCCGAAAGCGGGGCTTGCAATTTTGTCCGCTCTTACGCCCGATATGCTTGCTGTCAGCGTTGCGGGCGGGGATGTTAAGGCGATAACGGCGGCACAGGGGGTAGGCCCGAAGATTGCACAGAGAATAGTGCTCGAGCTTAAAGGCAAGCTGGATGCTTTTGCAACAAGCTCCGAAAGTCTCGGAAACATTGCGGCGGCTCAAAAGGCAACGGTCAGCTATGCGGGAGAGGATGCGGTCAACGCACTTGTAATGCTCGGATATACACGCTCCGAGGCAAGTATAGCGGTGGGCAAGCTCGACGGTACTCTTTCAACGGAGGAAATGATAAAGCAGGCTCTCAAATTGCTTGCAAGGAATATATAAGGGGGATTATAAATGGATTTTGATTTTGAAAACAGAATAGTTGCCCCCGAATTTTCACAGCAGCAGGATAACGACCTTGAATTGTCCCTGCGTCCCAAGGTGCTCGGTGAATATATCGGGCAGGATAAGGTAAAGGAAAATCTTTCAATATATATAGAAGCGGCACGGCAAAGGGGTGAACCTCTTGACCATGTTCTGCTCTACGGCCCCCCGGGTCTCGGCAAAACAACGCTTGCGGGCATAATTGCCAACGAGATGGGCGTAAATTTCAGAGTTACGAGCGGTCCTGCAATCGAAAAGCCGGGAGACCTTGCCGCCTTGCTTACCAATCTCAATGAAGGCGACGTACTGTTTATAGATGAAATCCACCGTCTTTCAAGGGCGGTTGAAGAGGTGCTTTATCCTGCCATGGAGGATAATGTGCTCGACATAATCATAGGAAAGGGCCCGTCGGCTCGCTCGATAAGGCTTGATTTGCATCGCTTTACGCTTGTCGGTGCTACAACGAGAGCAGGTCAGCTCAGTGCTCCGTTGCGTGACCGCTTCGGCGTTGTGCTTCGTTTGGAGCTTTATACTCCCGAACAGCTTTCTCAGATAGTTACGAGAAGTGCGGGTATTCTGGGGATAGAAATCGACCCGTCGGGAGCACTTGAAATTGCCTCCCGCTCAAGAGGAACACCGAGAATTGCAAACAGGCTTCTCAAGAGGTCAAGGGATTTTGCACAAATAATGTGTGACGGTGAGATAACCAAGGAGGCGTCCGCCATTGCACTTGACCGAATGGAAATTGATGAGCTGGGGCTTGACTCCATCGACAGGCTCATTCTCAAAACCATGATAAAAAATTACAACGGCGGCCCCGTCGGACTTGAAACGATAGCGGCGGCAATAGGTGAAGAAGCGGTCACCATAGAGGATGTATATGAGCCGTATCTTATGCAGATAGGCTTCCTCAGCCGTACTCCGAGGGGAAGAACCGTAACACCTGCCGCATATGCACATCTCGGACTTTTGATGCCGGGACAGCAGATTTTGGATGTTTGAGAAGGGATATTCATAAATGAGAGCATATAACAATTGGAAGGATTATGAGCTTATAGATTGCTCGGACGGCGAAAGGCTCGAACGCTGGGGAGATATAATTCTTGTCAGACCCGACCCGCAGGTTATATGGAAAACGCCTAAAGAGCATGAGCTGTGGGCAACGCCGCACGCCGTTTATAACCGTTCAAACACGGGCGGAGGCTGTTGGCAGGTGTATTCAAAAATGCCGCCGGTATGGCAGATAGGCTTTGAAAATTTGCATTTTAACATAAAAACAATGGGCTTTAAGCATACGGGACTTTTCCCCGAGCAGGCTGTCAATTGGAAAATGACGGAGCAGGTCATTCGCAGTGCGGGCAGACCGGTAAAGGTGCTCAATCTGTTTGCGTATACAGGAGGGGCTACCGTTGCGGCACTCAATGCGGGAGCAAGCGTTACCCATGTTGATGCTTCAAAGGGTATGACTCTTTGGGCAAAGGAGAACGCCGCAGCAAGCGGACTTTCGGATGCTCCCGTTCGCTGGCTTGTTGACGATTGCATTAAATTTGTTCAGCGTGAAATACGCAGGGGCAATAAATACGATATTATAATCATGGATCCGCCGTCATACGGCAGAGGTCCGGGCGGCGAGGTTTGGAAGCTCGAAAATGAGGTTTACGCCTTTGTTGAAATGTGCTCCGAATTGCTGAACGAGGAGTCTCTCATGGTGCTGATAAATTCCTACACCACGGGTCTTTCACCGAGTGTAATGGAATATATTTTGGGCGAGACCGTTCAGAAAAAGCTCGGAGGAAGCGTTTCGAGCGATGAAATAGGCATTCCCGTATCTTCAAAGGCGGGAAGAATTTTGCCCTGCGGTGCAAGTGCCGTATGGATGAAATAATTAGCAGGTGATTCCGTGAAAAGCGTAAAGCCCGGCAGAGGGCCGTCAATGATGAGCGTATAACAGGCGTTGTCGGTGTTGCTTTCGACATTTTCCGGACCGTCATGGCAATAGCGGGCGGTGCGGGCATTATGGCACCGTTCGGAATAATATTCATCATTATCGCCGTTGTGAACGTGGTTTATAATTACAAAAACGCAACCGGCAAAAACAGATATTCTCAGTTTGATATAACGGACGAAAACGAGGAGCCCGACCCGCTCAACGAGCACTTCGGCGGATACGAGCGAATGAAGAGTACCGAGCCCCGTGACGGCAATGCTTTTTGTCCCTATTGCGGAGCGGCGACACAGCGTGATTTTGAATTTTGCCCGAAGTGCGGCAAAAAATTACCGTAAAATCTACACCAAAAGGAAATTCCCTATGAGCGAAAAACTTATTGAATTTAATAACGTGACCTTTGTTTACGAGGGCGAGGATGAAAATGAGAAACAGCAAAGTGCTCTCTCGGATATCAACCTCACGATAAACAAGGGCGAATTTGTTGCAGTGCTCGGTCATAACGGCTCGGGCAAAAGTACGCTTGCAAAGCTGTGCAATGCGGTGTATGAGCCGACAAAGGGCACCGTTTCGGTAAAAGGAATAGAATCGGGCACCGAGGAAAACGACGACAAAATCAGGCGAATTGTCGGCATGGTTTTTCAAAATCCCGACAACCAAATCGTTGCAACAATAGTTGAGGATGATGTTGCGTTCGGTCCCGAAAATCTCGGAGTTGAGCCGTCGGAAATAAGAAAAAGAGTTGATAATGCACTCAAAAGCGTAAATATGTACGAGCTTCGCCACAGAGAACCGCACAGGCTTTCGGGCGGTCAAAAACAGCGTGTTGCGATAGCGGGCGTGCTTGCCATGCAGACAGAATGTATTGTCCTCGACGAGCCGACTGCCATGCTCGATCCGATGGGCAGAGCCGAGGTAATGAATACCGTTCACCGTCTCAATCGGGAGCTTGGAATAACAGTTGTTCTTGTCACGCATTTCATGGAGGAAGCGGTAACTGCCGACCGTGTTATCGTTATGGACGGCGGTAAAATTGAAATGGACGGCACTCCTGCACAGGTGTTTTCTCAAACGGAAAGAGTCCGCCGCTGCGGGCTTGACGTTCCGCAGTCAACTGATTTATGCCGCCGACTCGGGCTTGGAAATTCGGTGCTTACGGTTGACGAATGCGTTGAAAAAATCGCCGCCATGCTCGGAGGTGCAAAATGACTCACGCAATTGAAACTATAGGTTTAACACATTATTATTCAAAGGGCACCGTTCAGCAGGTCGCCGCAATAAACGATATAAATTTAACCATAGACAAGGGCGAGCTTGTGGGTATTATCGGACACACAGGCTCGGGCAAAAGCACCCTGATTTCCCATTTCAACGGACTTCTCAAGCCCGACGAGGGTAAAATATTGGTGGACGGCGTTGATATTTGGAAGGATAAAGAAACCTTGCGAAATACTCGGTTCAAGGTGGGACTCTGCTTTCAATATCCCGAATATCAATTGTTTGAGGAAACTGTTTTCAAGGATATAGCATTCGGTCCGAAAAACATGAAGCTCAGCGAGAGCGAAATAAAAGAAAGAGTATACAGAGCCGCAGAGCTTGCCGGCGTAAAGAAAGAGCAGATGGATAAATCTCCGTTTGACCTTTCGGGCGGCGAAAAAAGGCGTGTTGCGATAGCGGGCGTTATGTCGATGGAACCCGAGGTGCTTATATTCGATGAGCCTGCCGCAGGACTTGACCCCAAGGGCAGAAAAGAGCTTATTGAGCTTATTGAGACCTACAGAAAACGCACGGGCAGTGCCATAGTTATCGTTTCACACAGCATGGAGGATATAGCGAGCCTTGCGGACAGAGTTATTGTCATGAATAATTCGAAAATAGAAATGCAGGGCACGGTTGACGAGGTTTATTCACGAGGAGACGATTTACGCAAAATAGGCTTGAACGTTCCCGAAATAACCGAAATATTTTCACGCCTGAGAGCAAAGGGTTATCCCGTTCCGTCCAATGTTTACACGGTGGAGCAGGGCGTGCAAATACTCAAAAGTCTTTCTTCGGGGAGGCGTGCCGAATGATAAAGGATATTACGATAGGTCAGTACTATTCGGGAAATTCCGTTCTCCACAGACTTGACCCGAGAATGAAGCTCATATTGACCTTTTCAATGATAGTTGTTATTTTTCTTTGCAAGAGCTTTCTTTCTCTTGCGTTGATAGTGCTGTTTACCGTTGCGGCGGCGGCACTTTCAAGAGTTCCCGCAAAGATGATATTAAAGAGCTTAAAGCCGATAGTCATAATTCTTATTTTTACGGCAATATTGAATATTTTTTACACCCAAGGCGGCAGAACCTATTTTGAATGGTGGAAGCTCTCAATAACCGAAAAGGGTGTGAATACCGCTGTATTTACCATGGTCAGAATCGTTGTGCTTGTTGTTATCAGCTCTCTTTTAACCTATACCACAACGCCCACGATGCTCACCGATGCAATAGAAAGAGTGCTCTCACCGCTTAAAATATTTAAGATAAAGGTTCATACCCTTGCGATGATGATGACGCTTGCACTCAGATTTATTCCGACACTCATTGACGAAATCGACAGAATAATGAATGCGCAGAAGGCGAGAGGAGCCGACCTTGAAACGGGCGGTGTTTTGCAAAGAGCAAAGGCTCTTGTGCCGATTTTCGTGCCGCTTATGGTTTCTTCCTTCCGCCGTGCCTATGAGCTTGCCTTTGCCATGACTTGCCGCTGTTATACGGGCGGAGAGGGCAGAACGAGAATGAAGCAGATGAAGCCGGCATTCCGTGATTTTGCCGCCGCATCGGTTTGCGTTGCGGTAACTGCCGGAATATTCGTATTAAATCATTTCTTCGATGCGGTAATATAAGCCGAACGATGCACTAAAACGGCGTGCTTCGTTTGCGGCTGTATAAGACAAATTGAGTTTACTGAGGAGTACAGATGAGAAATCTTCTTTTGACGCTTTCCTTTGACGGCTCGGCGTATCACGGGTGGCAGGTTCAGGAAAATGCCGTCACCGTACAGCAAGCATTGCAGGATGCCCTTGAGCATATCTGCGGTGTTCGTGATAATATTGTCGGCTGTTCGAGGACGGATTCCGGCGTACACGCCAATATGTATTGCTGTAATCTGCGAACGGAGCATACCATACCGTGTGACAGGCTTGTTACGGCACTCAATGCGGTGCTTCCGAGGGATATAGCCGTGTCGAATTGCGAGCAAGTACCCTTTGATTTTCATGCCCGATACGACTGCACCTCAAAGGAATACATCTATAAAATATGGAATTCTCCTAATAAAAATCCTTTTTTGTATAATTATTCATTGCATTATAAATATCCTCTCGATGCCGAAATGCTTGACGGTCAAGCAAAGCAGTATATCGGAGAATACGATTTTGCATCCTTTTGTGCCGCAGGAAGCAGCGTTGCCTCCACGGTTCGCAATGTCACGAACGCAAGCGTTACGAGGGACGGCGATATGGTGGTTTTTACCGTTGAGGCGAACGGATTTCTTTACAACATGGTGCGTATTATGGTCGGCACTCTCATTGATATTTCAAGCGGAAAGAGAGAAAAAGATTCAATAGGCGATATAATTTCGGCAAAGAACAGAGACAGAGCGGGCTTTACCGCACCGCCTCACGGACTTTATCTCAACAAGGTTAATTATTGATATAGGGAGGGCAAACAGCGTGGCTGACAAGAAAGTAATCAAATTTCAACGCAAAAAGAATAAAAAGCTGATTAAAAAGATTTACCGTGCGGTCAGAATACCCGTTGCGGTGCTTGTAGTCGTTTTTGCCCTTTTTCTCAGTGCAAAAATGCTCGGAGAGGTTGCCGTTTCAAATGTCAGCGATGTATTCCGACAGATTCCGTATATCTTCTCACACGGCTCGGGATTCCCGTATACCGTTGAGGGAGCGGATGATATATCGTTGGAGCTTATCGGGGATTCTCCTGCCGTAATAAGCAACGGAACGCTGACGGTTTTATCTTCAACCGCAAGAGTAATGAGCGATACTCCGCTCGATTTTTCCGATGCAAAAATAGTAACAAGAGGCGGCAGGGCACTGATATATTCAAACAATTCAAGCACGGCGATGCTCAGCGGCAAAACAGAAAAGGTTGGTACGCTGACCGCAGATTCCGCCGTAACCGCCGCGGCACTTTCCAAAAACGGAAAAACGGCATTTTCATTTGCCTCCGAGGAAGCACAAAGCGTGCTTGCCGTTTACAATCAACGAAACAAAGAGGTGTTCCGCTGGAATTGCTCCAAGGAATACATATCTGCATTGGCTCTTTCCTCGAACGGTCGGCGTGTTGCCGTTTCCGCAGTCGGGGCGGAGAATGCACAAATATATTCACGTTTTATAGTATTCGATATAAAAAAGACCGATCCCGCGGCGGATATCCGTTTGGATGACTCTATGATTTTGAAGCTGATAAGCGGTTCACGCGGCAAGGTGATTGCCGTGTGCGACAACAGAGCCGTCGTATTCAACAAGAACGGAGAAATTCTGCTCGAATTGAAATACGGGGATGACAGCCTTATTTCCGCCGTAAGCGACAGCAAGGGAAACACCCTTATCTGCTACAAAGAGGGCGGCGGCTCAAAAATCAATGCAGCAAGAATATCCGCCTCCGGCAAGCTCACCTGCACCGTTACGGTTGCAGAACAGCCCGATTGTACCGGCGTTCGAGCAGGCAGATTTGTGCTTGTGAGCGGCAAAACCGCAACGGAATATTCTTCGTCGGGAAAAGAAAGGAGGAGCTTCGAGACAAAGGAAGAACCGTCCGAGACTGTATTTGCATCAAATTGCGTTTACACGGTTGAAAATTCGCAGTTGTGCAAATATTGAAAAGGTACTATGGAGGAAATATGGATACTTTATCTTTAATTTTGGATGCAGTGCTTGTTATTATATTCGTTGCAACGGTATTCGAGGGCAGGCGAAAGGGATTTACCGTAACCGTGCTTTCCTTTGCCGTTTCAATAATAAGCCTCATCATAGCAAAAGAATATGCTCAGCCGCTTGCTGTGTGGCTGAATGAAAATTTCGTACACGACGGTTTGGTTAAGGAGCTTACGGAGCTTATCAATACCAATTTGAGCAACGGTACGCAGTCGGTGATAGCCTCGTTGCCCGATTATGTTGTAAATGCCGCAGAGAGTGCGGGTATTTCGCTTGAAGGGCTTGTCGGTCAGCTCGCTTCCGAAGCATCGGTAGGAAATGCGGCGGCTGAAATGGTGACGGCGGCTGAAAAAATCATTATACTTCCGCTCATAACCGTTGTTTCGTTCCTTGTGATTTTTGCTTTGGGCAAGGCAATTCTCGGCTTCGGTGCAAGAGTTGTCGGACTTGCGGCAAAGCTCCCTGTAATCAGAAGTATTGATAAAACGCTCGGTGCACTTGCAGGAGCATTAAGGGGTGTATTGACGCTTGCCGTGGTGAGCTTGATTCTCAGTGCGGTTGCGTCGGTATTCGCCGATAATGAATTAAGTAAAGCCGTTACGGATACTGTGCTACTGAGCAAAATATCCGATACGGTTCAAAGCATACTTTTTAATTAAGCTGTTGGAGGCATAAACAATGAAAAAAATACTTAAAGAATATCTTACGGGCAGTCTCACGGTGCCGAACCTGCTTTCTTTTCTGCGTATCGTTATGGTTCCGATTTTCGCCGTGCTGTTTTGGCAGGGAAAATACGGCTGGGCAGTGCTCGTGCTTGCTCTTTCGGGACTCAGCGATTTCTTTGACGGAAAAATTGCCCGTCGCTTCAATCAAATAAGTGCATTGGGAAAAATCCTTGACCCCGTTGCCGACAAGCTCACGCAGATTACCATAGCCGTTATGTTCTATTTGACATTCAGAGGAAGCTCCGATGCAACCGTAAAGGCATTTAGCTGGGTTTTCCTCATATTCCTTATTAAAGAAGCCGTGATGGTTATCGGCGGCGGAGCTATGATAGCCATGGGTCTCAAGCCCGGAGCGGCTGAAATGCCCGGCAAGGTCGCAACATTCGTATTCTATCTTGTAATGATAGTTATTATCGCATTCGGCCCCGATATCGGAATACTCTCCGGTGTATTTACTCTTCCGTCAGCGGTAATGATAGCTTTGGTATGCATCAGCGTTCTGCTTACGATTGTTGCTTTCGCAAGCTATATGCCCGATGTGTTCCGTCAGTATAAAGAGAAAAAAGCAAAAAAATAAGTTAAAGGATAACTACAATGAAACAAGTCTTATGTTCAAGGTGCAAAAAGCGTCCCGCAATGTTTTTCGTCACCAAGGTTGAGGGTGAAAAAACCACCCAAGAGGGTTTGTGCATTAAATGTGCACTTGAAATGAATATAGGCCCCGTCAAGCAGATGATGCAGAGCATGGGCATTTCGGAGGATGAGCTGGACGATGTCAGCGAGCAGTTTGAAGCCATGTTCGGAGAGGACGGCGGTTTTGAACCGGGAGGAGCGGGCACAATGCCGTTTCTTCAGAATTTTGCTGAAATGAACGGTGAAAATCTGCCTGAACAGACCGCTCAGGAGACCTCAACTTCCGAAAAAAAGAAAAAATGGGGCAAAAAGAACAAGGATGATGCCACCAAAAAGCGAAAATTCCTTGATCAATATTGTACCGACCTTACCGCCAAGGCGAGAGCCGGCAGAATAGACAGAATCATCGGCAGGGATAACGAAATTTACCGTGCCGTGCAGATTCTTTGCAGAAGAACAAAGAATAATCCGTGTCTCATAGGCGAGCCGGGTGTCGGTAAGACCGCGATAGCGGAGGGACTTGCATTGAGAATAGCGGCGGGCGACGTGCCCGCAAAGCTCCGAGATAAGGAAATTCATCTGCTCGACCTGACTGCTCTTGTTGCGGGAACGCAGTTCAGAGGTCAGTTTGAAAGCCGTATAAAGGGACTTATCGACGAGGTCAAGAGCGAGGGCAATATCATTCTGTTTATCGACGAGGTTCATTCTCTTGTCGGAACGGGTGATGCCGAGGGCTCGATGAATGCCGCAAATATATTGAAGCCCTCACTTTCAAGAGGAGAAATTCAGATAATCGGTGCGACCACGTTCACGGAATACCGCAAATATATCGAAAAGGATGCCGCTCTCGAACGCCGTCTTCAGCCTATCAGAGTGGAGGAGCCGTCGATAGCTCAAACGGTTGAAATGCTGAAAGGTGTAAAGGATTATTACGAGGATTTCCACCGCGTGACCGTCAGCGACACCTTGATTGAGCGTGCCGTGGTTCTTTCGGAAAGATATATCAACGACAGATTTTTGCCCGATAAGGCGATAGATTTGCTCGATGAGGCGTGTACTTGTGCCAACTTGAGAAATAAGAATATAAGTAATTACGAAACCGCACTTGACGAGCTGTCTGCTCTTGAAGAACGTGAAGCGGAGCTTATGGAGGTTGATTCTCCGAGCGAATCCGATTACGAGGAGATAGCCAAGGTAAAGGCTGAAATACTCAAAAAACAGCAGGAGACCAAGGAGCTTGAGGTGCTTGCGGCGGATAACCGCGTTACCGAGGACGATCTCGGCAAGGTCATTCAGCTCTGGACGGGCATTCCTGCAAGCAAGGTCATCGAGAGCGATTTACGCCGTCTTGCGGGCATGGAGAGCAATCTGAAAGCAAAGCTCATAGGTCAAAACGAGGCGATAGAGCTTGTCAGTGCCGCAATTCGCAGGGGCAGAGTGCAGATAAATCCGCGCCGCCGTCCCGCATCGTTCATCTTTGTCGGACCTACGGGTGTCGGCAAAACAGAGCTTGTAAAGCTGCTTGCAAATGAGCTGTTTGAAACTCCGGAAACCTTGATACGCCTTGATATGAGCGAATTTATGGAGAAGCATTCCGTGTCGAGAATAATCGGCTCTCCTCCGGGATATGTCGGCTACGACGAAGCAGGTCAGCTCACCGAAAAGGTACGCCGCAAGCCGTATTCGGTTGTTCTTTTTGACGAAATAGAAAAAGCCCACCCCGACGTGATGAATATTCTTCTTCAAATTCTCGATGAGGGAAAAATCACGGATGCACAGGGAAGAAATGTCAGCTTTGAGAATACCGTTATCATCATGACCTCCAATGCGGGAAGCAACAGAGGCTCGGGAGCACTCGGCTTCGCAAAGAGCAAGAACGATGCTTCAAAAGAAAAAGCACTCAAAGCACTTTCGGAATTTCTCCGCCCCGAATTTATCGGCAGAGTTGATGAAGTCGTCGTTTTCAACGATTTAACACAGCACGATTACGAGCAAATCGCCGTGCTGATGCTTGAAGAATATGTCTCTCCGCTTGCCGATAAGGGCATTACAATGTCGTGGGATGCAGCGGCGGTTGAAGCAATCGCAAAGCAGTCCGTTGACGGCACAAGGGGTGCAAGAGACCTGAGAAACGTCATCAGACGAAACGTCGAGGATGTCATAACCTCCCGAATCGTCAATAGTGCAGATAAACCGATATCATCGGTAAATATCACCGCCGACGGCGACAATATAATCTGCAATTTTGCATAAAACCATATTTTGCCAAAGCCGCCTCTTTTGGGGCGGCTTTTTGCTTTTAAGTATACAAAACAGAATTTGCTAATGATTTTCTCGGAGGTAGAAGTAATGGGGTTAAGCTCGTTGATTCTTGACGGCTTTGCAGGAAAACTGATTTTTGAAGAAAGGAGTACATTGACGGTTGAAAAGTATGTTCGTGATGTAAAAGCGTTTGCCGAATTTACCGGTAACGAAGAAATTACAAAAGAGAGCGTTATCAGATACAAAAAGAGCTTGCAGGAAAAATATGCGGTACGAAGCGTAAATTCCATGCTCGCAAGTTTGAATTGTCTTTTTTCCTTTTTAGAACGGAATGAACTGAAGGTAAAGACGGTAAAATTGCAAAAGCAGATTTACTGTCCCGAGGAAAAAGAGCTGTCAAGAGCTGAGTATGAAAGACTTTGTGCGGCGGCAAGAAGCAACAAAAACGAGCGGCTGAACCTGATTTTGCAAACCATATGTGCAACGGGTATACGCATAAGCGAATTGCAATACATAACAGTAGAAGCGGCAAGAAGCGGCAAGGCTGTTGTGGATTGTAAGGGAAAAACACGCTCGGTCTTTATTGTCAGAGCATTGCAAAAGAAGCTGCTTTCTTATGCAGGAAAACGCGGAATTTCAAGCGGTATGATTTTTGTGACACGCACGGGGAAGCCTGTAAGCCGCACTAACATTTGGCGTGAAATGAAGAGCCTGTGTGAAAAAGCAAGGGTCAATCCGAAGAAAGTTTTTCCGCATAATTTACGCCGCCTTTTTGCACGGGTTTTTTACGAAATGGAAAAGGATATCGCAAAGTTAGCCGACGTTTTGGGACACAGCAGCATAAACACAACACGCATATACATCATGACAACCGGAATTGAACACCGAAAGCGTATGGAAAAAATGCGGCTGATAATTTGAACATAAAGAAAAAAGCCCGCCCGAAGGCGGTTTATTACATAATCGGCATTATGTTGTATTT
>CAZPMK010000034.1:0-18549 GCA_964587915.1 uncultured Clostridium sp.
TACGACCTCCGGGTTATGAGCCCGACGAGCTACCAACTGCTCTACTCCGCGATATCTGTTATTTTTGAGTGCTCTACTATTATACACGGTTTCACGGAAAAGTCAATAGTTTTCGGTAAAAAATTTTTCGTGAAAATTCGACCTGTTTAAAATAGTACGCTTTCACCAATTAAAGTGCTAAATTCAGAACGCAAAATTGGTTAAAATACTGTTGACCTCGTTCGGGCTTCGGGTGTAAAATAAACACAATATTTTTATGGAAGCGAACAAGATGGTAATTGATTTTCACACACATTGTTTTCCCGACTGGCTTGCCGAAAGAGCTTGTCGAATGCTGATAAAAAACTCCGGAATGGTTCGTCCCGCTCATGACGGAACGGCGGCGGGTCTTTACCGCTGTGCGGCTGCTGCGGGCGTTGATGTTTCCGTTGTGCTCAACATTGCAACAAATCCGAGACAGCAGAAAAATGTCAACGATTTTGCGATTTCTCTTCTCAATGTCAAGGGGATAGTCCCGTTCGGAAGCGTTCATCCGGAAGCTCCCGATGCACTCGATGAGCTTGAACGCCTTGCGGAAAACGGCATAAAGGGCGTAAAATTTCATCCCGACAATCAGACTTTTTATGTCGATGAGGACAGGCTCTTGCCGATATACGAAAAAATTTCCTCCCTCGGAATGATAACCCTTTTCCATTGCGGACTTGATATAGGTATGCCCGAACCCACTCATTGTACCGCGGAACGGCTTGCAAGGGTGCTTGATGTTTTCGGCGATTCACCCGTTGTTGCGGCTCATTTCGGCGGAATATGCACATGGCGTGAGACTGAAAAATATCTTATCGGGAAAAATGTGTACCTTGATACCGCTTACAGTTACGGCGTTGTGCCCCCGAGTGTCGGAAAAAGACTTATAGCGGAGCACGGAGCGGACAAAATTCTTTTTGGAAGCGATTCTCCGTGGAATCAGCCCAAGGCAATAATCGAGCTGATTGATTTATTCGAGCTTGACGAAAAAGAAAAAGAAGCAGTCCTCGGCGGTAATGCACGAAAACTGCTCGGCTTGTAATTTAGTTTCTCAGCTCGTCAAGGGTCATTGAATAAGCAGGCAAAAATTCGTTGATAAACACTCGTGCTTCGGGGATATCCATAGCCATGATGCTTTCGAGAGTACCGTCATAAGCACTGTTAAATTCACCGTTGCCCGCCTTTTTTTCTTCAAGGCACTTTATCAAAGCACTGATTTTGTCCGCCGCCTTGACTATCCTGTGAAGTGCAACGTCCGCATCGTTCGGAATGAGCAGGGGAGCGTAGGTGCCGCGAAAATCCTCGGGAAGCATATTTACAAGACTTTGCGCCGCCTCCGCTTCAACCGTTTTGTATGCGTTGCGAACCTCGTCATTGTAATATTTAACCGGTGTCGGCATATCTCCCGTGAGAGTTTCGGGAGCATCGTGGAACAGTCCGAGCAATGCCGCCCGTTCTGCATTGATGCTTTTTCCGAAGCGTTTATTCCCGATTTCGGCAAGAGCATGAGAAATAACGGCGACTTCAAAGGAGTGCTCCGTGAGATTTTCACGCTGCTCATTACGCATCAAAGCCCAGCGGTCAATATATTTCATTCTTGATATCATTGCGAAAAAGCCGTTGTTCATAAAAATAACCTCCGCATAGATGATATCACATTTCTCTCAGATTTTCAATGCGAAAACAATGAATAATAATATTTTGGAGGAAATATGGAATTTTTAATAGTTGTTGATATGCAAAATGATTTCATTGACGGCTCTCTCGGTACGCCCGAGGCTGTTGCTGTTGTCCCGTCGGTGCTTGAAAAAATCAAAAATTTCAGCGGCGAGGTCATTTTCACCCGCGATACCCACACCGCCGATTATCTTTCCACCCGAGAGGGAAAAAATCTGCCCGTTGAGCATTGTATAAAGGGTACGCACGGCTGGAAGATAAGAGCGGAGCTTGATGAACTCAGGACGACATCACCCGTTGACAAGCCCACCTTCGGCTCCGTCGAGCTTGTACGTCGATTGAAGGATTACGATGAAAATACCGAAAAGATAAGCGGAGTTACTCTTGTGGGACTTTGCACGGATATCTGTGTTATTTCAAATGCCATGCTGATTAAAGCATTTATGCCCGAGACGGATATCACGGTTGATGCCTCATGCTGTGCCGGTGTTACGCCCGAAAGCCATCTCAGAGCACTTGAAAGCATGAAATCCTGTCAAATAAATATTGTGAATGAATAACGCTGAAAATCCCGAATTCCTTGATATAAAAGGGAAAACGGGATTTTATGCTGCGGAGTGAGAAGAAAAAATCCCGAAAAAATAAAAAAATTTAAAAAAAGGCTTGCAAAATGTAAAACATTATGTTAATATAATTAGCGTTCCGTGTGGACACCGAGGCCCGGTAGTTCAGCTGGTTAGAACGCTAGCCTGTCACGCTAGAGGTCGACGGTTCGAGCCCGTTCCGGGTCGCCATTTGCTGCTATGGCTCAGGTGGTAGAGCGCATCCTTGGTAAGGATGAGGTCGGCAGTTCGAGTCTGCCTAGCAGCTCCAAAGAAAAAGTCACTTTTGTCGGTTTGACATTAGTGACTTTTTTGATTATTTATCGAGGTGAAACGGTGAAAAACGAATTTAAGATAATAGCACGAATACACAGCGACTTTACGGCAAAATTCGGAATCCCCCGTCAAAGCGGTTTGGTTGAGGAGCTTGAAGCTACGGTTATTTTTGAACCGGAATACCGCAATCCCGAGGCACTTCGAGGGATTGAAGAATATTCGCATATCTGGCTTCTTTGGCAGTTTTCCGAATGCTCCGACAGAGAGTGGTCGCCGACGGTTCGCCCTCCTAGGCTCGGCGGAAATAAGCGGATGGGCGTTTTTGCAACCCGTTCGCCGTTCAGACCGAATCCTGTGGGACTTTCAAGTGTCAGACTTCTCGGCGTTGAAAAGACCGAGAAATACGGCACGGTGCTTCGTGTTTCGGGTGCCGATTTGCTTGACGGAACGCCGATTTACGACATAAAACCGTATTTGCCCTATGTGGATTCCCATCCCGAGGCAAGCAACGGATTTGCTCTTGATGAAAAATCGGGGACACTCACGGTTGAATATCCCGCAGAGCTTCTTGAAAAATTGCCGCCCGATAAGCGTAATGCGGCGATTGCCGTGCTTGCACAGGACCCGAGACCTGCGTATCAGGATGACCCGCAACGCCTTTACGGGCTTGAATTTGCAGGCTTTGACATTCGCTTTTGCGTTGACGGCACGATGCTTAAAGTGATACAGACAGAAAAGTTGTAAAAATTATCCGGATTCCGATTTGCACGGAGTCCGGATTTTTTTAGTATACGCAGTTTTGTACTTCGCCCGACAGGAACGCTTCAAGGTTACTGCGGCAGATATCCATGAGTCGAGCCCTCGTTTCAAAGCCCGCCCATGCTATGTGCGGAGTGATGAAGCAGTTGCGTGCTCCGAGCAAGGGGTTATCCTTTTCGGGAGGCTCGGTTGAAAGAACGTCAAGCCCCGCTCCGGCAATTCTGCCCGAATTCAGGGCATCGGCAAGTGACTTTTCATCCACCGCCTGACCTCTCGACGTGTTTATGAAAACAGCGGTATTTTTCATTTGAGAAATGAAATCGGCATTCACCATTCCCTCGGTTGCGGGAGTCAGCGGACAGTGGAGCGAAACATAATCGCTCTCATGCAAAAGCTCATCGCGTTCAACAAATTCAACGCCCTTAAACGGTGCCGGATGATTTGTGTTTGCAAGCACACGCATTCCGAACGCAAGAGCAATTTCGGCAACCGCCTTTCCGATTTTTCCGAAGCCTATAATGCCGAGAGTTTTTCCGCCAAGCTCAAACAAGGGTGCTTTGCGGTAGCAAAAATGCTCACAGGCACTCCATTCGCCGCTTTTTACGGATTCGCTGTGCAACGCAACTTGATTTGTGTGCTCGAGAATCAGTGCAAAGGTGAGCTGTGCTACGGCGGCGGTGCTGTAGGACGGAATATTACACACGGGAATATTTCTGTTTCTGCAATATTCCCAATCGACAACGTTATATCCCGTGCTCAGCAAGCCGATGTATTTGAGCTTCGGCAGCTTTTCGAGAATGTTCCTGCGAAGCGGCGTTTTGTTGGTTATGAGTATTTCACATTCTGCGGTTCTTTCGGGTATCAGCTCCACGGGAGTACGGTCGTATATTTTTGTTTCTCCGAGAGACATGAGCCATTCCCAAGAGAGATCGCCGGGGTTTTCCGTGTATCCGTCAAGTACGGCTATTTTCATTTTAACACCTCCGAATATGCAGATATTATAGCACAAAAGAACGAAAATAGATAGTCCCGCAAAATACTTTTTAAAATTTTTCGAAATTCATATTGACCCGCCGTCAATTATATTATAAAATATATATAATGCCTTGTTCTGCCCTTGTCGGGACAGTGTATATAAATTTTGAATTGCGGTGAATATTCAGTTGGAAAGAAGAAAAAAGCCAAAGAAAATATTGCTTTTTGCAGGACTGATACTCATAACTCTTTCGATTGCCGCCGCCATGCTGCTTGCCTCGCTTCGATATGAGGAGCTGTGGCATTGGTATGTTGTGGCGAGCGAAAGGTTGCTTGAAATCGAGGAATACATCGCCTCCCTCGATAAGATCTGGCAATTCATCGGTGCGGTTTTGCTTCTCTTTGCGGTAAAATCGTTTTTCCCGATTTATGCCACCTCTACGGTCTGCTTCCTTACGGGCGTTGTTTTGCCGATGTATCTGGCAATTCCCGTAAACGTTCTCGGCTTCGCCCTGCTGATTACGATCAGATATTTTTGGGGGAAACGCTTCGGAGCCGGCAATGCATGGAGAATGATAAGCAAGTGGGATATCATTAAAAAGCTGATTCAGCAGGACGGCACGGGAAATCCCACTCTGCTGATAATGCTCAGACTCATACCGGGAATGCCGATAAACACATTCTCGAATATATACGGCTCGTTTGATTTCGGATATTGGAAGTTTGTACTTCTTTCAATAATCGGCTTCATGCCGAGACTGCTCTCCTTTACATTCGTAGGTCGCAACGTTTTTGACCCGCTTTCTCCGGGCTTCCTTGTTCCGCTGATGATAATATGCTTCCTCTCGGGAGTGTCTTGTTTTTCGGTGAACGGTGTTTGGATAGGTGTTGAAAAAATCGTTGAGTATGCCCGCGAACGGGAGAAGAAAAAGAAAAATAAAGCTAATAATAAAGCAACGGAAAAAGGAAAGGAAGCATAATTATGACGGCTTTGACAGAATTTAAGAAAATGCTCGATACCGCCGAATATGACGGGGCTTTTGCGAGAATATATACGAAGCAGGATATTGCGGCACAGAAAAAAAGATATCTGCGTGTTGCCGAGGCGTTTGAAAAGCTGTTCGGCACGGACAGAGAAATTTCCGCTTTCAGTGCACCCGGAAGAACCGAGGTTTGCGGAAATCATACCGACCATAACCACGGAAAGGTTCTTGCGGCGGGAGTTAATCTTGATGCCGTTGCAATTGCCTCAAAGAATGATGATAATGTTGTGAGAGTTAAATCCGAGGGCTACGATATGGATGTCGTTGACCTCTCGAATCTCGGTGTCGTTCCCAAAGAAAAAGGAAGATCCTCCGCTCTCGTAAGAGGCGTGTGTGCCGCCTTTAAGCAGAGAGGCTACAATGTCGGCGGCTTCGATGCCGCTACCGCCTCCGATGTTCTTTCCGGCTCGGGACTTTCTTCCTCTGCGGCATTTGAGGTTTTGCTCGGAACGATGCTCAACCACCTTTACAATGACGGCAGGGTTGATGCCGTTGAAATAGCACAGATAGCACAATATGCCGAGAACGAATATTTCGGCAAGCCCTGCGGACTCATGGATCAAATGGCTTGCTCCGTGGGAGGCTTTGTTGAGATAGATTTCAACGACCCTGCTTCACCGATAATCCGTAAGACCGACTTTGATTTTGCTTCCTGCGGTCATGCTCTTTGCATTGTTGATACAGGCGGAGACCATGCAGGACTCACAAGCGAATATGCCGCAGTACGCAGTGAAATGGAAAAGGCTGCCGCACATTTCGGCAAAAAGGTTCTTCGCGATGTTGACAGAGACGAATTTGAAAGAAGTATTGCTGCCGTAAGAGCGGAAGCCGGAGACAGAGCCGTTCTCAGAGCAATACATTTCTATAACGAAAATGACCGTGTCGAAAAGCAGGCACAGGCTCTTTCAAAGGGCGATTTTGAAGCGTTCAAGGCTTTGGTGATTGAAAGCGGATATTCGTCATATATGTACAATCAAAATGTTTTCACTTGCAATAAGCCGTCATCTCAGCCCGTCAGCCTTGCACTTGCTCTTTGCAGCGAGATACTTGCGGGAAAGGGTGCGTTCCGTGTTCACGGCGGCGGCTTTGCAGGCACGATTCAAGCCTTTGTTCCCGTTGAGTGTCTCGATGAATTTAAGGAAAAAATATGTGCCGTTTTCGGAAAGAAATCCTGTTATGTTCTTAACATCCGTCCCGAGGGCGGAGTAAAGCTCGTTTGATAAAGAAGGTATTTTTATGGGAAGCTACAGTGAAGTAAGAACGATTCTCAAGGCTCTTTGTGCCGCAAAAGGCACCTCGGGCAACGAAATGGATGCGGCTGATGCGGCGGCAAGGATGCTCGAAAAGTATATGCCCGTAAGGAGAAATGCTCTCGGCAGCGTATGCGGAAGCATCGGCTCAAGCGGAACGCACATACTTCTTGATGCTCATATAGACCAAATCGGACTTATCGTTACGGCGATTGACGATGAGGGTTTTTTGAAGGTTACCAAGTGTGGCGGAATTGATATCAGAATGCTTGCGGCGGCAGAGGTCACCGTTCACGGCAAAAAGGATATTCACGGTGTTATTATTTCAACGCCCCCGCATCTTTCCTCAGCGGCGGATAAAGGCAAGGCGAGAAGTCTTGAAGAAACCGCCGTCGATATAGGACTCAGCAAGGAGGAAGCGGAAAAAATCGTTTCTGTAGGTGACAGAATTACCTTTGACGGCAAATTCCTTGAGCTTATCGGGAACAGAATCAGCTCACCCTCCGTTGATGACAGAGCGGGTGTTGCCGCCATTCTGCGTTGCTTACAGCTTCTTGAGGGCAAGGAGTATTCCTGCCGAATAGATGTTTTGTTTGCCGTTCAGGAGGAGGTCGGCGGAGGCGGTGCAGCTACGGGCACCTTCGAAGCCTCTCCCGAGCAGGCAATAGCCGTGGATGTCAGCTTTGCAAGTGCTCCCGATGTCAGCGGCGAAAAATACGCTTCTCTCGGCAAGGGAACCATGGTCGGCTACGCTCCCGTTCTCGATTATGAAATGAGCACACGCCTTGTTAGTCTTGCAAAAGAGAAAAATATAGCTTTCCAAACCGAGGTTATGGGCTCACGAACCTCCACGGATTGCGATGAAATACAGATTTCGGGTGCGGGCGTTCGTACCGCTCTGCTTTCCGTGCCGATAAGAAATATGCACACCGCCGTCGAGGTATGCGATCTTGCCGATATAGAAGCAACGGCGAGACTTATGGCTGAATATATCATTGCCGAGGGAGGGAAAGCAAATGCTTGAGCTTATTAAAGAAATAAGTGCAATTTCGGGCATTTCGGGTCGTGAAAATGCGGTCAGAGAATATATAATCAAAAAAATCGAGGGCTGTGCGGAATACCGTGTTGACCCTCTCGGCAGTTTAATCGTTTTCAAAAAAGGAAAAAAGACTGCAAATAAAAAGGTTATGCTTGACGCTCATATGGACGAGGTCGGCTTTATAATCACCGGCATAACGGCGGACGGCTGCTTGCGTTTTGCAAAGGTCGGCGGCGTTGATACGAGAGTGGCTTTGGGCAGAAGCGTAAAGGTCGGCAAGGACGGCATAAGCGGTGTTCTCGGTGCAAAACCCATTCATCTGCTTGAAAAGGATGAAGAGGATACCATGCCCAAAAACGATGATTTGTATATCGACATCGGTGCTTCGAGCCGTGAGGAAGCGGAAAAATACGTTGCTCCCGGCGATGCCGCATGGTTCGATTGTGCAACATTTGAAATGGGAGACGGCTTTCTTAAATCAAAGGCTCTCGATGATCGCGTGGGCTGTGCCGTGCTCATTGAAATGATAAGAAGCGAGCTTGAATACGATACTTGGTTCTCTTTCAGCGTTCAAGAGGAAGTCGGCTTGAGAGGTGCGGGTCCCGCCGCATACGGTATTGACCCCGACTATGCCCTTGCTCTCGAAACCACAACTGCCGCCGATATCACGGGCGTTAAGGACGAAAAGAGAGTTTGCATTTGCGGCAAGGGCCCTGCTGTTTCATTTATGGACAGAACCACGGTTTATGACCGTTCACTCTTTGATACCGCCTTTGCGGTTGCCGCCGAAAACGGCATACCCTGTCAGGTAAAAACCTTTGTTTCGGGCGGCAATAATTCGGGAGCAATTCACAAGGTACGTTGCGGAGTGAAATCACTTACCCTTTCCGTGCCTTGCAGATATTTGCATTCTCCGAGCTGTGTCATCAAATATTCCGATGCGGAAAGCTGTCTCAAATTGGCAAAGGCACTTGCGACGGAGCTTGCGAAATGATAAGGCTTTGCGAGAGCTTTAACGAGCTTGACTTTTTACCGTCGGATGCTTTTTCTGCAAGGATAACGGCACTTTTTAAGACCTACGGTGCAGGCTGTGATTTTGCACTTTTCTGGGTTCAAACGGTTGAAAATATCCCTACTGCGGCACTTTCCAAGGTGGACGGCTGCATGACCTTGTGTCATACAAAGGACGCTGATATAGATGAGCTTCGCGATTTTATCGGCTTTTGCGGCTGTACGGAGCTTGTCTGCGAAAAAAGCGTGCTTGACAGTCTCGGATTTTCCGCAGAGAACTCCTCCGTTATCGTCCATTTTGAAAAAGGCAGAGAAAATATTTCCTTGCCCGAAAACAAAAATGTCGAAATGCGGGATATCTATGACCTCTTGCTTCGTTGCGGCTTTAATCTCGGCACTTTCGGTGCTTTTGCCTCGGATGTTTGCAATCGGCTTAATAAAGGAACGGCAAAAACGGTGAGCATAAGTGAAAACGGCAAGCTGTGTGCGTGTGCGTTTGCTCTGTTTGTCGGACAAAAAAGCGTGCTTCTCGGTGCAGTCGGAACTTCTCCCGAAATGCGTGGCAGAGGCTACGCTTCCCGTCTTGTTGAAGCCCTTGCCGATTTTTATTCCGACAAAGAGGTTTTCCTTTTCTGCCGTGATGATTCATTGGTTGATTTTTACGAAAAATTCGGTTTTTCCCGTTGCGGCAGATGGGCTGTCGCATCATTTAAGAATTGAAAGGAGAAGCTATGTCACCGCTGTGTTACGTTCTTGCCGTTTTGACGGTTGCGTTTGCACTTTCCTGCGTTTTGCTCAGAAGAAAAAATAAATCCTTCGAGGGAATGCTGTGCAAATTCATGGCGAGCTTCGGCTTTATTTCCGTTGCGATTATAGGCTACTGTGCAAATCCGCACAATACATATTATTTCTGCATCGTCTGTTTTGCGTTGATGTTCGGTTTTTGCGGAGATGTTTTACTCGGAATCAAGGAGGTTGCTCCGCAGTTTAAGAGCCGCCTCGTCGTTCTCGGAATGCTTTATTTTCTCATCGGTCATGTCTTTTATCTTTTTGCCTTTGTGCATACTGCGGGCTTCAGTCCCGTTCCCCTTGCAATCGGAGCAGTCGGAGCACTCTTTGCTTTCGTCATGATAAGAGTTATCAAAATGAAAGCGGACGGCAAAATGCGTATCATCATGTCCTTTTACTACGGCACTCTGCTGTATCAAGCGGCGGCGGCAGGCTATCTTATGTATAAACAGCCTACTCCCGCGTTCATCTCAGCCTTTGTCGGTGCGGTCTTGTTCGTCTTGAGCGATACCTTCCTTTCATTCCTGTATTTTACACCCGTCAAGAGGAAGAATATTTGGGTCACGCTCGAGCTTTCAACATACTATCCCGCACAGATTCTTCTTGCAATGTCGGTTGCTCTTATGAGAGGTTGAATAAAATTATGACCGAGCGGCGAAGGCTGCCCGGTCTTTCTTCAATCTTAGTTCAATATATAATGATTATAATATAAAGGGGTGAGAATATGCGTCTTTTGCTTGTTGAGGATGAAAAAAGAATGGCACAGGCACTTTGTGAGCTTTTGCGACTCGAAAAATACGAGGTTGACCACTATATAAGCGGGCTTGACGGTCTTGCGGCAATTGAAAGCGATATTTACGATGTGGCAATTCTCGATGTCATGCTTCCCGATATGAACGGCTATGAGATTTCAAAGAGAGCAAGGCAAAAGGGGATTCGCACACCGATACTCATGCTTACCGCAAAATCGGAGCTTGACGATAAGGTTACGGGGCTTGACAGCGGAGCGGACGACTATTTGACTAAGCCCTTTATGACAAAGGAATTGCTTGCAAGACTGCGGGCACTTGTACGCAGGAGTGTCGGCTCTTCCGACGGAGTGCTTGCGAGCGGCGATATTTCCCTTGATGCCAACACCATGACGCTGAATTGTACCGCCACCGGTCAAAGTGTCCGCCTGAGTGAAAAGGAGTATCGTATTCTCGAATATCTGATTGCAAACAGCGGTCAAATTCTTACCCGAGAACAGCTATCCGTTAAGATTTGGGGCTTTGAAAACGAAGCCGAATACAACAATGTCGAGGTCTATATGTCCTTTACACGCAAAAAGCTGGCGTTCGTCGGTGCAAAAGCAGAAATAAAAGCCGTTCGCGGTATCGGCTATGAGCTGAGGTGCGGCAATGTTTAAGAAATCAAAAATCAAAATCGTTGCCGCCATAATGTCAATCCTGATTATTGTTTGGGTCGGAACGCTTGCGATAATTTACGCTTCAAGTTATTTTGAAACGGTACGCCGCGATAAGGAAATGCTTGAAGAGCATATTGCTCTGTATTCGTTAAAGCGTTCCGAAACGACCTTTTCACCGATGATGCCCATGCCCGACAGACGAGCACACCGATATTCCGAATTGCCTGAGTTTAAGCTCTCAACATTCTATTCCGTTGCGGTATCCTACAAAGGGGAAATTCTCGAAATCGGAAATGATGCAGGCTCGGTATATACCGATGAGGAGCTTACACAAATGGCTTTGGATATCATTCGGGACGGCGAAACGGCGGGAACGCTGAAAAATCTTTCGTTTTGCATGGCGGACAAGGGCGGATATATTCTTGTTGCCTTTATGGATAATACCATAATGCGCGAAAATATGATGACTCTGTTTCGTTACACTCTGATTTTCGGCGGAGCGGCACTTGTTGTACTGTTTTTCTTTGCCGTGCTTCTTGCCGAAAGAATTGTCAGACCTCTTGAAGAAAGCTATGTCAAGCAAAAGCGTTTCATTTCCGATGCGGGGCATGAGCTGAAAACTCCTGTTTCCGTTGTGAACGCCAATGCGGAAATGCTCAGTCGCGAGATAGGGGAAAACAGATGGCTCGATAATATTCGTTATGAGAATGAAAGAATGGGCTTGCTTGTGGGTCAGCTTTTGGATCTTGCCCGAACGGAAAGCGTTGAAATGCAAACACAGCAGCTTGATTTCAGCAGGCTTGTTGCAGGAGAGGTTTTGCCGTTTGAAAGCGTTGCATATGAAAAAGGACTTGAGCTGATTACAAAAATCGAGCCAAATTTGTTTGTTACGGGCAATGAGGCTCAGTTAAAACAACTTGTCTGCGTGCTTACGGATAACGCCGTCAGTCACGGTGAAGCGGGCAGAGATGTTACGGTATCTCTCGAGGCGGCACACAAGGAATTACGCCTTTCGGTGGTGAATTACGGCGAGGAGATACCCGAAGAGGTGCGTGAACATCTTTTTGAAAGATTTTATCGTGCGGACGAGGCAAGGAGCGGTGAGGATAAGCATTACGGTCTCGGACTTGCAATCGCAAAGGCGATAGTGACGGCACATAAAGGCTCTGTTCGCATAAATTGCTTTGACAGCAAGGTGGAGCTTGAGGTTCGCCTGCCCAATAACTGAAAATTCAATAAATTCAATTTTATTTCAATCTTCCTTTCGTAAAATGCTTTCAGCGTGATACGAAAGGATTTTTTTATGAAAGGAAGTGATTGAATGAAATATCGGCACGAAATAAAATGCGAAATCAGCTTCGGCGACGCGGTTGCATTGCGACAGCGGCTAAATGCCGTTGCAAGGAGAGATTCGCACACCGCAGACGGCAAATATCAAATACGAAGTCTCTATTTTGATGATTGGAACGACACCGCCCTGCGTGAAAAAATCGACGGAGTGAACATTCGAGAGAAATTCCGCATTCGATATTATAATTCCGATACGGGATTTATCCGCCTTGAAAAGAAAAGTAAAATCAATGGTCTGTGTTCAAAAGAGAGTGTAGTCATCAGCGAAGAAACAGCGAGAGCCGCGGCGAACGGCGATTTCAAAGTCCTGTCAAAAAGTGAAGCACCGCTTGTTCGCGAGCTTTGCATGAAGATGAAAAATCGGGGCTTGCGGGCAAAGACGATTGTTGATTATACCCGTGAGGCGTTTGTTTTTCCTGCCGGAAACGTGAGGATAACGATAGACAGCAATATCCGAACAGGTCTTTACTCTACGGATTTTCTGAATCCCGATGCCGTTACCGTGCCGGCGGGTGCTTCACCGATAATTCTTGAAATCAAGTGGGATGATTTTCTCCCCGATATCGTGCGTGATATTATACAGCTTGAAAGCTGCTCGGTAGGTGCATTTTCAAAATATGCCGCTTGCCGCAGCTACGGTTAAATCAGATTATATTTTTCTTATAAGGAGATAACAATTATGACATTCAATGATATTTTCAAATCGAGCTTCTTGGAGAACGTTACAAGTGTCAGCTTTCCGGATATGGCTGTCGCTCTTGCTCTTGCGTTCGGCATCGGCTTATTTATTTTCTTTGTGTACAAAAAGACCTATCAGGGAGTAATGTATTCCTCGAGCTTTGGTACAACTCTTGTTGCTCTGACAATGATAACCACCGTTGTTATTTTGGCTGTGACCTCCAATGTCGTTCTTTCTCTCGGTATGGTCGGTGCTCTTTCCATCGTGCGTTTCCGTACCGCAATAAAAGAACCTCTCGATATCGCATTCCTGTTTTGGTCGATAGCCGTCGGCATAGTTCTTGCGGCGGGAATGATTCCTCTTGCGGTAATCGGCAGTGTGATTATCGGCGTTATTCTTATGGTTTTCGTCAACAAAAAATCGCATTGCAATCCGTATATTGTCGTTCTTAACTGTGAAAGCTCCGAGGCGGAAAGAGATGCTTTTAACTTTCTCTCTCAGCGTGTCAACAAATGTGTCGTCAAGAGTAAAACAGTTCAAAAGGGAAATATCGAGCTGAATTTGGAGATTCGTCTCAAGGACGATAATACCGATTTTATTAACGCAGTTTCCGAAATGAGCGGTGTAAGAAGTGCCGTGCTTGTAAGCTATAACGGCGAATACATGGGCTGAGGAGGTTCGATATGTCAACACATAAGCATTTTGATAAAATTTGCTGTGTTGTCCTTGCCGTTACACTTCTGCTGACGGTGCTGTTTATGAACGCCGACAGACTCGGTGTACAAAAGACCGATATTTCCATGGGCTACGAGAGCAGGCTGTTTGATACGGCGAGTGTTCACACCGTGGATATCGTCATGGATGATTGGGACGGCTTTATTGCCGAATGCAAGGACGAGGAATATCGAGCTTGCTCCGTGGTGATTGACGGCGAAGCGTATAAAAATATTGCGATAAGAGCCAAGGGAAATACCTCTCTTACGCAGGTGGATTCTTACGGAAACGGTCGCTACAGCTTCAAAATCGAGTTTGACCGTTACGACAGCACAAAGACCTACCACGGTCTCGACAAGCTCTGCCTTAACAACATTATTCAGGACAACACATACATGAAGGATTATTTGACATATCGTATGATGTCGGATATCGGCGTTGCCTCACCGCTTTGCAGCTATGCTTATATCACGGTGAACGGCGAGGATTGGGGGCTGTATCTTGCGGTCGAGGGAATAGAGGAGGCGTTTTTACAGCGTAATTACGGCAGCGATTACGGAGAACTGTATAAGCCTGACAGCATGGATTTCGGCGGCGGCAGAGGAAACGGCAGAGACTTTGATTTTGATGACTTTTCCGATAATTCCGAGAACAAAGAACGAAGCATGATGCAGGATAAAAACGGAAAAGGTGAAAAAAGAGACTTTATGCAGATGCCTCAAATGCAAATGCCGAACGAAGAAAACGGAACACCTCCCGAGCTTCCGAGCGGAGGAGAGATGCAAATGCCGAACGGAGAGAATTTTCCCTTTGACGGCGACTTTGCTCCTCACACACCGAACGGCGATAATGCCGAAAGCATTGAAATGCCGAGCTTTGGCGGAAAAGGCGGAATGATGGGCGGTAATGACGGTGTTCTTCTCAAATATGTTGATGATGAAATCGAAAGCTACTCCGATATTTTCGACAGTGCAAAAACCCCCGTCACCGAAAGCGATAAAAAACGCCTTATCGCATCGCTCAAAAAGCTGAGTGAAAATGACGATATCAAAAATACCGTTGATATCGAAAGGGTGATAAAATATTTTACCGTTCACAATTTCGTGCTGAATTTTGACAGCTACACCGGCTCCATGGTTCATAATTATTATCTCTATGAAAAGGACGGCAAAATGCAAATGCTCCCGTGGGATTATAATTTGGCGTTCGGTGGCTTCAAATCGGCGGACGATGCAACAAGCCTTGTGAATTATCCGATTGATTCGCCCGTGTCGGGAGGAAGCGTTGAAGACAGACCCATGATAGCGTGGATATTTGCGAATGAAGAATATACCGAGCTTTACCATGAAGCCTTCTCCGAGTTTATATCGAAATATTTTAACAGCGGATATTTTGAAACCGTGTTCGATGAAACGGTGTCGCTCATATCTCCGTATGTCGAAAAAGACCCGACTAAATTCTGTACCTTTGAGGAATTTGAAACGGGTGCGGCAACGCTCAGAGAGTTTTGTTTGCTCCGTGCAAAAAGTATTTCGGGACAGCTCAGCGGTACGATAGGAGCAACATCGGATACGCAAAAAAGTGAAACGCTCATTGATGCGGGTAATCTGAAAATAAGCGATATGGGCAGTATGAATAATTCCGAGGGCGGCAGGGGAGATATGAACAAAACGGACTTTGATTCGAGCGGAATGCCGGAGCTTCCCGCAAAAGAATATGCCGAAGCAGACGATGTCTCGGCGGAAAATAAATCGAACGGCAGAAGACAAAATCCGACGGCTGACGGTATGCAAAAGCCGAACGGCGAGAAAGGTGCCGACAATTCGGCGGTTATAATGCTTGCGGTATCTTTAGCGGTGCTTGCGGCGGGACTTGTGTTTGCATTTTCATTCAAGCGGAGAAAATAAAACATCACATCCAAATAAGTCACACTTTGCACTCATTGCGGAATGTTAAAAAGAAAGCTCTTGGGAATCCCGAGGGCTTTTAGTTTTCAAAAACTATGTCTAAATTTTGTGCGAAAAAAGTTAGAAAATTTTTCATTTACCTATTGACAAGGTGGGTTTCGCGTGCTATAATAATGCCAACCTATCAGGTAGGTAAAAAACAGAAAGGAGAACACATTATGAAAAAGTCAGGCTTCACTACTATTATGATGGAGATGTGCATGCAGTTTTATTGTATGTGCATGACTTTTGCACGCCTATTTCCGATATGTTCTCCATCTCAGAGGCAAAACACTTAGTCGCATAACACTATTGCGGATTATACAGTGCTTATTACCGGGAGACTTTATCGGAGTCTCTCGGTTTATTATTTTGTAAGGTAGGTAAGGAACTTATGGAGAACCATTTTGAAAAGCTTGTAAGAGCAAATTTTCGTTTTGGACGAATGCGTCGATGTATGTGAAAACAAATCGAATCATCCAATAAACCATATACATTAAAACATTCAGTAATGAAAGGAAATCAATATTATGTCTAACTATAAATTTGAAACTTTACAGCTTCACGTAGGTCAGGAAAATCCTGATCCCGCAACCGATGCTCGTGCGGTACCGATTTACGCAACCACTTCTTATGTATTCAAAAATTCTGCTCATGCGGCGGCTCGTTTCGGTCTTGCAGATGCAGGCAACATTTACGGCAGACTGACCAATTCAACACAGGATGTCTTGGAACAGCGTGTGGCGGCTCTTGAAGGTGGCGTTGCTGCTTTGGCTCTTGCTTCCGGTGCGGCAGCAATCTCATATACCCTTGAAGCACTTGGACAAAACGGTGGTCACTTTGTAGCACAAAAGACCATTTACGGTGGCAGTTACAATCTGCTTGCTCACACTCTCCCCAATTTCGGCATCACTGCAAGCTTTGTAAATATTCACGATCTTGCTGAGGTTGAAGCGGCTATTCGAGATAACACAAGAGCAATTTATATTGAGACGCTCGGCAACCCCAACAGCGATATTCCTGATATCGATGCACTTGCAGAACTTGCTCACAAGCACGGTTTGCCACTCGTGGTAGACAATACCTTCGGTACACCATATCTCATCCGCCCTATCGAGCACGGTGCGGATATCGTGGTACATTCCGCTACCAAGTTCCTCGGCGGTCATGGTACAACACTGGGCGGTATCATCGTTGATTCCGGTAAGTTCGACTGGGCGGCAAGCGGAAAGTATCCCGCTATTGCCGACCCCAACCCAAGCTATCACGGTGTATCCTTTGTGAAGGCAGTCGGACCCGCAGCGTTTGTCACCTACATCCGAGCTATTCTGCTTCGTGATACCGGAGCTACCATTTCTCCCTTTGCAGCATTCTTGCTCTTACAGGGCATTGAAACCCTTTCTCTGCGTCTGGAACGCCATGCGGAGAATACGAAAAAGGTTGTTGAATTTCTCAAGAATCACCCTCAGGTTGAAAAGGTCAACCATCCGTCTTTGCCGGATCATCCCGACCATGCACTGTATCAGAAATATTTCCCCAACGGAGGTGGCTCTATCTTTACCTTTGAGATTAAGGGAGGTCAAGATGAAGCACACAAGTTTATTGACAGCCTGGAAATTTTCTCTCTGCTCGCCAATGTCGCTGATGTAAAGAGCCTTGTCATTCATCCCGCGACCACTACGCACAGTCAGCTTTCCGCAGAAGAACTGGAAGATCAGGGCATTAAACCCAATACAATTCGTCTTTCCGTCGGTACAGAGCACATTGACGATATCCTTGCCGACTTGCAGCGTGGTTTTGATGCAGTAAAATACGGTGATGTCGCAAATCTTGACAATCTTGTTGCTGAAAGCGGCAAGGTAGACTAAGTATAGGAGGATAACTATTATGGCAAACATTTATACATCTGCTGATCAGCTTATTGGCAAAACACCTCTTCTTGAATTAACACATATTGAAGACGCCTTGGGATTGAAAGCGAAAGTCGTCGCTAAACTGGAGTATTTCAATCCTGCCGGTTCGGTTAAAGACCGCATTGCAAAGGCGATAATTGACGATGCCGAGGCAAGCGGAAAACTAAAACCCGATTCCGTTATTATTGAGCCTACAAGCGGTAACACAGGCATCGGTCTTGCGTCAGTAGCGGCGGCACGGGGCTACCGCATTATACTTACTATGCCCGAAACAATGTCGGTGGAACGTCGTCAGTTAATGAAGGCATACGGTGCGGAACTTGTGCTGACCGAAGGTGCTAAAGGTATGAAAGGCGCTATTGCAAAGGCGGAAGAACTGGCAGTTGAAACACCGAACAGCTTCATTCCCGGTCAGTTTGTAAACCCCGCCAACCCCAAGGCACACAGAGAAAATACCGGTCCCGAAATCTTCGAAGATACCGACGGTAATGTGGATATCTTTGTTGCGGGTGTAGGTACCGGCGGTACGGTAACAGGAGTCGGCGAATATCTGAAATCTAAGAATCCTGCAGTCAAGATCGTTGCCGTCGAGCCTGCCGCTTCTGCGGTGCTTTCTACCGGTGTTGCCGGTTCTCACAAGATCCAAGGCATCGGTGCAGGCTTCGTTCCCGATGTTCTCAACACTAAAATCTATGACGAGATCATTCCGGTTTCAAATGAAGATGCTTTTGCTACCGGAAAACTCATCGGCAAGAGCGAGGGTGTTCTTGTGGGAATTTCCTCCGGTGCTGCTACATGGGCGGCTATCGAACTTGCAAAGCGTCCTGAAAACGAAGGAAAAACTATTGTAGTACTTCTACCCGATACCGGTGACAGATATCTTTCCACACCGCTATTTGCAGAATAAAGAAAAGTACCGATGCCTTATACTTTTAGGCACCGGTCTTTTCGCGGAAAGAAAGTTTTAAAAAAATCAAAATATCAAGCATACAACCTATTATCTGTGCATTACCGCTTAGCTCGTTTGGTTGCGTTATCGTCGGCATGATAATTTTCTGAAAGTGCAAGCTCGTAAAACTGTTTAACAAGAAGGG
>CAZPMK010000035.1:0-18427 GCA_964587915.1 uncultured Clostridium sp.
GACTGTTGTGACCGCGAGCGACCAAGCCGCCGCAGCGGCGCGAGTCAAGTCCTTCCTCCGCAACCAAAAATGCAAGCCATCCGATAGGGTGGCTTGTGTTTTTATTTTGGAAGGACTTGAAGGACGAGAATGTACTCAAGCGGAATGAGAACATACAGCAGTCCCGCCGACTTGTTTAATCTGCGAAACGGTGAGCTTAACGCCTTTCGGGCGGATATGATTTCAGCATCAAGGGTTTGGCGGATAAAATTTCCTCCGCAGTAAATAAATAATATGTTTAACAAAAAAAGAGTGCGGTTTTTACACTGCACTCTTTCTGCTTTCGTATATTTTGATTTGTATTCACGCTCAGCAGCGGGTTCTGCCCGTGCTTTTCGGCGTCTCGCCGTACATCCTTTCAAGCTCATGCTGAATTTCCTCGGCACGGTCAATCTGTTCGTTCAGCTTCCATTTGCCGATATTTACGCCGTCACGCATGAACATCGAGCCGCATTGATGAAAATAAAATTCTATCTCACGTTCCTTTGCCTCCAAATAAAGATCACGCACCCATTCCCACATGATGGGGCGAACCTCTCCCTTGGGAGACATCTCTCCGCCGACGTTCACGCACTTAATAAGACCCGTATCGAGATACTTGCCGAGCTTTATCGGTGCAATAAGCGGCGAACAGAAAACCTCTCGGTGATTCAGCGGAGCGGCTAAAAAATGCGGAAGCCGTTTATCTGCCATTTCTTGATTTTCAATGGAAATACTCAGATGAAAATGCTCCCAACCCTCGCCCCAATCGGCAGGCAGGCAGTCCTTGATTCTTTCGGGGCGTTTCGTTGTGGTGACGAAAATACAGTCCTTTCTGCGGCGGATAAAATCCCAACAGCCGTCACGCCATTCGTCCGCCTCCTCGATAAAAAAGTCAGAGGAGAAGCAGAGTTTTACAACCGAGCCGGGAGGGCAATCCTTGTCTTTAAGCTCATATGTAGTTTTGCCCTTTGTTATAACCGTGGTGTCCCTGCCGTAACGCCTGTCCATTTTGTATACAAAACAGTTTTTGCAACCGGGACTTACTTTTTTGCAGCCGTGCCAAGGATTCCAAGGAACAGCCTTTCCGATTTCGTTATTTTGCATATTTATTCCTCTCTTATCTTTTCGAGTGCCGTCAACGCTTTATCAAGCAAGCAGACAAGCTCGTCAAAGTCATTTTCTCCGATTTGAGTTTCGATTCTTTTTAAATATTCGGCTTGCTTCGCATTAAATTTATCGGCAAGCTCCGTTGCTTTTTCGGTCGGCAAAACATAAAAGCTCCGTCCGTCATCCTCAGACGGCTCTTTGTAAATATAGCCGTTCTTCAACAGAACCTGAATATGTGCCGCAATCATCGGCTTTGATACGCCGAGAAGCTCGGTTATCATAAGCGGGGTATATTTTCCCTCCCTTTGCGTGATAATATTCAGCACCGCCATTTCGCTCGGTCTTATGGGCAGCTCCCTTTTCAGGTCCATATAGTTCCTCGAAAACTTTGAAAAAGCTATGTTTGCATTCATGTATTTATCCACAGTATTCTCCTTAAAGTGCCACGGTTTCGGTATGTTGATTTGTAAACCATTCTGCTTCAAAGCCGCTGAATTTCAAAATACAATAATCAGGGTCAGTGACGCCTTTCTTATAAAAACGATTAAAAAAGGGCTTCCAAAAACGCTGCTTCACGGCTTCATCGGTAAGAACTTCCATTTTTCCTTTGATTTCAACTCCCGAAAAGCTCCTGCCCTTTTCATAAAAATAGACACAGGCTTTCGGATTTTGACGGTAATGTGCTACCTTTCTCGATGATGTGTATGTGGCAAAATAAATATCGTTGCCGTCAATCAGAACAGGCTGAATCAAAGCACGTGTAGCCGGATAGCCATCTTCACTCACCGATGATATGACTGAAGTTTTCTGTCGGGATATAAATTCATAAATGCCTTCCCTTGTCATAGCTGTACTCTCCAATTTCAAGTTAATCTGCATTAACTATTATAGTTCATTTACATTAACTTGTCAATCGTTTCAACGGAAATATTCGTTGTTTTGAATATCAAAGTCATTTCTTTCCCGTTCACTTTTTAGTGAAGAGTGAAAAATCAAAAATTAGTAAATAAAAATCCGTCCACATTCGTGAACGGAATTTTTGGTGGAGACAACGGGGTTCGAACCTGTGACCTCCTGCGTGTGAAGCAGGCGCTCTGACCGGCTGAGCTATGCCTCCGTGAACACAATATAGTTTAGCACAATTTTCAAATTTGTAAAGCCCCAAAATGAAAAATTTTATCCGCTCAACAAAAATATTGATTTTGTCCGCCGTGAATGCTATACTGAATTAAACGGAGGTATTGCCATGAAATACTGTAAAAATTTTCTTCGCTTTGTTTCGATTTTACTCGCCGTTGTTATCGTTGCTCTGCCCATGACGGCTCATGCCGCAGAGGGCACGGTATACTACATTGATGCCGCTGACGGCTCGGATTCCTCCGACGGCAAATCCCCTGCCGACGCTTGGCAAACCGTCGAACCGATAAAGAGCCTTTCTCTTTCCGCCGGAGACCGCATACTTTTCAAGCGTGGCGGAGATTACGAATGCGAGCTTTCGCTCACCTGTCTCGGCACAAAGGAACAGCCCATTGTGCTCTCCTCCTACGGAAATGAAAATGAGCCGCTTGCACATCTTTATACCGACAATCATGCCGAGGTGCTTCGGCTGATTGATTGCAGCTACGTGACCGTGGATTCTCTCGAAATAACGGCTCACAACGGCGGCGGAATTTGGATAGACACCCTCACCCGTGCAAGTGTCGGCATCACTCTGAGCAACCTCGATATGCACGATATGCAGAATTTTAAGGTCAACAGCCGTGACGATCTTTCCACCCCCGCCGCAGCCCGTGCCTGCGTTCTCGTCAAGGAGCTTCCGTCGCATTCAAGATTCCCCGTGAATGACCTTACCGTTCGCAATTGTGAAATGTACGACTGCGGAAACGGCCTTATCATTTGGGGCTCTTGGAATGAACAAGAGGACCCTTGGTGCGAAAAGGAAGAGGATATAGATCCTGTATTCAACACGGGAACACTCGTTGAAAATGTTTATTTTCACGATATGGATGCAGAGGCCGTTATAGTCGGTATGTGTGACGGTGCGCTTGTCACCAACTGCCGTTCGATAAATTGCTGTCAGGGTGAGGGCACGGACGAAAACGGAGAAGTGCTTTACTACACCGCCGCAATGTGGTTCTGGGGCAGCGTAAACAGTACCATACAGTATTGTGAAATTGCAGGTCAAAAGAACGTCGGAGACGGCATGGCGGTTGACTTCGATTCATATTCGCACAACTGCACATATCAATATATTTATTCGCACGACAACACCCGTTTCATCTGCAACAATCCCATGTACAGCGGACACAGAAACAACACCGTGCGTTACTGCCTTTCCGTCAACGACAACAGAGGCAAAAACTGTCTTTCGGTACGCAATGAGGGCGAACACGGTTTTAAGTTCTATAACAACACGATAATCAACGCTTCCGATATTCGTCTTTGGAATATTTATGATTCCGTCTTTGCAAACAACATCGTAACCTTTGCTCCCGGTCACTCCTTCCTTTGTGACTCGCAGATACTCAGGGACGGAAATATTTTCGAGAACAACTGCTATTACGGTGCGGTTTCTCCCGTGACGGATCTCTCTGCGAAAAACATTCTCCCCGGCTTTGTAAATCCGAACGGCACGACTGCCGAAGCGTATATGCTTCTTGCGGATTCTCCGCTTATCAATGCGGGAGCGGTAATTGACGGTGCTCCCTCGCTCGACCTTTACGGCAACACCGTCGGCACTCCTAACATCGGCTGCTACGGCGGTGACGGAATCAAAGGCGAAGCGGAATATCTCCACGAATGTCTGCTCGCCCGTATCGTTCGTTATTTCCGATACATTATAGACAAAATCATTCAGGATATAAACTATTAAAGCATTAAAAACGGCGTTTGAAGCTGAATCGCTCCAAACGCCGCTTTATTTTTTAATCTACAAAATCCTTGAGTTTTTTGCTTCTGCTCGGATGACGGAGCTTTCTGAGTGCCTTGGCTTCAATCTGACGGATTCTCTCTCTCGTAACATTGAAAATCTCGCCGACCTCTTCAAGCGTATGGGGATGTCCTCCCTCAAGTCCGAAACGCAGACGAAGCACCTGTGCCTCTCTCGGAGTAAGGGTTTTCAGCACATCGTTAAGCTGTTCTTTAAGAAGCATCATCGAAGCCGCATCTGCCGGCGCGGGGGCATCGTCGTCGGGAATGAAGTCACCCAAATGGCTGTCCTCCTCCTCGCCTATCGGCGTTTCAAGAGAAACCGGCTCCTGTGCAACACGGAGGATTTCACGTACCTTTTCAACGGGCATATCAAGCCTTTGAGCTATTTCTTCCGCCGTCGGGTCTCTGCCGTTTTCATGGAGAAGCTGGCTGTTTGTCTTTTTAACTTTATTTATCGTTTCGACCATATGGACGGGAATACGAATGGTTCTTGCCTGATCTGCAATTGCTCTCGTTATCGCCTGTCTTATCCACCATGTGGCATAGGTTGAGAACTTGAAGCCCTTGGTATAATCGAATTTGTCAACCGCCTTGATAAGACCGAGATTGCCCTCCTGAATAAGGTCAAGGAAGTGCATTCCTCTGCCGACATATCTCTTTGCAATGCTGACAACAAGACGCAGATTCGCCTCTGCCAAACGCTGCTTTGCCTTTTTATCGTCATCGGCAATTCTTATTGCAAGCTCGATTTCTTCTTCGGGAGTAAGCAGCGGAACTCTGCCTATTTCTTTAAGATATACCTTTACGGGGTCATCGACATTTGCATTTTTATCGTCACCCGCTCCGATATCTATCGACTTCGGAATGTCAACATCAAAATTTTCGATTGCCTCGCTTGAAATATCGTCGATAATTTCAATGTTGTTCGCTTCGAGCGTTTCATAGAGCTTGTCCAGCTCCTCAACGTCAAGATTCATTTCGATTATGGCGGCGTCAATTTCCTGTGCGGTCAATTTTCCTGCCGCCTTGCCTCTGTCCACAAGCATTTTGAACGGGACTTTCTTCTCTGTTCCTTCCATTGTACTCACATCCTATGTAAATTTATTTTTTATTAAACAGCTTCAAATATTCCTCATCGCTGAGTGAAGCAACATCGGTTGGCTTTTGCTTTTGCTCTTTTTCTCCGCGGAGAACCTTTATGCAGTCTTCACATTCCCTTACGGTATTGCTCAGCTGTGAGGAGCTCATAAATATTTTCTGAACGCTTCCCATTTCTTCGGGCGTAAAATCCGAGGAAAACAGGCTGATATCCGGAGTCAAGCCCTGCTCCAATTTATCAAAAAGGCATTCGGCTATTCTTCTGTTGAAATCGGTGATAAAATCCGACGGTGAAAAGCTGTCCTTGAGCTTTTCGTAAAAGTCGGGATTTCTCGCAAGTGAAGCAATCAAGGTTTCCTCCGCTCTTGCTGCTCGGATATTCGCCGCCCGCTGAGGATTATTTTTATCGGAAAAGCTCCTTTCGATGAACGCCTCGCTCTCCCGCTTCTTTTTAGCCTCGTCGTTTCGCCGCTGTTTCATTTTTGCGGAACGTATCTGTGCATTTATGCTGTCCTTTGATACGCCCAATTCGTTTGAAAGGCGGGTTGAATATATATCGCATTCCACAGCGCCGCACTGTGCAAGCACCGCCGCTGCCGCAGTCAGAAATCTCAGCTTGCCGTCATCGGTATTTATGTTGTATTTTTCTTTTTCTTGAAGCAGACGGTATTCGGTTTTGTTTGCCGCCGTTCCCAAAAGCTCGGCAAAGCGTTCCTTGCCGTATGTTCGGATGATTTCATCAGCATCCTTGCCGCCGCTCATTGTAACAACTCTCAGCTTTAAGCCCGTTTTTCCGAGAACGCCGAGTGCCCTCTGCGTAGCCTCTCTGCCTGCTCCGTCATTATCATAGCAAACGATTATCTCCTCGGCATAGCGTGAAAGCAAATTCGCCTGTTCGCTCGTAAACGCCGTTCCGAGGCAGGCTATGGCATTGGTAAAGCCCGCTTGATGAAGTGCAATAACATCCATGTAGCCCTCAACAAGCAGCAGCTTGTTTTCATTTGCGTTCTTTGCAAAATTCAGTGCAAAAACTCCGTTGCTCTTTTTGTATACGGGAGTATCGGAGGTGTTGATATACTTGGGCTTGGAGTCATCCATGACTCTGCCGCCGAAAGCGATGACATTCCCTCTCAAATCAATTATCGGGAACATGACACGATTGCGGAAATTATCGTAATAATTGCTTTTCCCGTTTTTGTCGGAGCGTCTTACAAGGTTAGCAAGCACCATTTCCTCGTAGGTAAAGCCCTTTGAATGAAGATGCTCGGTCAAAGCGTGCCAACTGTCGGGAGCGTAGCCGAGACCGAAATGACGAATGGTTGACGGTGTAAGTCCTCTTTTGAGAAAATAATCCAAAGCGAAACGGTTTTCGGGAGCGTTTAGGCAGGCATTGAAAAATCTTGCAGCCTCACGATTCGCCGCAAGCAAACGCATACGCCTTTTTGCCATGGTATCATCATATCCGTCCTCGGGCATGGACATTCCCGCCGCCTGTGCCAATGATTTTACGGCTTCAACATAATCGAGATTATCCATTCTCCGCACGAAGCTGATGACATCTCCGCCCGCACCGCAGCCGAAGCAGTAAAAGGAACGGCTTTCGGGATATACCGTAAAGGACGGCGTTTTTTCGTTATGAAACGGACAAAGACCGACTAAGGTTTTGCCTCTGCGTTTAAGATTCACATAGGAAGAAATCACATCCTCGATATCAATTCTTTCCTGCAATTCCTGTATGAATCTTTCGTTTATTTTCAATCTGCCGCCCCCTTTCTGCGGATTGTGCTTTTATCTTACATATTATTCTTCATTTTGATTATTCTTATGGTAACCGCCGCAACAGCCGCCGCAAGGATAATACAGGCAATCGCCAAAAATACGGTCGTGCTTTTGCCGCTTTCCTCGGGCAATTGAATCTGTGTTTGAGACTGCGTTGTAAGCACGAAAACCGTTGAAAACATATATGTCGTGCTTTCAGCGGTGGTTGTTTCGGTTGTTGCAGGTGCCGTTGTCTGCGTTGTTTCGGGCAAGGTTGTTGCCGTAGTTTTCACCGTCGGAGCGGTTGTTGTCGCTTTTTTGGTTGTCGCTTTTTCGGTTGTTGTTTCTTTTGCTTTTGCCGTTGTTGTAACACGGCTTTTTGTTGTGGTCGGGCGTGCCGTTGTTGTGGGAACGGTTGTTTCATTTGCAATGCCGTTCGGAAGCGGAACGCTGTTGCCGTTTTCATCCGTGAGAGTAAAAAGATAGTATGAATCGGACGGATATTTAATCTGTCTGTTGACTGCCGCTTTTCCGTCCCAAATAACATTTTGCTCAAACATTGTGATATAGCCGCCTGAATAATCCTTGACTATCGCCCAATGGTCGCTCGATGAATTTCTCATTTCGGCGGAAACAAATATAACATCGCCCTTTTTAGGCGTTTTTGCTTCAACGAATTTATATCCCTCGGTCATTGCAATAAGACCGGTGTTGCTGTATGCCAAAACATCCAGACCGTAAGCCTCTTTATAAAATCGCATTATCAGCTCGTTGCATTGATAGTAATAGCTGTTTTCGCTGTACAACGCATCAACGGAGCAAAAGGTATCGGCAACAAAATTATCGCCCTTTATTTCAACCCATGTACAGCCCGATTTCACATCATCGTACCAATCGGCAAAGGAGAACGGAGCAACGCCGAGAAGCAAAACGACAACGCACAAAATAATGCAAGATAATTTCTTAATTTCTTTTTTCATATTAAATAAACGAATCATTGATTTCGCTCCAAGCCTTCGGAACATAAAGCTCGTTGAAAATCCTTATGGCGTATCTGTCCGTCATTCCCGCAATAAAATCGCAAGCGGCAGCGGCTACGCCGTCTCTTTCGGCAATCTTCAAAAACTGCTCGGGAAGCTCCTCGGGCTTTTCGAGATAGTAAAGATAGAGGCGTTGTATCATGTCAATCGCCTTTTTTTCTTCACTCTTGCAAGCGGGATTTGTATATACCTTTTCAAACATAAAGGAATGAAGCTCATCAAAGACCTGAGCAATTCCCTTTTCGAGAACTATATCGTCCGTGCTGTTTTCTATACAGCTCAAAACAAGCGTATTTATTCTTGAACTTTTTGAATGACCCAGCTCGTTGCGAATGGCAAGGGGAATATCCTCCTCGCACATTATCCCCGCAATCGTGGCATCATCAATATCGTGATTTATGTAAGCTATTCTGTCGGCAAGACGGACAACTCTGCCCTCGAGCGTTGCCGCCTGTTCACCGTTTGTGTGGCGTTCTATGCCGTTACGCACCTCAAAGGTAAGATTCAGTCCCCTGCCGTCCTTTTCGATTTTATCAACAACGCGAAGGCTCTGCTGATAATGCCTGAAGCCGTCGGGGCAAACCGCATTGAGTGCTCTTTCTCCCGCATGACCGAACGGTGTGTGTCCGAGGTCATGCCCGAGAGCTATCGCCTCGGTAAGGTCGCCGTTAAGAAGCAATGCTCCCGAGATTGTTCTTGCTATCTGAGACACCTCGAGAGTGTGGGTAAGTCGGGTTCTGTAATAATCACCCTCGGGAGACAAAAAGACCTGTGTTTTGTGCTTTAAGCGTCTGAACGAGCTGCAATGGATTATTCTGTCGCGGTCACGCTGAAATACGGTACGCACCGGACATTCTTCCTCGGGGACAAGCCGTCCCCTGCTTTCTGCGGCAAAAGCCGCATTTGGAGAAAGTGTGATTTTCTCTCTTGCACAGGCGTTTTCTCTGATGGTGTCCATTTTACATCACCCCTCACAGATAGAATACAAGCCGATTTCGTCGAATCCTCTTGCTTAAATGTTAACATTTTGTAAACAATGCCGCCATACCTCTCGGTACAGCGGCAAAAAATCATATTTTGTCAAGCTGTTCAAGCCACGCCGCCGCACTCGCATCGCTCGGCATTCTCCAATCGCCTCTCGGAGAAAGAGCTATCGAGCCGACCTTTACGCCGTCGGGAACGCAGTTACGCTTGAATTGCTGTGAGAAAAAGCGTTTTGAGAATATTGTCAGCCACTTTTTAACTGTCTGTGCATCAAAATCATCCTTGAATGCTTTGCAGGCAAGAAAATACAGCTTTGACGGCGAAAATCCGTAGCGGAGCATATAATAAAGGAAAAAGTCATGAAGTGCATACGGTCCGACTATGCTTTCCGTTTGCTGAGCTATCTTTCCGTTTGCATCGGGAGGCAACAACTCGGGGCTTATCGGTGTATCGGCGATATCCTTTAACGCATCGGCACTCTCGGAAAAATTCTCCGATTCGGCAAGAGTCTCAACCATCCAACGAATCAGCGTTTTCGGAACGGAGGCATTCACGCCGTACATACTCATGTGGTCGCCGTTATATGTGCACCAGCCGAGAGCGGCTTCGCTCAAATCACCCGTACCGATTACTATTCCGCCCGTCTTGCCCGCAACGTCCATAAGCACCTGAGTGCGTTCTCTCGCCTGTGCGTTTTCAAAGGTGAGGTCGTATTCGTCGGGGCTTTGACCGATATCCTTAAAATGCTGTAAGCAGGCTTCCTTTATGCTGATTTCTTTCACCGTAACTCCGAGGGATTTCATCAGCGACAGAGCGTTGTTGTAGGTTCTGTCGGTCGTGCCGAAGCACGGCATGGTAATTCCGATAACGTCATCTGCGGGTCTGCCGAGCTCCTTAACAGCCTGCACGCTGACAAGCAATGCAAGGGTTGAATCAAGCCCGCCGGATATTCCCACCACGGGGCGACAGCCTGTTTTCATGAGGCGTTTTTTAAGTCCCGCAGTCTGCATTTCAAATATTTCAAGGCATCTTTCGGTGCGTTGTTTTTTTGTATCGGGAACAAACGGCAGCTTATCAACAAGAGCGTATGAACCGTCGGCTTCGGATTTTCTTTCGCTTGCGGTGATTTCGGGAATGCTCTCACCGTAAAGAGCGGCGCAATCTGAAAATGTATTTTTCTTCACCCTGTCACCGCGAATACGCTCTATATCTACATCTGCAATTATCATGTAATCGCTCGCAAGCGGTTCTTTCTGTTCGGCGGAGAGCTTTCCGTTTTCGGCAATGAGCGAATGACCGGAAAATACAAGGTCTGCGGTGGATTCAAGACAGCCGGCGGAGCAAAAAGCGTATGCACACACGCCCGAAGCAGACTGACTCAACACAAGATTTCTGCGGTATTCACGCTTTGCGATAACCTCGTTGCTCGCAGAAAGATTCGCTATTACCTCAGCTCCCGCAAGGCAAAGACGGGTACTCGGCGAAAGCGGTGCCCACAAATCCTCGCATATTTCAAAGCCCGTTTTAACGCCGCCTATATCAAACACGGCACTGCCGACGGGGACGGTGTATTCTTCCTGCACTCCGAGCTTGCACGACTGAACGCTTGAGGGTGCTTCTTTTGCACAGGCGAACCATCTTTTTTCGTAAAACTCACCGTAATTCGGTACAAAGGTTTTCGGGACGATTCCGACGATTCTGCCGCCCGAAAATACAACGGCACAGTTATACAAAGCGTTATTGAGCACTATCGGAGCACCGACGGCAAAGGTCACCGCCGTGTTCGCACTTTCGGTAGCAAGGGCACCGAGAGCAACGGTTACTTCGTCAAGCAATGCTCGCTGAAAGAACAAATCGGCACAGGTATAGCCCGTCAAGCTGAGCTCGGGAAATACAAGCAAATCCGCCTTTTCTTTATCCGCTTTTCTGATATATTCGATTATCCTTTTTGTATTCAGTCTGACATCCGCAACCTCAACATCGGGAACGGCACAGGCAATTCTGAAACAATCAAACATTATTTAACCTCTTTTCATCAAGGCTGAACGGGAACGGGATGGCTCTCGTTTGAAGATTCTATCGTGATAAAATTATTTCTTGCCGCATAAGCCCACTTCATGCCGAATATTTTGCAAGCCGCATCAACGGGCATATAAAGCTGCTCGGCGTTGCCTCTGAATACGGCATTACCCATTTCAACCTCGCCTTTATTTGTTTTCGCAACGCTGCTTCCCTCGGTAAAGACAGCCGTTTTTCCGTATACGGAAAGCTCAACCGCTCCCTTTTCTCTCTTGACCTCGCCGCCGATAAAGGAAACAAGGGTTGCAAAGGCGGCATACCAAACGCCGTTTTCGCATACGGGCGGAACGGGAGAAGCACACAAGCCGAGATCCACACCCTTATACATCATTCTTGTTCTGCCGGGGCCGAATATCGGAGCCACGCGGTAGGGCCTTATCTCGTCCTTTTCTTTGTCAATTCGGCATTCGTCAACCACTCTGCCGTCGTTAAGCTCGGAAATAAAGGTAGCCTTGTCGCCGTCAATCTCGATAAGAGCATACATGGCGTTAGGCTCCTCCTGCGGATAGAAAGAGCAATGCCATATCTTGTCGCAGGTTTTTGTGCCGGGAGGATTCATGTGTCCGTTACCAAGCTCATAATGAACCGTTCCTTGTGACGGACGGTCAAAAATTTCCTCATTGCGGATGGGGTAGCTTCTTGAAAAATTATGCTCATGACCCGAAAAAAGCACGTCGAGCTTTTCCATGCATTCACGCATCATCGGGTAGGCATCATCATTTGAAAGGTTGGGACCGCTGTAATATATCGGGAAATGATATGCACCGAATTTCCATGCTTTATCCGAAGCATCCAAATCCTTGACTGCCCATTCGTTGACAAGCTCGGGTTCATTTACGCCGAAAACCATGAAATGTGCATTGCCGTAATCGAACGAATAGTTTTCGGGTCTCCAGCCCTCGGGACCGTTGAGCGGATAGGAATGTGCAAGCTCTGCGTTGAAAAACTCGGCAGGCTCGGCATAATATCTGTCAACCTCTCTCGGGAAATACTCTCTGAAGCCTCTGTTATCGTGGTTTCCGCAGCACATCATGTAAGGAATATGCTCCATTACGCCCTTCATGCCCTCATACATGGCATTCCATTGAATTTCATGCTGACCGCAGTTTGTGTTGTCTCCGGCGGTGAGAATGAATTTAACGTCGGGGTGCTTTTTCAGAACGTTCTTCAAGAATTTATTAAAAGCCGAATAGTCGGGATTGTAGTGGTCGTTATCCTTTTGGTGGTCGGAAATTGCGATAAACTTGAAGTGGGTAAGATTTTCTTCCTCGGTATCAAAATAATATTCCTCGCTGCGGTTTTCGGCACTTCCGCAGGTGTAATAATAGCGTGTTCCGGGCTTTAAGCCGGTGAGTCTTGCCCAAAACAGGCGGCTTTCGGATACATCGCTTTTAAATATTTCCGTTATCGCATCAACTCTGCGTTTTTCTCCGCCCTTTTCGTAAAATTCGGCATAGCCCTCGCCGACTTCCTTGGCGGCACGCCATGTTACGGTCATCTCGGTTTTTGCATCGCCCGAAATACTTACCATGATATGGTCGGGCTTTTCGGTTGCAAATCTGTAATTCGGCTGTCTGTCCATTATATTTTACCTCACATTATCTTAAATAATCTTGCTCCGTGTGAATTGACAACGGCTTTGATTTTTCCGCCGTCTGCGGGATATTCCTCATGTGCCCACAAATCCCGAGCCTTACGACTTGACGCATCCAAGGCAATATCCGTAATGTCAAAGGTTATTTCTCTTTCGATATCATCGGTATTAAAGAGAGCAACATATCTGCACCCGTCACCCTTTGCCGTCCAGATGATTTCGCCCTTACCGTCGGTTTCATTTCGGTAATGCTGATGTGCCGAATGAGAATTTTTCAGCATATCAATAAGCTCCTCATTTGTGAGCAGCCACAACGTAAAATCATCATTTTGCCGCATTTCTCCGCCTATCATCAGCGGTGAACGGAATATGCTCCAAAGAGTGAGCATTGTTATTTGTTCGTCATGTGTAAAGCGTGTGAACCGTTCGGGATTCCAACGGCTGCTTGCTATTGCAAGCTTTCCGACGGGAAGCATATCGCAATCGGGATATGCACCTGTTTGAACATAATCCTGCCATGCAAGACAGCGATCAAACATATCATGAAGTCTGTCCCAGCCGTCCCAAAAATCGCCCGTCATACGCCACATATTTGCATTGGCGGCAAGGTGCTCATGCTCCCAAACGGGGGCAGGACCGGGAGAAAGGCTGAGAACCATCGGTCTGCCGCAACGGTCAATCGCCTTTCGGAGCATTTCAATTTCCCGCCTTGCGGAATACGGGTCATCTTTCTTAAATTCCGTATTTCCGATATCGTCACATTTTATAAAATCAACATCCCACGATGCATACAGCTCAAGCAGAGAATCGTAGTATTCCTGTGCTCCCCTTTTGCCCGCATCAACGCCGTACATATCGGTATTCCACGGACAAACGGAAAACTGCTGTGCTATGTCTCTTGCGGTAACGCCGTCACACTTTATCGGGGTGTTTGAATGAACCGCCTGTCTCGGAATACCTCTCATTATATGAATGCCGAATTTTAATCCGAGTGCGTGTATTTTATCGGCTATCGGCTTGAAGCCTTTACCTCCCGCAGAGGACGGAAAACGCTCGGGAGCGGGAATGAGCCGAGAATATTTATCCATATACAGCGGAGCAAAATTGTGATAATCAAAGCTGTCAGCGGTAGGCTCAGACCATTGAATATCGCACACGATATACTCCCAGCCGTACTTTTTTAGGTGCTCTGCCATATATTCCGCATTGCCTAAAAGCTGTTCCTCGTTGACGGAGGTGCCGTAGCAATCCCAACTGTTCCAACCCATCGGCGGTGTCGGAGCAAATCTTTTATGCATTTTTATCTTCCTTTCGGTAAACCCGTATGCAAAAATCCGCTTGCGTTGTTAAGCTGTCAACACCTTCGAGCTTTTCTTGATCGGCTCTTCCCGTTTTATAGTAATACGGAGTCATTTTGAAAAGAGCCTGCACCGAGGCGTTGTCCTTCATAAAAATCTTTTCGGAAAGTCTGCATTCCTCAACAAGCTCAAAGCCCGCAACTTCCGCACTCGGGACTTCGTTTTTATACGGCTTGTCGTAAACGCATTCTTTCAGAGAAAAAAGGTGCATTTCATCGGGAATTATTCTCAACATCACGCCGCCTGTTTTCAGTACGCGATAAAATTCATCGTCCGCTTCGGGTGAAAAAATATTCAGCAAGCCGTCACAGCTTTCATCGGCAACGGGAAGCGAGAACACTCCCGCAACCGCCGTTTTTGCCTCAAATTTCCTTTTGGATAGATATTCAAGTGCATCCTTTGATATATCGACACCCAGCATTTCTGCACGGGGCATTGCCGCCTTAACGCCGGCTGTATAATATCCCTCACCGCAGCCTGCATCAAGTATCACCGCATCCTCGGGCAAATACTTTTTGCACAGCGAACACAGCCCGTCAAGCAAAAAGGAATAATATCCCGCATTGAGGAAATCCCGTCTTGCTCTGACCATTATGCGGTCATCACCGTGGCGTTTTGCACCGGAGCTTTGCGACATGAGCAGATTTACATATCCGAATTTTGATTTATCAAAGCAATGATTTTTGCCGCAACGAAAAACCGTTCCTTCATCGACTAAAGCATTCGCACAAACGGGGCAGATGAAATCCGACATGACGCACCTCCTTTAACCCGAAAGGCTGCATCATTCGATACTCCGCCGTCGGAGACCCTGATGCAGCCTTGATTTATTATTCTTCGGCCTTTTTGAAGCCGTATTTGACAAGTATATTATTGATTCTGTCCTTGGGGTCGAGAAGTCCGCTGACGGATTCATCATGATTGAGCGTATCAATAATATAAGCACAATACTTGGACATATCAACACTGACATACCACTCTCTCGCAAGCAGCTCGGGGGTGGAATAAATAAGGTTGGTTGTAAAAACTTTGCTGATGAGCCCGTTGGCATATGCTTTATCGAAATTTTCAAGTCCGTTGCAGAAAAGTCCGAATGAAGCACAGATGAAAATTCTGTTTGCTTTAAGCTCTTTAAGTCGAGTTGCAACCTCAATCATCGAGTCACCCGAGGAAATCATATCATCAATGATGATAACATCCTTGCCCTCAACGTTGTCACCGAGGAATTCATGTGCAACAATGGGGTTTCTGCCGTCGATGATAACGGAATAATCACGGCGTTTGTAGAACATACCGAGATCAAGTCCGAGAACAGATGAGAAATAGATGCATCTGCCCATACCGCCCTCATCGGGAGATATGACCATCATGTGGTTGCTGTCAATATTAAGGTCGGGGATATTCTTGCACATCGCCTTTATCATCTGGTATACCGGCTGTACATTTTCAAAGCCGCTTTGAGGAACCGCATTCTGCACTCTGGGATCGTGTGCATCAAAGGTGATGAAATTATCCGCACCGTAACTCAGGCAAAGCTCACGCAGCATATCCGCACAGTCAAGTGATTCTCTGCTCATGCGGCGGTGCTGTCTGCCTTCATAGAGCATGGGCATGATTATTGTAATCTTTCTTGCCTTGCCCGCAACCGCACTTATTGCTCTTTTGAGGTTTGCATAGTGGTCATCGGGGCTCATTGCGTGATTTTTGCCGTACATTTTATATTCAACGCCGTAGTTAAACGGGTCGCAGAGAACGAAAAGGTCGAAGCCTCTTACGGTCTCTTTGATAACACATTTTCCCTCGCCCGTTCCGAATCTCGGAAAAGAAGCGTTGATGATATAGGAATCTCTCTGGTAGCCGTCAAAATGAATGGAATCCTTGTGCTCGTTTTTCCATTCTCTTCTCCACTTAACAAGATAGTAATCTATCTTGCTCGCAAGCATTTCACATCCGGGCAGAGGAATTATGCCGAGCTTCCCTACGGGGATGGATTTAAAATCTTCGTATTCAGCCATTGCGGTTCCCTCCAAAACATATTATAAATATATAATACAATATTTTGCCGAATTTGAAAAGGGAATATAGAAAAAAGATAATTAAAAAATAACAAGAATATGCTCGGATATTTTGGTTATTTTGCTAAAGTATATAACTTCGGTCAATATTTATGACGGCAAAATAGTCGGATCTTTCCGCCTTGATGCGTTTTGTAATCTCTTCTCTCAGCTCATTTTCGCCGAGCTTGAATTTATAAGGCAACACAACATCGAATATCAGGTTGGTGTGTGTCGGTCCGTGAACCGCTCTGAAATCGTGGACGGTAAGAGTTTCATCTATATCCGCAACGGCGGAAACAACAAGGGCACGCAGTCTGTCTGTCTCCTCGTCATTGACAAGAATGGGGTCCATATGAATGGAAAGCTCTATTCCGAGCTTCTCCTTTGCCTCTCGCTCGATAAGGTCGATGGTATCGTGTGCTGTCATCATGTCGGCATCGGCGGGAACCTCGGCATGAAGCGAACCCATGACACGGGCATGACCGTAGCTGTGAAGAACGATATCGTGTATGCCGATTATTCCGTCGTGCGACAATACGAGCTTTTGCAGCTTTTCAACGATTTCATCCCCCGGAGGCTCGCCGAGAAGCGGTCCCATGATGTCGCGGATGATTCCGAGACCCGCAAAAATAACGAAGCAGGCAACGACAATACCCATTATCGCATCAATCGGGAAATCCGTAAAGCAGGAAGCAACAAGAGCAATGAGAGAGCAGGTTGTTGCCGCTATGTCGCCGATGCTGTCGGTAAACACGGCATTCACCGCAACGGAATCTATCCTTTTTCCGACGGAGCGGTTAAACAGTGCAAGCCAGAGCTTTGCAAAAATCGAAACGGCAAGGACAATCGCCGCGGGTATGCTGAATACCGTCTGTTCGGGATTTGTAAACTTACCTACAGAGGTTTTGATAAGCTCCTCTCCCGTGATGAATATCAGAAAAGCAAGTATCAACGCCGATATGTATTCCACTCTGCCGTGACCGAAGGGATGCTCTTTATCCGCAGGCTTGCCGGAAATCTTAAATCCGACAAGGCTTATTATTGACGAAAGGGCATCAAACAGATTGTTAACGCCGTCCGCAACAACGGAGACGCTGTGTGCCGCAGAGCCGAAAATCATCTTAAACACCGAAAGCAGGGCATTGAGCACTATGCCGACACCGCCGCTGAGCATACCGTAGCTCATTCTGACACGCTCGCTGTCGGTATTTTCGTAATCCTTGACAAAAAGTTTTATAAGCAGTTCGGTCATGAAATCACTCCTTGGTTAAATGTACGTCAAGCTGATCATACGGGATACTTATGTTGTTTTCATCGAACGCCAGCTTTACGGCCTCCTGCATATAATAGAATACGTCCCAATAATCATCCGTATGACACCATATGAGGCAGGAAATATTGACCGCACTTGAGGCGTGTCCGCTCACCGCAATGACAGGCTCCGGATTTGTCAATACAAGCTCGTTCTTTCTTGCCGTTTCCTCGATAACCGCCTTTGCCTTTGCGATATCCGCATCGTAGGATATGCCGAAAACAAGGTCAATTCTTCTCTTGCTCTCGGAATTGTAATTTATGATGTTACCGCTTGTAATGTGCGAATTGGGAACTATAACTCTTTTGTTATCAACGGTTATAAGCTCCGTATACATTATTTTTATTTCATGTACCTTGCCGCTCACCGTGCCGAGGTCAACATAATCGCCGCTCTTGAACGGATGATTTATGAGAATCTGTATACCGCTTGCGAACTGGCTGACACTTGACTGCAAGCCGAGTCCTGCGGTAATTCCCGCCGCCCCGAGAGCCGCAATAAAGGAATTGACATCGACATTCAGAGTTGACAGTGCCGAAAGAATAACGGCAGCTTTAAGTACAAACACAACCATAGTTTTGATAAAAGAATGTATGGAGGGGTCAATCCCCTTTGCACGCATTCCCTTTACCACCAGCTTGCCGACAAGATTTGACACTACAAAGCCGACAACCACGATTATTGCCGCTCCTATGAGTGACGGGGCTTTTGAAACAACAAATTTTACTATATCCTCCCATTCGGGGAAAATATTCGTTTCCGGTAATTCAACCGTTCCTATGTCCATGCTTTTCTCTCTTTTCTATGTATAATGCAAGATTATTTTACTCTTTTTAAGGGTAATTGGCAATAGCACCGAGGATAAAATTTTAATGCTTGCAACCTTTTTTCTAATTTAATATATTAAAATATCGCATTTTCTGTTGACAAAATCCGCTCAATAAATTATAATTGTATCGCCGGATGGTTCATAGGGCGTATTATGCCCTCGAATTAACCGCTGCCAACGCCGGTGTGGCGAAATCGGCAGACGCAAGGGACTTAAAATCCCTCGGTGGCAACACCGTACCGGTTCAAGTCCGGTCACC
>CAZPMK010000036.1:0-17078 GCA_964587915.1 uncultured Clostridium sp.
TTATATTACTTTCAAACATAATATGCAAGTTTTTATGCGAATTAACTTCCGATTTTATTATAATTTTATGTAAAAATTAAAAAACGCCGACATTTCAGCCGGCGTAAAAATCAAAGTATTATGCAAATCAATCCGCTGCAACCCTCGTTTATGATTCTTTCGAGAGTCTCTTGCATTTTGGCACGAGCATCGGAGGGCATACGGTACAGCTTATTGTGCAATCCCTCGTTGACAAGCTCATGGAGAGAAGTGCCGAAGATGTTTGACTGCCAAATCATTGACGGATTTTCTTCAAACTCCTTGAGAAGATACTTTATAAGCTCCTCCGATTGGGATTCCGAGCCGACAATCGGTGCAACCTCGGTTTGAATATCGGCTCGCATTATGTGCAGAGACGGTGCACTTGCACGCAATCTTACTCCGTACCGTCCCCCCTGCTTGACAATTTCGGGCTCTTCGAGAGTCAAGTCATCTATCCCCGGAAGAACTATGCCGTACCCCGTTGCTTCAACCTCGTCAAGAGCGTTTTGGATACGCTGATATCCGCTTTTTGCCTGTGAAAGCAGTTTCATTTGATACATAAGCTCCTGCTCATTTTCAACGGCAATTCCCGTTTCTTCCTCCAATATTTTGAAGAACAGATTGCCTTGAAGCTCCACATACATTTTGGCACTGCCTGTTGCAAGATCCATCCCCATTACGCAGGCGTCGGAAATATATTCGCAATCAAGTATTCCCTCGGTAAAGCTCTTAACATCACGAACACGCTTTAACGTTGACGCTTTGCGGCTTATCTCGCCGAAAACGCTGCCCCTGAGCCAATGTGATTTATCAAGTCCCGTTATCCAGCCGGGCAGGTCAATTTTGATTTCTTTTAGCGGAAATTCGCATAGAATCTGAGAAAGCACATTGACAATTTCATCCTGCGTCAGTTCAAGACAGTTAACGGGCAACACGGGAACGGTATAGGTATCGGTCAGCTTTGATGCAAGCTCCCGTGCTTCTTTTGTCTCGGGATTTTTGCAGTTCAGCAGCACCACAAACGGCTTGTTAAGCTCGTTAAGCTCGGTGATTACTCGTGCTTCCGCTTCTGCATATTCGCTTCTCGGTATATCACCTATTGAGCCGTCTGTTGTAACAACCAGACCTATTGTCGAATGCTCGGAAATGACCTTTTGAGTACCGATTTCAGCCGCCATATTAAACGGCACCTCATTTTCAAACCACGGAGTCTTGACCATTCTCGGCGTTTCATCCTCGATATATCCGAGTGCCGACGGTACGATATATCCCACGCAGTCTATCATTCGGACTTTCATTCTTGCATTTGACGGAAGCTCTATTTCAACAGCATCCTCGGGAATGAATTTCGGCTCGGTTGTCATGATGGTTTTGCCTCCGGAGGATTGCGGCAATTCATCCGTTGCACGCTCCCGTCTTGAAGAATCCTCAATGTTCGGCAATACCATTGTTTCCATGAATTTTTTAATAAATGTTGACTTTCCCGTTCTTACGGGTCCTACGACACCGATATAAATATCTCCGCCGGTTCTCACGGCTATATCTCTGTAAATACTGTTGCTTGCCATATTCATCCTCCGAATTTCATTGAAATTATCGCTTTGCTATAGATTATGCAAGAACGGGACAATGTATGACGAAGGATTTTAAGAGTTACAGCTTCACCGTCACGATGTAATTTCCGCAATTATCCGGTGAAACAACAGCAAATTTAAAGCTCTCGGGAATTTTTAATGTATCTCCGTTTTGCTTTGAAATAACATATCCGTCATAAAGATAGAATTTTTCGGGCTTGAGGCTGTCTAAATATTCTTCAAGCGTTATATCGTTATCGGAAATAATTTTAGCATGGGGCTTTCCTACATATCTTATATGCCACGGTTCATAGGAATATCCGGTTATATGTTTTCTGTATTTTGGATATCTGATAATGAAGCCATATTCACCGCAATATTCGTTGACGAACTTACCCTCATCGCTCTTGATAAAGCCCTTTCCCGCAAAGTATTTCACATATACGTCAATTCCGAGACCTGTTTCATGCTCACTCGTTCCCGGAACGGCGGCGAGCTTTTTGCCCTCGGATTCATAGATGAGTTTTTGATCGTCGGTGCTTCTGTAAGAACTCGTGATGAGCAGCTTTTTGCCGAACTTTTGATTGACCGCTTCGCGTATAATTGAGAAGCTGTCAACGGCACTGCTGTCGAGATATGCATCGGTATCCTCGAACCGCTTTATGTCCGCAGTAAAATTGTCGGGCAAGGGATGCTCGGAATTTACAAGCATGAGAGAAATGTTAAAGGTCACTCTGCCGTCATTTTTTAATTCAGACAACGAGACAGAATTAAAATTATTGGCACTGAAGCCGTTGAGAACAAAACCCTTTTCGCTTCTTATCGCTGCAATTATTGCAACCGCAACAGTAATTATTCCGAGCAGAGCGAGAAGTCTTTTGAATTTTTTGTTCATAAAAAATACCGCCTTTCATGCTATGAATTATAAGTCGGTAAACCATCAAAAGAGATACAAAAAAGTTAAGATTAAATTACAAAAACGGCACCCGCAAAGGTGCCGCATAAAATTACAGGCTGTAAACTCCCGAATGCATAACTGCGTATTCAACATCTCCAACCCTGAAATATTTATAAACGGGCTCGTTGAAAACATAGTAATCCGCATCGGTATAATTATCAAGACCTATTGTTCTGATTTTGTATGAATTTGCATTGCATATAAAGAGCTTATTGTCATAGACGGAAAGATGCGTCGGATGACAAAAGGCTTTTGCGTTGGGACTTCCTATTCTGAATTCGGTGCGGTTGTGCTTGACGGAATAATTGATAATGGCGTTTGAATCGGGAACCGTAAGCCACAAATCGGAACCGACCACAGCAGGAGAACAGGCGGGATTATCCAAATATTCCACATGAAGCTCAGACATTATTTCGCCGCCGCTTCCGATAACAAGAAGCCGTCCGTCGGTATATGAAACTATCATTGAATTGCTGAGGTTCACCACGGTGCAGGTAACAAAGTCACCAAGCTCACGAGCTATCTGAACAGCGTTTTCGCCGAATTTATGCTTTATGTATGAAATTACGGGGATTTTTTCAAAGATATCTATTTCTTGATTATACGAATAGAACATCACCGCTTCCCCGCCCTCGGGCAAGGTTTCCTTGCAAGCGTAAGTAAAGCCGCGTTCAAGCGGAATTATATCAAGCAAATCGGCGTTAAATAATTTTTGCACTGTTGCAACCTCCGAAAAAAACACCCCGCCAAGCCGTATACAGTCGATTGTAACCTGCGTTTCAGCAGGTGGGTGCCTCCCGATGCTCTCACGCTCCCTTCGTCCGCCAAAGGCGGGAGGTCTGCAATCCATCACCGGAGTCCGGCTCCCTTAAAGTGTGTGTTGGGTTACATATAGACTGTAAATCTATCGCACCCGGCAGGGTGACATCAATTATTCTTCCTCTTCAAAATCAAACATTTCGGCAAGCCTTTCTTCAAAGGCAGAACCTACTTCGTAAAATTCTTCATCATTCTCTATCGGGCAAAGATATGTTTCGCCGTTTTCTTCTTCAACCTTGAGGATTATAAGCTCATCATCACCCTCGGTAATTTCATCGGGTGATTCGGGCAACGGCAAGAGTGCAACATAGCGACCGTTATCGGTTTCAATTCTGTCAAGCTCTTCAAAAATGTGTTCTTTGCCTTCCTCGTCAACTATGCTGACTATATCGGGTGTGTATTCTTCGCTCATATCAATTCTCCTTTTCTTCACTGTATATATTTTAACCTTTTGAGCCGATTTAGTCAATAGTAAATAATCATAAGATTGAAATAAATAAATTTTTTCAACTTTTTATAAAAAAACTATTGACAATGCATAAACAATGTGGTATATTAAAGGCGAGGAAAGGGAGAAAAACAAAAAATCCCTAAACCTCTTAACCATAGATGTCCGTCACAGGCAACCGTGGTAAGTGAATAAAGGAAAGGCGGCGATACCCGATGTACCAATCAGCATCCAAGCTCGCAGCCGAAGCCGAAAAATAAACGGTATCTAAACGGCAGCTTCAGAAATACGAAACTGCAAGAAGCCGGCAGACCGTAATCATGGCGATATGAGCCAAATATAAAATCGGCTGCGAGCTTAAAAACAAAATTGAATATTTTATATGCTGCTGCTTTTGATAAGTGGCAGCTTTTTCGTATTGACTTTGTTTTTTGGGTTTGGTATAATTATAAAACAAAGCCGTAGTATCCTGCAAATATTTTGCGAAGGAGTGAGAACCATGAAGCTGTCGCTGATAGTGCCCTGCTACAACGAAGAGGGAAATGTTGAAAAATTCTATAGTGAGGTCAATCGTGTTTTTGCCGGCAAGGTTGATGATTACGAATTTGTTTTTGTTAATGACGGTAGCAAGGACAAAACATATCAATGCTTGAAGCGAATATATAATAACAACGAAAAAAGCAACGTTCAGGTTCTCTCTTTCAGCCGTAATTTCGGAAAAGAAGCCGCCCTTTATGCCGGTCTTACGAAATCCAAGGGTGACCTTGTCTGCATTATTGATGCCGATCTTCAGCAAAGACCCGAGGTTGTTCTTGAGATGCTTGATGTTCTTGCCGGTGATGAGGATTTGGATTGCGTTACCGCATTTCAGGAGGAGCGAAAAGAAAGCGCCGTTTTGTCATTTCTAAAATCCGCTTTCTACAAGCTCATCAACAAGATTTCCGATGTTGATTTTGTCAACGGTGCTTCGGATTTTCGTCTCATGAAACGCTCCATGGTTGATGCCATTCTTCAAATGACCGAATTTCACCGCTTTTCAAAGGGTCTTTTCAGCTATGTCGGCTTTAATACGAAATATATCCCCTATGTTGTTGCCGAAAGAGAAAGCGGAGAATCCAAATGGGGTACAAGAAAGCTGATTAAATATGCCTTGGAGGGTATTTTTGCATTTTCAACAATGCCTCTCAAATTTTCTACTTTTATCGGACTTGCCGCATCGCTGTGTTCTTTGATTTATCTTGTTGTCGTAGTGGTGCAAAAGCTCGCGTTCGGAATTGATATTCCCGGATATGCAACCATCGTCGTACTTCTTCTGTTGCTCGGCGGGCTCGTTTTGTTCTGCCTCGGAATAATAGGAGAATATCTGTCAAAAATGTACGTTCAAGTTAAAAACAGACCCGTATATATTTTGAAAGAATACCTTGGAGACAAGCCCGAAGAAAAATAATGATAATACGCAGTCAAAAATGCACCGAGATACGCTCTTGAGAGGGCACATCTCGGTGTCTTTTATTTTGTAGTATATAACAATCTGTCTGTATCGGCAAGGCGTATTCTCTTTGAAACAACATAGGTTTTTAAGCTGCCGTTTGAATTTCGCTTGCCGAATGCACCGTAGGTTGATGTCACAACGGTATCATCAAGCAAAACGACATTTCCGCAATAGCCGGTGTCATCCCCTGCCGTTTCCTGCGGCGTGAGCTTTTCTTCCGTACAAACATGAGCGAGCTTTATTCTGTATTCACCTTCGCTTGCACCGTGTAAATCCTCATACCGCCCGACCCACGCGACCCAGCCCTCGCTGAACCAGCCTTTATCTGCCCGTTCGGGTGCATATTTCATCAGTCTTACGGGATCTCTTTCAATTGATCGGAAGGTAATGAACAATCTGCCGTCGGAGGTATAATCAGCTTTGTGGCGTTCGCCGTTTAAGGCACTCGGAGCAAATACGGGTTCAGACCACGTTTCGCCCTCGTCAGACGAAAAGGAAATCAAGGAATTGCATTTTTTGGTGTTGCTTCGCGTGATGAGACAAAGCTCGTCACCCGTTCCTCCGTCGGAGCGTATAACCTCGACCTCGCACATATTTGAAGCCTTTTCAGTTTCACGGTATTGCGAAAAATAGGGAACGGGAACACTCCATACCGCTTTGCCGTCTTTAAATGAAAGAATGGTTTTATAATTGACAAAATCGGGATTATGGAAAAATCCCATCCACTTATCAACAAATTTTCCGTTTTCTTTGAGTCTTGTAAGAGAGGCAAGAGCGACAATCGGAAGAATGTCAAAACCGTCCCTTTTTCCAAAGCAAAGCTCAAATTCCGACCAGCTTTTTCCTTCGTCATCGGAAAGTGAATAATTGAAGCCGCCGACAGAACCGAAGCCGTCATTCCAATCGGGGTTTCCTGAAACAAGCAGGAGCTTATCGGGCGTGCCGTCTGAAAATTCAAGGCGGTATATCGTCGGAGTCTCTCTTGAGGTCTTCCATGAGCTCGGTTGATTTTCTATTTCGTCGGTATAGCTTTTTCCTCTGTCATGACTGATACGGCTTTTCACCGCACCCTTTCCGTGACCCGACGGGTATACGGTAAGAATATCTCCGTTACTCAAAAGCACTGAATCGGGGTGACCGATGTAATCAAGGCTATCGTCAACCGTTGTAAGCTCATAAAGATATTGAAGCTCGGCGGGTACTGTATCATTTTGTAAATCGAGTCTCAGTTCGGGAATTGAATAATCCCCCGCCCCGTTCGGTGAATTCTCTTTCGGCATCATTATTTTGCCCTCACTCGGAACACCCTTACGCCATGTGCGGGTACTACGGCAGAGATGGCATCGGTAAATTCAAACTCATCACCGCTCCAAAGGTCCCTTGCGATATATGAAGAAGCCTGAGGCGTGGTAACAAAGGTTCTGCAAACAATATCTCTTATCGGGTGTCTCATTTCGGTTGTATCGCTCGATTTATTGAAGAAGCATACGGCAAATTCATCATTTACAAGCGGCTTTACGAGAACATCCTCGGTTCCGTTTGTCTTTATTCTGCGGCATTGTATGCCGAGAGCATCCTGATCAACAGCTATCATCTCTTTGTTGGTAACCGTTTTATATACCGGATTTTCCGTATCGGGTGTGCCGTCGGCTTTTACGAATTTGCGAATATCGTTACCCAAAATGAGCGGGGATGCCATCATGCACCAAAGACTGAAATGCGATTTGTTTTCTTCATCCGTAAGATTTCCGTTGCCGACTTCAAGCATATCGGGGTCGTTCCATGCTCCGATTCCCGAATATTTATATAAAAGAACATTGATTTCATATATGCCTACTATGGAGAACCAATGTGCCTTGATATCCGGAGTTGTACGCCAAAGATTACCTGCCTTTGCACCCCAACGCCACGGGAAATTGAGACCCCATTCGCATATTGAATAGACTATCGGCTTTTCGGGCACACCGTTCTTTTCGGCATACTCACGGGTTGCTCTTTTCAGCTCAGCTCCCATATCGGTATACTGAATTGCCGCACTGTCCTGCTTTGAAGCAACGGGATTATAAATCAAAATGCTGTTTTTTCCGTCTTTGAGATGAATTTTAACCTGATGTCTGCCGCTCGGAGTAAAGCTCCTTGTCGCAGGAAGGGTAGTTTTGTATCTGTCGGTACCGTTGACAAAAATTTCAAGATACTTGTTGCAATTATTTTTCTTTCTGATGCAGAGGGTTAAAATGTATTCTCCCTCGCCGTCTGCAGTCACTTCAAACTCGCACTTTCCCGCATTCCCGGAAAGACCTGTTATAAGCATACCGCTTTCGAGCTTCGGCTCTTGAACTATTTTGGCATCGCCGTAAAGCGTCGCCTCCTGAGCACCGTATTCTTTTTCGTCTGTACCGCCGATTTTCGCAACGGTGATTTTTTCTATGTAAGGGGCTTTTGACGGAATAGAAATATTGTGACAAAAATCATACTTGAAATATTCAACGCCCCACTGTGCAAAGGTGTCGGCATCAAGAGCTTCGTTGCCGAGACTTGCAGGCAAATCCTCACAGGTCAAAGTGCCGTTGGAGGTGTATATTCCGAGCTTCACGCCGAGAGCGTTAACCTTTTCGGCAAGTGCTTTTATTCCGCTTGGGAAGGATACAAGATCCCCTTGGAGTCTGCCGTTTTCATCTCTCATGGAGGACTGCCAGCAATCGTCAATATTGACATATTGGTATCCGCATTCAAGCAAACCGCTGTTTTTCATGGCGAGGGCAATGTCATAAATCAAGTTTTCGTCGATTTTGTTTCTGAAAAGATTCCAGCTCGACCAGCCCATAGGCGGAGTAAGAGCGGCGGAATTGTCGTATTTGTCTTTTGCATCATAAGTGAGCTTAACGGCATTGACTGCTCTTTTTGCTGCTGTTGAGGTAAGCTCCACGCCTTTGTCCTTTATGGTTTTTACGGCGGCGGAAATTGCTTCAAGTGAAAATTGCATTGCCATTTTTATCTTCCTTTCATTTCTTGCTTTTCAGTGCGGGTATTGCGTATTCAAATCCGTCATAGTCAAAGGCTTCGCCAAAGGAATCGGGACTGATGACATCAATATTGTATATCGTTACGTTTTGAAGCTGATAGAGAGGATATTCAACCGCCTGTTCCATTATCTGTTCAAGCAAGGTTTCCGTCATTGATTCTCTTGCGGAAAGACCGATGGCGGAGCGTATGCCCGCAGTCAATTCATTGATTTTTTTGTCGTTTACCGCCGTTTTGTTCATTGAACCCGAGGAGTTATAATAATCATATTTATCGCTTGTAGCTCCGTCATAAATCGTATCAAGCCAGATATCAGCCTTACCCGAGGTTATTGCGGCATCAAGCTGAGCGGCATCGGCAGAAACAATGTTCAGTGCTATCCCCTTTTCGGCAAGAACAGCTTTGTATTCGTTAAGCACGGATACGGCAAGCTCATCCGCATCATCGGCAATATATGCGGTGTACGCTCTGTCGGGCTTACCTTTTACAAGCTCATAGGCACTGTAGGAGCTTTCGGTATAATACGGCTGAGTTGCAGAGGACGGATATTCATCGAATCTGACGCTGAGAGGACGGTACGGTGCGGTATAATATGTACCCATTTTGCTTTCAACCGCACTGCCTGTTTTGCTTGCCAAGCCGCAAAGAGCCTTTCTCAAAAAGGAATCAAGCGTTCTTGAATTGAAAAACAATGATGTGTATGAAGCACTATCTTCAATATAATATTTTACCTTATCGGCATCGAGCTTTCCTATAAGCTCCGAGGTTGCCGTGGCGGTGACAACATCGATTTTACCGCTGAGAACGCCGTCGGCAGGGTCGGTATTTTCGGCGGCAAGGTCAATGAATTTTAATGAATCGAACTCGGGAGCTTCGCCGAACCAGCATCTGTTTCCCGAGAGAACAACCTCCCCGTCAGAGCTGTCGGTTACGATATATGGTCCCGATGCCACGGGAAATCCGCTCATGTCCTTTACCTTACTTGCCTGTCCTTTGATATAATCCACGGTATAATACGCCTTTGAAACGATATATGCGTTAAGCTGAGAAACTGCGTTAATGTTGCGGGAATTAAAAAGCACGGTACAGGTATAATCGTTGACCTTTTTTATTCCGGAAATTTCCGTTACGTCAATACCGTCGGAATAATTATCCTTAACATATTCGGCGTAGAGCTTTTCTCTGTACCACGACTCGGGATCATACGAAAGAGGATTGGATTCCGCCTCCATTTTCGCAATAAGCTCCAAGGCCTTTTCACCGTTCTCGGCATCAATTTGATAGCCGAGCTTTCGGGCGTATTCTCGCCATGTGGCACCGGAGGGAGAAACGGAATCGAGATTGCCGTCAAAAAGCCCTTCAAGACTCGTTTGAACCAAATATGCGGTATAATCCTGCGTGCTTATCGTTTTCGCAGTATAGTTTTCCGCAATGCGTGCCTCGATTTTGTCGATTGAGCTTTGATAATTCTTATCGTCAAAATAGTATTCCTTTAAGCCCTTGATATCGTTGAGATACCAACGACTGTACGTTCCGTCATAGGTCGCATCGGAAATGAAATAATAGAAGAAAATCACGTCGTCTATCGTGACGGGCTTACCGTCAGAAAAGAACATATCGTCACGAATCGTAACGGTGTATTTAACTCCGCTGTCACCCGAATATTCATAGGATATTCCGCCGCAGAGATTTACAAGGCTGTTGTTGCCCGTTCTTCTTTGGATGGGCAAAAATACCTGTGAATTTATTTGCTTATCCGCTTCACTTTCGGCGTAAAAAGGATTGAATATCCCCTCAATACCCTCAACTCCGATTTTTAGCTGTGTCGTTTTTATGGATTTTACGGCACGACATCCGCTTGCAAATATCAAACCTATGCAGAGAAAAACAATTGCCGCGGTTCTTGCGATACGCTTCATGATATACCTCCGTTGACAGCATAACGAATTATAAAACTATATCCTCGAGACTTCTTTTCGGGACATAATGCACACCGTTTTCATCACGGTAATATGCGGTGCTTCCGTCGGCCCCGATTTCAGTCAAAACCACGGTTTCTTTCGGTTTTCCGAGAGCAAGCACCAAATCAATCGAATATTGCTGAGTGTCTATGTTTAATTTTTCGGCAAGGCTTTCTTTGTCAATACTTCCTATGATACAGCCGCCGTAGCCCTTTTCAACAGCGGCAAGCATTATGGTTTGAGCGGCTATTCCCTCGTCATAGTGCTTGTTTTTGCCCAAGGACAAATCGCAAAGAATTACAATGTAAGCACTCGGACGCTCACCGTCCTCGGGGCCGTTCCAATCTTTGAGCATTCCCGCCCAGCCGAGGCAATCAAAAGTTTCACGGCACAATTTCTCATCGGCTACGGGCTTAAATTTCAATGCCTGAGAATTGACTGTAGACGGTGTAACTCTCGCACAGTCGATAAGCTCAAAAAGCATTTGCTCGCTTATTTTTTCTTCTTGATAAAATCTTCTGTATGAACGATTTTTCAATACAAGCTCTTTAATCATATTTTGCCCCTTTACATTTTTTCAAACATTTCGGCTATTGCGATGTAGCCTCGCACAAATATTGATAAGAATTTTTCGAAGAAGGTTAAATCGCAGTTAAACGCAATTGTGTTCTTTGTTATCGTTCCGTCGCTGTTATAAACGGTTACGGTTACAACTGCCTCACCGTCTCCGACGCACATAACGGTACCGCTCTTGGTAATTGTCAATACATTTTTGTTATCGCAGGACCAAACGACTTTATCGTAAATCGCATCAACGGGTCTTATGACGGATACTATCTTAACTTTTTCGAGCAAATCGAGATCTGTTTTTGAAACAGTCAAGGTTACAGTCTTTGCACTTTTGAACTTCAATGCGGCAATTGCATCAAGAATTGCCATTGTTTGAGCATCAACATCCTGTTGTTCGCAGGAAAATTTACCCGAAACATCCGTCGCAAGCACTTCGTCAAGGATTTCGATGTTGGAATATTTTGAACGGTCGATTTTGCTTGCCTTATCCACAGCCGCATTATACTGTGTATAATTTGCGGGGGTTGTGTCTTTAACTATAATATCGGTCGTTACCGTTGTGATAACGTCCAAATCATTTTGAGTTATCACACAATAATAATACGGAGCGGTATCACTTGAAGTGAAAGTATATGAGCTTTCGGTTGCACCCTCAATCGGCGTTCCGTTTTCGGTGGAATTTTCGGTATTCCAGTACCATTGATATTCAAGCTCAAAGCCGACGGCGGACACATTGATTCGTTCGCTGTTTTCGGTTATATACTTGGGAATTTCATTATAGATAAAAGGAATCGGTACAAAATCATAGCCTTTATAGCGTGCATAACGCTCAACGAACGTTCCTGCGGTTCCGTAAACGGTCAAATCCTCGGCGGTTTCGTACGCTTCAACAAAATTGTTTGAAAGCAAAATACCGCTGTGACTCGGAAGATTCCTCGCAGAAACAAGTTTCGGTGCATCGACGAATCGGATTATACAGTCGGAAAGTGCATTTTTTTCAAGCTGTTCAATGCTGTGAATTTCGAGAAGATACATATTGTAGCAGCCTCGGAATGTATACGGAGCAATGCTTGTTGCACCGGTTATTACAACATTTGATATCCCGATGGCGGTTCTGAACATATCGTGCACGGTTGAGGTAAGCATCGGTGCAATGAAGTCGGTAAGATTTCTCGGGAGCTTCGGAAAATCGGTATCGGAAGAATAAAGCTCCGTTTCAAAAGAGGTCATGGACGGCAATTCAAGCTCTCTGAGTGAACTGCAACCGTTAAAAGCATTGGAATATACGGTTTTTGCCTTTGGAAGCTCAACATCAAAAAGCTGTGAGCAATTCTCAAAAGCATTGGAGTCAACAAACTCAACACCGCTCAGCGTTACTCTTTCAAGTGATTCGCAAGAGCTGAAGCAGCCGTTAGCAAGATATGTAAGTCTGCCGATTTTAACGTCTCTGAGAGATGCACAATCCTTGAAGGTTCCCGCAGGCATGAAATTCAGCCCGTCAAAATTAACGCTTACAAGTGCATTACAGCCTCGGAATGCTTTTGCGGCAACGATATCTACATATCCGAAGTTTACAGAGGAAATTCCCGAATTCATAAAAGCACCCTCGGGAATATCCGTCAGCTCGGAAAGCGACAGTCGAAAGCTCGCTTCTCTCAAAAAATATGAATCCGCCGCCGTCTCATAAAAAGCATATTTCCCGATTTTTTTAAGGCTGCCGAGAACTATATAGCTGAGACTTTTACAGCCTTGAAAGGCACTCTCGCCAATATCGGAGGCGTTTCTTGAAAGGAAATATATCAGGGAGTTACAGTTTTTGAATGCAGATGCACCTATTTTGGTCACACTGTCGGGCAAAATGATTTCCTTGAGATTTGTGTCGGCAAAAACGCCGTCGGCTATACCGACCGTCTTAATTCCGTTTATCGTATCGGGAACGGTCAGAGAGGTTATCAAGCCTGTGTATGAAGTTACAAAACCATCTTCACTTATCGTAAAGTAACTCTCGGGCGGCTCTGGAGCTATAATAGATGCAAAGGTCGCAACAGAGGAACGGTAGCTGTTTTTGCCGTATGCAACCGCATAAATACGCCGTGAGCTTTCAAATCTTATCGGATTTCCGTCATACAAGACGGTTGACGCACCGTCCTTTAGAGGAATTGAGCCGTCAAGAGTATAATATATAACGGAATCGGGAGTATCGCAGTAAATCGATATGTCTATTGCGGAATTATAAACATCATTCGGATGAGAAAAATACGGCTTTTGCGTTTTTTCTTCAAATATGTTTTCGGGATTGTAAACGGGTGCGTTCAAGATACCCCAACCGTATTTGTCGGTATTGTAGGATTGATATGTATCCAAAACCGCATACTTTTTCATAATGTCAAAAACATCTTCAAATCCGGCATGAGGCAGCGTTGCTCTTATCAAAGAGGCCACGGCACTTGCAAACGGTGCCGCAAAGGAAGTACCGCTGACGGTCGTATATCCGCCGCCGACGGTAGTGGTGTAAATTCTCACACCCGGTGCGGCAAAATTAATGTCATCACCGAAATTCGTGAAGTTCGCCGAAAAGTTTTGATCGTTTACCGCAGTAATTTTAAGAACACCGGGATAAGAGGCAGGATAATACGGCTCGTCGGTAGCATCGTTTCCCGCCGCTCCGACTACAACGATATCATTTTCGAGTGCGTGCGTTATCGCATCTCTGAGAACATTGGATTCCTCATAAAAACCGAGACTTAAATTGATAATGTCAACACCATCATTAACCGCACAATTTATGCCTGCGGCAACGGAAATAAAAGTACCGTTGTTGTAATCGTCAAGCACCTTGTAGGGCTTGATGATAACGCTGTCGGGAGTTGAATCGGCAATGATTCCCGCAACCTGAGTTCCGTGACCGGTTGTATCCATGCAGTCATTTCTCTTTCCGCCGGAGCTTGTGTTGATTTTTGTGGGAGCAACCCTGCCTTTGAGAAATTCATGCGTATAATCAACACCCGAATCAACAACGGCAACCACCGTTTGCGTAAGTTCAACATTATTTTCTGCAAGCTCATTGCAAAGTCTGTCAAGTCCCGTGCTTGCAACGCCCCAAGAAAGATGACTGTTGGTTTCGGAGCTTGTTTCTTCGGCTCTTACCTCGGAGGAGGAAACGGCACGGTCGTATTCAACATACTCAACACCGGAAAGAGCGGAATAATAATCATAAGCCGTCCTTGCCGCCTCGGCATCGGCGAATTGCAAAACATAAAGACCGTCACCCTCGACGACGGACACCGCATCGAGAGCCTTGATTGTATTTTTTGATTTGACAATAAGCCTCTTTTCGCCGCCCGTGCTCCGAGATATCATTTCACCGATACTTTCGGCAAATTCGGTTGCGTTTTTACCGCTCTTATCGAGCTGAATTCCTTGTGCGGGAAAGGCGACGCATATCCCGATTAAAAGTGTTACGGACAGCAAGATACCGATAAACCTTTTCATATTTATACCCCCAAGGAGTTTTTCCTCACGAAGCTCCGAGTGAGCTTCAAATCCCGTCGGCTCAAAATTACCGACATTTGTATTTTACAATATTTTTATAAAGAAATCAACATATAAAGGTAAAATCATTGCTTCTGCTCTTTCAGCCTTTCGGAAATGCGTTCGTTCACTGCTTTAATTTCCTCTTCAAATTCGCGGGCACTGACACGCAAAACGCCGTATCGAACCGCAGAAAGCTGAATCATTGCATCTGATGTTACGACTCTTACATTATCATTTTTGCCGATTTCCGAAACAAATCGTTCGATATACACATCCCCTGTTTCTCTCTCCTGCGTATATACGATATGAATATTATTGTAATTATAATTTTCGCCGTTGTTTCCCGCAACCATATATGCATCAAAAACAAGAACAACCTCGCTTCCCGTGAACGCGGCATAATTACAAAGAATATCCGCAAGTCTGTCGCGAGCGGCGGAAATATCGCTTTCGGCAAGAAATTTAAGCTCCTCCCAAGCAAAAATACAGTTGTAGCCGTCAACGATAATATATTTTTTACGCTTTGTACCGTCGAGCTCAACACTTATATCATCGCTTTTTACACTCTTCGGTCGGTAAAGAGTTTGAGTCAGCTTTGCAGGACCAAATTCACGCTCCATTATTGCTTCAAGCTCTTTATCGTCAATGTGAAAATTACGGCGGTTTATTGCCGCTTCATACGGTATTTTATCTTTTTCAAGACAGCTTTCAAGGTGCATATGCTCGGGAACGGCATTCCACTTTACCGTAAATCCGCCGCCGTGAGCACAAAAAACGGAATCGGGAGTATTTTCAAGGTCCGCTTCCGGATTATAGTGTGCCTGTTCGAGAACGGACTGCGAATCATGGCAAACATCATATCCGCAAACGGTAAGTCGTAAGCTGCCCCTGCCTCCCGTATATGCCGCGACCTCGGAGGCGTAAGTATTCATTGTCGTGACGGGTGCGGTTCCCTCGATAACGGAAACGCTGTCTCTGATTTCAGGTGCGGAAAAGGTACCGAATCTCAGCTTTATATCGCTTATGGCTCTGCCTATTTGCTCCGACGGAACCTCAAGACGGAAGCTGTAATACGGTTCGAGAATAACACTTTCGGCATTCATAAGTCCCTGTCTTACGGCTCTGTAAGTTGCCTGTCTGAAATCTCCGCCCTCTGTATGTTTTAGGTGTGCTCTGCCTGCCGCAAGAACGATTTTTACATCGGTAAGCGGAGAGCCTGTAAGAACGCCCAAATGCTGTTTTTCACTCAAGTGCATTAAAATAAGCCTCTGCCAATTGCGGTCAAGGGAATCCTCACTGCAACGGGTTGAAAATTGAAGTCCGCTTCCTCTCGGCAAGGGCGAAAGAAGGAGATGAACCTCTGCATAGTGTCTGAGCGGTTCATAATGCCCGACGCCCTCAACGTTGTTTTTAATTGTTTCTTTATATAAAACTCTGCCGTTGTCGATTGTAACATCCACGCCGAAACGGTCAGTGATAAGACTTTTGAGTATTTCCGCCTGTACCTCGCCCATCAAGCGAACGTTGATTTCATGCAAATGAGAATTCCACGAAACCTTCAGCATCGGGTCTTCCTCTTCAAGCATACGCAGCTTCGGTAAAAATTCTTCGGGTTTTGTGCCCTCGGGAAGCAAAACGCGGTAATTCATTACCGGCTCGAGAATCGGCTCCTCTGCCGTTTCTTCCCCTCCCAAGCCCTGACCGTTTTTTGTATCGCTCAGACCGGTTACCGCACAGGCTTCTCCCGCCCGCACATATTCAACGCTTTCATACTTAGAGCCGTTATATATTCTGATTCCGCTGATTTTTTCGGCTTTGCCGCCGTATTCTATCGTGTCACGTACTCGCATTTCGCCGCCCGTGAGCTTCATGTGCGTTACTCTTGCTCCGTTCGTATCATGCGTTATTTTGAATACTCTTGCTCCGAAACGGTCGGAATATGACTTTTGCGGTATCAGCTTTTCAAGCTCCGAGAGAAATTCGTCAATGCCGCTGAGCTTTAAGCCCGAACCGAAAAAGCAGGGAAAAAGCAGCCTTCCGCAGGTAAGGGAACGAATTTCGGATTCGGAGAGAGCACCGTTTTCAAGAAAGCTCTCCATGGCATTTTCGGAGCACATGGCGGCGTACTCGTATTTTGAATCATTATCGGCTGAAAAATCAACACAGTTTTCGGAAAGCTCCGAGCATATGTCCTTCATCAGCTCGTCCTTTTCACGCCGTGCAAGATCAGTTTTTGTAACAAAAATAACAGTCGGCACATTATATATTCCGAGAAGATTCCAGAGCGTCTTTGTATGAGCCTGAACGCCGTCGATGCCGCTTACCACAAGCACGGCAATATCAAGCACCTGCAATATCCGCTCCGTTTCCGCAGAAAAATCAACATGACCGGGAGTATCGAGCAAGGTTGCATCGTATTCTCCCAGCTTCATTACCGCCTGACCAGCAAAAATGGTTATTCCTCTCGAACGCTCGAGAAGATGCGTATCGAGCACGGTATCGCCGTTATCTACTCTGCCGAGCTTACGAACTTTTCCGCTTTTGTAAAGCATCGCTTCGGCAAGAGTCGTTTTTCCCGCATCAACATGAGCGAGTATTCCGATAACTGTTTTTCTCATTATTACCTCGCTGAAAACCGTTTTGTTGATATTTTATCATATTTTATTTTAAAATACTATAC
>CAZPMK010000037.1:0-16991 GCA_964587915.1 uncultured Clostridium sp.
TCAACAGCAGCCCTCGGAAATATATTCGCTCTACCGCCTTGGAGCGGCGGTATTGCTCTTTTTTCTTCACCTCACCGCCTCACTTCATCCGCCACAGGCGGCGTTTCGGTGGTTCGTCCCTGAGGGGACGGCGAAATTGAAATATACCTTGCTGTAAATGCTTGCAACAAAAAAATCCTCCCATGGTTTTATCATACCGCGGGAGGAAAATTTTCGGTGTCCGTTTTAGTCGGGCTTATTCATTCTGCAATGAGATTGCTTTTTTTGAGACTTTCAATAAAAGCGATGATATCTTCTTTCGCCTGAGCTTCGCCGATACCGTATTCGTCAACGACCGCTTTTACAAGCTCATCAACCGTTTTCGGCGTTTGCATACACTCCCAAAGCATCTTACTTACGGGATTGAGAACCACGATATCCGCACCGGAACCGACCGGTACGGCGAGGTATTCATCCGCTATTTCACGAATGACATATCCCGATTTCACCATATAGCTTTCCATTTTTCACCTCTTATACTTTCTGCTCTTTATGTCAAAGAAATTATATCATACCTTTGAGCTTTTATCAACACATTTTTCCATTCCTTGGCTGTTCATTATGAATTTCAGGATATACTCGGCGTTTTGCTGTAATTCTCCGAGGGTAATGCCGTCTTTTTTGCCGTAGGTTTTGAGGAGAGTTCCGTCAGGCTTTTTTCTTCCCGCTCTGCCGCCGCCGGGCATGAGTACGTTAACGCCCGCTCTTACTCTGTATGCTTGATTTCGCATTTTCGAAAATTCTGGAGAGGCTGAGGGACTCATCCACCAATCGGTCATAATACAGCCGTCATAGCCCCATTCATCACGCAAAATGCACTTACAAAGTTCGTAATTATAGTGTCCCCATACGCCGTTAATTTTGTTATATGAGGTCATGATATTTTGCGGTTTTGCTTCTTTTACGCAAATTTCAAAGCCTTTCAGATATATTTCACGCAATGCTCGCTCGGAAAGCCTCGAATCATTATGCGTTCTGTTCGTTTCACGGTTGTTGCAGGCAAAATGCTTCGGACAAGCGGAAACGCCCTGTGACTGAACGCCTCTGACAACGGCACTTGCAATTTTTCCGCTCAAAATCGGATCTTCGGAGAAATATTCAAAATTTCTTCCGCAGAGCGGGTCACGGTGGATATTCATTCCGGGTGCCAAAATCACATCGGAGCCGACACGCTTCATCTCCGCACCGACACAACCGTAGAGTCTTTCGACAAGCTCGGTGTTCCATGTACACGCAAGAGCAGTGCCTATCGGGAGCAGAGTTGCCGCCGCACGCAAGCGTATACCCGACGGGCCGTCCGTTGCGGTAACAGGTGAAATTCCTTTGTCTCTCAAAGATTTCAGCACACCGCCGTAAACGCCCGCATTTCCCGCCGCACCGAGAGGACTGTTCATTGTATAATCTCCCCTGCTGAGAGCTTCAAGCTCCGTAAGACTGAGCTGTGCAACAAAAGCCGTCATTTCAGCCGTACCGGATTTGACATCCGAAAGTTTAATTCCCTTATCGCCGGTAATTTCAACGGCTTCGGGAAGATTTTCAAGAATCATATTCCGTATTGAATCCGTGCAGGCAGGTACATCTTCATACACATATCCGCCGTCCGTTGCCTTTATTCTTTTGAACGGTATTTTGGGCGATGAATGACGGGAAAGACGCTGAGTCACCGTGTCCTCGGCAAGCTCGAATTCACCGCAAGGAACCGCCGAGCGGACATCGCCGCCGATATAAAATGTATACTTGCCCTTTTCGAGAATATACGAATGATCCTGCTCGTCATCATAGGAAGCGAGGCTTGACATGGTAATATCAAACGAGACTCTTTCCGATTCTCCCGACTTCAAAACCGCCGTTTTTGCAAAAGCCGCAAGAGTGCGGGCGGGCTTTCCGAGTCTGCCGCAGGGAGCGGAATAATAAAGCTGAACGGTTTGCTTTCCTGCATATTTACCGATATTTTTGACATCTGATGAGATTGAAAAACTCGTGCCGTTTTGCTGAAATTCAATATTCTCAAAAGAAAAATCGGTATAGCTCAACCCGAAGCCGAACGGATAGAGGACTTTATCCCTTGCAAAGGTTTCAAACCAGCGGTAGCCGACATAAATATCTTCAGCGTAAACGGTATATTTTTTGTTATCTAAACTGCCGCAGGATGGATAATCCGAATAATCGGCGGCAATGGTGTCGGTGAGCTTTCCGCACGGAGATATTCTGCCCGAAAGGACATCTGCTATTGCGTTCCCGCTTTCCGCTCCGCATTGCCAAACATAGAGAACGGAGGAAATTTTATCGCCGTAGGATGCGATTTTTGTCATATCAATAATACTGCCGCAATTGAGCAACAAAACAACCTTTGAAAAGTATTCGGTAACTGTATCGAGCAATTCGATTTCGGCATCAGTCAGATAATAGCTGCCCTTTTCGGCTTTGTTTTCTCTGTCCTCCCCCGCCGCTCTGCCGATAATCACCACGGCGGCATCGGAGCATTCGGCGGCTTTTTTAACCGTTTCCGAGGCGATATGCAGTTCTTCATAGGACATCGGCCAATGCCCCCAAAAGCCGTTATCAACGGGATTCTTTTTGCAAAGAGTTTCGTATTCATCGGCAAGACGGGTATTGATTCTTATATCGGCATCATTTCTCAAGGCCTGCATGAGGCTGACTTTATATCCCGCATTGACATCTCCGCCGGAGCCGTATCCGACATAGAAATAATCATTTTGCACCCTGCCGAAAACAGAAACAACCTGTTCTTTGCCAATGGGCAAAACACCGTCATTGTTTTTAAGCATTACAATGCTTTCCGCTCCCGCCTCACGGCAAAGAGAGGCAAGGCACAAATCATAAATATATCCGCTGTTTTCGCCCGAGGAAGTACCCTGAGCGGTCACGGAAGTTACCTTGTTTACTATTTTCCCGACAGCCTTAAAAGCCGCTTTACTTATCTTCATTTTCATTCCTCCGTTCACGGATACTATATCATATCAACGCCCATCGGTCAACAAAAAACCGCCGCAATTAAGCGACGGTTTCAAAATCATTTGAACATTGCGAAGAGCTTGTCAACTATCATGGCAATGTATCTGAAGATAATCGGAGCGTTGTTGTTATCGGGAGCATCGTCATTCTTGGAAACGCCGGAATACGAATCGAGAACGGTGATACCAAACGATATTTTGAGAGTTTCAAAGGGCTTTGCCGCCTCTTTATAGCTGACAGTAACAACATCCGTGCAAACCTTTTCAGCAGAAACGGAGATTTCTCTCGTCTCGCCGGGGAGGAGCGTAAAGCCGTGCTTCAAATCAATCTTCAGCTTGCCCGCTTCAATATCTTTAATGAACATTGTGCTGCTCTTTGAAAGGTTTTTGACAATGAGAGTACACTCGTCATCAAGAAGCATAAATGAGCTGTTGGTGCAATCGAAGGAAATTTTAATATCCGTTGTAGGAGACTCGGTCTCCATGAACTGCGGAAATTCATAAGAAGAATAGGCATCCTTCAAATCATGGGTATAAAGCAATGTTTCAACGAGCTTGAGAGATTTCTCGCACCACTCGACCTGACCGTGAAGAAGGCGGTTGATTACCCACGTTCTGTGCGGCCAATAGCCTGCTGAAATATCAACGGTTCTGTCGGGAGAAATATTGTTTTTGCCGTTGTTTACTGCCTGCTTGTAATCATCGGGGAAGGTTTCGCCGTAGGGAGCACAAATTGCACCGCAGGAATATTTCATGTCAACGATGCTGTCGGCATAGGTATCGGTATTGGTGGTAAGATTGTTGCCAGTGCAAGCCTTAATCGAAACGGTAGTGCCGTATCTTTCAGCCTTTTCAAAGGTGCCGGTAATATCGGACATAAATCCGCTGTAGAACTTTTTAACCGCAGCTATAACCTCGGCGTTTTCCTTTTTATCAAGGACAAGATTTGCAAGATAATCAAACTTTTCGGGAGGAACCATTTCCCAGAAAGCGATGCAGGATTTAACGGGAGGAAGAATCAAATCATCTCTGCCTATTCTTACGGCATCGGTAAAGAAATCATCGTGAAGAATCGGCTCAATTCCCGTAAAATCAAGCTCTATGTGAAGAATATCGCTCAAAAGTCTGAGTATAATGTTGTAATCAAGAGTAACGTCCTCGTCGATTTTAAGCAAATCGGCAGCAAAGGAGGTTCCGCCCAAAACGGGAGTATCAAAAACAACATTGTCAACCTGACGGAGCTGTGCATATTTGTAAAGATACTGACCGACAACCATGCAGCCCTGACTTATGCTGTAAATGCTTACCTTTTTCGCACCGGTAAGCTCAAGAACGTCATCAATATATTCCTTCAACTCGTCTGCGGTTATGTTGTAGTCAACACGCCAGTCATACATGAAATTGAAAACATTTTCGGCCCCGATTTTTTCGGCAACGGATTCCATATCAAGAAATTCCGAACCGGTATACGGAACGTAATCAAGCATATCATTTGCTCTGAAAGCCTCAAGAGAGGTGTTTTTTGCTCCGCTGACGATTGGCTTCGTTTCGTAATATGAAGTACCGTCGGGATTTGTTCTTATCGGTTCAATTATGTTGGCAACGATTTTTGAAAGCTGTTCAACATAGCCTTCATCCTCGAGCCATTTGGAGATATAAGCAATCGTCTGTTCAAGGTTCATGCCCTTAACGCCGAGTGCATCAATCAAAACATCGGTTGACGGCGGAAATACGGCATCGTCACCGAGCGAAAGGGTTGTTGCACCGAAGCCTGAAACCATAACCACGGGGGTTACGCTCTCGGCAAAGGCGAAAGGAATCGTACCGAGGATAATTACTGCGGCAAGAATGAGTGAAATAATTTTCTTCTTCATAAGTTGTTCTCCGTTTCTCAAACTTCGTATCTTTTTCGCTGTGCCTGTATAATGCCGTCTTTTACCGTCATGCGGCATATACGTGCATTTCTGCGGTCGCCCGAAAGACCGTCCGATTGTACATTGCGGGCATGGTAAACCGCATACCACTCATTGTTATATTTTATCATTGAGTGATGACCCGTGCCCTCCTCCCATTCGTTGCTTTTCAGCACGGGAGCATAGGTATCGGCATCGGGATATTTTTCAAATTTGATTTTCGTCAAATCCGTTTCATCGGTTTTCGCTCTCGCATATCCGATAAAATAATTCTCATTTTCATAGCAGGAGCCGCTGTACATGAGGTAATGCCAATCGCCCTCTTTGAAGTAAAAAGCTCCTTCTATGGTGTGCCAGTGAACGCCTTTTTTATAGCGGTCACGCCTGAATATTTCTTCATCGATTGTCGGCACAACAAGCACCGTTGGATTACCCTGTGCTGTATATGGGTCAAGCAATCTGTCAACCGCTATGCAGGTGCCGGGTCTGTCACCGTCAAATATATTCGTGGAATAAAATATGAACAGTCCGTTCTCATTTGAAACAACATGAGAATCAATGGAAAACGGATGTAAAAGCTGCTTTGCGTTTTCAAACGGGCCGAGAGGTGACTCGGAGCTTGAAACGAACATCGTTTGTCTGTGACCGCCCTCATCGGGTGTATCGCCGAAAAATTCAAACGAACAATACATATAATATTTGCCGTCAAGCTCTATGACGCTCGGTGCCCAAAAATCACTGACATCGGGATAAGTAAAAACCCTGCCCTCAAATTTCCAGCCGTCAAACAGTTCATCGGAGGAATATGCATATATTCCGTCCGAACCGGTGGTGTAGATATAAAATCTTCCGCCGCTTTCGAGAATGAACGGATCCGCCTGTCCGATATAATCATCTTTGTTTACTTTCAGAAGCTGCATATCACACCTCTGTTTCGTAATCTATCGCAATACTTGATTCTCTGACCGAATGCATATGCTTTTTTACAACCGAACAATGATACGAATCGTTTTGATATTTTTCAAGTGCCTCGGCATCATCAAGAAGCACCTCAAGAATCAAATCGTAGGAACGCTCGGAATGAAGAAAGTCAATTCCGACATTTATATCACGAATGAGCGGAACATTCCCTTGCATGGACATTAAAACATCTTTTGCTTTTTCGCATTCCTCACGGCTCGGATTTTTCAACTTAAAACAAACTATGTGCTTAATCATCAAAAATCCCCCAAATTTTCAATACATCTTAGAATATCATTATCAAAGACGGTTGTCAATACACATTCGGGCATTTTTGTATGATTTTTTAAGAATATATATTGTATATTTTCTGTGAATGCACCTTGACTTGCACTATACATGGTGATATAATTGTATAAAATCATGCAACTAACCTCAAAAGGAGAAATGATATGAAGCTCACAATGTCACAAGCACTTGTCAAATTTCTTGACAATCAATACGTCAACTTTGACGGTGTTGAAACAAAGTTTGTTGACGGAATATTCGGCATATTCGGTCACGGCTGTGTTGTCGGCATCGGTCAGGCACTCGAACAGGGCGGCCACAATTTGAAGTTTTATCAGGGCCACAACGAACAGGGAATGGCTCATGCGGCTATAGCTTTTGCAAAGCAGAATAAGCGTCGTCGCATAATTGCCTGCACCTCGTCCATAGGTCCCGGTGCTCTCAACATGGTAACCGCCGCAGGTACGGCAACAGCAAACCGTATTCCCCTGCTTCTCCTTCCCGGTGACACCTTTGCCTGCCGTCAGCCCGACCCCGTTCTTCAGCAAATCGAACAGCCGACGAATTATACCGTAACCGCAAACGATGCTTTCAAGGCAGTTTGTAAATATTGGGACAGAGTGTCAAGACCCGAGCAGCTCATGACTGCGTGTCTCAACGCAATGCGTGTACTCACCGACCCTGCGCAGACGGGTGCGGTATGCCTTGCAATGCCTCAGGATGTTGAGGGCGAGGCTTTTGATTATCCCGACTACTTCCTCAAAAAGAGAGTTTGGTATATCGACAGAAGATCTCCCGTTCAGCGTGAAATCGAAGCCGCAGTCAATGCAATAATGAGAAGTGAAAAGCCGATTCTTGTCGTGGGCGGCGGCGTTACATATTCCGAGGCATGGGAAACGGCTCAGTTCTTTGCCGAAAAATTCAATATCCCCATCACGGAAACTCAAGCGGGCAAGGGAAATATCCGTTGGGATCATCCGCTTAACATGGGCGGTATCGGCGTCACGGGCGGTCCTGCCGCAAATGAGCTTGCAAAGCAGACGGATCTCGTTATTGCCGTAGGTACCCGCCTTACAGACTTCACAACCGCTTCAAAGTGGGGCTTCCAAAATCCGAACGTCAGAATGCTTTCAATCAACGTTTGCAATTTTGACGCTTTCAAAATGGATGCAACTCCCGTTATTGCAGATGCAAAGGCAGCTCTTCTCGACATCATGGGTGCTCTTGCAATGAGAGAATACCGTACAACGTGGGGCGATGAGCTTGCTCAGGTCAAGGAAGCATATATTGCGGAAACCGACCGTTGCTACAGCGTATATCTCAAAGAGGGACTTTCGCAGACCCGTGCTCTCGGCGAAATCAACAAGCTCATTGACAAAGATGCAATTGCCGTTGCTTCTTCGGGAAGTCTCCCCGGCTGTATGCAAAGACTTTGGCGTTCGTCCGTTCCCGGCTCATATCACATGGAATACGGCTTCTCCTGCATGGGATATGAAATCTGTGGTGCTCTCGGCGTTAAGCTCGCAGAGCCTGACCGTGAGGTCTATGCCATGGTCGGCGACGGCAGCTTCCTCATGCTTCACAGTGAGCTTTACACCGCCGTTATGGAGGGTGCCAAAATCAACATAATGCTCTTTGACAACTCGGGCTGGGGCTGCATCGAGAATCTCCAAAACAACCAAGGCACCGAAACCTTCGGTACAAGATTCCAAGCTCGTAATCCCATTTCCGGTATGCTTGACGGAGCACTTGTTCCCATCGACTTCGCAAAAATTGCCGAGGGCTACGGCTGCAAGGCATACACCGTAACGAATGTTGCAGAGCTTCGCGATGCTCTCAAGGATTCAAAAAAGCAAAAGGTTCCCTGCCTCTTTGATATCAAGGTTGTTCACAAGAGCATGAGTGACGGCTACGATGCATGGTGGCGTGTAGGCGTTGCCGAGGTTTCCACAAGTGAAACCGTACAGGCGGCTTATGAAGATATGCAGGCAAATATAGAAAAAGCAAGACTTTACTAATATAACGGAGGAATAAATATGCTTAACAAAGAAAAAGTCAGTCTCGCCATCGCTCCCATTGCGTGGACAAATGACGATCTTCCCGATCTCGGTGCGGAAAACACCTTTGAGCAGTGCGTCAGCGAAATGGCTCTCAGCGGCTTCAAGGGCAGCGAGATAGGTAACAAGTATCCCAAGGATGTAGAAACCCTCAAGCACAAGCTCGATGTAAGAGGTCTGCGTATATGCAACGCATGGTTCTCCTCTCTTCTTCTCTCAGACGGCTATGATGCAACGATTGAAGCATTCATCAAGCACAGAGATTTTCTTCATGCTCTCGGTGCAAAGGTTATCGGTGCTTCCGAGCAGGGTAACTCCATTCAGGGCAAGAGCGTAAGCATTTTCGGTGAGAAGCCCGTTTATACCGACGAGCAGTGGGAACTCATTGCTAAGGGCTTTAATGAAATGGGCAGACTTGCAAAAGAAAAGGGTATGTACTTCACCGTTCATCATCACATGGGCACGGGCGTACAGACAGAGGAAGAAATCGACAAGCTCATGGAGATTACCGATCCCGACCTTGTTTATCTTCTTTATGATACCGGTCATCTTTCATTCTCGGGTGAGGATGCAATCGGCGTACTTAAAAAGTATGTAAACAGAGTAAAGCACGTTCACCTTAAGAGCATTCGCCGTGACATCATCAACGAGGGCAAAGAAAAGGGCTGGAGCTTCCTTGACTGCGTAAGAGCCGGTGCATTTACCGTTCCCGGTGACGGTGACTTTGACTTCACTCCCGTTTTCGATATTCTCTCCGATGCCGATTATGAGGGCTGGGTAGTTGTTGAGGCAGAGCAGGATCCCGCAAAGGCAAATCCGTATGAGTATGCTTGCCTTGCAAGAAAATATATCAGCGAAAAAACAGGACTTTAATTAAAACAGACCGCCGGGCAAGCTCGGCGGTCCTTTTGGAGTGAGAACATGAAAAAAATACTCAGCATCATTCTCTGCGTTTCCATGCTGCTGTGCATGATGGTTCCCGCTTTCGCACAGTCTCAAAAAAGCATGGATATCAGCGTTGTAAGCGACATTCATTATTTCCCCGAGGAATATATCGGCAGTCTCAACGGCTTTTATTACCGCCGCACCGTCGATAACGATCTGAAGCTCGAGCAGTACGCCGATGAAATCATTGATGAAGCAATAAGAGAAATTCTCGCCAAGGGCTCAAAATATGTTTTCATAGCTGGCGACAATGCAATGGGATGTGAATATCTCAGCCATCAATTGCTTACCGCAAAGCTCAAAAAGCTCACCGATGCGGGTGTTAAGGTATACACGATTCCCGGAAATCATGACATTTCAAGACCCGACAAAATATCCAAAAAATTTGTTGTTGATGACCCCTCTGCCACCGTTGTTAAAGCAGGAAACACCTATGTTGACGACAGAATCGAGGAAGTCAGAGGAACAACAAAGAGCGAATTTGCCGCACTTTACGCCAATTTCGGTTACGGTGATGACAAAAACATAATCGCAAGAGACCCCAACGGCTCGCTTTCATATACCGCCGTTCTTGATAACGGCTACCGCCTTATTGCGATAGATGCAAACGAATATGACGGAGAACTTTGCACGGGCAAAAAGAAGCTCGAGGGTGAGCTTCTCGAATGGGTAAAGGCTCAAATCAATTCTTGCCGTGAGGCGGGCGATACTCCCCTTCTCATGATGCACTACGGTCTTTTGGAAAAATACACCATGCAGTCTGTCATCATGGGCGGTAATTTCCTTGACAACGGTGAAGAGCTTGCAAACGAATTTGCTTCTCTCGGTGTTCAATATGCTTTTACCGGTCACTCCCATGCAAACGATATTGCCCGTGCCGTTTCCGATTCGGGTGATACGCTGTATGAAATCTGCACAGGCTCCCTTGTGCTCCACGGTTCACCGATAAGACACATCGAATTTGACGAAACCGATTGCAGCATTCGCACCGTATTCCCCTCCTCCATTGAGGGCATTGACGATTATCAGGATTTCTGCCGCGAGTATTATTATGACAACGGCGGTGTTCGCACGATAATTCGCAACAGAGGAATTTTTGATGCGACCGAAGCGGTTGCGGGATTTTTGAGCACCGGCGAAGAAAGCTACGAAAAGATTTATGATTTCTTCCTTGAGCTTATGACGATGGTTATTGACGATCTTCTTGCAACCGAGCTTGACCACGGAATAACCGTTGAAAAGATGCTTACCGAGATGTACCGTGAGCATTATGCGGGCGATGAAACTCTCACACCTGAAATGAGCGATGCAACCGATACTCTCCTTAACGGCAAGCGTTTTGAATATGCACTTGATATGGTATTCTCATCAATCAGCATCGTTTCGGGTCTTGAAAACATTTTGAAATTCAATCCCATTCACAACACGTTTATTGATGATGCCTTTGAAAAGGTGCTTGCATTCCTTCCTGCCAAGATTCTCGGCATTATATTCGGCGAATTTTGCAGAGGAATATTCATTGATACTTATCCGCCCGACAACAACATTGACATTGTAAACGGCGTTGCATACGAGCCGAACGGCACTCCCTGCGTTTCCGCAGAAGAAAGCACGGCAGAGCAGATACGCCATTACTTTGATGCATTGTTCTTAATATAAAATTCAGCACCGTGAGGCTTCGTGCTCCACGGTGCTTGTTTTAGTTTATATCGGTCAGTCCGTAACTCCCTCAAGGAAATCAGTCTCGCGGACAAATCCCTCGCTGTTTATTCTGAACGTTTTGACCTCTTGAGTGCCGAAATCAGCATAGAAGCCGGCATTTGCGGCATCACATATAATTGAAGCTCTTACGGGGATTCCTGCATTCTCACAAAGACGAATAACAACATCGCCCGAGCCGTCCTCACAGAATTTAAGTGCGGAAACAGAAATGTTGGGCTTGTTTATTTTTACAAAGCCTTTCTTTTGCGGGAGCTTTCCCTTGTGGTAACCCGACGGAACGGCAACGAGCTTTTGGTTGAGAATTTCCGCCTGCCGCTGGACCTCGCTTGCCTCGGCCGCTCCCTTGTGGGGATATACGGCATATTCAAATCTTTGCAATCCCTCATCGGTATAGCTGAAATCGGCGGCAGGTCTGTTTGAATAATGGTCGGCAAAAATGCAGTTACGAAGCATGGTAAGACGAAGCGTATTATTGGGGCAATCGTAGCTGTATTTTGCATCGGTAATAAGGGATACACCGTAACCGTCGGCGGTGACATCGCCCCATGTTAAGGCAGGTTCTTCCTCGCCGTTGCAGGGACGCTTGATATATCCTGCGGGAATTTCATAAGTTGATATCGGATTATTTCCCGAAACGGTAACGGGCATTTTTAGAATGGTGAGCGGCTCTTGCCAGAGAACACGGCTCTTGACCCTTATCACCTTACTGCCCGCCGCAAGAATGAAGTCCTGCGAAAGATATGAGCCTTTATATGTGTGACGGACTCTTACAACGGCTCTTGCCGCACCGCACTCAACAAGCTCAATCGAAGCAAGGTCTAACTTTGCAATCTCATCATGGAACTTGAAAATCATGTGTGCCCACGTGTCGGGTTTGCTGTTATCGAAAACTGCGGGAACGCAAAATTCTCCACCGACATATTCATGACCATCCTCTTTTGAAACAAGGCTCTTTATGCCGCCTGTTTTTTCATCAAAGGAAACACGCAAATATTCATTTTCAATCGTCAAGCCGTCAGCCGCAACCGCACTTTTAAGCTCGGGAGCATCGGTATATTCGGAGTCAACGTGCCACAGCCAATACACGGCATAGCCGAGAGCGGGAACCTTTGCGATAAATTCGGTATCAAGGTGTGAATCGTTCGATCTCGACGAACGGACATTCTGGAAAAGAGTATCATTTCCGTCGCTGTCAACAACTCTTTTTGACGGATGATAGGTTCTGACGGGAGATTCAACGTCAAACGAAAGCGGATTGAACACAACGATGGGTCTCGGGAATTTCAGGTTGCGGCAATGGTGGCGTTCATTGCAGGTAACGCTGTCGGAAACGCCGTCGAGCCAAGTATCTATATTCAAGGTGAGCTTGAGCATAGCCTTGTTCTCTTCCTTTGCAGCAACGGTCATTGCACTGCCCATGGTATCGCGGACATCCTCATACGCTTCCATGATTGAGCAGCCGCAGAAAATATCATGGAATTGATTAAAGCAAACTTCTTTCCATGCCTCGGCGAATTTTTCGGTTGCGGCAGGCAAATCGGTAATGAGAGCGGCAATTGTGTTCCATTTTTCGGCACTTTTAAGCCAAAATTCAGCCTTTCTGTTGAGTTGCTTAACAATTGAGGTTGCGGAATAACAGCCGCTTGCATGGTGCTGAAGTTCATCATTCCATACGGGAATATCGAGCTTTTGGGCACACATTTCTTCAAAATAAGCCTCGGGAGATGAGAATTTAAGCTCCTCGAAGCCCTCGCCTCTGAGCTTCATAAGGTGTTCGATATCGCCCTTTGACGGTCCGCCGCCGTGATTTCCTATACCGTAGAAAAGCATCATTCCGTGACCGTTTGCCGCCGCCTTATCCTTATAAAGCTGAGCAGCTCTGTCGAGTGCCTCAGTTCCGCTTTCGCCGTAGCCCGTGGGTATTCTGTAGGTGAGCACTCTTGAACCGTCGGCACTGTCCCACCAGAACAAATCCTCGGGGATTTCGGCGTTTTCGTGCATACCGGGACGCATCATAACATAGCAACGCATTCCGCTCTTAACAAGGAGCTGGGGCATCATTGCATTGTGACCGAACGAATCGACATTGTAGCCCACTTCGCATATTCTGCCGAATTTTTCGTAATAATAAAGCTGACTGTAAAGTGCCTGACGAGCAAAGCCCTCTGTGCCGGGCATATTGCAATCGGGCTGAACCCACCAGCCGTTGACGGGAATCCACTTGCCTTTTTTAACAAGGAATCTGATTTCTTCAAAAAGCTCGGGGTCAATCTCCTCGACCCACCTGTAATAGGAGGCTGACGAGCAGGTGAAAATGAACTCATCATATTCTTTGAGCCTGTCAACGGCACTGCGGAAGGTTTGGAGCACTTCACCGCAGCCCTCCTGCCAACGCCAAAGCCAAATCGGGTCAAGATGTGCGTTACCGATAAGATGAATGTTGTTACTCATGCTTTTTCCTCCTGTCAATCAAGAAAACCAAAGTATCTGCCGATCCAATATGCAAATGTATATATGTAACAGCTTTCGACAAATCCGATTCCGCCCGAATCCTCATTTTTATATTCAAGCGGATTGCGGTCATATTTCGCAATAAAGGTTTCATCCGGCGGAAGCAACGCCGACATTTCAAGTTTGCCGTTGCGGAAACGCCTGACGGCGACATCGTGTCTGCCCTTACAGCTAACTCCTGAGGCAAGACGGCTTATGTTTGTTCTGTAGAACCATGACTCCAAGCGGTCAAGATCAACCTCGGCATCGGGGCAGGCAATCATGTACGGTATATCGTAGCCGGGATTGTGCTCTCTCGCCATTGAGGTCTGCCAGCTTTTGAAGCCGTCACGATATTTTTTAAGCAGGGTCTCGTCCTTTTCAAGCAGACAAAGACCGCAGAAAGAACACGCGGCAAGCATATGATCACCGAACATGATATTCTCCTGAAAATCAATGCCCATTGAAAGGCATTCCTGATAGAGACGGTCAAAATGCTTCGTTGTAAGCTCCGCATAGCCCATTTCATTTATAAGACGGTCATAGCTTTCACGCCACTCACCCTCTTCACCGGTAATATACATGGTTACAAGGTGATACATCAAAAGCTCCGCAGAATTGAGAGCGGCATCGACCCAGCCGAAATCGCTTTCAAAATATCTCGGACTCCATTTAGCCCATGTGGTCGGCTCCCCCGCAAAATCTATAAATTCATATCCGCCCTTGATTATGTGGCGAAGCAAGTCCTTTGCGGAAATTTTAATAAGCTCGTCAAGCTCTGCATCATCACAGGCAAGATATTCGTGAGCAATAAGCATCTGGATAAAGTGGTGCGTTACCTCGTCGCTGCTCGTATCGGCTTTATAAACAATGCCGTCAATCGTATATCCGAGATCCGTATAAAGTCTTGCAAGTCTTTCGGGAACCTTTGCCCCCGCATAGGTCTGAGCACCGACACAGCCGCGTCTTCTCGCCTCGGTGGTGTCAAGGCAGGTTGCAACGCCGTTTTCAATACGGAAAAACAAGCCGTCATCGGGAACAGGCTCATCGGGACAAAGATAGGTTCTTGCCGCAAAGCCGTCGCCTCTGCACGGAATATGGAGCAAAAGCAGGCACGCCTCGACCGCACGGGTGGCAATTCTTTTTGCTTCAAGAGTTTCGGGATCATCAGCTCCCTTTTCACGCTTCAACGTAGCATACTTGAAAACCTCGCCCATTGCAAAGCCTGCAGTAAAACTGCCGTCGTTATCGGAATGTCCGTAATGATGCTTCGAATCAAGGTCTCTCGGAGTTTCAAGGCTTCGCTGGCTGACCATTCCTCTACGGTCAACATATCTCAGCGTTTCATCAAGCAGAATGTTACATTTTTCGAGTGCGGAAAGAGATTTCATTTCAATAAACACGACACCGCTTTCGGTAAGCACCCAGATGCCGCCGTCACGGGGAAGCAAAGCCTTAACGTTGTTATCGGGCAAATCTCTCGGAGCACTGAAATACATTATTCTGTCTTCTTCACGCTCAGCTTTTTCGTCATATCTCGTAACACCCGTTGACGCACCGAGCCATACGGCATCCTGCGTTGAAGCAGTGATGGTATAATCGCTCTTTTTGGACGGAAGTGGATACGGAAAATCCTCAAGCTGCGGTCTTTCGTTCTTTGCGGTAAAAAGCTCCTGCGGAATGCGGGAATCATTCAATTCATAAAAGGTACGATATCTGTTAAGATGATTTTTTAACTTGATTTTTTTCGTCATTGTACACCTCGACACAGTTAATATATATTAAATATAACAGAATATAGAAAGATATGCAACCGAATTTCGGAAAAAACTCATTTACTTCTTGTAACAAAAATGATATAATAATCAAAAAATGAAATGCAAGGTAGAATATGCTTGAATTTAAACCGATAACACCCGCCGATTTCGGCGAACTTAAAAAATGCTTTTCTTCGGCTCCCGTCGGATTTTGCGACCGTACCCCCGGTACAACCGTGCTTTGGAGAAATGTTTATTCAAATTGTCGCTGCTTTTTTGACGATACGGCAATAGTCCGCTCCGTTTTTGCGGGTAAAACAGAATTTCTTTATCCCGTCGGCAAAAATCCCAACGGTGCAATTGAAGAAATCATCGCCCATTGCAAATCGGAGGGCACGGAATGCATGATTTATTCCGCAACGGATGAAGAGACCGCAGCATTGCTCGAAAAATATCCCGAAAGCACAAGCGTAACAAACAGAGATTGGTCGGATTATGTTTACGACAAAAATGCGATAATGAGCCTTTCGGGCAGAAAATATGCAACTCAGAGAAATCACATAAACAAATTCAAATCGCTCTATCCCGAATTCTCCTTTGAAAGAATCACCGAAAAGGATATACCCGAGCTTATCAAATTTACGGAGAATTTCACCTTTCCCTCGCAAAAAAGCGGAAATAACGCCGCCGCAGAGCTTGGTGTCTGCGTTGATACGCTGAAAAATTTTTCTTCACTCGGGCTCTTCGGAGCGGTGCTGAAAATCGGCGAAAAAGTCATCGGATACAGCATAGGAGAAATTCTCGGCGATATGCTTTATGTCCATATTGAGAAAGCCGACACAAGCTATCAAGGCTCATATCAAATGGTTACAAATCTGTTTTTGAAAGAATTTGCAACAGACGACAGCGTTAAATTCGTCAACCGTGAGGACGATTGCGGCGATGAAGGCTTGAGGCGTTCAAAGCTGTCGTACCATCCCGTTTCCCTCCCCGCAAAAAATTGCATTACCGTAAGAGTGTGAGACTTCATCCTCGCACTCTTTTTCTTTGCGGCTAGCCACAATAAGAACTGTGTCAGAAAAAAATTGCAAACATATTATGTAGCAGAGGACACTCGGGATAACCGACCTCAAAAACGAAAGGAATGATTGATTTGGCTGATTATGCCGGTTACCGTTATCCGTCACGACAGGGCATGAAAATCGAGCCTTGCGTCGGTGGCATTTCTCCCCTGCCCGCGGATTACACCGTTGCAATGCTCTATGTGCCCATGCAGACGGACACCGCAATGTTTGACGAAATGAAGGCTCTTGAATGCGGAACTCTTTTTCCCGTACTCAGCAAGCCTTTTGCAGGGAAGTGTTGCAAATGAACAAGCGTGAAACCATGCTTACAAAGCTGAGTGCCGTACAGTTTGCTTTATGGGAAATGCACCTGTATCTGGATACGCATCCTTGGGATGTCCGTATGGTGGAGCAATATAACCGCACGGCAATTAAGTATCGCACAATGAAAAAAGCGTTTGAGGAAGAATTCTTCCCGTTGACCGTTTCGCACGGACAGGGCGTCGAATGGCTCAAAGGGCCTTGGCCTTGGGAAAATGAGGAGTGTGGCTGCTGATGTTCAGTTATGAGAAAAAATTACAATACCCCGTTAAAATCAAAAATCCGAATCCGCTTTACGCAAAAATAATCATCAGTCAGTACGGCGGTCCCGACGGCGAGCTCGGAGCATCCCTGCGTTACCTGAGCCAAAGATTTTCAATGCCGTTTGATGAACTGAAAGGTCTTTTAACGGACATCGGTAGAGAAGCCTCTGAAATGTTCCTTTCAGAGGCTACCGCTT
>CAZPMK010000038.1:0-16867 GCA_964587915.1 uncultured Clostridium sp.
CTTTTGCTCCGCAAAATCCACCTCCCTCGTCAGAGGGAGGCTAACTAAATCCAGCCTTTAATCTCAAAAACACCCTCAGAAATATAGTCGCTCTGCCGCCGCTCCAAGGCGGTGAGGTGAAGTCGTGCAAGGATTGCGGTTTTCGGGTCAAAAAGCCGTTAATTTCAGTCCGTGAGGACGGGATAATCATTATTCATTCCATCAATTAAAAGAGCTAAAAAGCGTTATTTTCGGCAAATAAAGCAACAAAAAATTCATCTGTTCGTCTGTACATAAACAGAGGCAGAATTGTCCCGAATTTTACGCAAAAAAAGAGCCGCAGGAGCAAGCCCCTGCGGCTCAAGGTTATTTAGTTTTTGCGAACTGTTCTGCGATTAAGCAACGGTGCAAGTGGTATCCACTGCTGTTGACCACTTGTTGCCGCGAGCCTCTGCCGAAACATCAAGGTTGCCGGAAGTATTCAGTCTGCATCTGATCGTCCAGGTCAAGGTTCCGTCGTTGTTATCAACGCAGCTCTTAACATTTGAAGAAGTCTGGAGATAAGTCGATGCCTTGCCGCTAACAGTGAGACGTACTCTGGTTGCATCGTTGGTAGTAACAACAACGAATTCACCGTATCCGCCCTTATTAACGCCTTCAGGAGCAGTAACGCTGATTACACTGTAAGGAGCTTTACCTGCAACAGGTGACTCAACTTCTGCGTACTTCGTAATCTTAATGTTGTAGGAATAGTTGCTGTCAATCCAGCTCGTACCGTCAACCTTGCGATACTGGAACTTCCAGGTCTCGGTCTTCTCATCCTCGTTACCGGGATAGGAGAATCTAACCTTAATTGACCATGTTCTTGTACCGTCGTTGTTTTCGGTAACGGTGCAATTGTCGATTGCAACCTCAGTTGAGTATGCGATAGTGGTAAGAGAGCCGTCAGCTTCTGTTCTTACAAGTCTTACTCTGTTAACCTTATTGGAGGTGGTAAGAGTGAAGGTGATGTAGTCACCGCGGGTAACGGTGGTATTGGAAGCTGCTGCAGATGAGAAGTCATTAGGATCGATGGGCTCCACATCATAGATGAGAGTATACTCATATGCGCTATCCATGGGCTCCCAAGAATCGTCGGAATGCATAATCTTTGCACGTACTTTGTAAGTACCTTCGGTAAGAACTGCTCTAAGACCCCAAATCTCATATGCGGTAGATGTTGAGCCGAGAGCAACTTCCTGTCCTGCTGCATTGTAAGCCTTGATTGAGTAGATACCCGTGGTCTCAGGCTCATCTATCAGGACAAAATCATCATTTCTGTCATACTGCCAGTAGAAGGTTCTGCCCTCATTCGTGATCTCGAGCTTAATCGGGCTGCCGTTAACCTTGATTTCGTAGTTAGCGGTCTGTCTGCCGTAAACGTTCGGAGTAACTCTCGTTATATCCTGAACGGCGCAAGTGCCGAGATCCTGCTCCCATACTGCAAGGAAGGTGATTCCTTCAGTCTTCATGGTGCCAAGGTTGTCAATAACGGTCTTGCCGTCGGTTGACCAGCCCTTGAATGTGAAGTTGGGTCTGTCGGGATTGGTATCAGGCTTAACGATAGCGGCATCAAACTTCGTGGGAACATCCTTGGAAGCTGTGCCTGACCATGAACCGCCGTTTGCATTAAATACTGCATCGTAGGTCTTGGCCTCGTATACAGCCGTATAGGTTGCACCATTCTCGGTCATGGCGACAAGTTCGCCCTCTTTCCAGCCCTTGAAGGTGTAACCGAGCTTCGTGGTGTCGGGAGCAATGGGAACCTCACCGAATTTGGTGGGAACATCGGTGGGCACACCGTCAATGATGAATTTTGCATTGTAGGTATTAACAGTCCACTTTGCGGTGATGACTGTGTCATACGCGGGCATGGTTGCGGGGATAACCTTATCCCAGCCGTTGAACGTATAACCGGTCTTGGTGGGATTGGAGGGCTCGGTTATTGAAGCACCGTAGTCCTTCTTGATAGCGGGAACTTCTGTTGCACCCTCACCGGTAACAAATGTGATGGTGTACTGATTTACAGTCCACTTTGCGGTGATGGTCATGTTCTCTGCGGGTATGGTGGTCGGGAATTCCTTATCCCAGCCTGTGAACGTATAACCGGTCTTGGTGGGATTGGAGGGCTTAGTAACCGAGTCACCATAGTGTCCGCTGATGTTGGGGATGTCGTTTCCGCCATCGGTATCGATGGTGATGGTATAGGTATTAGGCGTGAATATAGCATTTGCGCTAAAGTTCTTAGCAGGCATCGTCGCGGGAATGGTTTCGCTCCACCTTAAGAAGGTGCTGCCGGTCTTCTCGGGATCTTTTACCGAGGAAATAGCCTGCTCATAGTAATAGGTTGTATCCTTAACAGTTGCACCGTCAGAAGTGAGCTTGAAGCTGTACTTGTTACGCTCAAGGTATACATTGAATACCGTTGAACCGTCGCCTGCAACAGTGCCTTCGATGTTACTCTTAGCTGCGTCGAACTTAAATCCTGTGGGCTCGCTGTAAGTCACGCTTACTTCCTGACCTGCAGTAGCATACGGTTTATCCGTCGATGTGGGAGCTTCAGGATATTCTCCGTCGGTACCCATTACATAGGTATTAACCGTGTAGCTGACTGCACCTGCACTGTATTTTGCAGTGTAGGTTGCACCGTTCTCGGTCATGGGTGCAAGTGTGGGCTCCCAACCGATGAATGTGTAGCCTGCAAGAGACGGAGTTTCGGGGCAAGCGGGAATAGTACCGTAATTGGTCATAACCGTAATGGTCTTGCCATCCTCGGAGACAGTATCTTTATCTGCGAAAGCACCGTCGCCTGCCTTGAATTCTGCAGCGTACTGATTTACGGTGTAAGAACCGGTAATCTCGATGTTGGCTGCGGGCATGGTTGCGGGCAAAGTGCTAACTACCGAGCCGTCAACCTTAATGGTCCAGCCGGAGAATGTATAGCCGGTCTTGGAAGGTTCGGAACGAAGCGTAATGCTGTCGCCGAAGTTCTTGGATTCAACATCGCCGTACTGCTCGCCGTCAATCTTATAGGTGATGGTGTAGCCTTCAGCGGTGTAGCAAGGTACAAATGTTACATTGCCAGTAACGGTGTACGGGAAGGTGACGAAATCGCCCTGACCGTCAATCTTCCAGCCGTCGAAGCGATAGCCTTCTCTGATGTCTGCATTGGGAACATCGTTGACGGAGATAACATTATTGTAATTCTTGGTATAAGACTTAAACGGATCGGTGCCTTCGTTGTAATGAGCAAAGATTACAGTGTAATCAATTGCTGAAAGCATACCGAAAACTTTGATGTTCTCTGCGGGCATCTTTGTGTATGTGCAATCCCATCCGTTGAATGTATAGCCTGCAGGAATCTTATCTGCCGCGGGATTCGTGAGAAGAGTGATATTCTCATCATACTTATATGTCTGAGTATTGTATGCAGCCTCACCGTTATTATATGCAGTCTCGGAGATATAATAGGTGATTGTGTATGTCTTCTCGACAAGTGTTGCGTTGAGGATGAGATCTCTTGCGGGCATCTCATTGGGATTGGGAAGCGTCCAGCCGGAGAAGTCATACTTCTTCGAGTCATATTCGTACTCGGGAGCTACTATGGCAGCACCGTAATTGAACGGAACTGTGCTGTATACTTCATCGTTAATCTTGAATATTACGTTGTAAGTATTAGTAGTCGAGCTGGCATAAACATTGACATCGTTAGCGGGCATCTTCATGTCCTCGGGGAATCCGGTCCACACGGAGATATCTGCCTTACCTTCTTCCTTGTAAGTCCAAGGAGTGATAGTTGCACCGTAATCATAATCTTCGGTGTGTTTAATTTCGCTGTCAACATAGTAGGTAACTTTATAGGTGTTGATAACGAAAACTGCCTCGTAGGTTACAGCTTCGCTGAACTTAACCTTACCTTCGCTGAAATCAACTTTAGTTGTGGTTCCCTTAACAACCCAATGTTTGAAAGTATAACCTGTCTTCTCGGGATCAGCAGGAGGTACAATGGAGGCACCTACATCACCCGTTTTGGGAGTCGTCTCGCCGTCAGCCTCGAAGTTAACGGTTATCTTTTTGGTTCTATAAGTTGCATAGTATTCGGTATCCTTTGCGGGAACGGTTGTGGGAGCTGCATCACCATTTGCATCAACCCAACCAACGAATTCCTTGCCGGTTACTTCGGGCGGAGTGGGGAAGCTGATAGCGGTGCCATAAGTCTGGTAGCCTTCATCGAGGATTGCGCCGTCCCAACCGTCGATACCTAAGAATGTAAGGTAATAATCCTTAGGTGCCCACTTAGCATAAACCGTTACACTCTCGGAGCCAAGGGTAATGGGCCATGTTACAGGCTTAGTATTTGCCTTATCATAGGTCCATTCTACAAACTCATAGCCCGTTGCGGGAGTGGGATTGTCAATTGCAGAAATGGGAGTGGCGGTCGTACCGGTCTTTGAACCAAGATAGGTATCACCGTCGTAGAAGTTAACAGCAAGTTGATTTGCTTTAAATACTGCGATGAAGTCCTTGCCTTCGGTATCCATTTTGCCAAGGTTGGCAATAACGGTCTTACCGTCGGTTGACCAGCCTTCGAAAGTATAGCCACTATTAGACGGATCCTTCGCAGGTGCTGTGATGTTCTGATCAAATTCAACATCAACAGCTTCATAAAGATCGGTCTTTGCCGCATCCTTATAGAAGTTTGCCTTATAAGTATTTGCCTTGAATGATGCGTAGAAGGTTACATTGCCGTCAACAGTATGTGTTGAGGGGATTGCATTGCCTGAACCGTCAACCCACTTTTCGAAGCTATAACCTGTCTTTTGGGGGGTGGAGGGAAGGGTATATGCACCGTTAAAGTTGACACTACCGGTCTGATGAATGGCACTGCCGTTCATGAATGTAACGGTGTAGGATTTTGCAGAGTAAACAGCATAATAGGTAACATCACTTGTACCCATCTTCGTCGGGAATGTTACATTTGCAGCAGTTGCATCGGAGGCGGTTGCCCAGCCGAGGAAGTTGTAACCGGTCTTCGAGGGATCTGTGGGCTTGGTGATGTCGTTACCCTCAAGAACTGTCTGCGTAGCATGGGTTTCGGAGCCGTCCATAAATTTAGCGGTATGAGATGCTATTGCATTAAATACTGCATAGTAGGTAAGATCGGAGGTTCCCATGGTCTGCGGGAATGTAACGGGAGTTCCGTTCTGAGTGGTTGCCCAACCTGCAAAGGTGTAGCCGGGGGCGGGAGTGGGAGCAGTCGCAGGAGCGTTGAAGGTTGCACCCTCAGCAACGGTGAGAGGAGAATCATACTGATCGCTGCCGTTCATGAATGTAACGGTATGAGTGGCAGTTGTTGAACCGCCGGCACTGCCAATCTTAAACTGCTGCTGATAATCATCAATAACCAACATATCGTCAGTATACCATGTGTTGTTCTTATTTGATGTCTTTTTAGTATTTTTGGGAATCGTAGCGTCGTAGTAAATATTTGCATACGTAGGCGGAGCATTATAACCGGGACCTTGGAATGCTCTCGACAAATCATCGAACATCGTGCTGAGCGTTCCGTCGGTAAGATCGTCTCTTACCATAATTTCCCACTCAAATATCGGTTTATCTTGATCAAGATAATACAGTTGCGTATCACTGGCACCTCTGGTCAAATTGAGACGGACATAATCCATCTCTTTTGTTATCAGATGGTTGTCGGTAAAAACCTTGCTGCTGTATGTATCGCTACTTTTTGTCCATGTAAGATAGTCCGAGCAATTCCACGGCATCCAGTTAATATATCCAGAAACTGTAGGAGTTGCATATTCATAGTTGCTTACTGTGTATCCCGTAAGGCCATCGGTAGTTTCGTGCAGTGGTTTTCCTCTAAATATTTCGGCGGGATAACCGGCGGTATCATACTTATTGTATTCCTCGCCGTAAATGCCTCCATCGCTGGCACCTGCCTTGGGTGCTGCCAACCAACCGGTTGCCGTTCCGTTAGAAATATCGAAAAAGTTTCTGTCGAAAATATAGTCCGTTTCAAAAACTTGGCCCGGGAAAGACGACTTTATATAGAAGCGTACTTTCAGTTTATCGCCGGGAGAAACGATGTGGTCGGTGGGAGTGCCGTCTGCTTCAAGAAACTCGACAGCATAATAAATAAATCCACCTTTTCCTTTTGTTCCTGCTACCTGCTCTCCTGACGTATCGGTGTATCCATACTCAGCGATAAGCTCATCGTAAGTTTTGATTTTTGTTGTGTACGATGTAAAAGTCGCCGCTGATGCGTCAACGGTGAAAACGCCGCCGAGCATCGAGAACATTCCGAGCACCATGGTGAGAACAAGGAATGAACTCAAAAAACGCTTAAATTTTGACATTAGCTCATTTTCCTCCTTATTTATGATCACAATTTTCATTGTGCTTCATCCTGTTATAATTGGATAAGTAAGAGGCTTTGCAGTGTCGGTAATTGTTTGCCGACACTGCAACTATTTAATTATTCTGCGTAAATTAGCTCGCCATCTTCAATCTGACTGATATCTGCACTTGATGAGAAATAGTCATAATAGTTACTATAGTCAACCATATCGACAGAACCGTCGAAATCTGTATCGGCACCATAGTAATTCTGCTTCAAGGTATCATCATATTCCCAGTCTTCGCCACTATAAAAGTCATAAATCATGCCTTGATCTGTACCATCAATAGTACCATCGCCATCTATATCGCCGCGAAGAACTATCATGTATATGCTAATTTCATCAGTATCGGTGTCAGTTATAACGATGAGCGAGCCGGTACCGTAGCCGTTTTCAGATTCGACAAAATCAAACTCAAAGTTCTCCGGTGCCGCATCCACATCGATGATTGTTTCAACACCTTCTACTCCATCTTCAGGAATGCCGAAAATCAATCCCGTAACATAATCATCATATTCTTCTATGTAAGGTGCATCGACCTCACCAAACAAAATTTCTTCGCTGTCGATCCAAGGTGAATAATAATGTAACTGACCCTCGGTGCTATAATCGCAATCCGTGAGCAAGCTCCACGTTGACGACTCGTCACCACCTGAAGTGTCATATTCAAGACCATTAATCGCCTTATTAAGAGCAGCTGCTGCGGCGTCGATCTTAGCAGCGTTTTCGTCACTTCTTGCAAGGTTTCTGTCCATGTTGACAGCGGCCGTGTAAGCATTATAGAAAGCGGTGTAAGAATCAGCGGTATATTGTGTGTTCTCCGAGGGATCGTTGGGATTCTCAAAGATCTCCTCAGCACTTGCTATCGCAGCATCAAGCTGTGTATAGTCGGAGCCTTGAACAAGTCTCTTCCAGCTTTCGATGAGGTTGCTCATCGCTTCATTTACCATTGAGGGCTTAAGGTCTGTGGGATCTGTTGCAGATCCGGCATCCATAGCGTTGACTCTTTGAGCGAAAGCACAAGCTCTCTCATATGCTTCCCAAGTCTTTGCTGAATAGTAGGATGCACCGCCTGCATTAACGCCGGAGTTTGCACCAATGCACATATCAATAGCCTTTTGGAGCTTTGATTTGTCTGCTACAACTCTGATAAGGCGTCCGCCGGTGAGCTGAAGCATATGGATAGCATAGGTAGCTTCAATTGAGCTGATTGCACCCTTGTTTGCTTCATTCTCGTCATAAGCCTTGACGGATTCATCAAAGGCAATAAGCTCATCCTCGGTGTAATCCTCGTCGAGCGGGGTGTTAATGTAGAATCTCTGAGAATTGATGAGGTTGTTTGCTCTGTTTCTCGCTGTTCTGTAAGCGTTGAACGTATGGGGAACGAAGTCACGCATACTGAAGAACGGATAGTCGGGATCATCATACTCGATGAATTCCTTATAATAATAGGTATTGCCGTTTTCTTTGTATTCAACTCTTGTGAAGTCGGTGCCGCCGTTGACAGCTGCAAGTGCTCTCTCGATGCTTTCAACACCTGCACTGACAGCGTGCTCATCGAGAGCCTCGATTGCATCGCTGAGAGCGGTTGCATACTGCTCATAGAGGTTTTCAAAGCCGGCATTCTTACCATTCACGATATCGTTCTCGAATGTAGCACCGTTCTTCGGCTTAAGAGCAAGGAACGCCGCCTTATTCAATGCCGCCGTATAGTTATCCCAAAGGGTGTTAACTGCAGCACCGGACTCATAGTCGCCTCTCTGACGGTTAGCGGAAATCGCTCTGTCAACGATTGATTCGAGGTTGTAATCGTTGTAGATGTGAACATTGACGGGAACACTCTTGTTCGTTCCGCCGACATTAACTGTTGCGGTCATGGTATACTTACCGGTGGGTACGCCGCCGTTATCGCCGTCGGGGATTCTGTTTCCTTCGTCATCAAGAATGTATTTGCCTTCTTCGTCTTTCTTGTACTCGGGCTCTACTCTCTTGTAGTCGACCTGTTCGCCGGCTTCATTTGTTGTCTGAGCAATTGCGAACGGGTTAAGGAAGTATGTACCGCCCTTGCCGTTCATGCTGACGGAGATTTCATTATCTCCCGTGGAGTCGTTCGGAATTTCTCTGAGCATCGCAAAAGGCCATGCAGTGTTGCTGTTGGAAACGCCCGTTACTTTTGCGGATACCTTTGTGATTTCGGAATCATCAGTCTTTTCGTTTACATTGTTATCGACAACACGGATAGAATGTCCGTTGACGCTGCTTGCAAGAGACTTGCCGCTCTTGACATAAATTTCGGATTCATACCTGATTGTACGATTGTCGGCAACATCGAGCTTCACTTCGATGGAGTCGTCGTCCTTTTCTTTGCCTGCCTCTGCAATGTAGCAGTATGAGGTGTTGGTAAGCTCAGCACCGCCGCCGAGATAAGAACCGTCCTCAACCTTTACCTTGTAGGTAATCTTCAACTCGATGAGCTGACCTACCTGAACATTGGAAAGCGTAACCTTTGCACTCTCACCACCGGCAAGGTTTTTGCCGCTATTAAGACCGGAAACGCCGACTGTTTGTGCGGTTGAACCGTCGCTGTAGTGAACGATTGCGTTTGCACTGACAATTTCATAAGAATAAAGGCTGTCAAGAGTAAATTCGCCGTACTTATTGACATAAGAGGTGTTAACACCGCTTGAGCCGTTGTAAACAAGGAACTCGGGGTTACCGTCCTTTAACGAAAGAACGGAGGGCATGTAGTTTTCAAGCTCTTTGAATTTCTGATCCTCGTTGAGGTCAAGAATCATACAAACAACAGGAAGTGCAACCTTTGCGATTTCTCTGCCTCTGCCCTGAATTTCCACACCGTTTGTCTTGCCGTCGAACTTGTTGGTGCCGAGTATCTTGAGAAGGTCACCAACCATGTTACCGAGCATGGTGTTGTCGAGAATGGCAGCAAAGTCTTCTGCACCGTTCTTGAATACATTGGGGAAGAGAAGATCGAATACACCTTCAAGAAGGCTGATAATGATGGGGATACCCGTCATAGTTGCAAATGCACCGTTCGGGTTTCTCTTGAATATTTCCGCAAAGTTCGTTGCGTCAAGAGAAAGAACGGGATATACGATATTATCAAAGATAAAGGACTTTGCAACATATGGCTGACCTGCAATTTTAGCACTGATCCAAGGATTGCTGCCTGCCTTGATGGGGATTATCGCATTGATAATCGTATCAAAATCAGTCCAGAAATCATTGATGGTAAGTTTGTCGGTGCTGCCGCCGGTCTTGCCACACTTGAGGTCAAGAGCGAGAAGCGGAGCATATTCATCAAATGCCCATGCAGCTATCTGAAGAACATTGTTTTCATATGAACCCGTATCGCCCTGATATTTAAGGAGACCTTCACCCTTTATGGGATTGGTGGATTTAACGGTGGGATTCATATCTATATCCTGATTGAGGTTGTAAACTGCAACGTCAAGGAGGATGTCAAGGCACTTGTCAACGATAGCCTCGTTGTATTCTGCAAGGTTTCCGTTGTTAGTGGGCTTGGTGTAAGTATACTGAGGAATATCCTGCCATGCAAGCTGCTCAACAGCACTGTAGCATACATCAGCAACGGTCTGGCAAGTTTCATCAATGTACATCCAATCAACGGAGCCGTTGAGGATACCTCTGAGAACATACGCAACTACCTGCTGATCGCTCATTGCGAGAACGTCGTGTGCAGCGGCGGTCTTAAAGTATGAGGGGAAGAATTTGTCTCCCGTAATTGCAAGAACAACCCTTGCAACGGAGCAGATATTTGCGAACAGATAGCTGTTACCGTTCGGATCGCCGTCTACGTTGTCGGAATATTTCCATGTCCACTTTGCGGTAAGTTCTGAATTGGGAACGGGAATATTGTTCTTAAAGATAGCTTCTATAAACTTACCGAGAATATCATTGAAGTTATCAACGAACGTGCCGTTCATGTTGGTGAAATCGGCATAGGGAACTTTAGCTTCAAAGTTAAACATTTTGGCGTAAATGTTTGTTTCTTCAAGCGTTGCCATATCGTAAGGCTCACCGGTGTAGGTGGGATCATAGCTTTCGTTGATTACGCTCTTCTTGAGCTCGGCATCATAGACATAAAGGTTTGATTTGGTCTTATCATACTCAACACCGCAGAGCTTACGAAGCCAGGGGATTGTATCTCTGTTGAGCAGAGGAATAAGAAGTCCGTTGTACGCCTGACGCATGAGGTCTTCGATAAAGTCATAACCGGGCTTACCGCCGTTGAGGTCGACAGCACTGTAAGAGGGAGCGGGAGCGGGATCACCTGCTTTAACTCTTATGCAGTCACCGAGGCTGACGGTAACCATATAGCTCTTGTTTGCAGGACGTACCCAACCGTAGTAGTCGTAGGTTGCTGTATCGGGAGCGGTTTCGCCGTATTTGTTATCGAAATTGTAGTGAGAGTAGCGAACCTCTCTGAATTTTTCATCTTCTGTTTGGGGCTGCTTAATGTTGACGAACTTACCGCCCTCCTTCTTCTCAAGGAAGAGGTCATCGAGCTTTGTCCACTCGCCGAGAATCGCCTCGTTAAGAAGAGTCTGAAGAAGGCTCATCGCCGCATTGTTGGTATTTTTGTTCTTTGATGAATACTTGGCGGGGAGCTGGTCGAGATCATCCATGGGATCGAACTTAGCATCTTTGCCTTCTCTGGTCATATCGTAGAGAAGTCCGAGAAGAAGCTCAGTAATATCGAACATATACTCCTCGATCATACCGTTGAGTACGCCGACATCAAGAGTCTGAGCCGCATACTTTTCAATTACGGGAGCAAGGTCGCCGAGAAGGTTAAGAAGAGCGTAGATGATCTGAAGGTCAGCATCGTCGCCTTCGCTGCTTTTAGCCATACCTCTTGAATATCCCTTTAATTTAAGAAGGGGATCTTTGAGCAACTGAGCATCACCCAAAAGGCCGAGCACCGCAGTAGGAACAGTACTTATCAGCTCGTAAACACTCGCGAGGGTGTTGTCTACGCTGCGAAGATCAATCGTACCTATGTAAACATAAGCAGTCATGTTCTCCTTCGCAAGCATACGGTCAACCTCATCCAATGCCATCGAAGCATACTGATTCGTGGAATACACGGGAGCATTGACATCGTTATACTTGCTGCTGTTGTTCATTCCGCTACCCTTATAAGCCTCGTAAGCACTGCCCACAACGGAGAAAGAACTGAAAAGCAGCGCAAAGGTCATAAGAATTGCGAGAATTCGGGTTGATTTTTTCAAACTGTGCACCTCCATAAAAGATTTTCACATTGAAGCCTTGAACGAGATAACAGCCATCGACTTTTTTCGCCGCAGTGTCGGGATACGCCACTGCCGAAAACCGCAGGAAAACGCCTCGGCATATCATCGTATCGGTGTTCCGCAGAGGGTTTGTGCTTTAAAATAGCGGCACTACGCCCACGGACACACCATATGGTCACATTAACTATACCTAAAATGAGCCCAATTGTCAATGATTTTTGAAATCTCATTAACATTTTGTTAGAAATCAACAATGTGATTTTGCCGTTTTTGTTGATTTTCACAACGAATATTTTTCTGTTTCGGCAAGTAGCGGATTAAATCAGAATGTAATGCTGTTTGCCTTTACAAAACTATCGCTTTCCAAACAGCTTCTTACCGGGAAATTCGCCCCGTGAGCATAGTACATATTTAAAATGTATAGTCTACAGAGACAGAACATGGCTTTTAATGCGAATGTGGAAATTTTATCGGCGTTAGTAAGGCATACTGCTTGTCGAAATGAGAACCGACAATTATCAATGAGATATGCCAAAACGCCGCAAAGCGTTGATATGCAAGGAAATCCGCCTTTCCGTTCCTCTTTTGGGGAATGGAAAGACGGGCTTGTAAAGTCTTTTTAAATTACACGCAGAACGGCATTTTAAGCGGCTGACGGCTCGTATTTTTTTCGCTCGGAATTTTAACTGCTTTTTCACCGATTTTTGTACCTAAAAGTCGAAAAAAACGAGGTTTTTGGCTTCATTTTTGCCGTATGGAATTATTCAGCCTCGCTTGTTCTGTAAAGGCATACCGCTTTACAAATTTTGAATTTTCGTTGAAAATCAGCGGAAAAGCAGATTTGTTATATATCAACGCTTTTCGACTGTGATTTGCTGATTTTTACTACTGTGTAAAGCTAATATGCTTTACAATCTACCATTTTTTCAGCATTTTGCAATTCGAGCCTCGAAACAGTTTTAATGCGAATAACGCACAAAGCACACCTGCCGCGATGCCTGTTATCTTCTTTACCGTATCAAGTATTTTGCACGCCGACATACAAAATCGAAGCGTTCGTAAAATTCTGTATATTTCGTCCATATCAGCACCCCCGCTGTTTAATGTGTTCGAGTAATACTCCGTGTGCGATGGACGGGATGGATTCACTTTGAAGTGTGCTGACGCTCGACATGAGTGCTCCCGTGCCGACGAAAAAGACCCGCTTTAATTCGCCGCGTGAGAGTTTACCGAGGATTTCACTGCACAAAACAGCCGCACTGCAACCGCACCCCGAGCCGCCTGCATCGGTATCCTTTTGCTTTTTTGTATCAAATATCATCAATCCGCAGTCACGGTGAACGGCGGCGATATCCGTGTTGTATTCCTTGACGGTCAGCTCACGCAACAAATCCGTGCCCACAGAGCCGAGATCTCCCGTCAAAATCATATCGTAATCCTCGGGGCGTGTTTTCGTGTCCTCGAGAAAAGCCGCTATGGTCGATGCCGCCGCAGGAGCCATTGCCGCTCCGAAATTGTTGGGGTCCTTAACTCCGTAATCGCAAATTCTGCCGATGATGACCTTATCCGCTTTAACCGATGATGCTTTATTTGAAATTACCGCCGCTCCTGCCGCCGTTGCAGTCCATTGAGCGGTGGGGGTACGCTGTCCGCCGTATTCAAGAGGCATTCTGAACTGCTTTTCGGCGGAGCAAAAATGCGATGAGGTCGATGCCAAAGCGGTTTTTGCGATGCCGACATCAACGCTGACACAGGCGGCGGCAAGAGAAAGGGCCATGGTGGAGCAAGCACCGTACAAGCCGACAAAGGGGATATTGCTGTCACGCAGGGCGAACGATGAGCCGGTGCATTGATTGAGCAAATCCCCCGCAAAGGCAACGTCCACCTCTCCCGATGTCACTCCCGCCTTTGACAGTGCACGGTTCACGGCATCGGTGTGCATGAGGCTTTCGGCTTTCTCCCACGATTTTTGACCGGCGGAAGCGTCCTCGTATATATAATCGAAGCCGTCGCCGAGGGGTCCCTCCCCCTCTTTTTTTCCGACAACCGCCGCATAGCCGATTACGTGCGGTGAATTTGTCAGCGAAACTGTATATTTTCCAAGCCTTTCGGGCATTATATCACCTCATAAAAATATAGTAGACGACGCCGTAAAGCACGGTGGCGGCAGAACCGTAGGCGAGCACGGGACCCGCTATTCGGAACATCTGTGCACCCGTGCCGAGAATCCGTCCCTCACTGCGGAACTCCATGGCGGGAGAGACGATGGAATTTGCGAAGCCGGTTATGGGGACAATCGTCCCCGCTCCTGCGTAATATGCGATTTTGTCAAAAACGCCGAGTGCCGTCAATATGGCGGCGATGACGATGAGGGTTACGGGGACAAGCAATTTCACATCATCTGCACCCAAGCCGATTTTTTCGTAGAGCATGGAAAGACCCTCGCCGAGAGCACAGACGAGACCGCCGATGCAGAAAGCGAAACAGCCGTTTTTGATTTTGTTGGTCGGGGGCGATGCCTTTTGAGTCATTTTTTCGTATTCTCCGCCCGTGATGCCCATGATTATCCGTCCTTTCATGTAATGATTTCAAAAATATTCTTCTCAAAAGACACCGAAATATGCAAACGGAGCAAGCCAAAGCCTGCTCCGTTTTGAGATTTGTTTAACGATTACCGATTAGAAGAATTAAGAGTTCAGATCAATCCACAAAGCAGGGCGGACGGCAATGATATCGTAGCCGACACTGCCGCCGTACTCGCCGACGTCACCGTCATCGTCCACACCGGCGGCACGATTCTGATCATAGCCGGGCGACCGCAGCCACCACCAGCAGGTGGCTTCGCCGTTTTTCGTATAATCATCGCTTGTCCACGCACCTTGGTCTATCGCATATTCTGTCGGAACGCATCTTCTCGCTTCGTCCGTCGTAAAGTATTTTTCCGCCTCGGTTATGCTTAACAAAAAGACCTTGTCCTGCGTTGCGTTGCCCGGATTTGTACTGTACTCGGGATTTTTATCGGCGGAAACGGTGACGGTGGGAATCATCGCCCTTTCCGCTTCGCTGAACGCCGAATTTATAAAACTGCCGTTGAGCCATTTTCTGAGGGTACAGGTTTCCCAGGTAACGCTTTCCCATTCCTCATTGTACGGCTGACAATCGAGAGCCTTTTCGCTTATGACAAGGACGCGGTTATTCTCTCTTGCAAGTACGAGCCATTCGATATCTTCTTTACCGTTGGAGCTGTTGCCGTCCTGCTCATAGGCTCCGAAGAACACGTGATCGCCGACTGTTGCAATTTTTAGTTTTTCTTCATTGTTGAGGTTATTATGAATAGAGTTTGCTTTTTCTTGGCTGTCTTTGTAGTCCTCAAGCGAACTCAAAAGCACATATGCCTCAACATAATTTTCTTTTTCTATAAGCTCCAAGGCATTGTTATATTTGACATTCGGGATAATGACCGTATTTAGAATAATTGCAAACACAATCACAACGGCGGCAACGGGAGCGGCAATACGGGCAATTTTTTTTGCCTTTTTCCTTGCCTTTTCTGCGGCGATTCTCGCCTCCTCCTCTTTTTGCTTGCGTTCGGCTTCTGCTCTTTCTATATCGGCAATTTTCTCTCGGAAGAGGTTAATCTTATCTTCGGAGTCCCGCCAGCCTCTTATCTCCTCAAGAGCCGCTATCGCTTCTTCATACGCAATTTTGTTGCTTCCTATGGCTTTTTGGATTGCCGACGCATAAATTTCATCCTTGCGTGCATTTTCAAGCCGTTCACGGCAAGCCTCGATTTTTGCCTTTGAGTCCTTATAATCGGGTATTCTGTTGTATTCTCTAATTACCTTTTTTATTTCGACGAAGCTCTTTGCCGCTTTATTCATGCGTTCGGCATTCAGATAAATAACATTGAGCGGATATTCTTCAAGTCGCTTTTTAAGCTCACCGTTTGCAAATCGCAGAGCCTTTTTATAATTGATTTCATCGGTGTATTCTTCCGAATAAAGAGCGAGATTGCTCTCCTTATTTACTTCAAGCTCCGCCATCAATTTGCCGACATACGCTTCGGCACATTCGGGGTTGATATCGAGCACCTTTTCGCAATATTCGTCGGCGGAATTCCAATCGCCGTCCTCAAGGAACATAAAGGCACGCTTCAAAAGCGGTGCGGTGCTGTTGTCGGCGGTTGAAATGACGGTTTCTTTAATAACGGTCTGCTTTGGCTCATCGTTGAGCGTGATTTTTTTAATTCCTCTTATCAAATCCTGCATGAAGCCGAGCTTGGACATATCTTGTGCCTGCAAATGCGAAAATTCTTCGGGCAAGTCATAGGGGTCCATATCCTTATAGGCGGGAATGAGCATTTTCTTTTCGCCTTTTTTAATTAAAGACAGATATCTTGCCCACTCGTTTTTAACCCAGACGGCGTTAAAATATTCGGGCTTTGTTCCGAGAACAACCATGACCTTGGCACTGTTGAGGGCGGCGAATATGTAAGGCTCGTAAGCGGTACCGAGCTTATCCTCAAGGGTGATGCGTGCAAAAAAGACCTTGAAGCCCTCCTGTGTCAGCTGATGATAGAGGTCATTGGCAAGAACGGAATCGGGCGTTCTTCTGCCCCCATTGTCGGTTTCTTTATAGCAGATAAACACATCAAAAGGCTCTTCCTTTTGAGAAATTGCAAGAATACCCTTTTGGATTTCGTTTATCGCCTTTGCCTCCTCCTCGTAGATATAACGCTGAGAGCCGTCGGCATACTGCAAGGCGGATTTATAATTGTCGTCGTCGAAAACGGAGGTGAACTGCGTTCTGTTTACCGTGGGAATACGCTGATGTGAGGCGGGGTCCTCGACATATTCAATGCCGTATCGGCAGAGAACAAGAGACCAATATGCCTCGGCGTCGGTGCCGTCCTCGCTCAAAATCTGCTCGTAAATGCCCATTGCCTTGTCGAATTCGTTATTACGACGAAAATGGTTTGCACGGTCATATAAATTTGCTCTTTTTTCGTCGTCGAGCTTTGGCAGAGTTTGCTTTGTTCCGCAATATTCGCAGGTGGCAATACTTGCGCCATTTTCAATTTCCAATGCACCACCGCACATTTTACATTTAAATGTTGACATTTTTTCTTATCTCCTTTAT
>CAZPMK010000039.1:0-16015 GCA_964587915.1 uncultured Clostridium sp.
AGGTGTGAGCGACGGTCTTTTTATTGCTGCAATATCTACATTTGACTTCGTGACCATTTTTATCGCCGTCATCAGAAATATTATAGTCATGTGTAACGGTATCAAAAACATTACCGCAATCTGCACATTTCTTTTGGCAGTTGTCCGCATCCTTGTATGCGTAGACGAAACTCAAGCAGTTCACCGTATATTCAAGGTCACCGCAGGAGCAGGAAAATTTGTGTTTTCCGCCGGTCAAGGCGGTAAAGGTCAGGGTGTGCACGGCGGGAGTGCCATTTGAAACGGTAAGTGAGCCGTCAGCGGAAACGGGGGGAAGAGCTGAGCCGTCAGCCATAGCAAGGGTTGAATCGGAGTATATGTAACCGCAGTCGGAACCGCCCTTCAAAGTAATGCTGCTGTTATTCTCAACAGTCAAATTGACATCCATATTGTCAGCAATTGCATATTTGTTGGGAGATGTTATGCTGTTTGTGCCCTTTGCGGTCAAATTGACGGTTATATTCTCGGGATCGTCAGAAAAGTAAAGAGCAATCGTATCATACGGTGCTGAAATCTTAAGGTTGTGAAAGGTGATATCGCACGAAGTAGATAAATTGATAAAATCAACCTCTCCGGTCAAAATGTAAGTGCCGGTAAAATCCGCTTCTTGCAATATATCCCTTGTCTCATAGTTCCAGATTTCATAACAATCCGAGTAAATTTCAAGGACTTCACCCGAATGAAGATAAAGTATCACCGTGTCACTGTCTGACGAAACGGGATCGACGGCAGAAACGCCGATTGCCGCCATGCCGAAAATGATGCACAGCGAGAGAATAAAAGCCAACAGTTTTTTGAATTTCATTATTATTCCTCCTTTTGTTCACAAACTGTACCGAAGCTACGCACAAAGATGACGACCCTCTGCACCGCACCTCATCGCACAATTTCTTTGGTAATATTATAGCGGTTTTTTGTTCGTTTTTCAAGAGGTTTACATGATTTTTTTGAAAAAAACTGTTCAAAGTGCACATTCTGTGATGAAATGACATGAAGCCTGCGTTTCGTCACACATTTGACATTTTCTGCCGCAAAAATTCTGTGACGAAATGACATTTTCAGCATTTCGTCACACGGAGCAACTCGCCCCCCTTGCCGAATTAGACGGTAGGAGATTAGAAGTTAGGAGTTAGGAATGCAGAATTTTTAACCGCCTACGCCGGACATAAAAATAACCCGCAGATTTCTCTGCGGGCTGTTTCGTACATATCCGCAACCGACAAATTCACATGAACAGACCGTTGCGTTAAAGCATTTGTTGATTTTTAGTTGAACATACCGACTATGAGTCTGCCGAGCTCGCTGAATATCGCACAAATTTTCGTGCCCTTGAACATATTGCAAAGGTTTGCAAAAATGCTTGAATCCTCTTCTTCAAAGGCTTTCGGAGCACTGCCGTTGTCGATAACAAGAGCCTGGCTCAGGCACAGTCCGCCCTCACCGAAAAGCTCAGCTCTGACATAGAGAAAATCCTCTGCTCCCTCGATTTTGTCAAGGTCGAGCGTAACGGAAGCACCGTCCGAGGTAACATCCGTTTTGGAAATAACCTTGCCGTTTGCTATCCATTGAATCATTGAAGTGTCCTTGACCGTGGCGGTGATTTTGTGACCGTTCACGGTGAGACTTGAAAACATCGGATAGGGCAGACCCTTGTTCATAACGTCAAAGTCCTCCTCGGGACCTATAGTGTCATTTGCACGAAGTCTTCTCGTAACGGCGAAGAAAGCACCGTTTTGCATGGTTGCCTTTATGTTTTCAACGTTGTTTTCGGGCATCATGAAAATGCTGAAAGATGAATCAACGGTATTTTTGCTGTGTGCATCGGTGTTGCTGAAGCCGATAACCGTTTTGCCGTAGGGCAGGCAGTACATGAGGAGATTATCCCAAAGGATTCTGTCGTAGCCCGTGGTGCCGTTTTTCTCATTAAGAACCTCGGTGCCGAGGCAGCTGCCATATTTAAGTATCAGATTGCCGAAAAGCTCAATATTTTTCGGGTCGTTTACCGCATCGGGATTGGTGTTGCTTTCTATCCAGTCACCGGGGTGGTTGATATGCGAAAGACCGCCGTTGTCATCAATGAACTTGATTGCTTTTTCGTAGCCCGCTTCATTTTCAAGGCCGCCGAAGCCGTTGCCGACATCGGGAGCGAGGAAGTAGCCGTTCACGTGATTCTTTGTGAGCGAAAGGTTGTTGAGCTCGTTTGCACCCACAACGCAGGTCATCTTTTTGTTTCTTATTTTTCCGTCATAAAGAGCGTATGTTCCGCTTGTGATTGCGGCAAATTCTTCATCGGTCAGATGCTCGAATTTATTTCCGATAAGCTCCTGATAGGAGTAAAGAAGCTGCTTTTCAGGCTCTTTGTTCCATTCAACGCCGGTAATGCCGTGGTCGGCGTTTGCAAGAAAATCGTAATCCTGATTATAGTATTCCTTGACCATGGCGGAGAGGGATTCCCCCGCATCGCTGTAGGAGGTGTGGGTGTGGATGGTGCCCTTGTATGCACCCCAAGCACCGTTTCCGCTCCAGACAACATTTTCATAGGGAGATACGATTTTGTAATCCTGTGCCGCCGATGCTCCGATACAGCAGAAGCCGAGCTGCAAAACAAAAAGCATGGCGAGGGAAACACCGAGAATCTTCTTTAATGCTTTCATCTTAATTCCTCCGTGAAGTTTATTCTTGTCAAATATTAAAACAGATTTCCGCTCCAAAGTCAATAGACGAAGCCGCCCTAAAAAGAAATAATTTTATAAAATTCATCATAAAAATCACGATTTATTCTTTATCTTTTATACAGAATATGATAAAATTAAAATGCAAAGCGAAAACGCCGATAATAATGAAGAATTGGGCTTTAGGACTTATTAAAGCAGGAATCGCAGCACTCGGCGGAACGCTTGCAGATCGGCAAAAGGAATTTTCTTGCTGCGAAGCATTACCGGCTGATGATCTTGCATGAGAAAAAATGAGGTGATATTTTGTCCGTATTAAATGAGTACAAGTGTCCGAATTGCGGCGGTTCGGTTGAGTTTGACAGCGAAAGTCAAAACATCAAGTGTCCCTATTGCGATTCGGAATTTGACGTTGCCGCCATTGAAGCGGCGAATGAAGAAAAAACTGCCGCCGACAGCGTCAGCTGGAACGGTGAAGAAAACCGTTGGGACGATGCCGAAGCGGCGGATATGCGGGTGTATGTCTGCACCTCCTGCGGCGGAGAAATAGTTGCGGACGATACGGTTTCGGCAACAAAATGTCCATATTGCGACAGCCCGATCACAATAAAGGGTCAGCTTGCCGGGGATTTGCGTCCCGACCTGATAATCCCGTTCAAACTCGATAAGAACGATGCCAAGGAGGGCTATAAAAAGCATATTCACGGTAAAAAATTGCTTCCGAAGCTCTTTAAGGAAGAAAATCATATCGACGAAATAAAGGGAATATATGTTCCGTATTGGCTTTTTGACTGTGAGGCACGTGCCTCTGCGGTGTTTTCGGGGATAAAAACTCAGGTTTGGAGCGACAGAAAATACCGCTACACAAAGATCTCTCATTACGACCTTTACCGAAGTGCCGCCGCCGAATTTGAGGCAATTCCCGTTGACGGTTCGTCAAAAATGCCCGATGACCTCATGGAATCGGTAGAGCCGTTCAATCTTTCGGAATCACAGGATTTCAAAGCGGCGTATCTTGCAGGATATTTTTCACAGAGATATGATGTTTCGTATGAAGAAAATTCCGTAAGGGCAAACGAGAGAGTTAAGAGCACCCTTATTTCTGAAATGAGAAATACAACTCTTGAATGCTCGGGAGTTACCGAAAAACGGTCGAATATCAGCATTGACGGCGGCAGAGTGCGGTATGCTCTTTATCCCGTTTGGATTTTGAACACCACATACAAGGGTGAAAAATACACCTTTGCAATGAACGGTCAGACGGGGAAAACCGTCGGCAATCTTCCTCTTGACAAAAAAGCGTTTTGGAAATGGTTCGGCATTCTCGGTGCGGGTCTTTCGGCGGTATTTACTGCGATAACCCTTGTCGGAATGTATTTTTAAGGAGGATGCGAAAATGAAAAAAAGACTGCTTGTGATCCTCCTTGTGCTGTTCATGATTCCCGTCACGGCTTTTTCGGCATACGCCGAGGTGTCGCAAATTCCGTCCGAGAGACAAAAATCACTTCTTGAGGATGAAGCGGGGCTTCTCGATTCGTATGATGCCGAGCGGCTCCTTGAAACGCTTGAAGAGGTGAGCGAACGCAATCGGCTCGAAATCGCAATAGTGACCGTTGATGATACAAACGGCAAAACCGCCACCGAATTTGCCGATGATTATTATGATTATAACGGCTACGGTTACGGTGAAAATGACGACGGAATGCTCCTTCTTTTGAGCATGAATGAAAGAGACTGGGCGATAAGCACCTACGGAACGGCGATGGATATTTTTTCAAATTATCAGCTTGATTATATAATGAATGACTGCGGAGTGCTTTCGTATCTCGGCAGTGATCAATATTTTGATGCGTTTACGGCGTTTGTCCGTGGATGTGACGAAAGCATCGGGCGTTATGAAAGCGGATATTATCAGGATGAATATTATAATGTTCAGCCGACCTATGATAATGTTTACGGCGGAACGCAGACCAAAAGCGGATCCCCGTTCTCCAAGGTATTTTTCTCGATTTTACTCGGCTTTGCCGCGTCGTTCGTCATAATGAAGATAGTTTCCGCTCCGCTTAAATCGGTAAGAATGCAAAACGGTGCGGCGAATTATATGAAAGGCGCTGCACGGATAACCGATGCGAGAGATGTGTTCCTTTACAGCAATGTAACGCGAACGCCGATAAACACGCAGAACAACAACGGCAACGGGCATTCGGGCGGCTCGATTCATACAAGCTCCTCGGGCAGATCCCACGGAGGAGCAAGCGGAAAATTCTAAACATAAATCAAAAAGCAGTAACCCTCGGTTGAGTCGGGAGTTACTGCTTTGCGATATTCGGATGTTATAATTAAGAGTATTTGACTGCGTTCGTCATGTTGTAATATATGTGTCCGTTTTTATGGATACGGTTTACAGCAAAGTAAAAAATCCGCCCACATTCGTGAACGGAATTTTTGGAGCTACTGGTCGGACTCGAACCGACGACCTGCGCATTACGAATGCGCTGCTCTACCAACTGAGCCACAGTAGCGTTTCAACACGCATTGTATTATATAGTATTTGATTCGATTTTGCAAGCCTTTTTTGAAAATTAATTTAAAAAATTCCCGTAGTCACAGTTTTGCAACAATTCATTAACAAATTCTCCGATAATAATTTTATTTCTATACTTGATTTTATTTTCAAAATGGGCTATTCTATATATAACGCCGTACTCAATACGGCAGATACACTCTTTCGGAGGTAATATACTACATGAGAAGAAACATAATTGCAATATTGCTTGTATTTGTTCTGGCTTTCGGCTTTGCATCCTGTAAGCAGCTTGAAAAGACCGATATGTTCGTTGTTGAATCCAAGGCATATATTGTTGATGATTCGGGCATGACGAGAAATGTTCAGACGAGAGTTAACGAGGCGGGCGAGACGGAATATTACTATCTCGACTCACTCGGCAACGTAATAACCGTAGGCAAGGATGACGTTGTTGTTGAGACAAAGAGAGTTCTTGCATCCACCACGGATTCCTACACTTTCTCTCCCGAGGCACAGTCATTTATTGATACTTTTAACGACCCCACCGCCCTTGATGAGCTGATTGATGCGGAGATAACTCAGCCCTCATTGAGCATAACGGACGGACTTATTCCCGATTCCGGCATGAAGGATATCGAGCCCGTCACCGAGGAAGACGGCACTCCCTTGCGTGAGCAGTTCAACAAGGATTTCAAGGAAGTTGTCGCAAGTGAAAAATTCACTCTCGGACTTACCGTTGAATTTGAGGTTGATGGTGAAAAGACCCGTCTGCCGATAACAATGTACAGAAACGGCACGGATATGTGCATAGAAACAAATATGCCTGTTGAGGGTAAGGGTGCTCTCAAGGTTTCGTTTATTATCAAGGACAGCAAGCTCTATCTTGTCATTCCTGCAATGAGATGCTATCTTGAGGTTCCCGAGGATTTCCTTGCAAATATCTTCCCCGAGGATATTTTGAACGGAGAAATGACGGCAGATACCTCAAAATATTCATCAAGCGGTGAAGTTACCGTCAACGGCAAAAAGTATACCTGCGATATTTACGATACCGAGGGCGGCGTTGCAAAGTATTACTTTGATTCCAAGGGCGACCTCAAGAGAATCGAGAGCATACCCGAAAGCGGCAGTGCAACGATAATCGAGATAAATGAAATCAAAAAGAGCGTTGATAAGTCAAAGATCAAGGTTCCCTCGGGATATTTTGACATGACGAAAATCATGGGCGAGAATTTCAACCTTTCATCACTTGCGTAATATGAAAAAGAAATGTGCTTTGATAACCGGAGCATCGGGCGGGATAGGCAGCAGTATTGCATTACGCCTTGCCCGTGATGGCTTTGCCGTTGTTGCCTGCTACAATTCCGATGAAGAGGGGATTGCCGCTCTTGCGGAAAAATTGGAGCGTGAGGGTGCGGACTATATGGTTTGCCGTGCCGATGTTTCCGATTTCACACAAATGAAAACTGTTTTCGAGAACGCCACCGAGGTCTTCGGCGGCGTTTGTGTGCTTGTCAATAATGCGGGAGTTGCCCAGCAAAAACTGTTTACCGATATAACCGAAGAGGATTTTGATTACATAAACGGTGTGAATTTCAAGGGCGTTTTCAATTGCTGTAAATGTGCCGTGCCGTATATGGTTCATCAAAAGAGCGGAAAGATAATAAATATATCCTCCATGTGGGGAGTTTTCGGAGCATCGTGCGAAACCGTCTATTCGGCAACAAAGGCGGCGGTGATAGGACTGACAAAGGCACTTGCAAGAGAGCTTGCACCGAGCAACATTCAAGTAAACTGTGTCGCTCCGGGGGCAATAGATACAAAGATGAACGACAATTTGACTGTCGAGGACAGAGCCGCACTTTCGGAGGAAATACCCATGGGTCGTTTCGGACTGCCGAGTGAAATTGCGGGAGTTGTTTCGTTTCTTGCGGGAAGCGATTCCGATTATGTCACCGCTCAGGTCATAACTGCCGACGGCGGAATGATTTGATGGTCATTTTGCTGAAAAATCACCGCTCATTTTAGTAATAGTTTACAATTGATTTAACACTCCCGATATGATAAAATACTATATATTATGATATGTAACTGTGTTTGGAGGAAAAGATATGGCAAAGTGTCCTAATTGCGGCCGTCGCCTTACGATTTTTGATTGGCGTCCCAACTGTCCCGGCTGCGGCGTTAATCTTGTCTATTTCGGCAGAGAAGAAAGACTCATGAATGAAGCGGATGCCGCCGAGGCGGAGCACGCAAAGCTGCAAAAGCATCTCGACAGGTTAAAGGCTTCGTTCGTCGGTTCACCGCTTACCATAGCGAGAATAGTTCTCACCCTGCTTCCGATAGCCGCTCTTATGCTTCCGCTGTGCAAGGTTGCATTCAACGGCCCGCTCATTCCCGATACGGTAAAAACTATAAACGCAATTGAGATATACAATCTTGTTTCTTCTCTCGATTTCGGTGCGTTGTTCACCATGATGGGTTCATCGCTTCTCGGCTCCGCTTTTGTGGGATACGCCGTTTCGCTTGTAACCGTCCTGCTTTCTCTGGTGGTTCTCATTGTGAGCCTTGTCCTTTTGATGATGGCTTGCGGTCCCAAGGGAAATGTCAGAAACATAACCCTCAACTGCATTGATATTGTTCTCGCCGTTGTTTCGGTTATATTCTTTAACCAATTTGCTTCGAATATCAGCTCCGTATTCCCCGAGTTTGTTTTCGGCTCCGTTCAGTACGGTGCATATGTATACATAGGAACGCTCGTTCTTCTGCTTGCAATCAACATTATTATTGCCAAGGTAGGCGTTGAGGTTAAGTACAAGCAGTGCTATGTCGGCGGAATCCCCTCCGATGAATATTTTGCACTTGTTGAAGCGGGTACGGATATCGAAACGATTCACGCAATGATGGCTGAAGCCATGGCTAAGGCGGGCTACGAAGATGAGACCGTTGAGGAAGCCAAGGAAGAAAAAGAAGAAGTAAACGCATAAAAATAAGGGCTGCCGCAAATCATGATTGATGAGCGACAGCCTTTTTTGTTTCTGTTCAGTTGCCGAAACGGCTGAGGAATGCTTTTGTGCGTTCCTGTGTGGGATTTTCAAATACCTGCTCGGGAGTGCCCTCCTCAACGATAACGCCGCCGTCCATGAAGATAACTCGGTCGGAAACCTCTTTTGCGAACGACATTTCGTGAGTGACGATAACCATTGTCATGTGCTCTGCCGCAAGACCCTTTATTACTTTGAGGATTTCACCCGTCAGCTCGGGATCAAGTGCCGAGGTGGGTTCGTCAAAGAAAAGTATTTTCGGCTCGAGCATGAGAGCACGTGCGATTGATACACGCTGCTGCTGACCGCCCGAAAGCTCACAGGGATAATTGTTCAGCTTTTGAGAAAGCCCGACCTTTGCAAGCAAGCCCTTTGCTTTTTCTTCTATTTCGGCGTTGATTTCTTTTGAATTGTGCTTGTAATTCGGCTTGTCCTTTGCAAGGAGCTTTGCCGCAAGAGTTACATTGTCAAGCACGCTGTAGTGCGGAAAAAGATTGAAATTCTGGAACACCAAACCGACGAGAAGCTGTTTTTTACGCTTTTCGGCGGCGTTTTTATATGCGGGAGCACCGTCAAAAAACACCTCTGCGTCAACGGCAATATATCCGCTGTCTGCCGTTTCGAGCTGATTTATGCAACGCAGAATTGTTGTTTTTCCGCTTCCCGAAGAGCCGATAATACTCAGCACCTCGCCCTTTTCAAGGGAAAAGCTGATATCCTTGAGAACCTCGGTTTTGCCGAAGCTCTTTGAAATATTTTTGACCTCTAAAACTGACATATTATCGCCTCCTTACACTTTGAAATAGCTGAGCTTCTTTTCGATTTTGTTGAAAAGTGCCGTGAGTATGCCGCTGAATGCAAGATAATATACGCCGGTGAAGAACAGCGGCCAAATTTGTCCCGCTATGCCCTTAGAGCCTTTGATGAACGATTGACCTGCCCAAATGACCTCCTGAAAAGCGATGATTCGTGCAAGAGAGGTGTCCTTGACAAGAGTGATAATTTCGTTTGACATCGGCGGAACGATACGCTTTATCATTTGCATGAGGGTGATTTTGAAAAATGTTTGACTCTTTGAAAGTCCGAGTACCTGACCTGCCTCCTGCTGACCTTTGGGAACACCTTGAATGCCGCCGCGGTATATCTCCGAGAAATAGCAGGCGTAATTGAATATAAAGGCAACACAGGCGGCAATGAAGCGACCCTCCTCGCCCGAGCCCCAAATGTTATTATTCATAACAAGTCCGGGAAAGAAATAAATTATAAGAAGCTGGAGCATGAGTGGAGTGCCTCGGATTATCCAGACAACCGTTTTAATGAGCAATGAAAGCGGCTTGAATTTTGACATCGAGCCGAAAGAAATTATAAGACCCAAGGGAATGGAGCCGATAAGAGAAATCATGAAGAGCTTGAGGGTTTGCAAAAATCCTTCGTTGAGCGATTCGAGAACTATCGGGAATTGCTCTTTCAAAAGCTGAAAATCCATTAAAAAACATCCTTAAATATTTATTATACGCCGAAAACAGAGGGCGAAAGCCGTCCTCTGTTTCTGCTCTTATTGAAGCTGATTGAATTTTATTATTTGATGAGAGCTGCTTGTACGCCGTAGGTGGTTGCGATGCTCTCCATTGTGCCGTCAGCCTTGCTTGCGGCGAAGAATTCGTTAAGAGCGGCGGTGAGATCCGAGCCCTGACGGAAGCCGACGCCGTATTCCTCGGAGGTAAGAGAAACTGTGTAGGTGAGATCGGCATAGTTGGTGCCCTCGCCTACCATTGCGGCTGCCATGAGGGAGTCGATGATAGCGGCATCTGCCGTGCCTGCGGAAACCTCGAGAAGAGCGGTAGCCTGATCGAGAACCGGTGTGTATTCAAAGCCGTTATCCTTTGCAGCACCTTCGCCTGCCGAACCTGCTTCAACAGCGAATTTGAGAGACTTGCAAGCCTCTGCGGTTTGGAACTGTTCAGCCTTGTCGGCGGAAACGATAACAACCTGAGCATTGTTGCAGTATGCATCGGAGCAGCTCATTGCCGCACGGACTTCGTCGGTGAGGGTCATGCCGTTCCATACGCAGTCGATGGTCTTACTGTTGAGCTCGAGAATTTTGTTATCCCAGTCGATGGGAACGATTTTTGCTTCAACGCCGAGGCTCTTTGCGAAAGCCTTTGCCATATCTGCATCAAAGCCAATCCATTCATCACTTCCTGCTTCCTGATAATCCATGGGAGCAAAATCGGTGATTCCTATAACAAGTGTGCCTTTGTTCTTTACATATTCGAGATCGCTTTGAGTCTCGTTTGCTGCTGTGGTGGTGGAGGTGCTGTCGCCGTTGCCGGAGCAAGCGACAAGTGCGAACATCATAAGTACCGCGAGGATAAGAGCTGCAAGTTTTTTCATGTTGATTTCTCCTTAATTCGTTTTTTGCCACGCTTGATTCTGCGTTCTATTGCGTTGCTGTGTTATCATATTAGCACGCTAAAGCGTTAATGTCAATAGTCTTTTTGAGATTTGTATAAATTCACAAATGAAGCGGCCACATAAAAGGCTGTGTTGGTGGAAATATCTAATTCAAATTATTGTACGGATAAATACTGCCGCCCCCGTTTGCAAAAAGCAGACGGAGGCGGTATTTCAATGGAGGGTACAATTGAGCTTTTCAGCCCTCGTTATTTTCTGTTTATGATTTTGGCACGGATGCCTCGGGTCTTTTTTGCCGCCTTTTGAGCAAGTCCGACAGCTTTGTAACCGAGCTTGTTTATGATGAGGTCGGCCTCGCCCATGAGCTCCATGTAATCGTTGCAGAAGCCCTTTTTGAATTTGAAAATTCCGTGGAGCGGATTGTTTTCATCGGGATAACCGCCGCGAAAATCGTAATAATTACAGCCCTCGGCAATTGCCCAGCGAATCATTTCCCATTGAACGAGATAGTTCGGCATGACGTTTCTGTATTCGTTGGAGCTTGCACCGTAGACATACCAAACCTTGTCGCCGCAATGAACGTCGAGTGCTCCCGCAATGTTTTTGCCGTCGTATTTTGCAAGATAAATTCTCGCATCATCACCAAAGGCGTTCATGATACGCTCAAAGTATGAGGTGTCACGGGTCGCAAAGCTGTCACGCTCACCGGTAATGAGCATGAGGTCGTGGAATTCCTCACAGGCTTCGATTCCTTTGATTTCAACGGTAACACCCTTTCTTGCGGCAAGGCGGGTGTTGTAGCGTGTTTTCGGATGGAACGATGCCATGACCTCCTCCTCGGTCTTTCCGCCGACATCGAGACGAAAAATGTACCGAGCCTGAACGGTGTCAAAGCCCGTGCCGTGCTCTTTGAAGGTAAAGCCGATTGACTTGAGAGTGTCAATATATTCGGTGTTCGATGCAAGGGTGTCGGTGTCTATTTTAAATGTATACGCTTTATTTTTGATTCCGTAATCTCTTGCGGCACAGAGCAGCTCTTTTACGGTGTCGATATCTCCGAGGTCACAGACCGGTCCTCTCGGAGCATACATCATTTTGAACGGAGTCATGGGAATTTGACGAAGCAGAACGCCGCATACGCCCTTGATTTTCCCGTCGGAATCACGGCTTATGAAGCCCACCCATTCCCATTCTTTTTTAACTTTACCCCACGCTGAGGTCTGCATCATGTGTCCCTTTGGATGTGAGCGAACAAAGCTGTCAAATTCGGCAGCGTTTTCAATTCTGACGATTTCCATTGCTTCTCCTTTCTTTTATCAGCTCGACGGCTCTTTCAAGAAGAACCTGTCTGTTATTTTTGATTTTTTCGTCAAGCACCTCGCCGAAAAGCTCTCCGAGAATTTCTCCGATAAGCGGTGACGGCTCGATGCCGAGCTTTATTATGTCTTTTCCGTTTATTTGCAGGTCGGACAGCTTTAAGCAGCCGTCCTCGGCGATGATTTCTTCAAGCTTTGCCCGTCCCGTTTCGATTGCCTCCATGCCCTCGCTCAGAAATTTCGGATTTTGAGCACGGATATCGGCTTCTCTGACGGAAAAAAGCTCTCGAATCGTTTTTTCTCCGAGCAAGCCCAGATATTTTTTATAGGTTGACTTGCTGATCCTTTCGGGCAGGAAGTCATGATGTTCAATAAGCGTACACACGTGTTCACGCAGCTTTGAGGAGGCTTTCAGTCTTGTAAGAGCTTCATATGCCGTTTTTGCACTGAGCTTTCCGTGTGAATAAAAATGGTCAATTCCGTTTTCATCGGTGGTCTTGCACAGAGGCTTTCCGCAGTCGTGAAAAAGCATTGCAAGGCGTATTTCTTCATCCTGCGGAGAAGCGGCAACGGCGGCGGCAGTATGCTCCCAAACATCGTATATGTGTCGTTCATGATTTTGCATACAGCCTTTCATGGGCATGAGCTCCGGCAAAATGAAGAATATAACATCCGAATATTTGAGCAAAAATTCTTTGTTACAGCAGCGAATCGTTTTGAGAAGCTCCGAGAGAATACGCTCAACCGAGATGTTTTTGAGCAGGGGGAATGAACGCAGAACGGCATCGGAGGTTTCGTCCTCCACGGAAAATCCGAGAGTCTGCGAAAAACGGAGCACACGCATTATTCTTAACGCATCCTCGCCGAAACGCTTGTCGGGATTGCCGACACAGCGAAGAATGCGATTTTGTATGTCCGCCATTCCGCCGAACGGATCAACCAATCCCGAAATGGGGGAGTACGCAATTGCATTCACGGTCAAATCTCGGCGTGCAAGGTCGTCGGTGATTCTGTCCGTAAAAGTCACGCTGTCGGGATGACGATTGTCCGCATAGCCGCTGTCAATTCGGTATGTCGTTATTTCAACGGGCATTCCGTCAATCAAAACGGTAACCGTGCCATGCTTCATACCCGTTAAAATCACCTTGAAATCGCCGAAGGCTTTTGCTGTTTGTGACGGGAGAGCACTTGTGGCGATATCCCAATCCTCGGTGGGACGACCGAGAAGCGAATCCCTGACCGCACCGCCGACAATATAGGCGGTGTGCCCGTTCCTATGCAGAATTTCAAGAGCGGTATTGACTTTTTGAGGAATATTCATTAACATATTATTACCGTCATGTGTGATTTAATCAATCGTTAATAAAGGAGTTCCATATGAATATACAGATTTTCGGGACAAATAAGAGCTTTGACACCAAAAAGGCACAGCGTTGGTTCAAGGAGAGGGGAATTAAATTCCAATTCGTTGACCTCACACAGAAAAATTTAAGTAAGGGCGAATTTAACAGCGTAAAAGCCGCTGTCGGTTCGCTTGATGCATTGCTCGATGAAAATTCAAAGGCGTACGAAAAGCATTTTATCAAGTATCTTGCGAGTAAAGAAGCTGTTGAAGAAAAGATGCTTGAACACGCCGAGCTTTTTAAGACTCCCATTGTTCGCAACGGCAGGCAAGCCACCGTCGGATATTGCCCCGATGTTTGGAAAACTTGGGAATGAGGCTTAATATGCCTCGAATTTTTCTATGGTCGCAAATCCGCGGGCTTTTTCAATCACGAGCTTGAAATATCTTACTCGAATTTCATTGAAGCGGCAAATTTTTTTGTGACCGATAACAGTTTCGGCGGCGAGCTTTTTCCATTTTCCGCCGAGCTGAGCATAGAGAGTAAATTCTTCTATCTGCTGACCCGTCGCAATGTGCTCCGCAAGAACAATTTTATCAATATCGTATTCGTCCCCGAGATCGAGAATAAGCTCGGCACCGTCGGGATTATTGCCCGAATGCCAATATTTTTCGGGATAATCACTCAATGCCATTTGTCCCGAATGCTCATCGTCAAGGCGGCGGTTATCCGTCACGACTGAATCGGATGCCAAATCCTCGTTGAAATCAATTTCAAGCTGTGCTCCGATGGAGAGAAGTGCCTCAACGTCCGTCTCATGTATTTTACCCTCGGGGGTCGGGGCTATGCCGAGAAGGAAGCTCGCATTTCCGCCGACGGAGCGATAATATATGTCCATGAGCTTTGAAAGAGGCTTGACGTTGTAATCGTCATCCTTATGATAGAACCAGCCCTTACGCAGGGGAACATTGACCTCGGCAGGGTACCAAATGAGCTTATTACAACCCTTTATCGCTTTCCTGCTGCCCAAATCAAGGGCGGTGGGATTTATTTTTTTCGGTGCCTTGCTTATTTCGGGATTTCCCGACAGCTTTGACAGCTCAAGTCCCGAATAGTAGTACGGTACGGGGCTCCATTCGCTCTTTCGGCAAACGCCCACTTCGTTTCCGCACCAGCGAACATCACAGCCGCAGCCCGCAGTAACAGCGTTGGGCTGAAGCTCACGAACGAGCTTTATCCAGCCCTCCATATCGTATTTTTCCCAAAGTCCGTCACAGCCCTCGCCGTCAAACCATACGCAGAAAATATCGCCGTATGCGGTGAGAAGCTCACGGAGCTGATTTTTGAAAAATGTATTGTATGCCTCGGTTCCGTAGGTTTCTTCGTGTCTGTCCCAAACGGAAATGTGAATACCGAATTTAAGCCCGAATTCACGGCAGGCGGCGGCACATTCGGCAACAACGTCACCCTTGCCGTCCTTCCATTTGCTCGAACGGACACAATGGTCGGTGTAGGCACTCTGCCAAAGGCAAAAGCCGTCATGATGCTTGACTGTAAGCAGTAATCCTTTGAATCCCGAGAGCTTGCACAGCTTTGCCCAATGACGGCAGTCAAGCTCCGTGGGAGCAAAAAGCTCGGGATCTTCGTTTCCGTTGCCCCATTCGGAATCGGTGTAGGTGTTCATTCCGTAGCAAACAAGAGCACTCAGCTCAACATCCTGCCATTCAAGCTGTCGCTTGCTCGGAACAATACGTGCGGCAGTTTCTGCATAATCGGGTGTTTTTTTCATATGTTCAAGCCCTTTCAGTGTTGTTTATGTTTAGGTTTGCCCAAAAGCTCTCGTCAATACCGGTATCTGCGGCACGGCGTAACAGCGTTATAAGGGCGGGTCGCTCAAAAATATAATTGAACATTTCGGGAGGAAGCATACCTCTGTCCGCATACGCAAACAGGCGAAATTTCTCGGAGGACTCCTCATCAAGAGCGAGCTTCTTACAGAGAGTCACTATTGAAGCATCGTCGGGAGGCGAATTGTTTTTCCCTTTTTCAATATTGCTGATATATTGTGCGGTTTTATTTAGTGCATCGGCAAGCTCGCCTTGGGACATACCCGCTTCTTCACGAAGTCCCTTGAGCATGACACCGAACGGTGTCGGGCTGTACATCGTACCACCTCCGTTCGCAGCTTTGTATTGTGCGACTTGAATTGTGATTGGTATATAACAGTAATGTGAAATTAGAAATTGAATTTATATTAAAAAGCGAACATTGCTTCCGCTTGCAGGAAATTGCCGAGGAACGGGACGAGGGGATTTTCAAGAGTTTCAAGTGAACTGTCGGTCGAAGTCGAGAACTACTGCTCTTTGAAAGAAAAGCGGCACGGCGAAGCCGTGAGTTAGTGGCGGCTTCTAAAACCCCTCTGTTTCGCTCCGCTCAACATCTCCCCTAAAGGGGCGACGAATATTCATTTCGGCTACTGCGTGCGTTGTTGCTCTCTCTTGGATTGAACCGCCGAGCAGAAGTCGAGCATTGCTTCCGCTTGCAGGAAATTGCCGAGGAACGGGGCGAGGGGATTTTCAGGAGTTTCAAGTGAACTGTCGGTCAAAGTCGAGAACTACTGTTCTTTGGAAGAAAAGCGGCACGGCGAAGCCGTGAGTTA
>CAZPMK010000040.1:0-15993 GCA_964587915.1 uncultured Clostridium sp.
CAAGTTCATCCTGTGACATACCTTTTTTGTTTCTCAGTTCAAAAATAACATCCTTTGTTTCCATATCTTTACCACCTCGGTATTATTATACTATGGTATGTTTAAATTGAAAAGCAACTTGCTGTTGCTATCGGTTCGACATATTTGAATTTACATTTCTGTTTTTAATTTTGAATACATTTTCATATTCGACACTTTACCGTTTTTAACTGCGTTGTTGCGATTGTATGAATGTATCGTGCCGATGTTTCCTTTGATATTCACAATGCCGAGAGCTGTTGTTGAGGCGTTGCACCATGTTATCCAAAACGCCTCGCCACATTTTCTTAAACCGTTCCGTCTTCCCAAACCGCTTTACGATTGCAGGACTGATTGCGTAGTATGTACGAATGAACACCCTGCCCAAGACGGTCTCCGCCAGAGTGTTATCTCTGAAACGACGCAGCGTCCAAACCTGAGGACAGTCATAGGAACCGTACACACACGTTGCCACATAACAGCCTTGGTTATCATTGTGGTGATATGTCCCGAAGATACCGGGGTCGCTTGAGCCGATCTTTTTGCCGTCAGAATCTCTGTGGGTGTAGCTGCCGAATAAGCCCGGGTCAGTATGTCCTGTTTTATGGCCGTGGTTGTCGTAGTGTGTATAACCACCGAACAGCCCGGGATCGAAGTGGCCGATCTTCTTGCCGTTGGCATCGTAATTGGTGTAATCACCGAAAAGTCCGGGTTCACTGCGACCTGTTTTATTGCCATGCTCATCGTAATGATAAACGGTGCCGAATAATCCTTCTTCACTTCTGCCTTTCTTAGCCACAAGCTCATCCTCCGTTTTCTTCAAAACACATACCATAATACTCACAACCGGCACTATGCAAGTCATCGTATATCCCATAAAACCGGCTCTGTAAGTACATTATAGCACTAAATCATAAATTTTCTATAAGAATTTTACTTTCGGAGCATCAGGTGACGCCTCTGTTCATCACCTAACCCCGCTTAATCAGAGTCCTAACTGTACCGAGGTTTATTTTTGCCTGAAAACAATAAAAGAGCTGACTGACTTAATCAAAATCAGTTAGCTCTCTTTTTATGAATAATGAAATTTTGTTGCCAAATCGTTGCCACAACTTCGCAAAATCGGGGCTTTTACAGCTCAACAGCCGGAAAAGTGCCTCTGCGATATTATTCCCACTCGCTCCCTGTAAATCAATCTTAAACGCATTTGTTTATGGAATTTATCAGAGAGTATTTATAATCAATCGACAATTATCTTACCTCTTTTCTTATTTATTTCTATCTACTTTATTATATCAACATATATGCTCGAATCTTTCAATAAGAGTAGCGCTATTCTTTTTTATTATTAATATTTTCAAATAAAAACAACTGCTTATCTGTTTTTATACCGGTAACATTTCTACAATTCGTCTGTTGACGCTGATCTGTTCAATAAATTCTGCAATTGTAAGAGTTAATATGGTAATGCCATATTGATATTTTGAATATCCCGCCATATACTTTGTATCAGCGTGAATTGCTGGAGCAACCAGCATTGAAAATTGAGTAATGCTTGGCTCTTTTTCTATTGCCTCTTGCAGATGACGGGTAATCGCTGGCATTTCATTTGTTGCTTGGTTTCTTGCACACATAAGAGTTACTTCAACCAGAGAATTACAATCGGTATCATAACATTCAATATCGGCAACTCCACCAGAAGCAGTAAATGTTGGTAATCCTTCATCGTCAATATGATAATTAGGTTTAACATCTAAATCTGCAAAATGCTGTTTTAACGCAATACTTGTTAAAAATTCAAGCCTTGTAGGCTTATCAATAATCCTAAGAATAGTGTTTTTGCTTTCGCCGTTTTTAGCGAGAATCAAAAGCTCATTAGCAATATCTTCTTTTGAATATTCAGTAGCCCATTTGTTCAATGTATTAAGTCTTGCGTCGATAACAACCGAATCATCTACGCTCTGTGTCAATGATACGATTTTTGTATCGATTGAACCCATATAATCAAAAAAATCTCTTTTAGATTGATAGTTGATATAATTTACATAACTATCTAAAATATATTCGATTTTTTCAATTTCAAATGAGTTAAAATCAATAAAGCGACCATTACCACGTAATGAAACCACTCCGGTAATACGCATTTTGCGAATAAATTCATCAACTGCTTCGCCAGTTATTTGATTAATCTTAAATCTATTCTTTTGTTCTTCTGTTGCGCCGAGCAATTTCAAACAGATTTCGTAGATAACCTCATCACCATATGTAAAACGATATTTTCTTCTTAATTCCTTAATTTCCTCATAAAGAGCTTGAGCATCACGATTAGGCCAACAAATTATAAGTGATAATTCACTTCTAAAAACTCCTGCATCATTTTCGTCCGGGTCATCTTTTAACAACTTAATAACTTGTAACAGTAACACTAACGGTGAATTATCATTAGCATTTTTTCTAAATGGATTATTCGTTTGATACTTCATCAATGAATTTAAAAATACATTTTTGATTTTTTCATCGTTTACAGGGTTTTCATTGTGTGCATCAATCAGCATATGCCCCGTTATTGATATTTCTATGGGTGCATTCATTTCATAATATAAAAAACCGAACTCCATAGGCAATTTATACCACGTATCAAATCGAGAAGACCAGCCTTTATCAAAGCCAGCTTCTTTGTGATTTTGAGGACTGTTTTGTATTATTTCATTTACTTCTAAGTCGGTAAATTCTCTTTCTTCATTCAAAAGGCTTTTTAATCTCGGTGTACGACCAATATACATCGGCCTATATAATTTTTTCTTTATAAGGGATGCTGCAACATCCATAATGATTTCATTTGTTAAAACTTGTCCCTCATATGGAAGAATGCACTTCAAAAAATCGGCAATTCTTGAAGGGTTCCTCATTGTTGTAGAAAATGACAAAGGCTTATACTCCGCATCACGTTTTTTTGCCATAATAAATCTCCCTAATAATTTTTCACAAGGACTTCAAATGTGTCCTTCTCGGTATTATCATTAAAGCTAATGTAATTGCTTTTAATTTTCACAATGTTATATTTTTGTGCCCATTCGTTAAATGTTCCGTTATATCTTTTCCTATGCCACAACACATTTGAAACTGCAAATCGTACACCACGATCATTTAAGGTATCGAGATAATCGATTAATCTCATCTCACTGTCTTCATTCCAAAGTTTATTATATTCACTAAACGTAATCAAATATGGTGGATCCAAATAAACCATATCGTCCGGTGTTGGCTGGACTTTTTCGATAAAGTCTTGAAAATCCATATTAAACAATTCAATATCTTTATCGCTAACATAATCGAAATATGAATTAAGTGCATTTACAACATTTTTGTTAAAATCAACATTACCTACCGGTAAATTGAAATCACCCTTTGAATTGAATCGAAGCATACGGTTAAAGCCATATATCAACAACATATACAAAAGCATCATATCATCTTTATCATTGTTGAAATCACTTCTCATTTTGTAGTATGCTTCTTTATTATATTTGGCAAAATATGTTTTCACAAACTCTTTACGATATTCTTTCGGAACATCTTTTCCGAGAAATGTAGCAGAAAGCTGATATTTATCAATATCAAGTTTTAACTCATCCCAAAAAGCATCTTGATTATTGCTAAATGAAATCAAAAACTTATGCAGTTTAATCATATAAGTATCAATATCATTTAGCAAATATTCGTTTGCATTAGTGTTAAGAAATACGCTGCCTCCTCCACAAAATGGTTCAATAAAACGATCTATTTTTTGGGGAAAATTTTCTTTTAGTTGTGGGACAAGTTTGAATTTATCTCCTACATAAAAAAACGGAGATCGCCTGCAAGCACCTATATTTGTCATTTTATCCACCTACTTTCGTTATGAAAACCAGCTCTTTGTGATTTGGCAATTCTGTTTTGCCGGCATTAAAATACTGATGTTCTTTTTCAAATACCGAAACTGCACCTTTATTTTCTAAAATACTTCGAATGTCTTCAAGCGCGATTTTATTTCTCGAAGAACTGCTTTTAGAATTATATGTATTATTGTATGAAACAACAATATACTTGCAATTTAATGAAGATATCAATTCTTCGAATGTTCTTGTTGCTGAACTTCTGCAATATTCGCTCATATTTTCTGCTTTGGGCTTACAAGCTGTGCCAAATAGCTCCGGCTTCTCCCACTTTGCGATATTTTCAAGAATATGATAAAATCTACTATATTGCCTTGAATTATAAGGCGGATCAATATAAACAATATCGCAACTAATGTTTTTGGCTAACTCATTAGCATCCAGCCTCGAAATATGTATTTTTTTGTTCTCAAATTTATATGGTTCTATCAAGTCAAATAAAAATGTATCACTTATCGGTTTTCCTTTAATATATGCATCGTAATGACCGACTGTATTTGCCGACTTATCCAATGAATATAAAAGAGATGCAATCAATATATTTTTTTCTTTTTTATTAAGTGTTTTGTCATTTTCTATTTTTTCTCTGATATAACCGATACGAAGTGAATCATTATACGAAAAAAATTTATTTCCAAAATTTTTTGACACATAGTTTTCAGAAATTTGAGATAAAGGTGTTTCCATAAATCCATTTTTTAAAAAATCTAATTTTTTGAGATCATAGTCAGACTGTTCAAAAAAAGCCTTGTAGATTATCTCATTTGAGTAAAGAAAATCATTTATATAGATTTCATCAATGCTATCAATCATTTGTTTACTCATTATTGCGGTACCGGCAAACAAATCGCAAAATGAGTTACCGACACAATTATCGTGTATTAAACCGGAAATCCAATTTGATAACTTATATTTGCTACCCGTATACCTTCTATTCCAAATTTGATACGGCATACTTTTATAATCCTCCTGATTTTTAGATAATTCTTAAATCAATAATTATCAGGAATCAATTCCATAATATCTTCTATATTACAATCAAGAGCTGTACATATTTTTACAAGTACTTCTACTGTAACATTTTCATTTTTCCCTAACTTGGCAATTAGGGTATTACTTATCCCGGCGGCTTCTCCGAGTTCTTTTTTCTTCATATTTTTATCTATAAGGAGTTTCCACAATTTATTATAACTGACAGCCATAGCGCACCTCTTTTATGAGTTTGTTAATTCTATGGTTACAGTATATCATATATCCTCTATAAACGCAACAACAAATTACACGAACGCTTAATTTGTTTTCGTTTCATCAAAGTAATTCAGTCTAACAATAACGCCAAAAGCGGCAGAGATTTCTCCCTGCCGCTGTTGTGCTTATACTGTATAAATTATTTCATTATTCACAATCTCCGTCACACGATTCCGGATATTGTTCATCTTTTGCACCCACAACATTTGGTCGGTTAATTTGAGTTGCTCCATATCAGCAAAGCACAAAAAGCGGCTTGAAATCGATGATTTCAAGCCGCCAAAAAGCCGGTTGATATTATTCCCACTCAATAGTGCCGATCGGCTTGGGAGTGAGGTCGAGGAGGACGCGGTTAATGCCGTCAACCTCATTAGTAATTCTGTCGGTTATATGATGCAGAACGGGATACGGGATTTCCTCGATTGTTGCCGTCATTGCATCTGTAGTATTTATGGCACGAATGATTGCGGGCCAGCCTTCATAGCGTTTGCCGTCCTTGACGCCTACGCTCTTCATATCGGGAACCGCAATAAAATACTGCCAAACCTTGCCGGCAAGTCCGTTCTTGTCGAACTCTTCACGGAGGATTGCATCTGCTTCACGCAAAGCATGAAGTCTGTCACGGGTTATTGCACCGAGGCAACGAACTCCGAGACCGGGACCGGGGAACGGCTGACGGTAAACCATGTTATCGGGCAGGCCGAGAACCGAACCGACGACTCTGACTTCATCCTTGAACAGGAGCTTTACGGGCTCAACGAGCTCCATATCCATATCCTCGGGGAGACCGCCGACATTGTGATGTGCTTTTACGCCGTCGGATTCAAGAATATCGGGATAAATCGTACCCTGTGCAAGGAAAGAAATTCCGTCGAGCTTTCTTGCTTCTTCATCAAATACTTTTATAAATTCACCGCCGATGATTTTACGCTTTTTCTCCGGCTCGCTGACGCCTGCAAGTAAGTCGAGGAAACGGTCGGTGGCATCAATATAAATGAGATTTGCATCGAGCTGATTACGGAACACCTCAATAACCTGCTCGCTTTCGCCCTTGCGCATGAGTCCGTGATTAACATGGACACAAACAAGCTGTTTGCCTATCGCCTTAATAAGGAGAGCTGCAACAACGGAGGAATCCACGCCTCCCGAGAGAGCAAGAAGAACCTTCTTGTCCCCTACCTGTGCTCTGACTGCGGCAATCTGCTCATCAATAAACGCCTGTGCAAGCTCCGGTGTGGTAATACGCTGCATTGTTTCGGGTCTGACATTGCTGTTCATTTTTCTTCCTCCGTTCCTTTATCAATTGGTATAGTTATCGAAATATCCCTGAACAAGAACAACAGGAGTTCCCTTGTCGCCCGAACCGCTTGTCAGGTCGCAAAGTGAACCGATAAGATCGGTAAACTGACGGGGAGTTGTACCCTGTGCCGCCATGTTTCCGACAAGACTGCTTCCGTCCTTGGCTTCAATCTTCTTGGAAATTGCTTCTTTCAGTGCATCGCCGTTCAAATCCTTGAAATCGTTATCGGCAAGATACTTGAGCTTCAGTTCGTTAGGCGTACCCTTGAGACCGTCCGTATAAGCAGGAGAAACGCAAGGGTCTGCAAGCTCCCAAATCTTTCCCTGCGGGTCTTTGAATGCGCCGTCGCCGTACACCATGACCTCTATCTTTTTGCCTGTTGCTTCAACCAAAAGACGCTGAGTTTCTTTTACGAAATCGGTGCAATCCTGCGGGAAGAGCTTAATTGTATCTTCGGTGGACTTATTTGAACCGAGAAGTCCGAATTTTTCATTGTATCCGCTGCCGTCAACAGATGCCGTAAGTATATCGTCAAGACCGCAGACAATTTTAGCACCCGCTTCTTTCAGCAGACGCTTTGTTCTTGCTCTTGTGTGGATATCGCAGGTAAGAACGCAATCGGTATAATTAAGGATGCTCTTTGCCTGATTTGCAAAAATTATTTCAACCTCGGCTCCTGCATCACGGATTATATTTGCATAATAATCGACATAGTCAACGCCGGTAAATTCATGCTTGTTTTCGCCGAACAGCTCACGGTATTTTTCAAGAGTGAGAACATCGCTGTAGGGATTTATGCCCGCTTCGTCAAGCTGGTCAAAGGTAAGCAGATGATTGCCGACCTCATCGCTCGGATAATTCAGCATGAGAACAACTTTTTTTGCTCCCATTGCAATTCCTTTAAGGCAAATTGCAAAACGGTTTCTTGAAAGAATCGGGAAAATAACACCGATGGTCTCGCCGCCGAGCTTGTCCTTGATATCCTTTGCAATCGCCTGAACGCTTGCATAGTTACCTTGACTTCTTGCAACGATAGATTCCGTTACTGCAACAACATCTTTGTCACGCAGAGCAAAGCCCTCTGAATTTGCCGCTTCGATAACGCTGTCACTGACTATTTTCGCCAGATCATCGCCTTGGCGGATTATCGGGCAACGAATGCCGCGTGAAACCGTACCAACTTTTCTTTCCATTTTAATGACCCCTTAATATAGAATGTGCGGGAAAATTCGGCTCTCACCGAACAGATAAATTATATCATTTACGTCTTTTTCGGTCAAGAGTTTTGACAAAATACGCGATGAAAAATCATAAAAATCGAAGCCCCCTGCAAGCGAATTTTTTGTGCATATCGCAACAGTAGCCGCAAAGAAGCGATTCGTGCACGCCTTAAACGGTGTGTTTTAAGCAAAAAAGCACCGCCGTTCAATACGACGATGCTTCAAATTTAATTGCTTCGTTTGCCGATTTTTCCGACAAGTGAAAAGACCGCAAATACTGCTATATCCGCCGCAACAACGGTTGAGCCGACGGGTGTTCCGAAAATCACGGAGGCAAAAATCCCCGAAACGGAGCACACAACGGAAATCACGGCGGCACTGATGATAACCGCCTTAAAGCTCTTAAAAACTCTCATTGCGGAAAGTGCCGGAAAAATTATGAGTGCCGATATCAGCAAAGCACCCACAAGATTCATTGCAAGCACTATCACAACGGCTGTTATGACTGCGATAAGAATATTATACGCCTTAACATTTACACCCGTGGCACGGGCAAAATCCTCGTCAAAGGTAACGGCAAAAATTCGATGATAGAATATAACGAACACCAAAATCACCGCGACGGCAAGTCCGACACACAACCAAACATCGGAAAGCGAAAGAGTAAGTATTGACGTTGAGCCGAAAAGGGTTGAACAGACATCTCCGCTGACGTTGGAGGAGGTGTTAAATATGTTCAAAAGCAGATATCCGAGAGCAAGTGCACCCACGGAAATCATCGCAATTGCGGCATCACCTTTGATTTTACCGTTTGTGTTGATTCCGAGCAGTATAACGGCGGCAACCACGGTAACGGGTATTGCAACCGTCATTGGAGCGAGGCTCAAAACGGCGGCTACGGACATTGCCCCGAAAGCAACGTGTGACAAGCCGTCACCGATCATCGAATATCTTTTAAGCACAAGACTTACTCCGAGCAGGGCGGCACAAAGAGAAATCAGCACGCCCGCAATAAGAGCGTAACGGACAAAGGGATAGGCAAGGTAGGCTTGGAGCATACTCATCACGCATCACCTCCGACGGACAAAAATCTCTTTCCGATATCGCTTGCGGCGTATTCGTCACGGGTTCCGAAGAAAAGCGGTGTGTGACCGATATGAAGAATGTGCGTTGCATAAGCCGCGGCACTGCCGAGGTCATGAGAGACCATTATTACTGTCATTCCCCCATCGTTTACCTCTTTGATAATCCTGTAAAGCTCTTGCGTTACAACGGGATCAAGCCCTGCAACGGGTTCATCCAAAACAAGCAGCTTTTCTGCGGCACACAAGGCTCTTGCAAGCAGGACTCTTTGCTGTTGACCGCCCGAAAGCTCACGGTAGCACCTTGAGGATATTTCGGTTATGCCGAGCTTTTCGCTCCAATACTCCGCTTTTTCACGCTGTGCTTTTGCATAAAACGGACGGAATCCCGTACAAGCAAGACAGCCCGACAGCACGATTTCCGACACGCAGGCAGGAAAATCCCTTTGGATTTCTGTTTGCTGCGGAAGATAGCCTATCTGCTTTTGCTTGAGTCCGTCACCGAATTCAATTCTGCCCTTGATGATGTTTTTATGACCGAGCAAGGCTTTCATCAGGGTGCTTTTTCCCGAGCCGTTTTCGCCGACGATGCAAAGGTAATCTCCTTTACACACCTTGAAATTCAGCTCCGACACCACAGCCTTTCCCTCATATCCGAGAGAGACCCCGTTGCATTCTATAAGTGCCATCAATAAAGCACCTCCTTGAGAGCCGAGAGATTATTACGCATCGAATCGAGATAGTTTTTGCCGCTCTTGATTTCATCGGAGCCGACAGATTGACACGAATCGAGAACAAGTACACCCGCACCCGTTGACTTTCCGACAGCCTCGGCAATGGAGCCATCCGAGCCGTCAATGATGAAAACATACGGTGCTTTAGTTTCTTTTGTTTTGTTTATAAGCGTTGCCATTGTTTCAAAGCTCGCCTCGGTTTCCGCAGAGCAGCCGGGAAAAGCGGCATAATATTTGAGTCCGTAATCCTCAACAAGATATCTGAACGGGAAACGGTCGGCAACGATGACGGTTTTTCTGACGGCGTTTGATACAGCCTGTGTGTATTCTTCATCAAGAGCATTCAGCTTCTCTATGTATTCCGCCGCATTTTTTCTGTATGTATCCGCATTTTGCGAATCAACGGCACATATCTCCTCGCAAAGACGTTCGGTGATTTTTACGGCATTACGCAGCGAAAGCCAAACGTGCTCGTCAAGCTCGGAGCCGTGTTCGTCATGTTCGTCTGTCTGCATTCCCTCAACGGTTTCTTCTTCAAGAGCGTTGACGGCATCCGTTATTGCAAAGATTCTCAACGACTCCGATGAAGCGGCGGCAACGGTTTTTTCTATCCATTTTTCGGAATCCTTTCCGATGCAAACAAGCAAATCCGCTGAGCCTATTGCAATTATGTCGGCGGCGTTCGGCTCATAGCTGTGAAAATCCTCTTTGCCGTCAAGCAAAAGAGTTAAGCCGTCATCACTGCCGAGTATGTTTTTGGCGAAATCGTATTGCGGAAAAGCGGTACAAACAATGCTCAAGCCCTCGTTTTTGACGGGTTGATTTTCGCATGAGCACAGCACGAGCATTACCGCCGTTATCGCCGTTATAAGTGAAATAATTTTCTTAAACATCAATAGCCTCCGTGGATTATTTACTGCATTTGCCGCACTTTCCGAGCAGGACGGTATGACTGTCAACCTCAAAGCCCGTGCCGGATTTTATGTCATTTTGTATTATTGTGCTCACGCCGCTGTCAAGGTGATACACTTTACCGCAGTCGGTACACTTCATATGCAAATGACCGTCGCATTTTCCGTCGCTTATGTACTGATAAACAAAGCTGCGGCTGTTTCCCTTTACGGTGCGGTGAACCACGCCGTCCTCAACGAGCTTTGTCATAAGACGGTACGCCGTGCTTTTGCTTATTTCGTCCGAGCCGATAGCGGAAACCAGCTCCTCTATGCGGAATGACTTATCTTGATTCTTCCGTAAAAAATCAACGAGCATTGCCCGCTGATGCGTGTTATATGTCTTCATGGTATTACCCCTCAAATTTGAGAATTACTATCAATTTATTATACACAAAGACAGCGAAAAGTCAATATAAATTTGAGAATTACTTTCATTTTTTGCTTTTCTCTCTTTTCCGCAGAAAGCTGTTTTTTACTTCGACCCCCTTGCCTAATCGGTCAAAATTTAATAAAAACCGACGGATATTCTCCGCCGGCGGTCAGGAAAGTATTGATTTTTAATCTGCTCTGAGCTTTTCTTTGAGGGATTCTATGATTTCCACAATCTTAAAGCGGATTTCATATTTTGAGCCGCTTTCAATGAGGTGTGCCCCGTCCTCTCCCAAAACCGTATCAATCTCGGTTTTTTCGCTTGCGGCAGGCAGGCACAGCGGAGGAAACATCACGCACCACCAATTGTGTCCCTCGGCGTTCCCGAGAAGCACCTTTATTGCGGTATAACGCCCTGCAGGAAGCGTGTAATCTCCGTAGGTACGAGTGGTGAAATATTCCTCGGCAAGACGGATATCCACGCCGTAGTCAAAGCCGTTGTCACGCAGGACGGAAAGAGCCGTTTCTTTGAGGCTGTCCGCATTTTCGACAAGGCATTTTTCGGCATTCTCCTTTTTAACCTCGCCCGAAAACAGCTCTCCTCCATGTTCGAGCAATGCATCACGCACAAGGAGCTTCACACGCTGATCCTCTTCGCTGTCGGAATTTGCAAGGATATGAAGTCTTACCACCTCTCCCCTCACCCTTTCGCAGGCTTTTCCGAAGCCCGCCGACGAAACAAATACCGCCGCAACAAGTGCAACGGCAACGGAAATTTCAATCATACTTCTTTTTCTCATAAAACAAACCGTCCTTTTATGTTGTGATAACATTCTTGGACGGTTTTGATGCTTTTATTCGGTTGAATCGGCGTTGAGACCGCCTATTTCGTCTCTCGCCTTGAATACATATCCGTTTTGACTCAAAATATCTATGTGAGAAAGAGCTTCACCCGTGCCCAAAGCCACGCAGTTGAGCGGGTCCTTTGCAACAACGGTTTTTACTCCCGTTTTGTCTCGCAGCATTTTGTCTATGCCGTGAAGCAAGGCACCGCCGCCGGTGATGTATATTCCCGAATCAGAAATATCCGCAGAAAGCTCGGGCGGTGTCAGTTCCAATACAGAACGCACGGTTTCGCTGATTATTTCAAGCTGAGGACGCATTGCAAGATAAACCTCGGTTGAGCTGACATCAATGCTTACGGGCATACTCGTTATGAAGTGCTTACCCTTGACTGTCAAGCCGAGCTCGGCATTTCGGAGATATGAGCAGCCTATTTGCTTTTTGATAAACTCGGCGGTGCGTTCTCCGATTATAACATCGCGTTCACGCCTTATCTGCCTCATTATCGCTTCGTCAAAGGCGTTTCCCGCAACCTTTACGGAATCCGAAACGGAAATACAGCCCATCGTGATAACGGCAACATCCGTGGTTCCGCCGCCGATATCAACAACCATTGCACCCATAGGTCTGTCACTTTTAAGACCCGCACCGAGCGCCGCCGCAAGCGGTTCTTCGATAAGGCACGCCTTTGCCGCTCCCGCCGCCGTTATCAAATCGAGAATGGTACGCTTTTCAAGGCTCGTCACCATTGACGGAACACAGACTACGACATTCGGCTTGAACACCATGTTTTTACATATCTTTGAAAGGAAGTATCTGAGGATATGCTTCGTAGCGGTAAAATCGGACACCACACCGTGCTTCATCGGCTTTACTATGCGTATGGTATCGGGATTCTTTCCTATCATCTCATACGCCTTTTTGCCGACTGCCATAAGTCTTCCGCTGACGGTATCATAAGCGGCTACCGACGGCTCGGCAAGAACAATTCCCTTACCCTCGATGTATATGACTATCGAGGTAGTTCCGAGATCTATTCCGATATTGACTCCGAGCACGGTATCACCGCCTTTCATGATTTGTTTTTTCTTTTTTTCATTTTTGTAACCGCTACCGCTATGCAGTATATTTCTTTTGCACCGCACAGCCACAGCATTTTTGCACACTCGTCCATTGTTTCGCCCGAGGTGGATATATCATCGCACAACAGCACCGTTTTATTCTCGACGGTCTCACGGTTTTCTATGTCAAAAACGCCTGTAAGATTGCCCTTACGCAGATAATAGCTCAAGCCGTGCTGTTTGTCGGTATCGTATATCTTTTTGATAACATTGGGAACAAACGGTATTTCGGTTCTGTCTGATATTTCTTTTGCTATCAAGGCACATTGATCATAGCCTCTTTCTTTGAGGCGTTTATCCGTGAGCGGTACGGATACTATCATGTCGAATTTCTTATTTGCAAAACGCTTCTTTACGGTTTTTGCCGCTTCCTCTCCGAAAGCCGGCGCACTTTTGGGATTGCGTCGGAATTTGAAAATGTGCATTCCCTTACGTACACAGCCCTCAAAGTAGAACGGTGCCGCCATTCCGCTATAATATGTTGCACCTCGGCAGGAGCAGTATTTTTCTTCTCTGCCGCAATGCGGGCATATATCGCCCTTGATTCTCGAAAGCTGAGATTCACAGCTTTTGCAGGACGGTCTGTCGGAAGCAACGGGCTTGCCGCAATAGGCACATCTTTTCGGAAACACCGCAAGCAGGAGCGATTCAAAGAGCTTTTTCACCCGTCATCACCCAGCATAATAAAATTTTTGAGTGCGGAATATCTTTTTGCCTTGCTGTTATTGGCAACCATTTTCTCTATGCTCTGTCTCGTTCCGACAAGAATCATAAGCTCCTTTGCTCTCGTAACCGCCGTGTACAGCAGGTTTCTGTACGCAAGCTGAGTCATCACGGAGGTAACGGGCATTACGACGGCGGGAAATTCGTTTCCCTGACTCTTGTGAACCGTGACGGCATATGCGTGTTCAAGCTCCGAGGCAGATTCAAACGGATATTCGGCGGTTCTGTCATCATAACGGACATAAAGTATATGCGAGCCCTCGTCAATTTTTTCGAGGATTCCGATATCTCCGTTAAAAACACCCATTCCCTCTTTTTCGGGGCTGTTCCATACTATATTATAATTGTTTTTTGTCTGCATCAGCTTGTCGCCGACACGGAAAATTCGCTGTCCGAAATTGTGTTCCTTCTTATGCTTTGCAGGCGGATTTATGCTCTCTTGGAGCTGCTTGTTGAGATTAACCGTGCCCTCGTCGCCTTTTCTTGACGGACAGAGCACCTGTATATCCTCTACCGATGAATAGCCGTATGCCTTGGGAAGTCTCGACACACACAGCTCCACCGTTGTTTTTGCACTCTGCGACTGAGTATATCTCTCCATAAAGAAGAAATCCTTATCCTTGCGGTTAAGCTCCGGCATTTCACCTGCAACTATTTTATGTGCATTTGTGATTATAAGGCTCTCCATGGCTTGACGGAAAACCTCGCTCAGTTCAACAACGGGCAGAGCCTTGGAGCTTATCAAATCGTGGAGAACGTTTCCCGCTCCGACCGGCGGAAGCTGATCGGAATCGCCCACCATTACAAGACGGCAGCCTATCGGCAGGGCATCGAGCAGGCTTGAAAAAAGCAAGATGTCAACCATGGAAAGCTCGTCTATTATGACCGCTCCCGCACTCAAAGGATTTCTCCTGTTGCGGCGGAACACGGGTCTGTCGTTTTTATCCCATTCGACCTCCAAAAGACGGTGAACGGTTTGAGCTTCTCTGCCCGTAAGCTCGCTCATTCTTTTTGCGGCTCTTCCCGTCGGTGCGGCAAGTGCGACCTCAAGTCCCATGCTTTCAAAAACCTTTAATATTCCGCGGAGCGTGGTGGTTTTTCCCGTGCCGGGTCCGCCGGTTAAAATGAGCATACCCTTTTCAACGGCGAGCTTTATTGCTTTTTTCTGCAAATCGTTATAGCATACGCCGCTTATAAGCTCGGCTTTCGATATCTGCTCGTCAATCGCCGTGTCGCACTTCGGAGCAAAGCGTTTCATAAACAATATCGCTTCGGCGGCACTGCGTTCGGCTTTATATATCTCGGGCATAAAAATATATTCCTTGCCCGACAAATTGTGTGAAATCAGAAATTTATTTTCAATGAGCTTATCTATGCGAATTTCTATGTCATCATCCGTGCATTCAAGAAGCGATTGACACGGTGCGATGAGCTTTTCTCTCGGCAAGCAGGTGTGACCGTTGAGCAAGTTATGCCGTACAACATGGATTATTCCCGCATCCATTCTGCTTTCCGGTGTGGGCGGTACGGGGAGCTTTTCGGCAATACTGCTTGCTTTTTCAAAGCTGACGCCTATTCCCTCATTGCAAAGCATATACGGATTTCGCTCTATCGTTTCCACGGAACGCGGCCCGAACAGCTTATACGCTTTCAGACTCTCGGTAGCCGTCATTCCGTATTTTTCAAGAGCTATCAAGGCTTCTCTTTCCGCGGCGGTGCGTACAAATTCTCGGGAAATTTCTCTTGCTCTGTCCTTGGAAATTCCTTTTATCTCAGCAAGTCTGTCGGGAAAATGCTCCATGATATAAAATGTTTCTTCACCGAAGCGTTCAACGATTTTACTTGCGGTTTTTTCTTTAACGCCCTTTATCATTCCCGATGAAAGATACGAAAGCATTTCACCTGCCGTTTTCGGTGTTTCACGGTGACAGCTCTCAACCTTGAACTGCTTTCCGAAGGTTGAATGAACAGTCCAGCTTCCTTTCAAGGTGACTTTTTCTCCGCAATACAGCGTACCGGTATTGCCTGCAGCAGTATAAAGCTCACCGCCGCTTGAAAATTCAAGGACGGTGTATCCGTTTTCTTCATTAAAGAAAGTGATATATTCAACCGTGCAGGTTATTTCGGTAAGCTCGCTCATACTCATTTCCTTTTGTCGGAATAATGGCGTGACGAGAGGATCTGTAAGCCGAGTTTTGTCATTTAAGGCAATCATCTGTCTACGCCGCACATTGCTGTACGGCTTTAGCCACCCGTCGGAGTATCGCTGAGCAAGCGCCGGACACAAGGTCCTCCTCCCGTCGGTGTTGCTTCGGATAGGGTTTACATGGCCGTACGGTCTCCCGCACGCCGGTGAGCTCTTACCTCGCCTTTTCAGCCTTACCGGTAAAACCGGCGGTATATCTCTGTTGCACTTTCCCTAAGGTCACCCTCGGCGGCCGTTAGCC
>CAZPMK010000041.1:0-14517 GCA_964587915.1 uncultured Clostridium sp.
ATATTATTTAAAGGTATATTCTTATTCGACAATATACACGGCGGTTCTTGTGGTAAAATAAACTATCTGAAATTATCAAAACAAAAGGAGTAATACCATGGCTGAGAACAAAACCGTCCTTGCCGATGTTTGTGCGGGGCTTGCAACGGTTCTGAAGGACTGTGCCCTTGAGCCGAGTGACAAAAGCGGAGAGATAAAGGATGAGAACGGCAAGTGTGCCGTTGAATACACGGGTGCGGGCAAGGCGCTCAGGTTCGAGTATTTCAACAAAAAAATATCGGTCACGGCGGCAATAAAAGAGGAGGGCGAAATAATCGACAGCGATTTCCGTCCCTACGATTCATGGTTTCTTGATCCCGACACCGCAACGGACAAGGATATCCGTTCGGCGGTCAACGAATTTACCGAAATCATCAACGGTATTTTCGGCACAAAGACGGCAAAGCCAATAAAAAATAAGCTCCCCACGCCCGTATCGAAGGCGGCGGCGAAGAGCGGTGCGGTATCCTATGACCCGAACACCTTGGGCAACCGCTTCACGGCGGTATATCCCGAGCTGAGAGAGGAATATAAGGCGAACTGCGAAAAATACGGACAGTTTCTTCCCGAAGAATTTTTCCTCGAGCACGGCAACAAAATTGTTCTTGAAACGATAAAAGAAAACAATCCTACGAAGATGAAAAAGCTGTTCAATCTGCTCAACGATATTTACGAGGACGGTACGAACGAAACGCAGAGCGTTATTGCCGTAACGATACTCGGAGCGATGAACAACGACCAGCAGCTCCTTGCAAATTGCGTTGATTATATGTGCGAGGATATGCTGTCACCCGTAATTCAGATAAACAAATACATCGCATCAAGCAAGAGTGCGAGAATGCGTCTTGACAATCCGCCGAAATACAAACCCAAAAAGGCGAAGAAGAGCAAGGGCGTCATGTCGAGCCTCGGAATGTGATTGAGGAGGCATAGACTTGGATATTCAAAACAATAATGAATTGAACGAAGAGGTAGTTGTCGGTGCAGAAATGAATACCGTTGTCACCGAGAATTACGATGCAAGTCAAATTCAGGTTCTTGAGGGCCTTGAAGCGGTAAGAAAAAGACCCGGTATGTATATCGGCTCAACAAGCGCATCGGGTCTGCATCACCTTGTATATGAGATAGTCGATAACTCAATAGACGAAGCTCTTGCGGGCTACTGCACTCATATTGAGGTTGTTATCGAGGAGGGGGATATTATATCCGTCACCGATAACGGCAGAGGCATTCCCGTTGACATTCAGGAGCAGACGGGCAAAAGTGCACTCGAGGTCGTATTCACCGTTCTTCATGCCGGCGGCAAGTTCGGCGGCGGCGGATACAAGGTTTCGGGCGGCTTGCACGGTGTCGGTGCTTCCGTTGTTAATGCTCTTTCCGAATGGCTGGAGGTCAGCGTTCATAAAAACGGAAAAATCCACCGCATGAAATTTTCGAGAGGTTATATAACGGAGCCGATGACGATAGTTGGCGATACCGACCGTACGGGTACCTGCGTTCGCTTCAAGCCCGACCCCGAAATGTTTACGGATACCACCGTTTACGATTACGAAACTCTCCATAAGCGTCTGCGTGAGGAAGCATTCCTCAATGCGGGACTTAAAATAACGATAGAGGATCGCAGAGAGATTTCTGCCGAAAAGGAAGAAAAGGACAGAAAAGAGGTTCTTTGCTACGAGGGCGGAATAAGAGAATTTGTTACGTTCCTCAATACCAACAAAAATCCCGTCCACGAGGGCGTGATTTATATGTCGGGCAAAAAGGACGATGCAATGGCTGAAATTGCAATGCAGTATACCGATACCTACAATGAAGTCATCGTTTCTTTTGCGAATAACGTACACACTCCCGAGGGCGGTATGCATGAGGACGGCTTTAAGCGTGCCCTTACCGCCGCACTCAACAAATACGGCAAAAAGATGAACATTCTCAAGGGGGACGACAAGGTTTCCGGCGAGGATTGCCGTGAGGGTATATCCTGCGTCATTTCCGTCAAGCTGACCAACGCTCAGTTTGAGGGACAGACAAAGGCGAAGCTCGGCAACAGCGAAATAAGAACGCTTGTAAATTCCGTTGTTTCCGATGCTTTGGAGCAGTATCTTGAAGAAAATCCCGCCACGGGCAAGGCGATACTTGAAAAGGCTCTTACCGCAAACAGAGCACGCGAGGCGGCAAGAAAAGCAAGAGAGTCCGTACGCAGAAAAACGGGGCTTGAATCGGGTCAGATGCCCGATAAGCTCCAAGACTGCAACGAAAGAGACCCGTCCCTTTGCGAAATATATATCGTCGAGGGCGATTCGGCTGCGGGTTCCGCCATTCAGGGCAGAGATTCACGCTTTCAGGCTATCCTTGCAATGTGGGGCAAGATGCTTAATGTCGAAAAAGCAAGAACCGACAAAATCTACGGTAACGACAAGCTGTATCCGATGATAGTTGCTCTCGGAGCGGGTATCGGCGATGAATTTAACATTGAGAAGCTGCGTTACCATAAAATAATCATTATGGCGGATGCCGATGTTGACGGAGCACACATCAGAACCCTGCTTCTTACGTTCTTCTTCCGCTATATGCGTCCGCTCATTGAGCACGGCTATGTTTATTCCGCCGTTCCTCCGCTTTATAAGCTCACAAGAGGCAAGACCCAGCGTGTTGCTTATTCGGACGAGGAGCGTGACCGCATTTCAGCCGAGATGAGAGGCGACAATCCGAACGTCAAGATTGAAATAAGCCGCTTCAAGGGTCTCGGTGAAATGGATCCGCACGAGCTTTGGGAAACCACCATGGATCCCGAAACCCGTTCACTGCGTCGTATAACTCTTGAAGATGCGGTTGCGGCAGATCAGGTATTTAATGTTCTTATGGGTGAGGAAGTTGAGCCTCGCCGCGAATGGATAGAGAGCAACGCAAAATACGTTGTAAATCTCGATATATAAGGAGGTGACGGAAAATGGGACACAACAGAGATTATAAGCCCGAGGATATAGCATTCCCGAATCAGGTGATAACGGAATCCGGCCTTGTCAGCGAAATGCAGTCAAGCTATCTCGAGTACGCCATGTCCGTTATTGTCGGCAGAGCACTGCCCGACGTTCGTGACGGATTAAAGCCCGTTCACCGCCGCATCCTGTATGCAATGTACGAGGACGGCTTAACGGCGGACAAGCCCTTTAAGAAGTCGGCGACCTGTGTCGGTGACGTTTTGGGCAGATACCATCCCCACGGAGATGCCTCCGTATATGATGCAATGGTTCGTCTTGCACAGGATTTTTCCATGCGTTATATGCTTGTTGACGGACACGGAAACTTCGGCTCCGTTGACGGTGACCCTCCGGCGGCATACAGATACACCGAGGCTCGAATGAGCAAGGTGTGCGATGAAATGCTCCGTGACATAAACAAAGATACCGTTGACTGGGACCCGAACTTTGACGAAAGCCGCAAGGAACCGAGAGTATTGCCGTCAAGATTCCCGAACCTTCTTGTAAATGGTTCATCGGGTGTTGCCGTAGGTATGGCAACGAGCATTCCGCCGCACAATCTCAAAGAAGTAATAAACGCCTGCATTTGCGTGCTTGACAATCCCGATGCAACGCTCGAGGATTTGATGCAGCACGTAAAGGGGCCGGATTTCCCCACCAAGGGAATAATCATGGGCAGAAGCGGCATAAGAGCGGCATACGCAACGGGCAGAGGCAAGGTTGTCGTTCGTGCAAGAACGGATTTTGAGGAGTACGGCAGAGACAACCGCACCCGCATAATCGTCACCGAGCTTCCCTACATGGTCAAAAAGCGTCAGCTTATAAAGGCGATAGCCGATCAAGTAAAGGAAAAGCGTATCGAGGGAATATCCGATTTGCGTGACGAAACGGACAGAAACGGTATGCGTGTCGTCATCGAATTAAAGCGTGATGCCAACGCCCAAGTCGTGCTCAACAAGCTGTTTGCACAGACGGCGATGCAGTCAACGTTTTCAATCATCATGCTTGCTTTGGTTGACGACCAGAAGCAGCCGAAGATTCTTTCACTCCGTCATGTTCTTGATGAATATCTTGCTTTCCAAGAGGAAATAATCAAGCGCAGAACGCAGTTTGATTTGCGTAAGGCTCTTGAAAGAGCACATTTGCTTGAAGGTCTCATCATAGCACAGGATAATATCGACGAGGTTATCAGCATTATCCGCAGCAGCTACGATGATGCAAAGGCAAACTTGATGAAACGCTTTGAGCTTGACGACGTGCAGGCACAGGCAATTCTTGATATGCGTCTTAAAGCACTTCAGGGTCTTGACCGTGAAAAGCTCGAGGCGGAGTACAAGGAGCTTGAGGAGCGTATTGCATACTACAGAGAGCTTCTTGCCAGCGAGGAAATGCTTAAAGGCGTTCTCAAGGAGGAGCTTGCCGCAATAAGAGATAAGTACGGTGACGAACGCCGCACGGAGATAACCGATGTTTACGGTGACGTGGATATCGAGGATCTCATTCCCGAGGAGCAGTGTGTATACACTCTCACCGACATGGGCTACATCAAGCGTATTCCCATGGACGAATACAAGCAGCAGGGCAGAGGCGGCAAGGGTGTCAAGGGTCTTACCCGCCGTGAGGAGGACGTTGTAAAGACGATGTTCACCTGCTCAACGCACGATCATATCATGTTCTTCACCACCATGGGCAGGGCATACAGGCTCAAGGGCTATGAAATTCCCGAGGGCTCACGCCAGAGCAAGGGCATGAATATCGTAAATCTTCTTCCGCTCATGCAGGATGAAAAGGTATCCTCGATGATAAGAGTTCCCGACTTCGGCACGGGCGAGAATTATCTTTGCATGGTCACAAGAAACGGCGTTATCAAACGCACCGAGCTTGATGCATATAAGAATATCCGCAAGAACGGCGTTATCGCAATAAATCTTGATGATGACGACGAATTGGCATGGGTTAAGCTCACCGACGGCACGGCAAAGCTCGTGCTTGCAACGAAAAAGGGTATGTGCATTGCCTTTGACGAAAACGATGCCCGCTTGATAGGCAGAACCGCAAGAGGCGTCAGAGCCATCAAGCTCAAAGAGGGCGATAACGTTATCGGTATGGATATCCTCAGAGAGGGCACCATGGTGCTCACGGTCAGTGAAACCGGCTACGGCAGACTTTCCGAAATAACGGATTATAAGCTCCAGAACAGGGGCGGCATGGGTACGAAGAATTATCACACGGCAAAATACGGCGACGTTGCCGCAATTGAAGCGGTTGACCCGTCGGATGACCTCATGCTTATTTCCTCAGACGGAATTATTATCCGTATTGCACTCGGCAACGTAAGAGTTTGTGCAAAGCCCTCAAAGGGTGTCAGGGTAATGAAAGTCAGCGAGGGAGAAAGGCTTATAACGGCGGTGTCCGTCCCGGCAGATGCGTCGGAGCAGACACAGGAGCTTCCCGAAGATGAGGCTACCTCCGAGCAGGAGGACGGCGGCGAGGAATAAAGATTTTCAAAAAAATCTTTAAATTATCTTGCCATAGCAGTCAAGATTTGATATTATAAATAAATAAGAGTCGTACGCGGACGAAAAAAGTCCGTGTACGGCGGGCGGACAAGAGAAATGTAAGGAGGAACAACATGAATATTGCTTTGATTGCACATGATTCCAAAAAAGAGCTTATGGCACAGTTTTGTATCGCATACTGCGGCATACTCAGCAGACACAACATTTTTGCAACGGGAACGACGGGCAAAATAGTCGCTGAGGCAACGGGTCTTGAAATCACACGCTTTCTTTGCGGCTCACAGGGCGGAGACCAGCAGATAGCTTCAAGAATTGCCTGTAACGAAATTGACCTTTTGCTCATATTCAGAGACCCCCTTACGCCCAAGCCCCATGAGCCTAACGAGGCAACTCTGCTCAGGCTCTGCGATGTTCACAATATTCCCGTGGCAACCAACATTGCAACTGCGGAGGCACTTATTCATTCGCTGGCAAGAGGCGATCTCGATTGGCGTGATATCGTCAATCCGAAATAATCGGCTCTCGGCGTGCGGATAGCAGCCCCGTCGGAAAAATTACTATCGGGGGTCGTTTTATCCGCCTTGAGGCGGCAGACGGCTCCTGTTTTATTTTCACAAGGAGAACAAAATATGGCTATCGCAACAAAAGCCGTCAAGGGCACCATGGATATTCTGCCCTCTGAGGTTTACAAAAATCAGTTTATTGAGCAAACAGTGCTTGATATAGCGGCAAAATTCGGCTTTCATGAGATACGCACCCCCGTTTTTGAGCACACCGAGCTTTTCCAAAGAGGCGTCGGCGAAACAACGGACGTGGTGCAGAAAGAAATGTATACGTTCGACGATAAGGGCGGCAGGTCAATAACCCTTCGTCCCGAGGGCACGGCGGGTGCGGTTCGTGCTTTTCTTGAACACGGGCTTTTCAACGAGGCTCTTCCGCAGAAGCTCTGCTATGTTCAAAACTGCTATCGCTACGAAAAGCCGCAGGCGGGCAGATGGAGAGAATTTCAGCAGTTCGGCGTGGAGACTCTCGGTGCGGCATCACCGGCGGCAGATGCCGAAATCATCTCACTTGCAAATGAAATTTTCGCTTTTCTCGGCATCGAGGGCATTGAGCTGCATATAAATTCCATAGGCTGCCCCGAATGCAGAAAGGTCTATCATAATGCACTCAGGGAATATTTCGGAGCACACAGGGAGGAGCTTTGCGGCACCTGCCTTGAAAGGCTCGAAAAAAATCCCATGCGAATCCTTGACTGCAAAAGTCCCATATGCAAGGAAATCTGCAAGGGTGCGCCCGTAATAACGGATTATCTCTGCGATGAATGCTCCGCTCACTTTGAGAGCGTTAAAAAATATCTCGATGCAATGAATATCGAATATACCGTTGACCCGCAGATAGTCAGAGGACTTGACTATTACACACGCACCGTTTTTGAATTCATATCCAATCAGATAGGAGCACAGGGCACAGTTTGCGGCGGCGGCAGATACGACGGACTTGTTGAGGAGCTCGGCGGACCGCACGTTCCCTCTCTCGGCTTCGGAATGGGCACGGGCAGACTTTTCATGCTTCTTGAAGCACAGGGAATCGAGCTTCCCGCTCCCTCCGCCTGCGAGCTTTACATTGCTCCCATGGGCGAGGCGGCAACGGTTAAGGCAATGTCGCTTGTCTCCGATTTGAGAGCCGGCGGCATAAGTGCTCAGACGGATATCGTCGGTCGTTCCCTCAAAGCACAGATGAAATTTGCCGACAAGCTCGGTGCAAAGTATACAATGGTTCTCGGCGAGGACGAAATTGCAAAGGGCGAGGCGACTATAAAGGATATGAGCGGCGGCGAGAGCGAGGTTCTTCCTCTTGACGGGCTTGAGGACAGCTTCATGCAGTTTATTCTCCGCAGAGAAACGGACGTTCTCAGGGAGAGCATAGGCGGCGACCTTGACGGCGTTGATATCACCGCATTGTTATAATTACTGAAAGAAGGCTTTTTAATATGGATTTCATGACCGGACTTAAAAGAACCGATTATTGCGGCTCTCTGCGTATTTCCGATGTCGGCAGAGAGGTTACGGTTGCCGGCTGGGTGCAGAGACAAAGAGACCTCGGTGCGCTCATTTTCGTTGACCTGCGTGACAGAGAGGGCATCGTTCAGCTTGCATTTGACGAATCCACCCCCAAAGAGGTGTTCGACAAGGCGTTCACCGTCAGAAGCGAATATGTGCTTATGGCACAGGGCGTTGTAAGGGAGCGTTCCTCCAAGAATACCGAAATTCCCACGGGCGAAATAGAAATCGAGGTTAAGGAGCTTCGCGTGCTTGCAAAGAGCGAAACTCCGCCGTTTGAGATAGTCGAGAACTGCCAGACCTCGGAGCTTACAAGACTTAAATATCGCTATCTTGACCTGCGTAGACCCGACCTGCAAAAGAATATTCTCATGCGGCACAAAATAGCGAAAATCACAAGAGATTACTTTGACGAAAACGGCTTTATCGAGATTGAAACCCCCATTCTCATCCGTTCAACTCCCGAGGGTGCAAGAGATTATCTTGTTCCCAGCCGTGTTCATAAGGGCAAGTTTTATGCACTTCCGCAGTCCCCGCAGCTCTATAAGCAGCTTTCCATGGTTGCAGGATTTGACCGCTATATGCAGATAGCCCGTTGCTTCCGTGACGAGGACTTGCGTGCCGACCGTCAGCCCGAATTTACGCAGATTGACCTTGAAATGTCCTTTGTCGATATGGAGGACGTTCTTGCCATCGGCGAGGGATACATGGAAAGAGTATTCCGCGAGGCTCTCGGCGTTGAGATAAAGCTGCCTCTGCCCCGTCTCACATACAAAGAGGCAATGGAGCGTTACGGCAGCGATAAGCCCGATACCCGTTACGCAATGGAAATCACCGATTTGAGCGAAACCGTTGCACACTGCGGCTTCGGCGTTTTCACCGGTGCGATTGAAGCGGGCGGCAGCGTCAGATGTATCACGGCGAAAAATGCCGTCAACACTCTCACAAGAAAAGAAATCGACAAGCTCACCGAATCAGCCAAGGGTATAGGTGCCAAGGGTCTTGCGTGGGTAAGAATGAACGAGGACGGCTCATTCAGCTCCTCCTTTGCAAAATTCCTTACCGAGGACGAGATGAAGCTCCTGCTTGAAAAGGCGGATGCCAAGGCGGGTGACGTTGTTCTTATCGTCGGCGACGGTAAAAATTCAACGGTTCTTTCCGTTCTCGGCGCACTTCGACAGATTGTTGCCAAGAAACTCGATATAATTCCCGAGGGACAGTATAATCTTCTGTGGATAACGGAATTTCCGTTCTTCGATTGGGATGAGGAGGCAGGACAGTTTGTCGCCATGCACCATCCGTTCACCGCTCCCATGGATGAATGTCTCGAATATCTCGAAACCGACAAGGCAAAGGTCAGAGCCAAGGCGTACGACCTTGTTCTCAACGGAATTGAGCTTTGCTCCGGTTCAATAAGAATAACCAACCCTGAGCTTCAGGGCAGAATTTTCACCCTTTTGGGTCTTTCCGACGAGGAAGCCCACGCAAAATTCGGATATCTGCTTGACGCCTTCAAGTACGGCGCACCGCCCCACGGCGGCATGGGCATAGGTCTTGACCGCCTCATCATGCAGATGCTCGGCTGTGAATCGTTGCGTGATGTTATTGCTTATCCCAAGGTTCAGAATGCAAGTGAGCCGATGACGGACTGCCCCGCAGACGTTGACGGCGTACAGCTCACCGACCTCGGAATTGCAATAACGGAGCACGAATAATCGCATATACTGAATAAAAACCGTCTGAGAAAGGAAGAAACATTATGGCAAGAGTTTATAATTTTTCCGCAGGACCGTCCATGCTTCCCGAGAGTGTTCTCAACAGAGCAGCGGCAGAAATGCTTGACTACAACGGTACGGGTCAGTCCGTCATGGAGATGTCCCACCGTTCAAAGGCATACGAACCGATAATTTACGGTGCACTTGACCTTTTCAAAGAGATTCTCGGTGTCCCCGATAATTACAAAATCATCTTCTGCCAGGGCGGCGCTTCAACGCAATTTGCCGCAATCCCCCTCAATTTCATGAACGGCTCCGGCAAGGCTGACTATGTTCTTTCCGGTCAGTTCTCCTCAAAGGCATATAAAGAAGCCCTCAAATACGGCGAGGCAAAGGCAGTCGCTTCATCAAAGGAGCAGAATTTCAGCTGCATTCCCGAGCTTGATAAATCCAAGTTCACCCCCGATGCTGACTATTTCTATATTTGCCAAAACAACACAATTTACGGCACTCGCTTTACCGAGCTGCCCGATACCGGTGACGTTCCGCTGATTTCCGATGTTTCGTCCTGCTTCCTTTCGGAGCCCATGGATGTTTCAAAATACGGCGTTATCTACGGCGGCGCACAGAAAAACGTTGCTCCCGCAGGTCTGACCGTTGTTATCGTCAGAGAGGATCTTCTCGGCAAGGCAAGAGAGAACACTCCCACCATGCTCGATTACAAGATTCTTGCGGATAACGATTCCATGTATAACACACCTCCCTGCTACTCAATTTATGTCTGCAAGCTGGTGCTTGAATGGATTAAAAATCTCGGCGGACTTGAAGCAATGAAGCTCCACAACGAGAAAAAGGCTTCAATCCTCTATGATTTCCTTGATAACAGCAAGATGTTCACGAATCCCGTTAAAAAGAGCGACCGTTCGATGATGAACGTTACCTTCGTCACCGAGAGCGAGGAGCTTAACGCCAAATTCGTCAAGGAAGCGGCAGAAGCGGGCTTCGTCAACCTCAAGGGACACCGCTCCGTCGGCGGCATGAGAGCCAGCATCTACAACGCAATGCCCATCGAGGGAGTTGAAAAGCTGGTTGATTTCATGACCGAATTTGAAAAGAAGAACTGAGAGGAGGGCGAAAATGTATAATATTCTCACTCTCAATAAAATATCAAAGGTCGGACTTGATAAGTTAGACAGTGCTAAGTACGCTTGCTCGGATTCCGTGTCCGCACCCGATGCGATTCTTGTTCGTTCGGCTTCGATGCACGAAATGACCCTTGCCCCCGAAACTCTTGCAATAGGCAGAGCGGGCGCAGGCGTGAATAATATTCCCGTTGACACCTTCGGAGCACAGGGCGTTGCCGTGTTCAACACCCCCGGTGCAAACGCCAATGCGGTAAAGGAGCTTGTTCTCTGCTCACTTTTCCTTGCTTCGAGAAAGGTCTCGTCGGCGATTGATTGGTGCAAAACTCTCAAGGGAGAGGGCGATGCCGTCGGCAAGCTCGTCGAAAAGGGCAAGAGTGCCTTTGCGGGACCCGAAATTCTCGGCAAAACTCTCGGTGTCATCGGTCTCGGAGCTATCGGAGTTCTTGTGGCACAGGGTGCCAAGGCTCTCGGCATGGAGGTTGTCGGATATAATCCCAATCTCTCCGAGGAAAGAAGTGCTCCGCTGCTTGCAATGGGCATAAAGCTCGCATCGTCACTCGACGAATTGTATGCAAACAGCGACTATATCACGCTTCATCTGCCCCTCAACGATTCCACAAGAGGCATGATAAACGCCGACACATTTGCAAAAATGAAGGACGGAGTACGCATACTCAACTTCGCAAGAGGAGAGCTTGTTGATTCAAACGCAATCATCGAGGCTCTCGGAAGCGGAAAGGCGGCGGCGTACGTCACCGATTTCCCCAACGATGCACAAATCGGAACAGAGGGAGTTACGGCGATTCCGCATCTCGGTGCTTCAACGCCCGAGAGCGAGGAAAACTGTGCGGCAATGGCGGCAGTCGAAATAGCGGATTATCTCGAAAAGGGAGAGGTAAAAAATTCGGTAAATCTTCCGAATACCAACCTTCCCGAGGTGTTCGAGAGCCGTACCTGCTTTATCCATAATGCCGATGACGGCTTTGCCGCAAGCGTTACCGCGGCTGCGGCGGCACAGGGTGTGGCGGTCAAAAACCTCTTCACCGCAACCAAAAAGGGACTCGGATATACCGTCATTGATACCGATAAACCCTTCAATACCGATTCCCTCCCCGCCATCCGTACCCGTGTACTGTGATTCCGAAAAGGAACAATACGCAATAAACCGGACTAAATTCAATACAGAATAAAACAATCGGGCTGCCACTCAGACAGCCCGATAAATTTTTGCAAATTTAATTGTAAAAAACTCTCAAATTATCTCAATTCATACAATGCATCACACAGGGCGGCGAGCTGAGGTGCACTCAGACTTTCGGCTCTGACGGCGGGAGGCAAGCCGCATTGCTCAATCGCTCTTGCAACGGTGTCCTTGGATATCCCCGTGCCCGAGCTTATCGAGTTTGAGGCGGTCTTTCTTCTCTGCCCGAAAGCGGCGTGAACCATTGAGAAAAACAGCTTTTCGTCCTTGACGGCAACGCTCGGTTCTTTGCGTATGTCAAGGCGAATAACGGAGCTGTCAACTCTCGGGGCGGGCATGAACGAGCCTGCCGAAACGTCGAATACCTTTTTCGCCTCGGCGTAATAATCCACCGCAACCGTCACCGCACCCGAAAGTCGGCTTCCCACGGGGGCACAGAGGCGTTGTGCCGCTTCACGCTGAACCATGACGGTTATCGCCGTGAGGGGGAGCTTGCTTTCAAGCAGGGACATGATGACGGGGGAGGTGATGTAATACGGCAAATTTGCACAGACATACACAGACATTCCCTTAAACTTTTCTTCGATGAGTGCCGCAAGGTCGGTTTTGAGAACGTCGGCATTGATGATTTCCACATTGTCAAAATCGGCAAGAGTTTCGTCAAGAATCGGCAGGAGTCTTGTGTCAAGCTCGATGCAAACCACCTTTTTTGCTCGCTTTGCAAGCTCTGCGGTCAGCACGCCGATTCCCGCACCTATCTCGATGACTCCGCTTTCGGAGTCGATACCGCTCTCGTCTGCCATTCTCGGACAAACTGACGGATTCACGATAAAATTCTGCCCGAGAGCCTTGGAAAAGTGGAATCCGTGACGGGCAAGCAGGTCTTTAATTGTTCCGATATCGGTAAGATTAAGCATCACAGCAACCTCGTATCATTTATTATCAGCTCGAAATCACAGCCTAAAAATTCGGCGGATTTCTTGCAAAGGACCATTCTTTCAAGGAAAATTTCAAAATATTCCATGACGGGACAAATCAGCGTGTCGATTATCAAAGTCAGGCAAATCAGCTTTTTCTCCGGTTCAATTTTGAGAGATGAGCTGACAACGGAGTAATTCACGCGGTCGTGGATATCCGTTTGAACCGTCTTTTTGTTGCGGACTCTCGAGGTACGCACATCGCTTTTATCCGCAAGAATTAAGGCGGCGGCAAGCGGAGAAACGGGGGCGGCGGTTTTTTCGTCGTGATGACCGATTGCCGTGACGATTTCCGTCACCTCACTGACGGGAAAATTTCTTGCACGAAGCAGCTCAAACGCAAGGAAAGCACCGCTTTGGGCGTGGTCACAGCGATTCACCGTGTTCCCTATATCATGAAGCAAGCCGGCAATTTTCGCAAGCTCGCAAAGTCTTTCACCGTAGCCAAGAGCGTGGAGTATCCTGTGGGCATCTTCGCCCGTTTTTGCGGCATGGGCAAGTCCGTGTTCGGTAAAGCCGAGTGCTCCGAGAACGCCGTTTGCGGCATTTATATATGCAATGATTTCTTCATCACGACGCAAATTTTCATATGTTGTCAAAAAACACACGACCTTTCACCGAAAAATTGTTTATGCTAATGTTGACAATGCCGAGGCAATAATATTATAATGTATGCAGAAAAGGTTGAATTAAGGAAAACACGGAGGCGTATTATGTCGATTCTTATTACGGGCGGTGCCGGTTATATCGGCTCGCATACCTGCGTTGAGCTTTTGAATGCAGGCTATGATGTTATTATACTCGATAATTTCTGCAACAGCAAGAGCGAAAGCATAAAAAGAGTAAAAGAAATTACGGGAAAGTCCGTCAAGGTGTACGATTGTGACATTCGCGACAGAGCGGGACTTGATAAAATATTCTCAGAAAACAAAATAGAAGCGGTTATTCATTTTGCGGGACTTAAATGCGTACCCGAGAGCATAGCCGAACCGATGAAATATTATGACAACAATATCGGCGGAAGCGTCACCCTTTTTGAAGCGATGGCGGCGGCGGGCTGCAAGAAGATAGTTTTCAGCTCCTCCGCAACCGTGTACGGCGGCGAAAACGTTTCACCTCTCAGAGAGGATATGCCCGAGGGCAAGACCACGAATCCCTACGGAACAACAAAGCTGTACATAGAGCACATTCTCAAGGATATTTGCGTTTCCGATGACGAATGGAGTGTCTGCCTGCTCAGATATTTTAATCCCATCGGAGCACATAAGAGCGGCAGAATAGGCGAAGACCCGAAAGGAATACCGAATAATCTTGTGCCGTTTGTTGCACAGGTTGCCGTCGGAAAGCTCGAATGCCTGAGCGTCAACGGAAATGACTATGATACGCCCGACGGAACGGGAGTGCGTGATTATATCCATGTTGTCGATTTGGCACTCGGACATATCAAGGCTCTTGAAAAGGTGCTCGGCACTACGGGATGCGTCACCTACAATTTGGGCACGGGCAAGGGATACAGCGTGCTTGATGTTGTCAGGGCATTTGAAAAGGCTTGCGGAAAGAAGATAAATTATGCAATTTGCCCCCGCAGACCCGGAGACATTGCCACTTGCTATTCCGACCCCTCCAAGGCAAAACGCGAGCTCGGCTGGGAAGCAACAAGGGATCTCGACGAAATGTGCGAGGACTCATGGCGTTGGCAGAGCAACAACCCCGAGGGATATTGATATGCCGTATTATCGGTACAATTATTGATAAAATCTGTTATTGACGAATCCGTCCTCTCCCCGAGGGCGGATTTTTTTGTGCTGAGGTGAAGAAAAAAGAACAATACCGCCGCTCCAAGGCGGTAGAGCGAATATATTTCCGAGGGCTGCTGTTGA
>CAZPMK010000042.1:0-14384 GCA_964587915.1 uncultured Clostridium sp.
TGTTCCGTGCAATTATCGCATGGTTTGAATCGGTATTCCAAAGCATCGGTGACTTCTTCTCAGGCATTTTTGCTCGATAATTTCGCTTTCTGCCAATAATTTTTCATAATAGCCAAAGAACCGCACGGTTTATATCGTGCGGTTCTTTTTTATCATTTATGCTGTTGTTAATTCTGCCTTTTCGGTGAGGCTTATCGGCTCTGCTCATTGGCAGGCTTTTCCGCCGTACTCATTATATCCGCAAGCGTTTTGCTGTCGAGAAATTCGTTTATAATGCCGTAAAGCTCCGTCCAAAGCGGCTGTGTTTTGCATTCGCACACTCTTTCGCACGGCTTTGCCCCTGCTTCAAGACAGGCAACGGGTGCGATATCGCCCTCGGTCAACCTTAGAATATCACCTATTTTGCATTCCTCGGGAGAAACTGCAAGACGATATCCGCCGTCCTTGCCGCGGACTCCCTCAATTATCCCTGCTTTTGTCAAAACGGGAAGGATTCTTTCCATGTATTTCAGCGATACTCCCTGCCGTTCCGACGCCTCTCTCATCGGTACGTATCCGCCGTTTGCATTCTCCGCAAGGTCAACGAGTATTCTCAGAGCATAACGCCCTCTTGTTGAAATCATCATTTCAGCTCACCTCATTCACAGTCTCCGCAATGCTCACAGCCCTCACAATCGGGGAACAAGCTGCGGTCATAATCAATTCCGTTTTTGATGTAATAATCCTGCAACGCCTTTTTGATTGCCTCCTCCGCAAGAACGGAGCAATGCAATTTGTGTGCCGGCAGACCGTCAAGTGCCTCCACCACCGCTTTATTCGTAAGGCTCAACGCCTCCGATACGGGCTTGCCCTTGATAAGCTCGGTTGCCATGGAGCTTGATGCTATCGCAGAACCGCACCCGAAGGTCTCAAATTTAACATCCTCAATGATATCGTCCTTTATTTTAAGATATATTTTCATTATATCTCCGCATTTTGCGTTGCCTACCTCGCCGATGCCGTCCGCATCCTCTATCACTCCGACATTTCTCGGGTTGCGGAAATGATCCATTACCTTTTCGCTGTACAAAGCCATTTTAACGCCTCACTTCAAAATAAAATTTCTTTTTCCGCTCATCAGCTCACGCCAAACGGGCGATATGCTTCTGAGATATTCAACCGTTTCCTTGACCGCCGCAACGGTATAATCCGCTTCTTCCATGGTATTTTCCTCCGAAAGAGAAAGTCGCAACGAGCCGTGTGCCACATCGTGTACCCTGCCTATCGCAAGCAAAACGTGGCTCGGGTCAAGAGAACCGGAGGTGCACGCCGAACCCGAGGAGGCACAAATCCCCTTATCATCAAGAAGCAGAAGAAGCGACTCACCTTCTATCCCCTCAAAGCAGAAGTTCACATTGGCGGGAAGTCGATTTTTTTCGTCTCCGTTGAGTATTGAATGCGGTATTTCCGAAAGCCCGGCAATGAGCCTGTCACGCACCGCGGATATCCTTTTTGATTTTTCCTCCATATCGGCACACGCCTCTTCAAGAGCCTCTGCCGCCGCCGCAATGCACGGAACATTTTCCGTTCCCGCACGCTTGCCGCGTTCCTGTGCTCCGCCCTCTATCAGTACGGTAAGAGGTATTCCCTTTTTTGCATACAGAACTCCGACACCCTTTGGCCCGTGGAATTTATGTGCCGAGAGCGAAAGCATATCTATGTTCTGCTCCTTGACATTTATCGGCAGATGACCCGCCGCCTGAACTGCATCTGTATGGAACACAACGCCCTTTTCACGGCATATTTCTCCGATTTCCTTTATCGGCTGTACCGTTCCGATTTCGTTGTTGGCATACATGACGGTTACAAGGCAGGTATCCTCTCGAATTGCATTTCTTACCTGCTCGGGCAGAATGATTCCGTTTTCATGCACGTCGAGCAAGGTTATCTCAAAGCCCTCTTTTTCGAGCTTTTTCAGCGTATGAAGCACGGCGTGATGCTCAAAAGCGGTTGAAATAATATGCTTTTTGCCCTTTTTCTCTCCGTTTCGAGCAGCGGAAATAATGGCTTGATTATCCGCCTCGCTTCCTCCCGAGGTAAAAATAATCTCTCTCGCTTCACAGCCGAGGCAATTCGCAATTTGCCCCCGTGCCCGTTCAAGCACTTCCTTTGCCTCCTGCCCCGCCGAATGCAGGCTCGAGGGGTTGGCAAAAAATTTTTCGTTGTATAAAAGCATTGCCTGCGTTGCTCTGCGGCTCATTTTTGTTGTTGCCGCATTATCCATATAAATTCTCATAAGCTGTCTCCGTAAAAAACTTTACCTACTATTTAGGTTAGTTTTAGTATAACATACATTCTTTTGCTTGTCAACAGATTTTTCCTCGCTCTTTCAAGTCAGCTCTAACAAAAGCTCATGTACTTGTGAGCAGTCGCAAGATTTCGTAAGGTCTGCTTCAAATAATTATTGCAGGATATGCCGCAGTATGATATAATGTTATATAATCTGATAAATTATTCTTTAAGGAGATATAATATATGGAACACAAGAATTGGGAAGGATTTAAAGGTGAAGCTTGGAAAAATGAAATCAACGTTCGTGATTTTATTCAGTCAAACTACAAGGAATATACGGGCGATGGTTCATTTCTTGAGAAAAAAGGAACGGAACGCACTGATTATCTGATGGGCAAAATCAATGCTCTTTTCAAAAAAGAAAGAGAAAACGGCGGCGTTTTGGATATTGATACCGAAACGGTTTCATCCCTCACGACCTATGCTCCCGGCTATATTGACAAGGAAAAGGAGCTTATTGTCGGTCTCCAGACCGATGCTCCGTTAAAACGCGGTGTCAATCCGTTCGGCGGCATCAGAATGGCAAGGCAGGCTTGTGCCGCATATGGTTACAAATTGAGCGACAGGATAGAGGACGAATTCCACTACAAAACAACGCACAACGACGGCGTTTTCAGAGCGTATACGGACGAAATGCGTCTTGCCCGCAGATGTCACGTTATCACGGGCTTACCCGATGCTTACGGCAGAGGCAGAATTATCGGCGATTACCGCCGAGTTGCTCTTTACGGAATCGACAAGCTCATTGAGGAAAAGAAAAAGGACAAGGCGGCTTTGTCCGAGGTTGAATTTACGAGTGCTCAAATCCGTCTTGATGAGGAGCTTTACCGTCAAATCAGCTTTTTGGGGCTTATGAAAGAAATGGCTGAAATGTACGGCTGTGATATCAGCGAGCCCGCCTCCAACACAAAAGAGGCTGTTCAGTGGACCTATTTTGCCTACCTTGCCGCCATCAAGGAGCAAAACGGTGCGGCAATGTCCTTGGGCAGAGTCAGCACATTCTTTGATATTTATATCGAGCGTGACATTGCAAACGGAATTTTGGACGAGCAGGGTGCTCAGGAGATTATTGATGATTTTGTTATGAAGCTCCGTCTTGCAAGGCATCTGCGTACTCCCGAATACAACGAGCTTTTCGGCGGCGATCCGATGTGGATAACCGAATCTGTCGGCGGTATGGGAGAGGACGGCAGAACGCTTGTCACAAAGTCGAGCTATCGTATTCTCAACACTCTTTATACATTGGGCTCGGCTCCCGAACCGAATCTTACCGTTCTTTGGTCTGAAAAGCTCCCCGAGGGCTTCAAGAAATTCTGTGCAAAGGTTTCGTGTGATACCGACTCCATTCAGTATGAAAATGATGATGTAATGCGTCCGATTTACGGCGACGATTACGCCATTGCCTGCTGTGTTTCGGCAATGAAAATCGGCAAACAGATGCAGTTTTTCGGTGCACGCTGCAACCTTGCAAAGCTCCTGCTTATTGCAATCAACGGCGGCTATGACACCTCAAGCGGCATCCATATCGGACCTCAGATGGAGCCACTGAGTGGTTCAACTCTCGACTACGACACTCTCATGGAGCGTTTCGATATTTACATAAAGTGGCTTGCAAAGCTGTATGTAAATACAATGAACGTCATCCATTATATGCACGATAAATATGCTTATGAGAAATCTCAAATGGCGTTGCACGACACCGATGTTCACCGCTTTATGGCTTTCGGAATTGCAGGCATCTCGGTCGTTGCCGACTCCCTGAGTGCCGTTAAATATGCCAAAGTGAACGTAACAAAGGATGTTTACGGCTTTATTACGGGCTTCAGCACCGAGGGAGATTTCCCGAAATTCGGCAATGATGATGACCGTGTTGACCTCATTGCAAAGGAAATGGCTCACAAATTCATCACCGAGCTTCGCAAGACTCCCGCATACCGCAAGGCGGAGCACACTCTTTCACTTCTCACAATCACCTCAAATGTTATGTACGGCAAAAACACCGCCGCAACGCCCGACGGCAGAAAGGACGGCGAACCGTTCGCACCCGGTGCCAATCCCATGCACAACCGCGAGGAAAACGGTGCCTTGGCTTCTCTTAACTCCGTTGCAAAGCTGAGCTATGACGACTGCCGCGACGGTATTTCCAACACCTTCTCCATCGTTCCCGATACTCTGGGCAAAAATGAAGAGGAGCGGATAGACAATCTTGTATCCATTCTCGACGGATATTTCGCCAAAAAGGCCCATCATATCAATGTCAACGTGCTGAACCGTGAAACTCTGATTGAGGCATATAACAATCCCGAGGCTTATCCCAACCTGACAATACGCGTTTCCGGCTATGCGGTCAATTTCCACAAGCTCTCCCGCGAGCATCAGCGTGAGGTTATAAGCCGCACCTTCCATCAGGCAATGTGATATGATTAAAGGAAGAGTCAGTTCATTTCAGTCCCTGGGTGCCGTGGACGGTCCGGGGGTGCGATTTGTCGTTTTCTTCAAGGGCTGTCCGCTGAATTGCCTTTGCTGTCACAATCCCGAAACAAAGGCATTTGACGGCGGCGAGGAATTTACGGCGGAGGAGATAGTCAATAAAGCCCTGCGGTATAAAGAATATTTCGGCGAAAAGGGCGGAATAACTCTTTCGGGAGGCGAACCCGTTGCCCAGCCCGAATTTGCGGCGGAAATATTCAGACTTTGCAAGGAAAACGGCATTCACACCTGCCTTGACACAAGCGGCTACGCCCTGAACGACAAGGTTAAAGAGCTTTTACGCCATACCGATTTGGTGCTTTTGGATATAAAATATACAAACGAAGCGGATTATCTCAAAAACGCAGGTATGCACTACGGCGATGCTTTGGATTTTCTCGAATATCTTAAAGCTCAAAATATCCCTGTTTGGATTCGGCAGGTAATAATCCCGACTCTCAACGACAGCAAGGAAAACATTTTTAAGCTCAGGGAAATTGTCAAAAATCATCCCAATACAGAAAAAACAGAGCTTCTGCCGTTCAGAAAGCTCTGTCAAACAAAATATGATGATTTGAAAATTGAATTTCCGCTGAAGAATATTCCCGAGCCGACAAAAGAAAAAATCGAAGAGCTGAGGCAAATATTAAACTCTTGACAGCAGCTTCCGAGACCGAGCATTAAATTGTTCGGTCTTTTTTATCGGCGGATTTTCGCAAAATCACGCTCTTAACGGCTCACCGTATTCCCGCTTCATCGCTTCCGTTGAAGCTATCCACTGTTTGCCGAACTTGCAGACATATGCTCACCGTAAATCGCATGAAAATGCGGCGGATTATGTTCTGATTGTTAAAAATACATACGGATAACAATTCCGTAAAATCTTGATAATACAGGAATGGATATCCGCTCCCTTCGTTCTTATTATATCACGATACCGTGATATTGTCGATAATATCATGGTACGAAACAAGTCTGTCATACGCATCGACACAAACATCCTTCGGCTCTTTGAACAAAACCTGTTTTTCGCCCTCCCGCATATAAAAAAGCCACGGCTTTTACCGTGGCTTTCTGCTGTTAAATTACTCTGCGAAACCGGATTCAACGAGCTTTACAAGCTCATCAACCGCCTGCTCCTCATCGGGGCCGCCGGCAATTATGCGGATGGTTGTACCGCCCATGATGCCGAGAGAAAGAACACCGAGAAGACTCTTGGCGCTGACTCTACGCTCATCTTTCTCGACCCAAATCGACGACTTAAATTCATTCGCCTTTTGAATGAAAAAGGTTGCGGGACGGGCATGAAGACCGACCTGATTCTGCACGGTTACATCTTTAACATACATAATAATATATCTCCCACACTATAATCTTTAATAGTACAGTACTTATTATATCATAAATCTTTTCTTCGTCAACAATTTTGAACATAGTTTTTGGACTATTTCGGATAATTCGGATGTTAGCCCAAACGCTCCACTTTTAAAAAATTATGTTTTGTTGAATTTGACTATAGACAAATTGAAATTTTTGTACATCGCGTACATATCAGCCGCCGAGATAAGCACGTCTTATCTCATCACTGCGGATAAGCTCTTCGCCCGTACCGCTCAGCGTTATTTTGCCCGTCTCGAGAACATACGCTCTGTCGGCAACGGAGAGTGCCATCTGTGCATTCTGTTCAACAAGAAGTATGGTGGTTCCGTCCTTGTGGAGGAGCTTGATTATATCGAAAATCTGCTCAACAAGAATCGGAGCAAGACCCATTGACGGCTCATCAAGCATAAGGAGCTTGGGGCGGCTCATGAGTGCCCTGCCCATTGCAAGCATCTGCTGTTCACCGCCCGAAAGCGTACCCGCTATCTGCTTGCGGCGTTCCTTGAGTCTCGGGAATTGGTCATAGACCTTTGCCATATCGTCGTCGACGGTTTTTCCGCCCTGAGTGAATGCACCCATATCGAGATTTTCTTCAACCGTCATTTGGAGAAAAATTCTTCTGCCCTCGGGAACCTGTGCAAGACCCGACTTTACTATTTTATGCGGAGCAACGCCGGAAATACTGTTCCCCAAGAACTCAACCGAACCCGTCTTTGAATGGAGCAGACCCGATACCGTTTTGAGCACCGTGCTCTTTCCCGCACCGTTCGCTCCGATGAGAGTTACTATCTCTCCCTCGTTGACCTCAAAGGAGACACCCTTTATGGCGTGAATACTGCCATAATAAACATTGATATCGTTAACCTTAAGCATTATTACGCCTCCTTATTTCTTCGTGCCGAGATACGCTTCGATAACGGTGGGGTTTTTCTGTATCTCTGCGGGAGTACCCTTTGCGATAATCTTGCCGAAATTGAGAACGCATATACCCTCGCAAACGCCCATGACAAGATTCATATCATGCTCGATAAGCATAACTGCTATCTGGAAGGTGTCTCTGATTTTACGAATGTTATTCATCAGCTCCGCCGTTTCGGAGGGATTCATGCCCGCCGCCGGTTCATCAAGCAGCAGGAGCTTGGGATTCGTTGCAAGTGCACGGACTATTTCAAGTCTTCTCTGTGCTCCGTAGGGCAGGGAGCCTGCTTGTGCACCTGCCATATCCTGCATATCGAATATCGAGAGCAAATCCAAAGCCTTTTCGTGTGCTTCCTTTTCCTTTTTCCAATACTTGGGGAGTCTGAAAACACCGTTCCATACGCCGTATTTCATTTGATTGTGCAGACCGATTTTAACATTATCCTCAACGGTCAATTCGTCAAACAGTCGGATATTTTGGAACGTTCTCGCAACGCCCGCCTTGTTTATTGCAACGGTGTTCATATTATGAGTATCTTTGCCGTCAAGAAGAACCGTGCCCGAGGTCGGCTGATAAACCTTGGTAAGCAGATTGAACACCGTGGTTTTACCCGCACCGTTGGGACCGATAAGTCCTGCGATTTCCGTTTTACCTATGGTGAGATTGAAATCATCAACCGCCTTGAGTCCGCCGAATTCTATTCCGAGATGCCTTGCTTCAAGCACGGGGAGCTTTCCCACATCTCTTTCGGGAACAAGTGAGTCTGCGGGAACAGGAACTAATTTACTCATTTTGCAGCCTCCTTCTTATTGCCCTTTTTGAAGAGCTTTGCGGTTAAAGTTTCCTTCAAGTCTTTGAGCTTGTCGTTGTTCGTAATAATCATGACAAGGATAAGAACTATCGCATATATCAGCATTCTGTAATCTCTGAATTCTCTGAGAACCTGAGGAAGAACGGTGAGCATTGCGGCGGAAATAACCGAACCGAAAATATTGCCCATGCCGCCGAGAACGACGAAAACAAGAATGAGAATGGATGTGTTAAAATCGAATTTTGACGATGCAACGGTGGAATAATTAAGGGCATAGAGTGCACCTGCACCACCTGCAAGTGCGGCGGAGGTGACAAACGCCATCATCTTGTATTTAGTAATATTTATGCCCACGGATTCAGCGGCTATTCTGTTATCGCGAATGGACATTATCGCTCTGCCCGCTCTTGAATTTGTCAAATTGTAGACAATAAAAAGAGTGAAAAGAACAAGAATTATACCTGCCGTAAACGTTGATACCTTGCTGATGCCCGTTGCACCGAGAGGTCCGTTGACAATTACCTTTCCGCCCTGTGCAAGGTTGAGCTTGTCACTGCTTTGAACATTGAAATGCAAGCCGTTTTCGTCGATGCCGAGATATATGCAATTGAGCAAATCTCTGATTATTTCTCCGAAAGCAAGCGTAACTATCGCGAGGTAGTCGCCTTTAAGACGGAGAACGGGAATGCCGATTACCACGCCGCAAATTGCCGCAATAATAATACCGACGATTATTGCAACAAGCATTCTGACTGAGTCGGATTCAACGCCCTCAAACGCAAGTGACTGAGAGGCAATTGCACCGGCAAAGGCTCCGACGCTCATGAAACCCGCATGACCGAGGCTCAAATCGCCGAGGATACCGACGGTGAGGTTAAGCGAAACCGCCATGACGACATAGGCACAAATGGGGATAAGCTGTCCCTTGAAGGAGCTCGAAAGATTGCCGCCGGACATCATGATGCTTATTACAATATAGAAAATAATTACCGTTGCGTATGAAAGAAAGCTGTTCTTGGTGAAACGGTTGAGCTTTGCAAGAGTATTTGTTTTTTTCATCGCTCTCACCTCAAACTTTCTCTTTAACCTGCTTACCGAGCAAGCCTGCGGGCTTAACGAGCAGGACGATGATAAGCACTGCAAAAACTATCGCATTGGCAAGATTCGTTGAAATGTATGCCTTTGCAAAGGTTTCGATTATACCAAGCAAAATTCCGCCGAGCATTGCTCCGGGGATTGAACCGATACCGCCGAAAACTGCAGCGGTGAACGCCTTGATTCCGGGCATTGAGCCTGTGGTGGGCAAAAGATTCGGATACATCGAGCAAAGAAGAACGCCCGCAATTGCCGCAAGAGCCGAACCGATGGCAAAGGTCAGGGAAATTGTAACGTTTACGTTGATTCCCATAAGCTGTGCGGCACCCTTATCCTCCGACACCGCACGCATTGCCTTGCCCATTTTCGTTTTGCCGGTGAAAAGGGTAAGAGCTATCATTATTACAATGCAAGCGATTATTGTGACTATTGCTTCGGAAGAAATTACAAGCTGACCGCCGAAGAGCTTGAGAGCAGGCAAGTCAATTATCGAATGGAATGATTTCGGAGTCGAACCCCAAATAAGCAGAGCGGAATTTTGAAGCAAATAGCTGACACCTATCGCAGTAATAAGAACCGCAAGAGAGGATGCGTTTCTGAGCGGCTTATACGCAAGAGCCTCAATGACAATGCCGAGAACGGTACATACGACCATTGCCGCAAGGACGGAAATTATCGGATTAAGTCCGAGATATTCGGTAACGCAGTAGGAAATATATGCACCTATCATGATGACATCGCCGTGTGCAAAGTTAAGCATTTTGGCAATTCCGTAAACCATGGTGTAGCCCAAAGCTATGATGGCATATATACTTCCCAAACTGATACCGCTTATCAGATAGGAAAGAAAACTCATAAATTACACCTCGTTCAAATAATTCAACATCGGAAAAACTACCGCATTGCGGCAGGCTTTCCGCCGCAGAATTGTTTTAAGCACTCACAGGGTGAAGAAGCATTGCTTCCTCACCCGTGATGTTTTCAAAATTTATTTGTTCTCAACGCCGACATAAACGCCGTCCTTGATGATAACAGCCATGGGAGTCTTGGAAACCTCGCCCGTTGCCTTCCATGTCATAGTACCGGTAAGACCTGCAACCTCAATTTCGGTCATTGCGGAAATGAGTGCGTTACAAATTGTTTCCGCATCCATATCGGGAGTTACGCCCGACTTGTTGATGGCTTCGTAAATCGCATAAACAGCATCGTATGCATCAGCCGCAAACTGATTGGGAATCTCGTTGTGGAGTTGCTGATACTTCGTTACGAATGAAACGGTTTTTTCATCCGTGGCATCTGCCGAGAACGGAGTAAGAAGGTAAACGCCCTCTGCAAGTGCGGGATCAAAGCCCTGCATCGCAAGAATGCCGTCCATACCGTCAACGCCGAAGAATGTGGGAGCATATGCCATGCTGTTTGCCTGCTGAAGAATCATTGCCGCAGGAGTAAAGTAAATGGGAAGGAATACAAGGTCTGCACCTGCTGCCTTTGCCTCACCGAGCTGTACGGAAAAATCGTTGCTGGTTGCAGTGGTGAAAGTACCCGTATAAACGATTGAGAGATTGTCCGCCTCAGCCTCAGCCTTAAAGGTGTTATAGATACCGGTTGAATAAGCGTCGTCGCTCTTGTAGATAACCGCTACCTTGCTTGCGAGCTTGTTTTCGGAAATGTACTGTGCGGAAGCCGTGCCCTGATTGGGGTCGGTGAAGCAAACCTGAAATACATTGTCCTTGTCTGCGATAACATCAAGAGAAGAAGCGGAGGGAGTTACCTCGAAAATTCTGTCTGCATAGCTCTCTGCCGCAACTGCGATACAGGGCTGTGTAGTAACGGAACCGAGTATCGTCTGTACGCCCCAATCTTTGAGAACATTGTAAGCGTTAACGGATTTTTCAGCGTCACCCTCGTCGTCCTCAAATCTGAGGTCGAGCTTAACGCCGCCGAGTGCGTTGATTTCGTCAACAGCTATCTGAGCACCGTTCTTAACAGCGTTGCCGTAGGTTGCCGCATCACCGGTGAGAGGTCCGATACCGCCAATCTTAAAAGCGGCAGCATTTCCACCCTCGGGAGCATTGGTCTTGCCGGAATCGTCTGAATTACCGCCACAGGCAGTAAACACGGTAAGCATCATAAGAGCTGCCATAACGATTGCGATGATTTTTTTCATATGATTACTTCCTTTCATTGCCCAAATTACGGGCTTCTATACAAAAAAGCGGCTCTGCGAAAAAGCAGAACCGCTTTAAAGTACTAAACATAAGTTAATAGCTAAACGCTTTCTTGCTCTTTCTCATATTGTAACCCGAAATGACTGCATCAAGCAGTCCGAGTAGAGTAAGGTTAATTGCTCTCAATGCATTATTCATAAAAACAAAAAAGGACACCCTACAGGCGTCCGCAAAAATAATGGAGCAAGAAGAAGCGCAATGATTGTTAGCCGTCTTACTTTCGCAGACAGCTGAATCCTTTGCGGTGTTTTTACAACTCCTCATTGCTCTTCCTCCTCCTTTATTTTTGTCTTTGGAACCTTTGGCACAAGTTCTCTCATGTGTTATAGTTTAATAATTTTTGTTCTTCTTGTCAATGTGCAAAATAAATATTGTTTTTTCACCTTATCACGATGTTTCTTGGCTGTTTTGACAAAAGAACAATTATAAGCAGTTAGTTGCCGACAACCAACTTTTGTTTTCCGTCGAATTATCCAATTTCCTGCGTTTCATTCACAAAAAGTTTTCATTAAAATTATGCTAAAGATATTAACTTTTAATTTCCTTTGTGATATACTATATGTTATGGTATGATGCGGTGCATTGGGGATGTGCTGCGGAAGTTTTAATTTCAAGGTGAATTTTATGGGTGACAAAAGAAAAAGTAACGACAAATACGAGGATATCACGAGCTACAGCAAGCCCTCGGGATTAAAGGGAATCGGCTATTTCATGCAATACAAGTTCAAGCCGTTCTTTTTGAGAAATCACAAGAGAAATCTGAAAGCTCTTTTGAGCGTGGCGATTTGCTTTGTGCTTGTTCTCTCGGCTCTCGGCGGTGCATACATTCGCAAAATTCTCTCATTGATAAACTATGAAGACGGCGATATAGGTAATCCCGATGCAACCTTTGCTTTGAATGACGATGAAGACCTCAGCTTCCAATCAATTTCCGACATTGCGAATGCAGATTCAATCAAGGATCTTATAAAATCATGGGCAACGAACGGCGGAGAAAAGCTCTACAGCAAAAATGTTGTAAATGTTCTGCTCATCGGCGAGGATCAAGAGGACGGCTCCCACCGCTCCGACTCCTGTATGCTTGTTTCCGTCAACCGCAAAACGAAAAAAATCAATATTTGCTCATTTTTGCGTGACTCCTATTCCTACATGAACATTAAAGGTCAAGATCGCTTTGACAAAACAAACCACTCTTATTCTTGGGGCGGTGCTGCGAAGCTCATGGAGGTTCTTTCGGATAACTACAAGGTGCAGATAGATAATTATGTTTCCATAAATTTTGAGTCATTCGTTAAAGTGATCGACACTCTCGGCGGCGTTACCGTTCCGATAACCGAGGCGGAAGCAAAATACATGAACCGCACCACAAGAGTCAAAGGCTTTGAAAGCGGCGACAGCGTACTGCTCAACGGCGAGCGGGCACTCATTTATTCCAGAATAAGAAAAAATGACAGCGAAATCGAGCGTACAAGACGCCAGAGATGCGTCATCACCTCTCTTATTCAAAATGTTAAATCCTCCTCGTTCAGCGATCTTAACAAGGCGATAGAGACCTTCCTGCCTTATGTTACAACGAATTACCGCACAAGCGAGATTATTTCTCTCGGCACGCAGGCACTCAGCGAGGGCTGGATGCAATATGAAATAAACAGCATGGTCGAGCCGTCCGATGAATTTAGAATGGGCGTTTCAAAATTCCAAACCTACACCGGCAAGCTCGATGTTTGGATTGTCGATTATATCAAAGCGGCGAGAGAGCTTCAGCTTGCGATATACGGAACGACAAATATTGAAATAAATCCGGTAACTCACATATCGGCACTTGACCTTGTAAGAGGCACCATTTCGGACACCGACGATGAACCCGACAGAACAACAACGGAATATTCGTACACGGAATATCAGTATGAAACCACAACCAAACGGCGAAGCAGGCTCGATGAGCTTCTTGGCAGAAAGGATGACGAATCAACCACCGAATACATTGAGCCGCCACTTGATGATGATACCTCACAAGTCTCCGATTATTATTGGCAAGAGCCTACGGAGGAAGCCACCGAAAGCTCCGATAACGAAAATCTCTTGCAGCAGATTCCCACGGCGGGATATCAAGGAATATTTGGATAAACACAAAATAGTACATAGCCGTCCGCAGGCTCATTGCTTGCGGACGGTTATTTTTTAACCATGGAGCCGCAACCGACACATCCGGAGCGATTTGCGTGTTGCGGTCAAACGAAAAAAGAGGCTGTTGCCGAAACAACAGCCTCTCGGAAATTCAATTATTCGTTGATCTCGATAACAACGCCTGAACCAACGGTTCTGCCGCCTTCACGGATAGCGAAACGAAGTCCCTTTTCGATAGCGATCGGGGTGATAAGCTCAACGTCCATATCAACGTTGTCGCCGGGCATGCACATCTCAGTGCCTTCGGGAAGGGAGATAACGCCGGTAACGTCGGTAGTTCTGAAATAGAACTGAGGACGATAGTTGTTGAAGAAGGGAGTATGTCTGCCGCCCTCTTCCTTGGTCAGAACGTAAACCTGACCCTTGAACTTGGTGTGGGGATTGATTGAACCGGGCTTGCAAAGAACCTGACCACGCTCGATCTCAGTTCTCTGAACACCACGAAGAAGAGCACCGATGTTGTCGCCTGCCTCAGCATAATCGAGGATCTTGCGGAACATCTCGATACCGGTAACAACGGTCTTTCTCTTTTCGTCGGTAAGACCAACGATTTCAACTTCCTCAGAAGTCTTGAGCTGTCCACGCTCAACTCTGCCCGTAGCAACGGTGCCGCGGCCGGTGATGGTGAAGACGTCCTCAACAGGCATAAGGAAGGGAAGGTCAGCTTTACGGTCGGGAGTGGGAATGTAGCTGTCAACTGCATCCATGAGCTCCCAGATAGGAGCAAGCTCGGGAGCGTCCACATCGCTGCCGGCATACTCAAGAGCCTTAAGAGCGGAGCCCTTGATGATGGGAGCTTCCTCATCGAAGCCGTACTCAGCAAGAGTCTCACGGATTTCCATTTCAACAAGCTCAAGAAGCTCGGGGTCGTCAACCTGATCAACCTTGTTCATGAAAACAATGATCTTGGGAACGCCAACCTGACGAGCAAGAAGAAGATGTTCCTTGGTCTGAGCCATAGGAC
>CAZPMK010000043.1:0-13765 GCA_964587915.1 uncultured Clostridium sp.
TTTTAAAGCAATTGTAAATTTTTTATAAAAATGTTATACTTAAAATAATAAGTTTAAATGTTAGGAGAAAGAACCATGGCAAGATTCACTTTACCGAGAGACATTTACCACGGCAAGGGAGCGCTTGAGGCTCTTAAAACCTTCGACGGCAAAAAGGCTATGATCTGCATAGGCGGAAGCAGCATGAAGAAATTCGGCTTCCTCGATAAGGCTGTTGCTTACCTTAAAGAAGCAGGCATGGAAGTTGAGATTTTTGAAGGAATTGAACCCGATCCTTCTGTTGAAACCGTTATGAAGGGTGCAGATGCCATGCTCAAATTTGAACCCGATTGGATAGTTGCAATCGGCGGCGGTTCACCTATTGATGCGGCAAAGGCAATGTGGATTAAGTATGAATATCCCGAAACCACCTTTGAAGATATGTGCAAGGTTTTCGGACTTCCCAAGCTCCGCAAAAAGGCAAAGTTCTGTGCTATTTCTTCAACCTCCGGTACAGCTACCGAGGTTACCGCTTTCTCGATAATCACCGATTATTCAAAGGGCATTAAATATCCCATCGCCGATTTTGAAATCACTCCCGATGTTGCGATAGTTGACCCCGAGCTTGCTCAGACCATGCCCAAAAAGCTCGTTGCTCATACCGGTATGGATGCCATCACCCATGCTGTTGAGGCTTATGTATCAACCGCTAACTGCGATTACACCGATCCTCTTGCACTTTACGCCATCAAGATGATTAAAGATGATCTTGTTGATTCTTATAACGGCGATACCGCAAAGCGTGACGCAATGCACAATGCACAGTGCCTTGCAGGTATGGCTTTCTCGAACGCTCTTCTCGGAATCGTTCACTCCATGGCACATAAAACAGGTGCCGCATTTGCAGATTACGGTGCTCATATAATTCACGGTGCCGCAAATGCAATGTATCTTCCCAAGGTTATTGCTTTTAATGCCAAGGATGATACCGCAAAGAAGCGTTACGCCGACATTGCCGATTACATAGGTCTCGGCGGCAGCAATGCAGATGAAAAGGTTGAGCTTCTCATCGCTTTCCTCAGAAAGATGAATGATGACCTCAACATTCCTCACTGCATTAAGAACTACGGTGAAGACAGCTATCCGACAGAGCAGGGCTTTGTACCCGAGGAAGTATTCCTTGAGAGACTTCCCGAAATTGCGAAGAATGCCATCGGTGATGCTTGCACGGGCTCAAATCCCCGTCAGCCGAGCCAAGAGGAAATGGAAAAGCTCCTCAAGTGCTGCTACTACGACACCGAAGTTGACTTCTGATTTTCGACAATTCCCTTTTACTCCTCACTTTCATATTTTAAGCGGAAGCCGCTTGACCTTTTCGGTCAAGCGGTTTCTGTTATGTCAAAACATTTCTCTTTTTGATTTGCACAGCTCGTCTATGAAAGCCTTGTCAAGTGCCGACAGCTTATAATCGTGCTTATAAATTAGTATATCCTTATATATCTTTTTGTTTTCCTCACAGGGAATCTGCACAAGCCCGTATCTTTCGCAAAGAGCTTTGGGAATGGGCGATACCCACATGAAGGTTTCCTTGTTTTCGGCAAGAAGCTCAAATTGACTTGCACGCTCAAAAACGAAAATTCTGCGGCTGATGTTGTCGGGAAGCTCCTCTTTTCTGACTTGAGAAAGCGGAAGCGACGGAACATAGGGGTCTGCGTGTGCAATTTCAATATAGTCCGCAAGATCGTCAAATGTGATTTTTTTCAGCTTCGCAAGGGGGTTATCCTTGCTCATTGCAAGAACATAGCTGAATTCGGTTATCATTTCATATTGAAGATCCTTTTCGTCAAGCATCGTTTTGAAATATTTATCGTAATTTTCCGCATAGCGAATGATGCCGAGCTTATAATCCTCATGAAGAATATTTTTGATTGCACGAAGCGAATTTGTCTCCTTGTAGATTATTTCCGCCTCGCCCTCACCGGCAAGCATATGCGAAAAACGGGCAAAGGCATCGGAAATATAGCTTGCTCTTGGCACGGAAATCGAAAAACGCTTTTTGACGGAGCCTGAACCGTTGAATATGCTTTCAACCTCATCGACCTGCCGAAGTATGGTTTTTGCATAGCGAATAAAAGTCTCTCCGTCGGAGGTCAAAACCATGCCCTTTGCGGAGCGTTCAAAGATTTTAACACCGAGAGATGCTTCAAGCTCTTTTATGGCACGGCTCAGATTCGGCTGCCCTACATAGAGCTTTTCAGCTGCCTTATTTATCGAGCCCTCGGTTGCAACTTCAACGGCATATTTAATGTGCATAAGATTCATATCCGTACCTCCGAAAAAAGTCATGTTTAAATTACCTTATATATATCTTAGCATTTTGAAAATACTATTTCAAGAAGATTTTAATTTTTCTTAAAAAATCACCAATGCGATACATTTCTTGACACGGCGTTCCGTTTGGTGATATACTGTAAATAACATGAAATCAGGAGAGAATATGGCTGTAAAAATTATTGTTACCGACCTTGACGGCACACTTATGGCACCCGATCATCTTACCGTCACGGATTTTACAAAGAAAACCCTGCTTAAAGCACATGAATCGGGCATAAAAATTGCAATAGCGACCGGCAGAGCACTGTCACTTACGGGAAATGTTACAAGTCAAGTGCCGTTTGTGGATTATGTCATTTGCTCAAACGGCGCTTCGGTGTATGACAGAAACAACAAATGCTTCATTTATTCAAAGCTGATACCTGCCGACGAAACCGCCGAAGCTGTAGAATTACTGAATTCCCTGCCGATATACTACAATATTTATCTCGAGGGTAATATTTATGTACAAAAGGGGAGCGAAAAATATTTTGTGAATCCCGGTATGCCGTCTGATTTTATCGAAAAGTTTGTGGAATCAACGGTTCTCTGCGACGATTTGGCAAAGACGATTAAAGGAAAGAGTGCCGAGCTGATTGACGCTTTTGCCGCAGACCCCGAGGTAAAAAAGACCGTGCTTGACAAATTCGCTTCAAAGGGATATGATATCGCTTCTGCCGCACCGGGAGTAAATTCGGCAACCGCCGCAGGAGTAAACAAAGGCGCGGCGCTTCTCGGTATGTGTGAAAGACTCGGCATTACCGCAGATGAAGCAATGGCTTTCGGTGATGCGGAAAACGATTGTCCCATGCTCAAAACGGCAGGGATTTCCTTTGCCATGGAAAACGGCACACCCGTGTGTAAGGCGGCAGCAAAAGCAATTGCACCGTCCAATGCCGAAGACGGAGTGGCACAAATGATAAACAAATACGCATTTCTGTAATAATTTCGGAGGTTAAAAACATGGATGTTTCAAGTATTCTCAAGCATTGCGACCATACCCTGCTCGCAGTTGATGCAACATGGGAGCAGATAAAGCAAATATGCGACGACGGTATCCGTTATTCAACCGCAAGCGTGTGCATTCCCGCTTCCTATGTTGCCGCCGCCAAGGAATATACGGGCGGCAAGCTGAATATATGTACCGTTATCGGATTTCCAAACGGTTATTCAACTACCGCCGTTAAAGCGTTCGAGGCTGCCGATGCAGTCAAAAACGGTGCAGATGAAATTGACATGGTTATAAATGTCGGTTGGGTAAAGGACGCAAGATACGCCGATATCGTCAATGAAATCAAAGAGGTAAAAAAGGCTTGCGACGGAAAAATTTTGAAAGTTATAATAGAAGCGTGCCTTCTTACCGATGATGAAAAAATACAAATGTGCCGTGCCGTAACAGAGGCGGGAGCGGATTTCATCAAAACCTCAACCGGCTTTTCAAAAGGCGGTGCAACAAGGGAGGACATCGCCCTTTTCGCCGCAAACATAGGTCCCGATGTAAAAATGAAAGCGGCGGGAGGAATACGCACTCTTGCCGATGCTGAGGATTTTTTAAAGCTCGGATGCGAACGTCTCGGCACAAGTGCTATAGTTAAACTTGTTAAAAATCAAACACCGACAGATTATTGAAAGTGAGGCAGAATTATGAGTAAAATTCCCACACCGCATATTTCGGCAACAAATCCCGAAGCCTTTGCAAATACGGTTCTCATGCCCGGAGATCCCCTCCGTTCAAAGCATATCGCCGAAAATTTCCTTGAAAAAGCGGAGCTTGTAAACAATACGAGAGGAGTTCAAGGATACACGGGCTTCTATAAAGGCAAAAGAGTTTCCGTAATGGCATCGGGAATGGGCATTCCGTCAATAGGCATTTATTCCTATGAGCTTTACAATTTTTATGATGTCAATGCAATAATCCGTGTCGGGTCGGCAGGTGCCGTCAGTCCCGAGCTTCATTTGCGTGACGTAGTTTTGGGGATGGGTGCCTGCACAAATTCGTCATATGCATCACAATATCGTCTCCCCGGTGATTTTGCACCGATAGCGGATTATGAAACACTTTCAAGAGCCGTGAACGCCGCAGAAAAACTCGGAATCAAGCCCTTTGTTGGGAATCTCTATTCGTCCGATACTTTTTACGATGATGCTCAGAGTCTTGCACAATGGCAAAAGATGGGCGTTCTCGCGATAGAAATGGAGTCGGCAGCTCTTTACATGAACGCCGCAAGGAGCGGCAAAAAGGCACTTGCAATATGCACGATATCGGACTGTCCTCTCACCGGTGGTGAAGAATGCACCGCTTATGAGCGTGAGCAGACATTTAATTCTATGATAGAAATTGCTTTGGAGACGGCATATGAATAACAGGGAGCTTATCGAGGCGGCTTTGTCCGCACGCAAATTTTCGTATTCGCCCTATTCCGGCTACAGTGTCGGAGCGGCATTGCTTGCTGCCGACGGAAGTGTATACACCGGCTGTAACATAGAAAATTCCGTGTTTACTCCCACAAATTGTGCGGAGCGAACAGCGTTCTTTAAGGCTGTCTCCGAGGGAAAACGCAGCTTTGAACGTATTGCCGTTGTCGGCGGAAAATCCGATGAAAATCCAAGTGATACCTGCACTCCGTGCGGTGTTTGCAGGCAGGTTATGAATGAATTTTGTGCTCCCGATTTTGAAATAATAACGGCAACATCGCCCGATGAATACACAATAGTAACTCTCGGAGAGCTTCTTCCGAGAGCCTTTGATAAAAGCGAGGTGCTTTCCGATTAAAAGCATAAAAGAGCTTATAGCAACAAAAAGAGACGGCGGCAGACTGACCGCCGAGGAGCTTCGCAGGTTCGCTTTCGGAGCGGCGGACGGCAGTATACCGGATTATCAGGTTTCCGCAATGCTCATGGCGATGTATCTTAACGGACTTGACGAGGAGGAAACGACATCACTGACTCTTGCAATGGCGGATTCGGGCGACAAAGCAGATTTGAGCGGCATTGACGGAGTAAAAGGTGACAAGCATTCAACAGGCGGAGTGGGTGACAAAACAACGCTCATTGTTGCACCTATAGTTGCCGAATGCGGCGTAAAAATGGCAAAGATGAGCGGCAGAGGACTCGGTCATACCGGCGGTACTGTCGATAAGCTCGAAGCGATTCCGAACTTCAATTCAACGCTTACTGCCGAAAAATTTAAGGAAATCGTCAACAGGTGCGGACTTTGCATTACGGGTCAATCGGGAAATTTGTGTCCCGCCGATAAACGGCTTTATTCATTGCGTGACGCAACCGAAACCGTCAGCAGTATTCCGCTTATCGCTTCAAGCGTTATGAGCAAAAAGCTCGCGGGCGGTGCCGACTGCATAGTTCTCGACGTTAAATGCGGAAGCGGTGCTTTTATGAAAGACCTTGACTGTGCAAAACAGCTTGCCGAAACAATGGTTAAGATTGGAAAATCGGCAGGCAGAAAAGTGTCGGCACTGATAACGGATATGGATACCCCTCTCGGCAATTGCATAGGAAATTCCCTCGAAGTGATTGAAGCGGTTGAAACGCTTAAAGGTAACGGCCCCGACGATTTAACCGAGCTTTCGCTTTCTCTTGCCGCAAAGCTACTCTCTCTTGCAGGAAAGGGAAGTGTTGAGGAGTGCCGCTCCATGGCAAAATCAAAGATTGATGACAGCTCTGCCCTTAAAAGGCTCGCCGAATCCGTTGAATTGCAGGGTGGAGATGCTTCCTATATTCTCAATACGGATAAATTCCCGAAAGCACCGTATAAAAAATCCGTCACGGCAAAACGAAACGGCTATATTTTCCGCACCGATGCTCAGCTTATAGGACTTTCATGTATGCTTCTCGGAGCGGGCAGGCAAGCAAAAGATGATGTGATTGATTCCTCGGCAGGCATCATTCTGCGTAAAAAGACGGGGGATTATGTTTCGGCGGGTGATGAGATAGCGGTGATGTATTCCTCGAATGAAGCTCTTTTTGAGGCGGCAGAGGAACGCTTTTGCTCCGCTCTCGAGTTTTCCGATGTCCCGCCGTTGAAAAGGCCCCTAATATTCGCCGAGGTTGAGTAATGTTGCACAATTTATTCGGCTTTTTTTTGGCTTGATAATAATCTGCCGTTGTGATATAATTTTCGAGCAAACAATAAATCATAGGAGAGATTCACATGGGAAAACTTAATCAAATTGATAAAGCTGCCGATAACAAGGGTAAGGGCATAGCCACTCTTTGGCAATTTGTAAAATTCATCGTCGTCAGCCTCGGAGCTTTTGTTATTCAAACGGTGCTCCCCATCATAATTCAGCTTTTCATGTCGGATGAATATATCAACCGTCAGTATGAGTTCTTTGTATTTGCCTCTGCGGGCGGAGAGGGCAACGGTCTCGGCTTCTTCATCGCTTCAACGGCAAGTAACATAATCGCTCAAATCGTTTCTTTCTTCATCAACAGAGACAAGACCTTTAATTCCGATGCAAACATTGCGGTAACGCTTCCCATTTACATAGTATTTACCGTTGCACTTATTTGCTTCTCGGCATGGCTTGCTCCCACTTTCCAGGGCTGGCTTGTTGTCAAGGGTCTTGCTGAGGGACTTGCAACCTTCATTTCAAATGCATTGTGCGGTGCAATTCAGTTCTTCCTCTATTTCCCCGTTGACAAGATTCTTTTCCATAAGAAAAAAGAAGAAAAAGCTGCATAATTAAATTGTTTAAAAATCCTCCGTATGACCTTTCAAAACCATACGGGGGATTGGTTTTAGCATATAAGTAAGACGCGAATGCCATGCTGAATATTGCCGTGTGTGATGACGAAAGCGTTGAAATTGAATATCTGACTCAGCTTACGCGGCAATGGGCGAGCTTTGGAATGCACAGGCGCAGTACTATTAAAAAAAGAAATAAGCCGGTTTTCAAAATAAAATATTAAAATTGTGGGTTTCGCTATTGACAAACACAATATCTTGTGTTATTATCATTGACGAACCCACTTATTTTGTGGTTATCAAAAACTGAAAGAGTGGTTTTATGAATATTCAGGGTCTTCAAAAGCTGACCTTGCTCGACTTCCCCGGCAAAACCGCCTGCACGGTGTTTACGGCAGGCTGTGATTTGCGGTGTCCGTTCTGCCATAACGCAAGTCTTGTAATTCGTCCGCCGAAAGAGAGCGAGATTTCCGATGAAGAGCTGTTTGCGTTCCTTGAAAAAAGAAAGGGCGTTCTTGACGGTGTGGCGATAACGGGAGGCGAGCCTCTCATGCAACCCGATATTAAAGAGTTTATCATTAAAGTACGCTCTTTGGGATATGCAATAAAGCTCGACACCAACGGAACATATCCCAAAAAGCTGAGGGAGCTTGTTGACGAAAAGCTCGTTGACTATGTTGCAATGGATGTAAAAGCGGCACCGAGCGGATATCCTCCTGCCGTGGGAATCGGCGGATACAAGCTCGATAAAATAAAAGAGAGCGTTGATTTTCTTCTTTCAAATGCCGTTGATTATGAATTCAGAACAACCGTCACAAGGGAGCTGAATCCCGTAGAATCGGCGGACGAGCTCGGCGAATTTATAAAGGGTGCAAAAAGACATTTTCTTCAGCAGTTCCGAGATTCGGGCGAAATAATCGGCTTCGGACTGTCGGCTCATTCCAAAGAGGATATGCTTCTTATGCGTGATATTTTGAGCAATTATGTGCAAAGTTGTGAGCTGCGTGGTGTTTGATTTAAAAATACACAAAAAAGACTGCATATATAGTGCGATTTTCACAAACTTTCAAAAATCGACACAATATATTGATAAACCCATTGACAAGTGAACCATAATTTGATAACATCATAACCGTTGCGAAATAATTTGTTTAGAATTGTATAAAATATATACCGAAAGGAAAAAGTGAACTATGTATCAGGTTGTAAAGAGAGACGGAAAAATTGCCGAGTTTGACATTAACAAGATTGCCGAAGCAATCAAAAAGGCATTTGAGTCACAGGAAAAGCAGTATCATCCCTCCACGATTGATTTTCTTGCTCTTAAAGTAACTGCCGACTTTGAGCCGAAAATCGAAGACTCCCTCATTGCCGTTGAGGATATTCAAGACAGCGTTGAGCAGGTGCTCATTCAGTCAGGATATGCCGATGTCGCAAAGGCATACATTCTTTATCGCCGTCAGCGTGAAAAGCTCCGCAGCATCAAGTCAACCATTCTTGACTACAAAGAGCTTGTCAACAGCTATGTTAACGTTACGGATTGGAGAGTTAAAGAGAACTCAACCGTAACCTATTCCGTCGGCGGTCTTATTCTCAGCAACTCCGGTGCCATAACTGCAAACTATTGGCTTTCCGAAATTTATGATGATGAAATAGCAAACGCACACAGAAATGCGGATATCCATCTTCATGACCTTTCAATGCTTACCGGATATTGTGCTGGTTGGTCTCTCAGACAGCTTATTCAAGAGGGTCTCGGCGGAGTTACGGGTAAGATAACCTCATCTCCCGCAAGCCATCTTGCAACCCTTTGCAACCAGATGGTAAACTTCCTCGGAATCATGCAGAATGAATGGGCGGGTGCTCAGGCTTTCTCATCCTTCGATACCTATCTTGCTCCGTTTGTTAAGGTTGATAATCTTGATTACGATCAGGTCAAAAAGTGCATTGAATCATTCATTTACGGCGTTAATACTCCGAGCCGTTGGGGTACTCAGGCTCCGTTCTCAAACATAACCCTCGATTGGACCGTTCCTGCCGACCTCGCCGAGCAAAACTGCATCGTCGGCGGCAAGGAAATGGATTTCAAATACAAAGACTGTAAAGCCGAAATGGACATGATAAACAGAGCCTTTATCGAGATAATGATAGAGGGTGATGCCAACGGCAGAGGCTTCCAGTATCCCATTCCCACATATTCAATCACAAGAGATTTTGATTGGTCCGAGACAGAGAACAATAAGCTCCTGTTTGAAATGACCTCAAAATACGGCACTCCCTATTTCTCAAACTATGTAAACAGCGATATGGAGCCGAGTGATGTTCGTTCCATGTGCTGCAGACTTCGTCTTGACTTGAGAGAGCTTCGTAAAAAGTCCGGCGGCTTCTTCGGAAGCGGTGAGAGCACAGGCTCCGTCGGCGTTGTTACCATAAATCTTCCCAGAATTGCTTATCTTGCGGAAAATGAGCAGGATTTCTATCATCGTCTTGACAAGATGATGGATATCGCCGCCCGTTCACTCAAGGTAAAGCGTACCATAATCACAAAGCTCCTCAATGAAGGACTTTATCCCTACACAAAGCGTTATCTCGGAACATTCGACAACCATTTTTCAACCATCGGTCTTGTCGGCATGAACGAGGTAGGACTCAACGCAAATTGGCTCAGAGCCGATATGACAAGCCCCAAAACGCAGGAATTTGCCAAGGATGTTCTCAATCATATGCGTGAACGCCTTTCCGATTATCAGGAGATGTACGGCGACCTTTATAACCTCGAGGCAACTCCCGCAGAGTCAACCTCATACCGTCTTGCAAAGCACGATGTAAAGCGTTATCCCGGAATCATCACCGCTTCCGACGGAACACCCTACTACACCAACAGCTCACACCTTCCTGTTGGCTATACAGAAGATATCTTTGCAGCTCTCGACATTCAGGATGAGCTTCAGACGCTCTACACCTCGGGTACGGTATTCCATGCATTCCTCGGCGAAAAGCTCCCCGATTGGAAGGCTGCCGCCGATCTTGTAAGAAAGATTGCGAATAATTATAAGCTGCCTTACTATACTCTTTCTCCCACATATTCGGTATGTAAGAATCACGGTTACATTGCGGGCGAGCAGTTTACCTGCCCCGAATGTGGTGAAACGACCGAGGTTTACAGCCGTATAACCGGCTATTATCGCCCCGTACAGAACTGGAATGACGGTAAGTCACAGGAATACAAGGACCGCAAGGTTTATGATATTTCAAAGTCGGATTTCAGCAAGCACTGCACTCACGCAAAGACCGAGTGTGATTGCGGCAATGATACCGCTTGCACTCTTGCTGACGGACTCTATCTCTTCAAAACGGAGACCTGCCCCAACTGCAAGGTAGCTCTTGCACAGCTTGCAAAGGCAGAAATAGCGGTAAATGAAGTTCTTGCATATGAGAATCAGGAGCTTGCTTCCTCTCTCGGAATCAAGCAGGCACCCACGCTTGTTGCGGTAAACGGCGGCGAAGCGGTTAAATATGCAGGCGTTTCCGAAATCAAGAAGTTTATCGAGGCTTCAAAATAAGGATTGATATTGATGTACGATATAATTGTCATAGGAGCGGGGCCGGCGGGACTCACCGCCGCTCTCTATGCTCTGCGTGCCGATAAAAGCGTTCTTGTACTTGAAAAAGCTACTTTCGGCGGACAGATAACCTATTCCCCGCAGATTGAGAATTATCCCGGATTTTTGAGAATGAGCGGCAACGAATTTGCCGATAAGCTCGTTGATCAGGTTATATCTCAGGGTGCGGAAATTGAAATGGAAAAAGTTATCGCCGTAAAAGACGGTGCGGAATACAAAACGGTTGTTACCGAAGAAGGCGAATATCAGGCAAAGGCAGTCATAATCGCCACGGGAGTAAAGCACAGACAGACGGGACTTCCAAATGAAAATGAGCTTGTCGGTTCGGGCGTATCCTATTGTGCGGTTTGCGACGGAGCGTTCTTTAAGGGACAGACCGTTGCTGTTCTCGGCGGCGGAAATTCCGCTCTCCAAGAGGCATTGCTTCTTGCAGACGGCTGTAAAAAGGTGTATGTGATACAGAATCTCGATACCTTTACGGGCGAAGCAAGACTTGTTGAAAAGCTCAAGGAAAGACAAAATGTTGAGCTTATAACAGGTACGGTCATCACGGCACTGAAAGGCGAAAGAACGCTTGAAAGCGTTATCCTTAAAAAGAAATCCGATGCGAACGAAAGCGAATTATCCGTTGACGGACTCTTTGTTGCAATTGGTCTTGTTCCCGAAAACGATGCCTTTTCAAATGTTGCCGCCATTGACAAATACGGCTATTTTGATTCCGACGAAAGCTGTACTTCGGGTACCTCCGGAGTTTTTGTTGCCGGCGATTGCAGGAGCAAAAGCACAAGACAAATCACCACCGCCGTTGCAGACGGCTCGGTTGCGGCTCTTGCGGCGTGCAGATATATTGATAATATGTAATTTTATGACCGGGGCTTCTGCTCCGGTCAATTTGTCGATTGCGGCTTAATAAAGCTGTAATATTTTCTTAATATAATTTCCGTTGCGGCGAAGTATAATGTATTTCGAGGTGAAGTGATATGAAAATAAAGAAAAGGCGTTTGACGGTGTTCGGTGCGGTGCTGATTCTTCTTGCTGTTGTAATCGTTGCGGTAAGTGTCTTTTTCCCGCCAAAAGCCGATGTTATCATTGATCCCGGTCACGGCGGAAGCGATGTCGGAGCACAGCATGACGGCAGAAACGAAAAGGATGACAATCTGGAGCTTGCCCTGCTTGTTGCCGAAAAGTTAAAGGACAGCGGCGTAAAAGTGAAGCTGACAAGAGATGATGATACTTTTATAAGCCTTGAAAATCGCTGTAAATTCGCAAATCGCAGACGGGCAGAGCTGTTCGTGTCATTGCATCGCAACAGTGCCGAAAGCGGTAAGGGCGTGGAAATATGGATAAGCTCCGATGAACCGCAAAAGGATTCGCAGCTTGCTGAAAATATTTTGCAGAATCTTGACATGGTCGGGATTTCAAAGAACAGGGGAGTGAAGTCGGGCTACGCTCAGGGCAATGGAAATTATTACGTCAACAGCCACACGGATATGCCGAGCTGTCTTGCGGAAATCGGCTTCATTACAAGTGAAACAGACAACGCTCTGCTCGACAAAAATCTCGAAAAATACGCCGAGGCAATAGCCGAAGCTATCAAAGAATCTCTTTAATAACTACATATACAGAGAAGCACCCCGAAGAGTTAAATTCTTCGAGGTGCATTTTATTATCTTAGTGATATTTGGGAAGATAGGAGCCGTGTGCCTCAATGAGGTCATCACAAAGATGAACTATCTCATCAATTGAAAGCTCGGATGAAGTATGAGGATCAAGCATGGCTGCCTGATAAATTACATCCTTCTTCTGAGTGACGGCGGCTTCAATCGTAAGCAGATGAACGTTAATCATGGCTGAGTTCATTGCAGCAAGCTGAAGCGGCAACGGCTTTTGAGCACAGGGCTGAATACCGTTCTTGTTGACAAGGCAGGCAACCTCAACACAGGCATCGGCGGGAAGATTCGGGATAAGTCCGTTGTTGATGACATTACCGCCGATTTTATAGGGGATATCCGTTACGATGGCTTCCATGATGTATGATGCGTATTCCTTTGTTCTTGTATGGGAAACATCATCGTGCAGATACTTTTCTTTATCCTCTTTCCAACGCTCGATTTGCTCTATGCAACGGCGGGGATACTCATCAAGAGGAATTCTGTATCTTTCGATAAGCTCGGGATATTTATCCTTGATAAAGAAGTTGTTGTATTCTGCGTTGTGTTCACTTGATTCCGTGCAGTAATGACCGAATCTGCGGATATATTCATATCTGACAAGGTCCTTGGTCTGCGGATCACTTTCTTCAAGAATGCTTATTGCTCTCTTTCTTATTTCGGGATAGAGGTCGTTGCCGTCTGCATCTTCAAGCTCCAAAAGCCAGCCCATATGGTTGATTCCTGCGATAACCTCTCTGATAGGCTCCTTGAATTCTATTCCGAGGCCATTGAGAAGTCCTCTTGAGCACGACTGAACCGAGTGGCAAAGACCGACGGATTTAATCGGAGTGTAGCGGCAAAGATAGCCGGTGAGCTGTGCCATGGGATTTGTATAGTTGAGGAAATATGCATTCGGGCAAACCTCAGCCATATCGTCGGTGAAATCCTTGAGAACGGGGATAGTGCGAAGAGCACGGAAAATTCCGCCTATTCCGTTTGAATCCGCAATCGTCTGACGAAGACCGTACTTCTTGGGAATCTCAAAATCAATTATGGTGCAGGGATCATAGAGACCGACCTGAATTGCATTGACAACAAAATCAGCACCTCTGAGTGCATCCTTGCGGTTTTCAACGCCGAGATACTTTTCAATTGTTGCTCTGTTTTCGTTTATGTTACGGTTGAGAGCGGTTACCATAATGTATGATTCTTCAAGCCTTTCGCCGTCGATATCATAAAGGGCTATTTCGCACTCTCTTAAAGCGGGCGAGCTCATAATGTCGCCGAGAACGTTTTTTGCAAATACGGTGCTTCCCGCACCCATAAAGGTGACTTTCATTTTTACTGCTCCTTTTCATGTAGGCTGTGATGAAATTTTATCAAAAAAGTAAAAGTAAATCAAGTATTTTCACACAAAAAGTATAGTATTTTAA
>CAZPMK010000044.1:0-13378 GCA_964587915.1 uncultured Clostridium sp.
GAGCACCGTAGCCCTGCTGAGGAGCACCGTAGCCCTGCTGAGGAGCACCGTAGCCCTGCTGAGGAGCACCGTAGCCGAACTGCTGAGCGCCTCTGCCGAGAAGTGCCGCACAAATTTCGTTGCCCTCTTGCTCATAACGACGGTAAAGGTCGGTATAACGGCTGTCGGGATAATTTCCGGAATTGAGCATGAAGCGGATTGATGAGAACCAAGGTGAATTTACGTTGATTTGAATGTAAAATTCATATCTGTACTGATAGCGAGGAGGATTAAATGAGCGTCTGTTGCCCTCGCTGTCCTTGTCGTAGATTTCGTCCTTATCTTCGTCAACGGAAAGATTGCAGGAGGTAACCTGTGAAAAGCTGATGATATCGGGGTTATCTGCTTTCCAATCGCTCTTTCTCGTAACGATAAACTTGCCTGCCGCATCATCAATGTAAACCTTCATGTCCTCGCCGTAGTTGCGGGTAGGACGGAAGGATGCAAGCTGCTTCTCGTTTTCCTCACGATAAGCAAGCTGCTGTTTGATTTCTTCAACGGTTGACTGCTTTCTCTCGCTGAAAAACGGTGAGAGCTTGCTTGCACAGTCCTTGCAAAGATTGCCGTCCTCGAGCTTTCTGTTGCCGAGAAGTCCTATTTTGTCTCCGCATACATCACAATATTTTTTGTCGAAAAGTCCCATTGTAGTTCTCCTTTCAAATATACCTTATATTTATACATTTAAATTATTGTGCATCGTTGCTGTCGAAAATGTCTCCGCATTCGGGGCAGAATTTCGGGGGATTCTTGGGGTCGGCGGGTTGCCAGCCGCACTTGTCACAGCGATAAAGCGGTGCTCCCTCGGGCTTCTTTGCTCCGCAGCTCTGACAGAATTTACCCATATTCGTTGCACCGCAGAAGCACTGCCAGCCCTCTGCCTGTGCCGGCTTCGGTGAACCGCATTCGGGGCAGAATTTTCCGCTTGCCGTTGCTCCGCATGAGCATTTCCAGCTGTTTGCCTGTACGGGCTCAGGCTTCTTTGTGCCGCATTCGGGGCAGAATTTTCCGCTTACGGTTGCTCCGCATGAGCATTTCCAGCCGTCAGCCGCAGGTGCCGCCGCCTGCTGTTGCTGTTGCTGCTGAACTCCCATATTGTAGAAGCTCTGTGCCGCACCGAAGCCGCCGCCTTGACCCATCATGCCGCCTGCCATGCCCATGCCCATAAAGCCTGTCATAGCTCCCGCTTCGTTCGCCGCCGCGGTTTCCATTGCATTTGCAGTTGCATTTGTCATTCTGCCTGCCATCATAAACGGATTGGAGCCCATGCTTGCCGCATCCTCCATCTCGTTTATCTTCTTCATATCTTCCTCTGTCAGCGTTATCGGATTCAACGCAATTTTGCCGACGGAGATACCTCTGTTATCTATCCACTCCTGCTTGAGTGCGGCGTTCATTGCCGATTTAAGCTCATTCGCCTTGGTCGGAATCTGAGCGGGTCTGAGCTCCTGCTCTGCAAGTGCTCCGAGGGCGGGCTGAAGTGCATCAACAAATTCAACCTTGAGCTGTTCGTCAATCTGATCTCTCGTAAATTCATACTCCACGTTGCCGCAAAGTCTTGTGTAGAACAGAAGCGGATCGGTAATTACATATGTATAAACGCCGTTGCAACGAACCTGAACCGTTCTGCTGATGCCGATTCTCTTATTGACAACCTCAAACATTATCGGATTTGCCGTGCCGAACTTGTTGCCGATGATTTCCTTGGTATTGAAATAGTATACTCTCTGGTCCTTCGCCGTGTCTCCGCCGTAGGTGAAACGCTTACCTATTGTTTGGAAGGTCTGCTTGATGCCCTCTCCGAGATTTCCGGTGAAGATACTCGGCTCGGTCGAGCTGTTGTAGGTATATTCGCCCGGCTCCGCACAGATATCAACAACCTTGCCCTGCTCGACGATTATCATACATTGACCGTCGGCTACGGCAATTCCCGAACCGTTCGAGATTATGTTGTCGTTTCCTCTTGTGTTGGAAGAACGGGAGCTTGTTTGCTTCTGTCCTTTTCTCATGAGAACATCATTCGGTAATGCTTCGCAGTAGAAAAATTCCTTCCACTGATCCGCAAGTGTTCCGCCAAGTGCTCCGATTCCTGCTTTAATAAGTCCCATAATAACGATTCCTTTCGATTTATTTTTTATTTTTACCGGCACAACCACCGGCAGATTTACAATTATTTGTCCGTCAAATAACGGTGAGGCGTCCCTCAACCTCGCGTGAAAGGTGCTGATGTTGCATCAAGTATTCCTCAACCACATTGCGATACGAGGTTGCCAAAACGCGTATTTTTGCATTTTTTTCGGCTTCCTCCACCGTAATATTGAGGAATTCCGAGAGATTTTGATAGTGATAATTGGGAAGTGCCACCGTGTAAAGTCCGTCGGGATTCAGCGGCTTTCCGTTCAAGGTCAATTCCTTGAAGCATTGCTCCCCTCTCGACCAGACCATGCGTATACCGTGGGAAAACTGATAAAATTCCGTGTGATCGCCCCTGAACGCCTCATCTCTCATTACATGTCGAAGCATCTTTTCAAGCTGAGAGCCGGTAACGGTCAGCATATATATGGCATCGTCGTAAGCCAAGCATTCGCAAAGATTCGCATATCTGACGACGGGGCCGAACTTTTCGTTTCTGATGGCACCCGAGCCCATGAACATAATGTCCACTCCGAATGAATCCTTCAAAATATCGGCAAAAAGATTTCCGAGTGCGGTTTCACGGTTTCGTGCAGGATGCGTAAGCTCACAGGCAAGGCGTGTAACGATTCTTTCGTACTTTTTATCCGTCTGATTTTTGTAATGGAGAATATAATCCTCCATCTCGGGGTCACGCGGGCAGGTTGATTCGTTTATGGGAATAATCTGCCATGTAAAGCTGTCGATTGCATTTTTGTCCGTATCTATGATTATATCGAATCTGCCTATTTGATCCGTACCCGTTCCTGCTTGAACAATATAAATATCGTTCACCTTTGCAGGCTCTGTGATAAAAGTATGCGAATGACCGCCCACTATCACGTCCACACCCCATGCAGGGTCAAGCATTGCGGCGAGCTTTTTATCCTCTTCAAAGCCGATATGCGTTAGAAGAACGGTAAAATCAATATCTATTGCGTTGTAGGCATTACAGATATTGCCTACCTCCTCCGCCGCTTCGCCGATATCAACGAATGCTCCTATCGTGTCATCAGCCTTTGTCTGAGAAAGCACGTCGTCGGTGATAATTCCGATAAACAGGATTTTCATTCCGTCAATATGTGCTATGTAGTAAGGTTGGAACATACGCTTGCGATTATTCTTAATGTGAAAATTTGCATTGATTATCGGGAAATCCGCACACTTTTCCAAAAACAGCAGATGAGAGAGTCCGTAGTCCACCTCGTGGTTTCCTATTGTAACAACATCGGGACCCAAAAGGTTCATAATTCCGATGGTTGACATTCCCTTGAACTCGGAATCAATAACCGAGCCTCGGAACATATCTCCCGCTATGGCGTATATCACATTCTTTTCTTCTTGCCTTACATGATTTACATATCCGGAAAGAAGGGATACGCCGCCGACAAGGTCATCCTCAACTTCTTCGGCAAGAAAATCTCCGTGCATATCGTTTGAATGTAAAAATGTCAGCTTTTTAAGATTCTTCACTTTTGCTTTCTCCTCTATAAGTGCCGTATGGTTTGGCTGAATACGGGTTTTTGTTTTCTTTAGGCGGGTCGGGTGTGTTGCCGCATTTGTTTGCCCAGCCCATAAAAAGCATCCAAAGAATTATCCATACAAGCCATAACGTCAGTGCCGCCACACTCCACCAAATTGAAATATCGAGCCAAAAATGAAGTGCAAGCAGAACAACCGCCGGAATAATTCCCTCAAAATTCAAAAGAATATTGAAAATCAGAGAAATCAGAAAATTACCGGTTCGTTTTGTTTTTCTCATTGCCGTCAGCCCATTGCAGGATTGCATTCAAAGCCGTTGCCCACCACTCGCCAGCCGATGGTTTGCTCGCCGTTTTCCGGTTCATAAAATGCCAAGGTGTAGTATTCATCAACCAAATATGCTCCGGCAACGATGAAATTGTAATCCTCGTCATACTTTCCGAGCTCAAATTTGAGTGTAAAGTGATTGTACATGAAAACGTCATCGCAGAGTCTGAGAGTCATTCCGTTTTTGACCCCATCTTTTATTTCGTCAATATTTTCGATGAGATAATCGTGGACTTCATCGGAATAAGCTCTGATATCATTGACGGTAAAATCATAACAGCCGTCTTTGAGGATAAGGTCTCTGCCGTTTTCAAGTGACAGGCTCGGAGAAAACTCAACGGTCTTGTCGCCGTCTTGAACGGCAATAAGGACGTTTGAATACGCTTCGTTGTCATTGCAAAGAAGGATAAAGGGCTTGCCCGTTTTATCCTCATAAAGAACGGTTTTTCTGTCAACGTGAAGCTCGCCGTCATCGCCAAAATCAACTTTGTACACTTTAATCTCGGATTCCGTATTTGCGGGAACAACGGCAAACATCTCGGAGCCTGTTTTTACGGAAACGGGGTATTCATAGAAGAACGGATACTCCTTGAAAATACCGTTCGTTGAAAAATCGCTCGCATAGTTGTGATCCTTAACCGCTTCGATATCGGCCACAAAATCAATGTAAGCTACGCCGACGGAGGAATCATTCTCTTTGATTTTCGCACGCAGATATGTAAGCTCGGCAGACTCCGTTTCGGCAGAATCGTTTTTCTTCTTCTCAACCTTGTCTTTAACTTCAGAGGTTATGCCTTCGGAGGGTTCGGTAATCTCATCATCCTTTTGAGACGTACAGCCTGTAAGCAGAGCAAAGCATAAGATTATGCAAGCCGCCGCCGTTAAAATGTTTTTGAGTTTCATTAACATTGCTCCTTTCCGTTTGCGAAATATCATACAAAAAGTTATACTAACACATTTTGTATTATAATAATATACCTTTTTTCATAATATTACCCCCTACAAAAGTACAGTTTTTTAAAAACGACCCGACCTCACGGCAAAAAAACGTGAAATCGGGTGTCAAAAAATCTTAAAAATCAATCAGCTCGGCAATCATTTTTTCATTGCTGACCGCCAAGGCAAGCTGTAATTTGTTATCAAAATTTGTTTTATTGAGCATATTCGTAACGTGATACTTTACGGTTGTTACCTCAATGCCCATTTCTTCGGCGATTTTGCCGTAGGAAAGACCCTTTACCAAATGCCGTAAAACAATAAGCTCAGTCTTTGTAAATTCCGTGCTTTTAGCGGTTCCTATGTCAACAACGGGCGGAGTATCGGGAAAAACGTGTTCTCCGTTCATTGTTCTTGAGACAACATCGGTAAGAGTTTTTTCGTCAACATCCTTGTACCAGAGACTGTCCGCACCGTTGAGCCTTGCCGTTTTCAGAACATTGAAATCAACAAGTGAGGTGATGACGATTATTTTTATGTTCGGATGCTTTTGCTTGATTATTTTCACCGCAGTTAAGCCGTTTTCGTGATGTTCCGTTTGAACATCCATAAAAATCAAATCAACGGGCTTTGCATCGCATATTTCGGGGGCTTTTGCGGCACTTGAAATTGAGGCCGTCAGCTCGTAGCCGTCAGCTTTCTCCACATAGCTCTCAATAAGACTGCGAATGAGCTTTTGATCCTCCACTATCATAACCTTTACCATGTCAAATTTCCTCCAAAGAAACAACAAGCTCAAATTTCGGGAAGCTCTTTACTGTCATGGTTCCCGAATTCCTTTCAAAGCGGCTTCTCAAGCCCGACAGACCGCCGCCCTCCGTGATTTCTTTCGCAGGAGGATTCCCGTTATTGGTGACGGTCAAAAAGCACCTGTTGTCCCTGTGAGATATCTCGGCGTAAATCTCGTTGCCGTTTGCGTGCTTGACGCAATTGTTGGTGCATTCTCTCAGGGCAAGCGAAAACAGATGCCGTAATTTTTCGCGGGTCGGAAATTCTCCGTCAATAATTATCTTAACGCCCAATGCCTCTGCACGTTTTATTGCATATTCAAGGTCATCGCTTTGCTCGTTCATACTGTTTGCATGATGTAAAAGCTCGATTGAATTTTCCCAAATCGAAGCATTTTTTCGCACGGCCTCAATGTCTTCATCATTCATCAAAGCCTTTTTCGCCGCTATAATGCTGTGTCCGATATCATCATGCACACGCATTTTCATTGACAGTATTTCTTCGTCACGGACTATTTCCGCCATATTTTCGTACAGACGACGAGCAGCGGCATTTGCTTCGGCAAACTGTTTGTTTTCATGCCGCAGCTCCTCCTGTGCTTCAACAAGCGCGGTGACGTCAACGGCGGTTATTTGGGTATATTTTTTACCGTTACCGTCGGTTATGTGTGTTTCTTCAAATCTCAACACCGTTCCGTCAAAGAAGCGGTACATCAATGTTTTTTCGTCAATCAAACTTGCCTTTTGCGGAGCTTGCAACGCCTCATGGAATTCGGAAAGCGTCTGAATACCTCTGCTGCAAAGCTCGTTGCTTACGGTCAGCATTCTGTGGTTTGTAAGGCGTATAATTCCTTTGTCATCGAAGAAGCACACGGCGATGGGCATATTATCAAAGCTCTCTTTAATGTATTTCATACAATTTCACCGCCCTTCTCAAATGTGAGGGACAGATACCATATTCCGTCATCGTCACGCTCCGCAGAGAGCATGGGTATCTGCTCGCAAAGGCGTGAAAAATCCCCGTCACACCGAACGCTGATATTGACCCGAAAGCATCCGTTGCTTTTGCCGACATAGATAAACATATATTTTCCCGAATCAAGAATATGCTCCAAAACCATTTCGATAAAATCGTAAATTTCATCGGCAACCACGGGTAAAAGTACCCCGCAAACATCAAAGTTTACCTTGCAGTCAATGCCGTACATTACTAAATTTTTCGCAGTTTCGTCAATGCAAAGATACAATTCCCCCGCATCAACGACATCGTTTTGACCGTAAATGAGAATCATGTTGCTTTTTCTTTTGACATATGTTCCCACTACGACTATCTTGCCGAGGAGCTTTTTCGCTTCGTCGAGGTCATCGGTTTCTTTTAATTTTGAAAGAGCACTCTGTAAAAATGCAACCTGCGGAGCAGTCTGCTCCTCAATAAGATCGTAAAGTCTGTTTTCCTCAAGGATTCTCAGCCAATATTCCTTTTGCTCGCTTTCGGTGCGTATAATATCGCCCGTATCACGAAGCTCGTCCCGTATCACCTCAAGCTCACGGGAAACCGCCGCAAGCTCGGTGATATCCTCCTGCCAAAAAACATATCCGCCGCGTATCGGATGCCCTTTGAGAAGGGTATTTTCATCAAGAAAAACATCATTTGAAACGGCTCTTTTCATGTTATCTTCGGAAATTTTCACAGCAGTCGAGGAGGAATGAACGACATTGAAGTCCGCGTCCGTTATTTGAGAGCCTATCGTTGTTGCAGCATAAAGCGAGGCATAGCCGATATTCGACTGAATCAAACCGCACTGTATGCAGCACTCAAATACCGCCGTTATAAGCAGGCACAGAGAAACCGTCATGTCGCCGCACAAAACTTTTATCGGCTTCACTCCTATTGCATAAAGCAAGGTATAAAGCATTGCCGCCACAAGAGGCACCAAGGGTAAGCGAAGCAGATTTTTGCTTCTTGCTATGCGGCATCGGATTATCATTGTCACAACCGCAATCGTGCCGCATACAATCTGCCAGCCGACAACGAAGCATACGCCGAAGCCGTATGTATAGTCGCCGTCGTACACTATTTCTCCGTTCGGAAAAGCAAAAACAAATTGGTGCAGGTCGTTTGTAATCACCATAAGAAATATCATGGCGGCAGGAATGTAAAGCAATAAAATTTTTTTCGGTAAACGGTAGTTGTCGGGCTTATTCAGCGAAAGAGAAACGAACATTGCAAAAAGCGGTATGTTCAGCAATGCCAAATAGTACCAATACCACAATTGATGATTCCAAAACGGAGTCTCGGCAAAATGATATTTGACACTTCTCACGGCAAGCCAAAACACCATCAGGGCGGCAACGCAGGTGAGGTATCTGAGTGACTGAACCTGTATTATTCTTCGGCGTATGGAAATGCCCCACATAAGAATAATGAAAATGTAAATTCCGCTTCGCAGAAGCTGAAAACCGAGTGCTTTAACCGGAAAAATACGAATGGCGGCGGCGATAATTATAAGCACGGCAACCGCGGCAAATTGAATTAAATATTTGTTTTTGGTTTTGACTTTTCTCATTTTTTCACCACCGCAGTTTTTTGAATCCGTCCGCCGTACAGACCTGTTAAGTCAAGGTGAGACTTACAAGAAGAGGAAAATGGTCACTCGGATATACTCCGTCATAAAGCGTATCCACCACTCTGTAAGAATTTACGGCAAAACCCTCCTTGGATATCATCACATAGTCAATAGGCTTGCGGTTAAGCTGTCTGCCGTAATCCTGAAAAGTACATATATTGTATGAATCTTCCGTCTGATATTTCGCATCAAAGAAGCTCTCGGTTACGCTGTTGTAGGTCTGCGAGCCTTCCTTTGAATTAAAATCACCCATAATCATTGCGGGAAGCGAGCCGAATTCTTGGATTTTATCAAGGATAACGCCGATACCCTTTATTCTTGCTTCATCGCTGACATGGTCAAGATGTGTATTAAATACAACAAAGGATTTGTCGGTTGATTTTTCCGTTAAAATAACGTAACTGCAAATTCTGTAGCAGGCGGCACCCCAATCCTTGCTCATGACCTCGGGAGTTTCCGACAGCCAGAAAGAGCCCTTGTCGATAAGCTCGTATTTATCCTTGCGATAGAATATCGGACAGCCCTCGGAGAAAAACGCTTTATCCCTGTATGTGATGACGGAATCGTATTCGTTCAGGCGTTCGCAAAGATAGGAATAATGGATTCTCGTCCCCTCCTGAAAGCCTATAACGTCGGGGGTGCAGGAAAGTATGTTTTGTATTATGAGATCCGCACGGTAAAACCAGCTCTTCTTGCCGGGATCTTCAACGGCGATACAGCGTAAATTACTGCTCATCACCTTGATTTCTCCGTCGGCAGAGGTGTTTTCTACCGAAACGGGCACTGTTTTGCTTTTGTAGCTCGGATAGTACCAAAGCTCAACAAAGCCGAAAACCACAGCCGCCGCAAGCAGTATGCAAAGAACGACACGTAAAATCTTCTTAAACTTTTTCATTATTATTCCTCCGTATTCATTGAAAACGGGCAGCCGCAAAAATGCTGACGGTAGAGGTTATATTCCTTTGAAAGAGCGATCGAGCGTTGATATCCGCCGCGTTTTTTGAAATCGGACGGCAGATATTCGACCTCATATTTTTGTGAAAGCCCCTCCCCCATTGCATTTATTAGCGGTGCATTCTTGTACGGACTTACTGTGAGGGTTGTTGCAAAGAGCGGAAAACCGTTGTTTTTCGCATATTCCGCCGTGCGTGACAGACGAAGCAGGAAGCATTTTTCACACCGTGCTCCGCCCTCCGGCTCTTTTTCGAGACCTTTAACCGTATCGGCAAAAAGCTGCGGTGAAAAATCATCCTCAACGATTTTTACATCCTTGCAAAAGGGTGCATCTGAGCACAGACGATAAAGCTCCCCGAGGCGTTTTTTATACTCAGTTTCATCCATTATATTTTGATTGGAGAAAAACACGGTGATATCAAAATACTGCGTCAGGTATTCGAGAACATACGATGAGCACGGGGCACAGCAGGCGTGAAGAAGCAATTTCACTCTCCTGCCGTCGGCACAAAGGCGTTCGATTGCCCTGTCCGTTTCAAGCTGGAAATTTATCTTGTTCATATGCATTTCCGGGCAAGAAAATATGAAACCCAAAGTGCAATAACGAAAGCTCCCTCGGCAGGAATTGCGAGCTTGGTGTAGGGGCATTTCCAGCCCTTGTCAACAAATAAGAATATGGTTCTCGTAACAAAAACGGTGGTTGCGAAAAACATACCGCCCACAAGAGAATGGTAAGCCGTTCCCGTTGCAACAGCAAGATAAATCAAGAATGCTCCGAGAGCAAAGGAAATACCGCCGTAGTATACGCGAATCTCGGTTTTTCCCGCATTGTCAACGGGCTTTATCGAGAAGCTCTCCGCATTTTTAAGCGGCTTTGAAATAAAGACTATTGCCATGCCGAAAAAGTAAAGTGCAAGGCATACGGTAGCGAAGGTTGCGGGTGCATTTGCTGCCCAAAGTTCTTTGAAAATATCCATAAACAATCTCCTTTTCACGGGAAATACCCGTGCTTTTTATATTAAGTATAACATAACATAGTCGGAATTACAACCGATATTTGCCGCATTACCGCAAAAGAAAATTTGAGGTTTACTTTTCGGCATTTGTGTGCTACAATAGTAAAGCGTAAAAGTGCAATCACAACCGATAATTGCGGAAAGGATGACTCATTTTGAGCGACAAATTAAAGGACAAAAGCGTTGATTATCTCTTTGAAGCGATATTAAAGCTCCAAACGGTCGATGAATGCTATGATTTTTTTGAAGACCTTTGCACCATAACCGAAATCAAGGCTCTCTCGCAGCGTATCGTCGTTGCAAAAATGCTCCGTGAGGGCAAGGTTTACAGCGATATCGTTGCACAAACCGGTGCAAGCACGGCTACGATAAGCAGAGTAAACCGTTCGCTCCAATACGGCTCTAACGGCTATGATACGATTTTCAAAAGGATGGAGAAATAATGTCATACGATATTTTTTCCCGCTTTTATGACCGCCTGACGGACAATGTGGAATACGAACGCCGTGCGGATTATTTCTGTTCTCTGCTTTCGGCAGACAGAAAGAAAAAAGGCATTCTGCTCGATCTCGGCTGCGGTACGGGCGGAATTTCAATCGAAGCGGCAAAAAAAGGCTACGACGTTATCGGCGTTGACATAAGCGTGGGAATGCTCAATGAAGCAAGACAAAAGGCAATGCAGGCAGATGTTCCTCTGCTCCTTTTGAATCAATCCATGGATGAAATTGACCTTTACGGCACGGTGGATTTTGCTTTGTGCGTGCTTGACGGCATCAATCATCTTGACAGTGCCGAGACGGTAAAACGCACCTTTGAGCGTGTTTCGCTGTTTATGAATCCCGACGGAATATTTGCATTCGACGTCAACACTCCTTATAAGCACAAAGAAATTCTCGGCGATAACGCTTTTGTCTATGACCTTGATGATCTTTATTGCGTTTGGCAAAATTCATACAACGAAGCGGACGGCAGCGTTGATATTTCCCTCGACTTTTTTGAAGAGGAGGACGGAGCATATTATCGCAGTACGGAATACATCACGGAACGCTCCTATCCCCTTGAAGATATCTCAAAATGGCTTGAAGAAGCAGGCTTTGAGGTCATCGGAATTTACGATGACATGACACTTGATCCCGTTCGCCCCGACAGCGAAAAAGCAGTATTTTCAGCAAAGAAGAAGTGATATAATGAGTAAACTTGTAAGAATGATTTCCGACATGGGCGATCTCACCGTCATTGCGGCGGACACCACCGATATTGTTGCCCGAGCGGAACAAATACACAAAACCTCGGCGGTTACGTCGGCGGCACTCGGCAGACTTTTAACCGCTGCTTCCATGATGGGTGCCGTTCTCAAGGGTAAGGATGACAGCATCACCTTGAGACTGAACGGCGGCGGTCCTGCCGGTTCGGTCATTGCAGTCTCCGACAGCAGCGGCAACGTAAGAGGCTATGTTTCAAATCCCGTGGTTGAAATTCCGTTAAATATCAAAGGAAAACTCGATGTTGCGGGAGCAGTCGGAACGCAGGGCAGTCTTACGGTCATGAAGGATCTCGGGCTTAAAGAACCGTATATCGGGCAAGTTCCGATTGTTTCCGGAGAAATCGCAGAGGATATAACAAGCTACTTTGCAACAAGCGAGCAAACGCCCACGGTTTGTGCTCTCGGCGTGCTTGTTAATCCTAACCTCACCATAAAAGCAGCGGGCGGATTTATAATTCAGCTTTTGCCGACGGCGGCTGAGGACACGATTGAAAAAGTTGAAAAAGATATTGCGGACATACCGTCCGTAACTCAAATGCTTACCTCGGGAATGACTCCGGAGGATATCTGCCGCAGCGTTCTCAAGAGCTTTAATTTGGAAATCCTCGACACCTCGACACCGGAATACAGGTGCAACTGTTCAAAAGAAAGAGTTGCAAAAGCCCTTATCACCCTCGGTAAGGATGAGCTGAACGAAATGGCGTTAGATCCCAAAACAGAGGTATCCTGCCATTTCTGCGATAAAAAATACATTTTCACACCCGACGAAATAAAAAATCTTACGAAATGAGGTAATACTATGGGAAAATTATTCGGATATCCGCAGTTTGACGAAAACGGCGAAGAAATACTCTGCACATATGATAACGATTACAGTGCAATGATGATGGACGTTCGCGTATACCGTATGAAATCGGGAGAGACTCGCACCTTCGGCAGAAGCGGCGAAGAGGTTGCGGTTCTTCTTCTTTCGGGAAAGGTAACGCTTGAGTGGTCAAAGGGAAGTGAAACGGTCAGTCGTGAAAGCGTTTTCACCGAGGGACCTTATGCCGTTCATGCGTGCAGCAATGATTCCGTAACGGTAAAAGCAATCGACGACACCGAAATCCTTGTTCAGTATACTAAAAATGATGCGGTTTTCGATTCTAAGCTCTACAGACCCGAGGATGCACCGTGGGGATATTCCTGTGTAGGCAAGTTCGGCAATGTTGCAAAACGCCGCGTAAATACGATAATAGACAAGGATATCGCTCCGTATTCAAATATGGTTCTCGGTGAGGTTCTCAATGACAGAGGAAACTGGTCGGGCTATCTCCCCCACCGTCATCCTCAGCCCGAATGCTATTACTTCAAGTTTGACCGTCCCGAGGGCTTCGGTGCGAGCTTTGTAGGCGATGAGGTTTTCAAGAGCGTTGACAACAGCTTTTCGGCCATCCCCGGCGGCGCACTTCATCCGCAGTCGGTAGCTCCCGGCTTTCAGATGTATACCTGCTGGATGATTCGCCATCTCGACGGAGACCCGTGGCTTCAGACAACACGCAACGAGGACGAGCAGTACATTTGGCTTCACAATGCCGAATTTTAAGAGCCTTAAATATCGAAAATTATAATTCTTTGATTGAATTATAAAAATTTTTCGATTTTTTTTGAAAAAAGGCTTGACATTTGTGCCGAAGTAGTGTATTATACAAAACGCCGCTTGACGAAACGAGCGGCACGGTTTGGGAGCATAGCTCAGCTGGGAGAGCATCTGCCTTACAAGCAGAGGGTCACAGG
>CAZPMK010000045.1:0-11790 GCA_964587915.1 uncultured Clostridium sp.
TCAGCACCTATGAAGAAAACGGTGAAAATCCAGAACTTGTGATATATAAAAAGAGATAAAAATGACCGCTGAGGAGCTGAAACTCCTCGGCGGCGTTTTGTGTTTACTTTACTACCGGAGAATGACTATAGATATAGGGCTTGGCATCCGCTTCTTTTCCTTTGGCGGAAAAGCGGCATCGAAGGCTTCAACTGCAGCAGTGTCCTCACAGCAATCGGCGGCGGTCCGAAGGGTATAAAGGGGGAGCGGTGAAAAAGGAATAAGTCGTCGGAATATCCCTTATTGCAAAAACAAAAGAGCCGTGATATAATCAATTCAGAATCTGAAATACGGAGGCTTGAACATGAAAAAACGGCTTTGGCTGAAGATCCTTTTGGGAATCGTTGCGGCAATATTATTGGTTTTGGCGGCACTTGTCGGCTATCTGACTGCGACCGAATATCGTCCCGAGGAGCGTAAAACCGCTGAGCAGATGCATATAAGCAACAGAACGGCGACTTCTGTGGGAGAAAAAATGACTCTCTACAGTTGGAACATCGGCTATGCCGGCTTGGATTCATCGGCGGATTTCTTCATGGACGGCGGAAGCGAGGTTAATCCCGAGCTCGAAAATGTCGAAAGAAATTTAGTACAGATAAAAGACTTTATATCTTCTCACGATGCCGATGCATGGCTCCTTCAAGAGGTGGATGTGCATTCTGCCCGAACAGGCTATATCAATGAATTGGAGGCCATATCCGAGGCGTATCAAGGCAGCTACGGACTGGCGTATAACTACAAATGCAGTTTTGTGCCAATTCCGTTGCCGCCGATAGGCAAGATTGAAAGCGGCATTGCAACCTTTACCGACCGAAGTGTGAAAAGTCCTTTGTTTGAACGAATCGCTTTGCCGTGCCCGTTCTCATGGCCCGTCAGCGTTGCCAATTTGAAACGCTGTCTGCTTGTCACGCGTTTGGCGGTGGAGGGGAGCGAAAAAGAGGTTGTTTTGGTGAATTTGCATCTCGAAGCCTATGATGACGGCGAGGGCAAAATTGCTCAGACAAAGCTGCTCATGAGCTTCCTGCAACAGGAATATGAAAAGGGAAATTACGTTATTGCCGGCGGCGATTTTAACCAGACCTTCCCCGGAGTTTTGGATAGCTATCCGATAGCGGATGACGTGTGGACTCCCGGTACTCTTGAAGAAAGCGATTTGCCTGACGGCTTCAAGTATGCCTTTGACGGCAATACTCCCTCATGCCGTCTGCTTAACCACCCCCTGAACGAAAACAGCCAAATGTATATCATTGACGGCTTCATCGTTTCGCCCAACGTGCAGGTCGATTCAGTCGAAACCTTGCCGCTGAATTTCGCTTCTTCAGACCATAATCCCGTGAAAATGCAAATATCTCTGCAACCGTAACATAGTAACGCCATATGTATAAAGCACACCCTGCAAGATCTTATATTCTGCAGAGTGTGCTTCTTATTTTAATTTGATATACGGGAAAAATCTATGCTTTCGAGTGAAATGAGTTCCTGAATTGCGGATGAAATTTCATTCAGGATATTTTCACTTTCTTCCTTTGCTCCCGCGTGTTCAACATATACCTCGTACTGACCGAGCTTGAAGCCGGCATAATAAATGATAGATATTTCGCCTTTGCTGTTCTTGTCGGTAATGAAATATCCCGCATTCACCGTTGTGCCTTTAATTCCGAAAAAGGTTAGTATTATCCTTTTCCTTAACTTGTGTAATTTGTGTCAATTGATATTATGTGGTGATTATATGACAACAGGAAATGCAATTGAAGAATTTTTGACGGAACAGCAAATACGCGGAAACAGTAAATCAATCGACATTTTAACCGAAGAAGAAATACAACGGCTTTTTTCTTGTTTTAATGGTCGTGATTTTTACAGCGTTCGTAATTACTGTATTGTCGCACTTATGCTTGACAGCGGATTGAGATTGAATGAGGTTGTCACTTTGAAAAGCAGTAAAATTCATATTGTCGAGGGATATATCATAGTCAACGGAAAAGGAAACAAAGAAAGGTTTGTTCCTCTTGGATTGAACAGCAAGAAAGCACTTTTGCGGTATCTTGGATATATTCCGAAAAGCGAAAAAGAGACTCCTTTATTCGTAAAAAACACCTTGATTCCCATAAATCAAAGCACGGTAAAGCAACTGTTCCGCAAGCTGAAAACGAAAGCAAACATACCGAGATTAAGACCGCATTTATTACGGCATACCTTTGCTACACGGTATTTGGAGAACGGCGGAGACATTTATAGTTTGCAACTCATTCTCGGACATACAAGCCTTGAAATGGCGAAAAGGTATGTACACTTGATTCCCTCAAAAACAACAGTCAATTTTTCGAATTTGTCACCGCTCGATACTGCATTAAAAAAATGAAAAACCCCAACAGCTACAAGTGATATAGCTGTTGGGATAGAAAATGGTGATCCATCGGAGATTCGAACTCCGGACACCTTGATTAAAAGTCAAGTGCTCTGCCGACTGAGCTAATGGATCATGTATTAAATTTGTGCTGTTTTCGGAACGCTCAAATATAATATATTATTTGTCCGAGAATGTCAAGTGTTTTATGCAAAAAAGTTTAAATATTACACAATTGTTTTTCGATGATGACATTTATAAGGGGAAACAAATCGGGTCGATATGACCGAAGCGGAAACACCGACCCGTTACAATCAATCATTCCGAAAATTCTTTTTCTATAGCTTCCACTACGGAATCCACATCGGATTTTACCACAAGCAGGGCAATTTCAATTTCGGAGGTGGTTATCATTCTGACATCCGCACCGACGCTTGCCGCCGCCTTAAACACGCGTGCGGAAACTCCGGGTGTACCCCTCATTTCTTCGCCGCTTACGGTCAGCTTGCAATTTCCGCTGCTGACGCTGATTTTTGTTTTGGGATTTCTGCCGCGAAGCTCCGAAGCAATTGAAAGCACGGAAATAAAATCCTTATCACTGACGGTAAATGAAAATCCCGATGCACTTCCGCTGATGGGGAGCTGAGAAATCATATCGACATCAATTCCCGATTTTGCGATAAGCTCAAAAACCTCTGCCATATGAGCGATATCGGCAGGTGCGTCACACAGCGAAAACAGCGTGACATCCTCTGTTACAAAAATATTTTCAACGAGCTTCAATTCAATACCTCCTGCTCAATCAAATCAGCCTATAAGCTCCTTCATTCCGTAAAGACCCGACGGCTTGCCGCAAAGGAATCGGGCAGCATTTATTGCTCCCACGGCAAAAAGCTCCTTGCTTCTTGCACTGTGCGATATCTTGATTACCTCATCGTGACCGGCAAAGATAATCTCATGCTCTCCGGTGATTGTGCCGCCTCTTACCGAATGTATGCCGATTTCGGCTTTCGAGCGTTTTTCACGCTTTGAGTGACGGTCGTATTCGTATTTTACGTCGGTGTCGAGAGCCTCCCTTACGGCATCCGCAAGCATAAGGGCAGTGCCGCTCGGAGCATCAATCTTTTGATTGTGGTGCATTTCGACGATTTCAACATCAAAATCATCACCGAGTACGCTTGCCGCCTTTTGGGCGAGCTGAGCAATAAGACTTACACCGAGAGACATATTTGCCGAGAAGAATACGGGAATCTTTCCGGAAGCGGAACGGAGCAAAGAAAGCTGAGCCTCATTGAGTCCCGTTGTGGCGATTACCGCAGGTTTTCCCGTGCGTACCGCAAATTCAATCAAGCCGGCAAAGGAGGACGGATTGGAGAAATCCACGATAACATCCGTCTGTTCAATGATTTCGTTACTAACCTCGCTTGGAGAAGAAAATACGGGATAATCTGCACCGCAGTCCGTAAACAAATCTATTCCGCCGACGATACGAACATCGTCGCTGTTTTTCACTTGTGCGGTTATGACTTTGCCCATTTTTCCTGCACAGCCGCATAAAAGTATTCCTGTCATTTATCTTACCTCTTAATTAAACAAGACCGTGCTTTGCGAGAACCTTTTTGAGCTTTTCTCTTGCTTCATCGGTCATGCCGACAAGCGGAAGTCTGCAACCGCCGACATCCATACCCATAAGATTCATTGCCTCTTTTACGGGGATGGGATTAACATCCATAAACAGAGCGTTGCACAAATCGAGATATTCAAGCTGTAATTTTCTGCTACCCTCGTAGTCGCCGTCCGCAAATTTTTTGACAATGCTGTGAGCAATGCCGGGAACAACATTCGAGAGAACGGAGATGGTTCCTTTGCCGCCGAGAGACATGATTGCGGTTGCCTGATCATCGTTGCCCGAATATATCGTCAACTTGTCGCCGCACAGCGCCGCCGTTTGAGCTATCTCCGAGATGTTTCCGTTTGCCTCTTTTGTGGCAATTATTCTCGGATGCTCGGCAAGGCAGGCATACGTTTCGGGCTTAATGTTTACTCCCGTTCTTGACGGAACGTTGTAAAGGACTATCGGAGCACTTACTCTGTCGGCAATATAGTTAAAGTGGGCGATAAGACCTCTTTGCGAGGTTTTGTTGTAATACGGAGTAACGGAAAGCAACGCATCGACTCCGCACTTTTCCGCTTCGTTAGAGAGTTTTACCGCATAATGAGTATCGTTACTGCCTGCACCGGCAATTACGGGAACCCTGTGATTTACTACGTCAACGCACAGCTTTATAACATCCACATGCTCCTGCGTAGAGAGCGTTTTTGCTTCTCCCGTCGTTCCGCAAACGACAATCGCATCCGTGCCGTTTTGAACCTGATCCTCAACAAGCTGTGCGAATCGGTCATAATTGACACTCATATCCTCATTAAACGGCGTTATGATAGCAACGCCTGCGCCTGTAAAAAGTACGGGTTTCATACCGAATCATCCTTTCGCAATAATCAAAACTTGGATTCAATGTAGCCCTGCTCGCAAAGCTGCTCCGCCATAAGAACGGCACCGCCCGCCGCTCCTCTGAGAGTATTGTGTGAAAGGCAGACGAATTTATAATCATACTGAGTATCCTCTCTGAGTCTGCCTATCGAAACAGCCATGCCGTTTTCGAGATTTCTCTGGAGCTTCGTCTGGGGAAGATTATCCTCTTCAAAATAATTGAGGAACTGCTTGGGTGCTGAGGGGAGATTTACCTGCTGAGGATAACCGCTGTATTCTTTCCAAATACGCTTGATTTCCTCGATTGAGGGCTTGTTTTCAAACCTTACGAACACCGCCGCCATATGACCGTCCGAAGCGGCAACTCTGAGGCACTGTGCGGTGAAATTCGGGCTTTTTGCGGCAACGATTTCGTCACCATCAATCTTACCCCAAATCTTGAGAGGCTCAATCTCGGATTTTTCTTCCTCTCCGCCGATGAACGGGATAACGTTATCCACCATCTCGGGCCATGTATCAAAGGTCTTTCCTGCACCGGAAATCGCCTGATACGTACATACAAGAACATCCTTAACTTTATATCCCGCCTTATCGAGGGGGAAAAGTGCGGGAACATAGCTCTGAAGTGAGCAGTTGGATTTAACCGCAACAAAGCCTCTCTTTGTGCCCAGACGCTTTCTCTGTGCGGGGATAATCGCCGAATGCTCGGGGTTCAGCTCGGGTACCATCATGGGTACGTCGGGAGTGTGACGGTGAGCGCTGTTGTTGGATATTACGGGGCACTCTGCCTTGGCATATGCCTCCTCAAGAGCTCTTATTTTATCCTTCTCCATATCGACTGCACAGAAAACAAAATCAACCGCAGACGCTATTTCTTCGATATCCTTTGCGGCATCGTAAACAATGAGATCTGCCGCTTTCTCGGGGATGGGTGTTGACATACACCATTTTGCACCGACGGCATCACGATATGCCTTGCCCGCCGAACGGGGACTTGCGGCAAGAGCGGTGATTTCAAACCAAGGATGCTCGGCAAGCAGGGTTATAAAACGCTGACCCACCATGCCGGTTGCTCCGACGACGCCTACTTTATATTTTTTCATAATCTTTGACTCCTTTCAAGAAGAATAAAAAGCTCGCTTCTTCTGAATATTTAGCAATATTGCCTTGACAAAAATGGTTTATAATATTATTATGATACCACAGAATTGATTGTTAGTCAAATATAAATTACTACGAGGTTTCAAATGAAAAGAAACGAATTTTTCTACGATTTGCCCAAGGAGCTTATAGCCCAAACACCGATAGAGCCGAGAGACAGCTCTCGTATGCTGGTAATGGATAAAAAAACGGGTGAGCTTGAGCATAAAATCTTCCGTGACATAACGGATTATATGAATCCCGGAGACTGCCTTATACTTAACAACACCAAGGTTTTGCCCGCAAGAATGTACGGCATAAGAACAGACACGGGTGCCGCAGTTGAATTTCTGCTTTTGACTCAGCGTACCGCCGATACATGGGAGGTAATAACCGGACCCGGCAAAAAGGCGAGGGAGGGTCACCGATTCACCTTCGGAGACGGCTCTCTTACCGCAGAAATAATCGAGGTGCTTCCGGACGGCAACAGAGTCGCAAAGTTCGGCTTTGAGGGCAATTTTTTTGAAGTCATTGACAGAATCGGAGAAATGCCCTTGCCGCATTACATAACCGAACGCCTTGAGGATAAGGACAGATACCAAACCGTCTACGCCAAGGAGCGAGGCAGTGCCGCCGCACCGACTGCGGGACTTCATTTCACTCCCGAATTGCTCGAAAAAATAAAGCAAAAGGGGATTGAGGTCGGCTTTGTCACCCTCCATGTCGGTCTGGGTACGTTCCGTCCCGTAAAGGCGGACAACATCGAGGAGCATCATATGCACTCCGAGCACTATCATCTCCCGAAAGAAACAGCCGATATCATCAACAGAACAAAAGAAAACGGGGGCAGAGTTTTTGCTGTGGGAACAACCTGCTGCCGTACACTCGAATCCGTAGCGACCTTTAGAGGGGGAATTCAAGAGGATGACGGGTGGACGGATATTTTTATCTATCCGGGATACGAATTTAAGTGCATCGACTGCCTTATCACAAATTTCCATCTTCCGGAAAGCACTCTCATAATGCTCGTTAGTGCTTTTGCGGGATACGACCACACAATGAATGCGTATAAAATTGCCGTGAACGAAAAATACCGCTTTTTCTCGTTTGGTGATGCTATGCTCATCCGATAACAATTTATGCACAATATTTTCAAATGCAAATAAAGGAGAATCAACATGTTTAAAAAAACCGTTGCTTTGATTCTTGCCGTGCTTACGCTCATTCCCGTTGCGATGATTTCGGCAAGTGCAAAAACAAACAGCGAATTTGATCTCGGCTTTGCCGTTGCGACCGACCTGCATTATGTTCATCCTCTCGAGGACGCCAATGCACGCTGGAGCGACACGGCGGAATTGACCTTCGGCTCAAGCTCCGCAATGCAGAACGAAAGCGGATTCATAATCGACGAATTTCTCCGTCAATGTGCCGAAAATGATGAATGCGAATATGTTTTCATCTGTGGCGATATTGCGACCTATTCGAGAGAACGCGGCAACGACCAAAAAGAGGTTGCTGAGAAATTCAGAACCTTTGAAAAAGCTACGGGCAAGCAGGTATATGTCATCAACGGAAACCACGATAACGGTGTCGGCTCGCAGGTTGACAGTGCAAAATTCCGTGAGATTTACCATGAATTCGGCTATGATACGGCTTTTTCCGTGGACGAAACCTGCTGCTCCTATGCAACAGTGCTCAACGATAAATATGTTCTCATTGCTTTGGACAGCTTTGATGAGCACTATATGCTTGCAAACGGCGTTGATTCCGCCCGTCTCAAATGGGTAAAGGAACAGACCGATTACGCAAAGAAAAACGGCAAATATCCCATTGTCATCATGCACCACAATCTTTTGGAGCATCAGCCCCTTGAGGCAATACTCAACGATAAATATATGGTATCATTCCCCACAAGCGTTGCAACAATGTTTGCCGAATGGGGGATTAAGCTCGTTTTCTCGGGACACACTCATATCAACGACGTTGCTTCATACACCACTCCCACGGGCAAAACCGTATATGATTTTTGCAACGCCGCATTGAATTCCTATCCGTTGAATTACAAGACCTTTAAGCTCACGGACGAAAAAATTTCATACGAAACAAAGAGCGTTGAAAAGATTGATTATACGGCACTTTCAAGCGTTGTAAAGACGGGATATACCGAGCGTCAAATACAGCTTCTCAAGACGGATTTTAAGCAGTTTGCAAAGGAATACAATGTCGGAAACATACTTTCTCATGTTACGCATAGGATTTCACCCGAGCTTATCGGAATAGAAAGCGACAGTGCTCTTTACGCTCCCGTGAAAAAAATCACCGATGCTCTTGCGGTACTGCTTGAAAAACCGCTTTACGGCGAAAACAGCATTACTTCACAGGCGGCACGGTATTCGATTGATATTCCTAAAACGAATTACAACGATATGGCAGAGCTGATAACCGAAATCTATTGCGATGTTGTCAGCGGCGATCGCAATTACGAGTTTGACAGTCCCGAAATCAAGATTATTCTTGCGGTGGTTGAAACGGCGATAAATATGGGCTTGTCGGATGAAAATGACGGAAAGCTGCGTTCGATAGCCGACGGAATAAACAATGTCACCCGTGCAAAAATATCCGTAAACGCCGTGAGTGCCGTTGAATATCTTGCTCTTGCGGTTGTCGGACCGTTCCTGTATGAATACATAAATTCCACCGACGGAATCAACAACCTTTGCGGTGAGCTTGACGGCTACGGCGTAAGAACGGGAATTTCAAATACCTTTGTCGGTTTCTCCGCACTTGCAAGCAAGCTCGCAACATATTTTGAAATAATTGCAAACATGCTGAAAAAGAGCTTCGACGCTTTGCTCGGAATTGCATAAAAAATAATCTCTCGGAGCTTATCGCTTCGGGAGATTTTTTATAAAGAGCCGACGCACCAAACGGTACGCCGACCCCCATATATTGCCTGACTTATTTTATACCGTTTTCATAAGCCTCGATCATCTTCTTGAATGTGTGACCCGTACGACTGCCGTCGTCGGAATCCCCTGTGGCATCAGAGTTTTCACCGCTGTGGTCAGCTCCCGTAGTGATGATGCCTGCACGACGTTTGAGCTTTTTCAAGTATTTTTCAGTAGTATCGCCTGTGAAGATTTTGATGGACAGGCACATAGAACCGTCCACTTCCGGCGTTACATACACTTTGTCAATAAAGGTATCAATGAAATCTTTGGTGATAGTTCCATTGTTCGCATTCGCTTCTGCTGAATGCAGTACGGAACGGATTTTTTCCATATGAGTACGGAACTCACCGCTTGATTCCTGTTGCTGTTGCAACTCGGCAAGCTCGCTCTCCAAAGACTTAATCTCCTCGTTGCAAGATGCTGTCATAGTCTTGAAATCCGCAGCTGTGATGCTGTCGAGTGCCACCAATTCCAAAAGCTTGCTTTTCTTTTTAAGAGCGAGCTGTAATTTCGCTTCGGCATCTTCGATTTTTTTGACCAAATTTCCGTCAGAGGTCATCACTTTATACATTCGCTCGTATTCTTCTAACATTGCATCGGAAATGTCCTTGGTGTCGCGGAAAACCTCAAACAGTAAGGGCTTAATTTCTTCCTCGTAAATCGGGAAAGAGGCACAAGAATCCTTGCCGTTGTTGATTTTACCCGAACAAACCCATTTGGAATTTTTGTTTCCGTATTTATCCTTGGATTCACGCCGATAATACGGCATACCGCAATGAGTGCAGAACAGCTTGCCTGTAAGCAGATTTGCGTGGTTACATACGCCTTGCCTGTTTTTAACGTCCTCGCTCCTGCGACGTAAAACCGCATTAGCTTCTTCCCACAATTCCTCGGTTACAATGGCAGGGACGATTTCTCCCGTTTCGTCCTTGAACATAACCCATTCTTCCGGCGGCAGAAATTTCTGTTTTTTTGTAAACATATCAACAACTTTGACTTTATTGCCCACATAATACCCTTTATATTTGGGATTGGCTATCATATTTGACATAGTAGAGTGGGCAATTTTTTTGCCGTTGAGATTGCGGTATCCTTTGTCCCAGAAAATTGTTTCAATTTGTTTCATTGAGTAGTTATCTGTGGCATAGAGCGTGAATAACTCTCTGACCATAACTGCCTGTTCCTCGTCTATAACAAGGCGTTTATTGTCCTTGCGGTAGCCAAACAGACGGCTGTTCCCAAGCACCACGTTCTGCTTGATCGCTTGCTGATGCCCGAATTTCACACGGGAGGACAGCTTGCGAAGCTCGTCCTGTGCGATGGAAGACATAATGGATAAGCGAAGCTCGGAATCCTCGTCAAAGGTGTTGATGTTGTCATTTTGAAAGAAAACGCCAACACCCGATGACAGCAGTTGCCTTGTGTACTGAATAGAATCCAGCGTGTTACGGGCAAAACGGGAAATTTCTTTTGTGATGATAAGGTCAAATTTGTCCTCAGCGGCATCGTCCACCATACGATTGAAGTTCTCACGCTTCTTAGTGGAAATGCCGGACAGTCCCTCGTCGATATATCCGGGTACAAAAGTCCACGCCATGTTTCGCTTTATGAAATCCTCGTAATAGGTGATCTGATTTCCAAGCGAATTGAGCTGTTCGTCGGACTCGGACGAAACACGGGCATAGTAGGTTACCCGTAGCGGAATATCATAAATAGATTTGGTTCGCAGCATTTGTCTTACGCTATGTATATCCATAATCTACCTCCATAAAGTTCGTAATATCATTTTCATAGTTATTATAACACACGACTGCGAATTTCTCAATAGCCGTGCTGAAATATATTATATGTAATCGGCAGAAATATTTCATCTGCCGTAGATGTCTTAGTTATCGCTCCATAGCGGAAGATCGGGTTTTGATCATCACACGCATTTTATTTCGTTGCTGCTCGGTGATGAGTCCCTTTTCGTAGAGGGTGTCGTTGTAGTAAGTGAGCCACAGTTTTTCTAAGACGCTCTCCTTTTTCTGCTCGGCCATCGCTTTTTTCTTTGCTTCTTTTTCTGCCATAGAATTCCTCCCGTTTCTCTAAAATAGCATGGCGGATTTAGCCAAATTTATACAACGGAACGGTTCCGTAGTATTTTAGTGTTCTGTAGGCTCGCTTTTATTCAGCAGCCTTGCCGCTTTTTTGAGATTTTCGGCGGCGTTGCCCTTGCGAAAGTTTTCACCGTCAAAAAGAATCGGGACGCAAACTTCCAAAATGCGGTCATAAATGCGGCGGTCATCGAGGTCGGTAGCTTTCTGCATAACCGACAGTGGGATGTTGGTTGTGATAATCATTGGTTTGCGAGATAACAAAATTTCTTTGATGAATTTTTTCAAGATAGCGTAAAAGTTTGGATTTCTGAATTTTGCATCAGCCATCGAATAGCAGGGTTCGGGGAAGACACTCCCCAACAAGTTCACCACAAGGGCAAAAATGAGCAGTAGGCGAAATTTGGCACCGTGGTAGAATCTTGCTCTTCGTCGTCACAAGCTCTGTATCGTTCGTTTCCGTGCAAGCACGAAAAGCTCACTCACGCCGCTGTTCCTCCTCTCCCCAAAAAGTCCTTGACTTTTCGGGGACCCCGTATACCGCTATCCGCTGAGCGGAGCTTTTTGAAAAAACATAGATGTCATCTCACTTGACAACGGACATAATCTGCCGAAAAGTTGACACCCCCTTTCGCTGATTTTGAAAATTTGCATAAAAAATGCACTCTCGATTTTTGAAAACGAGAGCGTAATCATGTATTTTGACATTGACTATTATCGTAAAAT
>CAZPMK010000046.1:0-10904 GCA_964587915.1 uncultured Clostridium sp.
CTATGATTTATGATGAGGTCAATACTGCTAATATATTGACCTCATCATAGCATATTTATTGTGAGATGTCAAGGGCGTTTGCAAAAATCAGTGAGCGACTTGCGGATTTTCCAATGGTGTGTTACGCATTTTCTAAAAGATTTCGCCACTTTCAAGGAAAGCATGGGTGTAATCGTCAGGAGCTTTCTAAATTAAGCGGACGCATAGGAAACTTATTGTATTTGTAGTTATGTACCTTTAATTGTTTTGTAAAATCGTCAAATAAAAGAATGTATGTGTAGCATAGAAATATTCGTTATATTTGCGTTGTGTAACACATCCGTTGCAAACCTACACAAAGATAAGTGATTTTGAATAAAATATTGTTGCAATTCGGAAAGAAATGTGATATTATGGTTATGCCAAACTAATTGAATAACAATTGACGAGGACATTTTGTTTTTTATGACAAAGTGCGTTTCGTTGTATTGTCCTTTATGAATTTGATAAAAATGCAAATTTCAATTGGGATAATACAAATTTGTTCTTGTCTTAATCAATTAGTTTGGCGACTATCGGAGTTTGCGTTTTTTATGCGGTTACTTCGGTAGCCGCATTTTTTAATTTACAAATAAGGTGCAGGAGGGTAGTAAATTTTGCTTCGTAAATAAAAATGCAAAAGAAGCGAGTAAGCACGGCTATTTTTTGGAAGTTGTTGAGAAAAGAATTTTGCTTTTAAAGAAATGAGCATATGAAACAAAAATGGCAACCATCTTCGCGGATTTATTTCCTTTAGGATTCTGTTTTCAAGATCCCTCGGGACTGCCGAGGTGTATGTAACAGAGCGTATCAGCAAAGCGATTAAGGAGACATTTGACAAAGAAGAATGGAGTATTAAATTCTTGTGTATGAAAGGAAATTAGATTATGAGTATTTTCAAAAAGATAATTTGCATTATTACGGCACTGGCTATTACTTTAAGTTTTTCAGCTTGTAACAAAAGTTCATACGCAATTAGTAACAAACTTATAATTCAGGCTGAATATCTTAAGGAGAGTAATGAGGGATATGGAAAGCATTTTTTTGCATTTGTAAAAAACTGCTCCAAAGATACAATTGTTGATTATTCAGTTGCCTATATTGGATTTGATAGAAACGGGAATGTTACCGATGCAAACAATGGTGGCGAAGAGTACGGCACTCGAAAAATAACTATGGCTAATATTTTGCCGGGATGTGTACACGGTTTATCGGAAGGTGAAACAGAAGGCATTCTTGTTGGATCGGATACTGCTGTTGGAGAGGTGAATGCTGTTAGGTATGTAAAGTCCGCTATTTCGTATATCAAATTCAAAAGTGGCAAAGAATGGGAAATGGGCAATTTGGATGCTTGGGTAAAAGATACAATCAAAGACTTTTCTGTTGAAGATCAGAAAAATTATGTACAAACGCTTAAGGCTGATGCTGAAAAAGCTATGGATAATCCATATTTGGTATTTAAAAGTGCAAGGACAACCAGAAGTGAAAATCGTTATAATAATCCTGAACGGGAAGCGTTGGATTTAACAACTACATTCGTTAACATCAGTGATAAGGTCATCAACTCATTTGCGATAATTGTTTTGGGATACGAAAGCGGAAACAAAGGCATAACTCTAACTCTTTCAAATCGAAATGTTGGATGGAATAGGCGATATATAACTAAGAATTCGCATAGAATCGAATCGGATTTCCAAGTGAGACCGCAGGAAGAATTTAGCCAAACTGCAAAATCAGCACTCGCCAGTTATTGTACAGATTATCTGATTATTGTCGAATGTATTGAATTTGAAGATGGGACAGTTTGGAATAACGATTACGCACTTCAGTTTATGATGTATAACGAAGAGTATAAAGCGTTTTGATTTTATTAATATGAGTAAATAGCTTGCCTAAAAAACTTTGGAAAAGCTTTTAAAATCAGACAAGGTTTTCTTTTGAATTTAGTGTAAACCAACATCAATGGCATAAAACATAACAGACCATGCCTCGTCAATTTTGAGGTATGGTTTGTTACATATAATGTAATAAAATAACTATTAAGCACTCTTATTCTCAACGGTATCTTTTTATTCTTGTCGCTTACGAAGCGTTTGATTTTGTTTGTGGTGGTTTTGTCAAACTCACCCTTACACAGCAAAATGACGAACGGGTGGGTTAGCGTTGGCTAACTTGTTGTGATACTTGACGAAAATGGCGATGGTGGGGGATTTTTTGTGTTTTTCTATTGACAATGCGGGCTTTTTAGGTGTATTATATCTATGGTTAGCGAGAGCTAACTTGTATTTTGACTGCGAGTTAGCGTAAACTAACCGATTTGCTGCTCTTGCGGAAATCTAAAATGCGGGGAGATGAAAATATGATGCCGTTGGTTTTGGCGGACGTAGGTATTGAGAATACAATCAAAAAAATCGGGGGAAGTCCCGAGGTTAAAAAGCATCTTGAAAATCTCGGCTTTGTTGTCGGCGGTGTGGTGACGATAATCAATTCTCCGGCGGGCAATGTTATAGTGAATGTCAAGGACTCCCGTGTTGCCGTGAGCGAGGAGCTTGCGAGAAAAATTATGGTGTGATTTTTATTTTGATCATGAGTTAGCGGAAGCTAACAGAGCTTTATGGAAAGCGGCACGGCGAAGCCGTAACGAAAGAGTTTTAAAAGGCTGACAGTTAAATCGCAGCTTTTTAAGACCTATCGCCTTGTTTCTCACCACTTCCTCTAAAAAGGGAAGCAAATCAAAATACATTTTTTATTTTGTCAACGAGTTAGCATAAGCTAACAGGGTATACATTCATGCGTTAAGGAGGAAGCAGAATGAAGACACTCAAGCAAGCGAAGATAGGCGAAACCGTCAAGGTAGTTAAGCTCCACGGCGAGGGTGCGGTAAAAAGACGCATCATGGATATGGGACTTACCCGCGGAGTCGAGGTTAAGGTGCGTAAGGCAGCACCTCTCGGTGATCCGATAGAATTAACGGTCAGAGGCTATGAGTTATCGCTGAGAAAAGCCGATGCAGAAATGATTGAGGTTGAATAATCCATTGAAAGGGGAATGATTATGAATATCAAAATTGCTCTTGCGGGCAATCCGAACAGCGGTAAAACAACGCTTTTCAACGCACTTACCGGTTCAAATCAGTTTGTCGGAAACTGGCCGGGCGTAACGGTTGAAAAGAAAGAGGGAAAGCTGAAAAAGCATGACGGCGTGACGATAGCCGACCTTCCCGGTATCTATTCACTTTCTCCGTATACGCTTGAAGAAGTGGTTGCGAGAAACTATCTTATTAACGAACAGCCCGATGCGATTCTCAACATTGTTGACGGCACGAATCTTGAAAGAAACCTTTATCTTACCACACAGCTCACCGAGCTCGGCATTCCCGTTGTTGTTGCCGTAAACATGATGGATGTTGTAAAGAAGAACGGCGACAGAATTGACACGGCGGAGCTTTCCCGTCAGCTCGGATGCAAGGTGCTTGAAATATCGGCACTTAAAGAAACGGGAATCAAGGAGGTTGCCGAGGCTGCGATTTCTGCGGCAAAGAGCGGAAAGACTATTCCCCGGCACAGTTTTTCGGGAAGCATTGAGCACGCCATTGCACATATCGAGGAAGCGGCTCTGCATGATATGCCCGAGGAAAAGCAGAGATGGTATGCAATCAAAATTTTCGAGCGTGACGACAAGGTGCTTGAAAATCTGAAAATAGACAAAATCGTTCTTGAACATATCGAGCGTGACATAAAGGCGGCTGAAACGGAGCTTGACGATGATGCTGAATCCATCATCACCAACGAGCGTTATATCTACATAGCCTCTGTTATCAAGGCTTGCTGTAAGAAGAAAAACAAGGGCGGAATGACCACCTCCGATAAGATAGACAGAATCGTTACAAATCGCCGGCTCGGTCTGCCCATATTTGCACTTGTAATGTTCCTTGTTTACTATATTTCAATGGTTACTGTCGGTTCTGCGGCAACGGATTGGGCGAATGACGGACTTTTCGGTGACGGTTGGCATCTGTTCGGAATCGGCACAAAGGCTTACACTGCCGAGGCTGATGATTATACTGCGGCTTCCGAGGCGGTCGGAGCATTTGCCGAGATTGATTTTGAGGCGGAGGATTTCGATGCTGCCGCTGCACTTGAACAACTCAAGGCTGTTACATCAGACTCCGAGACTGCGGTTATTGAGGTTGAGGATGAAGAAACACTTGCAATCGGTGAAAAAACCGCCTATTATTCGGCAATTCCCGACGGCAACGAGTCGGAGGACACCGTTGCGATGTCCTATCTCGAAGCGGTCGAATATTTTGAAGAAAAGGGCTTTGACGAGCCTGACCCCGCTTCCTACGGCGTATGGGTACCGGGTATTCCCGTGCTTGTCGGAAATCTCCTTGAAAAAGCGGGTGCCGCCGATTGGCTCAGCGGTCTTATCAATGACGGTATAGTAGCCGGCGTCGGTGCCGTTCTCGGTTTCGTTCCGCAGATGCTTGTGCTTTTCCTGCTTCTTGCATTCCTTGAAGCGTGCGGCTACATGGCTCGTATTGCCTTTGTTCTCGACAGAATTTTCCGTCGCTTCGGACTTTCGGGTAAATCCTTTATTCCCATGCTCATCGGAACGGGCTGCGGTATCCCCGGAATCATGGCTTCCCGTACCGTTGAAAATGAGCGTGACAGAAAAATGACGATAATGACGACCACCTTTATTCCCTGCGGTGCAAAGGTTCCGTTCATTTCCATGATAGCCGGTGCTATTTTCGGCGGCTCGGCTCTTGTGTCCACCTCGGCATATTTCATCGGTATGGCGGCGATAATCTGCTCGGGCATCATGCTTAAAAAGACAAAGATGTTTGCCGGAGAGCCTGCTCCCTTTGTCATGGAGCTTCCCGCATACCATCTTCCCACTTTCGGTAACGTTCTGCGTTCAATGTGGGAGCGTGGTTGGTCATTCATCAAAAAGGCAGGCACGATAATCCTGCTTTCAACGATAGTTGTTTGGTTCACCACCTTCTTCGGCTTTGCTTCGGATGGCTTCAGAATGCTCGGAGAAGAAGAACTTGAATTCTCCATTCTTGCAAAGACGGGCAATGCGGTGGCTTGGATATTTGCACCTCTCGGTTGGGGCAATTGGCAGGCAACGGTTGCATCCGTCACGGGTCTTGTCGCAAAAGAAAATATCGTCGGCACTCTCGGTATTCTCTACGGAGGCGGAGACGGAACGGTACATCAGAATATTGCCGCCGCATTCAGCGGAGTAAGCGCATATTCATTCCTTGTATTCAACCTGCTTTGTGCTCCCTGCTTTGCCGCTATCGGTGCAATCAAGCGTGAGATGAACAACAGAAAGTGGACTTGGTTCGCCATAGCATATCAGTGCGGCTTTGCGTATGCAATAGCTCTTATGATAAATCAGTTCGGCGGACTCTTCATCGGCAATGTCAGCGTTATCGGACTTATATTTGCAGTTGCGGTTCTTGCAGGCATGATTTATATGCTTGTCCGTCCCTACAAAGAGGCAACGACACTCAAAACTAACATGAAATAATCGAAAGGAGTCGGTTATGATGCTTACATGGATAGCTGAAAATATTGCAACCGTAATAATATGCCTTGTTTTGGCGGTTATCGTAGCCGCCGTCATATTGAAGGCGGTAAAGGACAAAAAGAAAGGCAAATCCTCCTGCGGTTGCGGCTGTGCGAATTGTGCAATGGCAGACTCCTGTCATGGGAAACAATAAAGCATCAGGGAGGCACGGCAATTGTCGTGCCTCTCCGCTTATTGGCTGCAATTGACGAATCGAGTTAGGAGTAATATATAATGTATAAAACAACGCTCAAAATTGACGGAATGATGTGCGGTATGTGTGAGGCACATATCAACGATGCATTAAGGAGTGCCTTTGCGGTTAAAAAGGTGACTTCATCGCAGAAAAAAGGCGAGACGGTTATAACATCCAAACAGCCGCTTGACAAAAGAAAGCTCGAGGAGGTCGTGACGAAAACGGGATATACCCTCAAAAGCGTGGTAACCGAGCAGAGCAACGAACAAAAAGGACTGTTCGGATTTTTGAAAAAGTAAAGGCAATATAAAACAAGCAGGACGACCGACTCGCCCTGCTTGATTATTTAATATTGCTTTACAATCGGCTGTTATTTCAATCCCCACAAGTCAGCCCGTCATGAGTGACATTGTATTCCCGCGAAACCGTATCGAGGAATTTCGCTTGCTTCTTCGTGTCACCGTGTAAAACCGTTAAATCGGATTTATTCACCGTATATTCCGCAAGACTGCGGTAATTCACCGTAATATCCGGCATGAAAATGAAGTTGTGTTCACCCGAAGTGACGGAGCATTTTTCAATTAAGTAGTTTTTTGCATTTTCGGATGAATAATATATTTCGTTGATATACAAATCGTTCTGCGTTTCCGAGGCGGTAAAATATGTATCAACATCTGTTTCACCCGATTTTTGCTCCGAAAAAGAAACAAAATTTTCTTTTTCCGTCTCTGAAAGTAAAACGCTGAAAGAGCTTTTAGCAAGGAGCATTGCAAATGCCGCAGCATCATGCGGAAACGGATTTGACAAATTCCTCTGCATCCTCAACATTGCCTATGAAAGTGGCGGTAAGGGGATAGTATTCGGTCATTTCCTTACAAGTCGATGTAACGCAAACGTAATGTTAAATAAAAATCTGTAAGGCTATGATTGCTTTTGTGCACAATATTATTGTATACTATCGGCAGCAATATGTCAGCAACTTTTGTGAAAACGAAAAAGTTTATTTAAAATTTAATTGCATTGAAATGCGGGAAAAGTCCATATCTTTGTTTTGGGTAGCCGCATTACTTAATTAAATATTGTTGTTGATTTTTTTGTGTGTATAGTGTAAAATAAAATAAGACAAATGCGGCAAAAATCACACGATTTTCAAAAACTATTTTCGGAGGTCACCATGTCCGAATGCATATCGCGTACCGCAGACCGAAGCCAAAAGTGGGATATACTTAAATTCCTTTTGATTTTTTTGGTTGTCTTGGGTCATGCGGCGGATTTTTACAAGGGAACATCGGAGCTGATGCTTTTCCTGAGAATCTTCATTTATCTGTTCCATATGCCCTTGTTTATTTTTATTTCGGGGCTGTTTTCAAAAAAGACGGTCAACGAAAAAAGATATTACCGATTGGCGGGTTACATAGCGGTTTATCTTGTCCTCAAGCTCTTTGAATATTACTACAAGCTACTTTCGGGAGTGCCGTCGTCGCTCAGTCTCCTTTCACCCGGCGGGTCGCAGTGGTTCATGCTTGCGTTGTTTTCGTTCAATCTCATAACAATGGCGGTAAAAAACATTTCGCCGAAGTATGTAATTAGCCTTGCCGGTTTACTTTCGTGTGCCTGCGGAATGGCATCGGATATCAACGATTTTTTTGCTCTTTCGAGAACGATAGTCTTTTTCCCGTTCTTTTATCTCGGATATCTTACGGACAGGGCAAGGCTTGAAGAATTTTGCACGGGCAGAAACAAAAAGATAATTTCGGCACTCGTTCTTTCCGCAATTGCCGTTATTTTTTATGTTTGCCGAGACGGACTTCTCGATTTTCTCCCGCTCTTTTCGGGCAGATATTCCTTTTCACTTCTCGGCTTTCATCCCGAATTCGGATTTTTGTACCGACTGCTGTATTATCCGCTTGTCTTGCTGACCTGCCTTTGTATAATTGTTCTTATACCGAATAAAACAAAATCGGGACTTGCCGCAAGGCTCGGTCAGAGAACCCTTGCAGTTTACGGCTTCCACTATATCGTTTTCCATTTTATGTATGTTCGCTTTGATTGCAGACCGTTTTTTGAACGCCTGCTCGGTGATTTTTCAGTCATCATTCCCATTGTCGCTTCGGTTGCGGCAACCCTGTTTTTCTCGCTCGGCTTTTTCGGAAAAGCGCTCAATTTCATAATGAATGTTCCGCTGAAAAGCAAAAAGCCCCAATAATAATCGAATGAGTGTGATAGAATGTTTAAGTACCGAATTTCAGTAATAGTCCCCATATACAATGTTGAAGAATACATGGAGAATTGCCTTAAATCTCTTGTCCGTCAGAGCATTAACAAGGATGATTTGGAGGTTCTGCTCATCAACGACGGCTCGCCCGACAACAGCGAAGCCATCTGCAAAAGATACTGTGAGAAATATCCGTTTTTCAAGCTCTTTTCAAAGGAGAACGAGGGTCTTTCAAAAACGAGAAATTTCGGCATAAAGCACGCCGAGGGAAAGTATCTTGTCTATCTTGACCCCGATGATGAGCTTACGGAAAATTCTCTTCAAAATCTTGCCGATTTCTTTGATAAATATGAGGACGAGGTTGATATCGTCACCTATAAGATTGTCCCTGTTTATAATGGTAAGCAGAGTGAAACGCTGCATTTCCGCTATAAATATATGTCCTGTGAGGGGATATACGACCTTACCCGCCCCGAAAATACTTATGTCACTCAAACGAATGTAAATATCTGCGTCAAAAACAAGGGCGAAAACAACATTCTTTTTGACACAACGGAAAATTTCCGCCATGAGGATCAAAAATACAACATTGACGTTGTCCGTGACAAGATGAAGATAGGCTATTGCACGGGAGCACAGTATCTTTACACGAAAAATCCGTCGAGCATAACGGGAACCGTTTTCTATTCCTATTATATTTTTGAAACGACAATGGCATTTTGGGAGGAGCTTTTCGATTCGTTCGGTGAGAGTGTGCCGCAGTATATTCAGGCGATGTACATAAACGATATCAACTGGAAAACCCACATGGATATCCTGCTTCCGTATCACTACGGTGAGGCGGAATTTAAGCGTGCCGAGGAAAGAATTTGCAATTTGCTCAGGCGTGTTGATGATGAGGTTATTTTGAAGCATCCCAAGATTGAGATTCCGCACAGATACTTCATTCTCGGACTGAAAAACAAAGATTCCCTGTCGGTAAAAGCAAACTGTGCCGGCGTTTCGCTGATAAAGAATGAAGTGCCCGTATATTTTGAAGAAACCGTGCCTCTGACCGTTTGCAGATTCAGAGCAGACGAAGAAAAAGTATACATTGATGCCTTTTTGAGATCCCCCGTTCTTTCTTTCTGCGAACAGCCGAGGGTCAATATGCATCTTGTCGGAGCGAATGAGGCGAGGGTTGTTGAGCTTGAAACGGAAAAATCCGCATGGGATTATTATCACGCCAAAATCAAGACCAACAAATTCTGCCGAGTACGCCTTGACTGGGATTACAAGAAATATCCGAGTATCTTTTTTACTGCGGATATCGGCGGAAACCGAATCCCCGTAAGGCTTGAATTTATAATGAACACACCGTTCGGCAACGGCTCGGGCAGAACGCATTTGTTCCGCAAGGGATATAAATTCATTCAAAAACAAAACGGCTTCGACAGCTTCAAGTCAACAAAAGCCGAGGAAAAGGCGATGACCGCCCAATACGAAAAATCACTTCTGCTTCAAAGACCGAGAACCGTCGGCTGGCGGCTTCTGTGCAAAAGCTCATCGAATAAACGCATCTGGCTTTACTACGATTGCAAAAATGTCTACAAGGATAACGGATATTATCAGTTCATACACGATTTTGAAATCAATGACGGCGTGGAGAGATATTACGTTGTCAATGATGATATGGACAGAAAAGCTCTTTTCACCGCAAAGCAGAGAAAAAATATCGTTAAATTCGGCTCGGTGAAGCACAGACGGCTTTTCCTTTCGAGCGAAAAAATCATCACCGCATTTGCCGAATATAACAATTACAACCCGTTTTTAAGTCCTCTTTGGAAATATTACACCGATTTGTTCGATGCCGAGGTTATCTATCTTCAGCACGGCGTGCTCCATGCGTTTTTACCGTGGAAGTATTCAAACGACAGACTTAACGCCGTTGACAGAGAGGTTGTTTCAACCACCTTTGAGCTTCGTAACATGACGGAGAATTACGGCTTCCGTCCCTGTGACCTCATACCCGCTGGAATGCCGAGATACGATTTTATGGATATTGATGCGGCAAAATCGGAGAAGAAAATCCTTTTTGCTCCCACATGGCGTAAGTATCTTATCGGTGTCAATACCTCGGGAACATTTTTCCCAACCCCCGACAAGTTTAAGAAGAGTGTGTTCTTCAAGGAAACCTATGATTTTCTTCACAGCGAGGAGCTTAAAGAATGCCTTGAAAGAAACGACTGGTATCTTGATTTCAAGCTCCACCCGATTTTTGCCGAGTACGCATCGCTATATGAGCTTGACGGAACAAGGGTGAGAATTGCCGATAAATCGGTTGACGAAAAGAGCTATAAAATCTTCATTACCGATTTTTCGTCATTCTGCTTTGACTTTGTTTATCTCAAAAAGACCATGATGTATTTTGTCCCCGATGACGAAATGTTCCGAGCGGGCATGAACGATTACAGAAAGCTCGATTTGCCGCTCGAAGAGGGCTTTGGTCCGCTTGCACATACCGCCGAGGAAGCGGTGGACAGGCTTTGCGAGCTTGTCAACAGGAACGGCGAGCCGGAGGAGATATATTCAAAACGAACGGACGGATTTTTCCTGCATAAAGATAAATCATGCCGTGACAGAATATACGAGGCAATTAAATAAAATCAGGCTGTGCCGTCCCCACGCGGGAATGACACAGCCTTTTTGCATGATTGTTGATAGGATTTTCACAAAAGGTACGATATAAATTGCACCTAAAGGGGCGAAGGGCTTGCGATTGGAAAAGGAGGAGCAGCGGCACGAGCACACTCTGACTTATAAAATAAGTCGGAGCAAGATTTATATCGCTTGCTCCGACGTGGTGCCGGTGGTGGGACTCGAACCCACACGGTATCGCTACCAACGGATTTTGAG
>CAZPMK010000047.1:0-10390 GCA_964587915.1 uncultured Clostridium sp.
GCATCGGGCTCGCCCTTGATAAGCTCCTTGCCGGAAAACTCCATTATAACTCTGCCGTCCTTCGGGGAAATAAAGCTGTCGTGCTTTTCGGCGGTTATTTCGGTCATCGGCTGGAACCAATGGGTATAGTGAGTCGCACCCTTTTCGATTGCCCAATCCTTCATTGCGTTTGCAACAACGTTGGCAACACCGATATCAAGGTGTTTTCCGTTTTTTATCGTTTTTTGAAGTGCCTTGTAGGTTTCTTTAGGAAGCCTTGCTTCCATGGTACTGTCATCAAAAACCATTGAGCCGAAAATTTCCGTTACACTGCTCATTTGTGTCCTCTCCTTTGGAAAAGCGGCAAGAGGGAGCATATCAAACGACACCCTTGCTGCAAAAATTAAAAATCCGCAGGCAGCAGGCTTGCTGTCTGCGGCATCCTTGTCGCCTTTATGTGAATAATTCTACCACCAAAAAAATACCTTGTCAATACTTTTACAAAAAATTTCTCATACATTGTTTTTTAATAGATTTGTAACTATTTTGTTGTTGAAAGTTCATAATGACAATGATATACTGTAAAATAGCAGACAGCATGCACATGAATAAATTCAAAGCGAGGAATAAGTGATGAAAAAGTGCGTAATAATCGGCGGAGGACCTGCGGGACTTACGGCAGGTTATGAGCTCCTCAAAAGGTCAAAGGATTATGAAGTTATAATTCTTGAACAGAGCGACACTCTCGGCGGTATTTCCCGCACCGTAAAATATAACGGCAACCGCATGGACATCGGCGGTCACCGCTTCTTTTCAAAGGATAAGCAGGTGACGGATTTCTGGAATGAGCTTATGCCGACTCAGGGCAAGCCGTCAATCGACGATAAAATTCTCGGCAGAGAAAAGGCACTTGTAAAAGGCGGACCCGACCCCGAAACCGAGGACAGGGTAATGCTCATTCGCCGCCGCATATCAAGAATTTATTATCTCAACAAGTTTTTCGATTACCCCATAACCATGAAGCCGCAGACGTTCATAAACATGGGCTTTAACCGTACTGTCAAGGCGGGATGCAGTTATCTTAAATCAACGGTGTCAAAGAGGGAAGAAACCTCTCTCGAAAATTTCTATATCAACCGTTTCGGCAAGGTGCTGTATTCCATGTTTTTTGAGGGCTATACCGAAAAGCTCTGGGGCAGGCATCCGAGTGAGATTTCCGCCGATTGGGGTGCACAGCGCGTAAAGGGGCTTTCGATTCTTGCCGTTATCAAGGATATGCTTTCAAAGCTCGTTCCCAATAAAAACAGAAAGGTTGAAACCTCCCTTATCGAGGAGTTTGTATATCCGAAGCTCGGTCCCGGTCAGTTCTGGGAGACCGTGGGCGAAGAATTTGAAAAGCTCGGCGGTAAAATTTTGTATAATCATAAAGTAACCGAAATAAATACCGCAGACGGCAGAGTTACCGATGTTAAGTGTCTTTGCGACGGCAAGGAAGAAATCTTTGACGGCGATATATTCTTCTCGTCAATGCCCGTAAAGGATCTTGTTGCAGGCATGGGTAAAAGCGTTCCCGAAGCTCCGGCACAGATTGCCGCAGGACTTCCCTACAGAGATTTTGTCACCGTCGGCTTGCTTGTCGATAAGCTCAATCTTAAAAACGAAACAGGAATCAAAACGCTCAACAACATTGTTCCCGATTGCTGGATTTACGTACAGGATGTCGGCGTAAAGCTCGGCAGAATACAGATATTCAACAATTGGTCACCGTATCTTGTGAAGGACCCGCAGAACACCGTTTGGGTAGGTCTCGAATATTTCTGCAATGAGGGCGACGAGTTTTGGAGCATGGACGAAAAGGCTTGCGTTGAAAAGGCTGTTTCCGAGCTTGTGAGTATGGGCGTTATCAATAAAGATACAGAAATTCTCGACAGCCACCGCGAGAGGGTACAAAAGGCATATCCCGCATATTTTGATACCTATGACAGAATTGATGAGCTTGTCGAATATCTTGATACGTTTGAGAATCTTTACTGTGTCGGCAGAAACGGACAGCACCGCTATAACAACATGGATCACTCCATGGCAACCTCCTTTGAGGCGGTGTCAAATATTCTCAGCGGCAAAAAGACCAAAGAAAACATTTGGGGAGTAAATACCGAAGCGGAATATCATGAGGAAGCAAGCGATGAAAAGAAATCATAAAGCGGCGGCAGTAATTCTGCTGATATTTCTGCTTGCGGTCGGAGCTGAAATGTTCCTTGCAAATTTTGCTTTTATTTCCTACGGCGGAAATGCCGAAATCACCGATTATCATTCAGATTCAGAATATAAAACCGTTTTTGATAAAGACACACAGCTTTTGGCGAACGATCTCGGCTTTGATGTAAATTCCGTGTCGTTCAAAACAAGAGCAGTTGACGAATATTTTGCACCGTATTTTGCAACCGTCAAGCTCTATGCAAACACACGGGATTCCAATGTGTACTCCTTGGTTCTTTCGAAGAAGATTGTTTTAGGAAAAGAAGAAACTCTGCGTTTTGATGTTGCAGCTCCGATAAACGGCATTCTCATTACCTTTGACGATTTTGACAATGCCTTTGAAGCGGGCGACCTCACGGTAAATCCCGAATATTCGTTTCAATTCAATTCGGTGCGGTTCCTTTTGATTTTCCTTGCGTCGGAGCTTATTTTTCTGCTGAAGCATAACGGAGCGGGCAAACACCTGCGTGAAAAGCTCGGAGAAAACAGTGCAAAAGCAATAGCCGTTGCGGTTTGTGTTGCCGTTTGCGGAACATTCTCCGTTCTCGGTGCAACAAGTGAAAGCGTTCCCGTTATTGACTATCCGCTTAATGGCAGAACGGAATATTACAGCCCGTATGTTCAGCAGTTTGACGCTTTTCAAAAGGGACAGCTCAATATTGACGTTAAACCCGACGAACGCCTGCTTGAGCTTGAAGATCCATATGACCCAAGCCAAAGAGAAGACATTGATTATCTTTGGGACAGGGCTTTCTATAACGGAAAATACTATTCATATTTCGGTGTGACGCCGATTTTTACCGTCTATTATCCGTTTTGGCTGATTAGCGGTTCGTTGCCGAACGATACAACGGTTAAGGCTGTTTTTGCCGTGCTTGCGGCGGTGTTTTTACCGCTTGCCGTGTTTGAGCTTTCAAGGCTCACAGGCAAAAAGCAGTCTCCGTGGTTCGTCTGCGTTGCGGCGGTGGGAGCGTTCTTTACGAGCCTTGTACCGATTATGCAAAGAGGAAGTGCCCAATTTTATTATATTGCGGTGCTTGCGGCACAGGCGTTTTTGTCGCTGTTTGTTTTCCTTGCGGCACGGGCGTTGAACACGGATAACCGTTCCTCTCGACTTTGGCTTCTTGCGGGAGCGGGGGCGGCGTTCGGTCTCGGTTTCCATTCAAGAATAAATACCATGCTTCCCGCGGCGGCAGTTGCGGTGGCAGTTCTGATCATATATTTCATCAGGAGCATTAAATCCAAGAAGCTCGGCGGATTTTTCATGAATGCGGCGGCTCTCGGCATCCCCGTTGCGGCGGCGTTGGTGCTGTCTTTCGCATACAATTATGCTCGCTTCGGCAGTCCGTTTGAATTTGGAACAAGCTACCAGCTTACCATTCTCAACACCTCACTTTATGAGCTGAATTTGAGTGCCATAATACCCTCTATTCTGTTTTATTTTATTCACCCGCTTGCCGTTTCGGGAGAATTTCCGTTCCTGCATATGCAAAACATCGGCAACGCAGGATATTACAGAACCATCTACATTGATCACAATTTCGGCATAATGATGCTTCCGTTTGCATGGATTTCTGCGGCGGTACTTCTTGTTCGGAAAAGGCTGTCGGCTTCAAAGAGGATAATTCTCACCTGTGCGGCTCTCTCGATATTTGCAACCGCATTTGCCGATTTCTGCCTCGGCGGTGTCATTTTCAGATATATCGGCGATATCGCACCCGCTATGGCACTGTTTTCCGCATTCGTTTTACTTGAATTATACGCCAACACCGAAAACACGGGCGTGCGGCGTGTGATAAAATATCTCGGGGTCGGACTTTGTGCCGCCACGGCTGTTGTCTGCCTTGCGATATCTCTCAATTATGACGCTAATTTCCTTGAATATTCACCGTCTGTCTATTCGACACTCAAGAGCTTTTTTGTCTTTTGGGAATGATAAGGAGACACTATGGAAAAATTGAAAAACAAAAAGGACAGCATCATTTTCACAGCGGCAACTGCATTTTTTGCCTTTGCCGTTTTCATGGTGGTGTATTACATCGTCTCTCCCTCGGCGGCATATTTTCACGCCGATTGTACCGATACGATTTTGTGGGCACAGGCGAGCCTTGATTCAAAAAGCATATTCAATCCCGATTTCGGATATGCGGCAACTCTGCCGTTCGGCGGAACAATGATAATGCTTCCCTTTGTCGCAATTTTCGGCGTCGGAATGACTGCTCATCATATCGGCATGGTTATTTTTACTCTGCTTATGCTTGCCTCGTTTTTGCTTTTGTGCCGCAGTATTGAAATGAGTGTCTCATCGTCGTTTTTTACCGTCGGAGCACTTGCATTTACGCTGTGTGCTTCGGAAAAGCTGCGTGAAATTTTCTATGAGCATGTCATTTATTACAGCATTTGCGTTGCTATGATCAGCGTTTTGCTTTCGTTGCTTATTCGATTTGAAAAGGCATATCGGGCGGGCAACAAAAAGAAAGCCGTCATTTTTGCCTGCGTTGCGGCGGTCTTCACCGTTTGCAGTGCTCTTGACGGTATGCAGGTTGTCTCAATGGGAATATTCCCCGTGCTGTTTGCACCGGCTGCCGATATGTTTTTCAGCAAAGAAAAAATCCTCTCAAAGGAAAACCGTGCGGCGGAGCTTGGAATTGCAGTCACCGTTGTTGCAACGGCTGTCGGAATGCTGATTTTCACCGTGCTTTCAAACGGTATCGGTGTCGGCTACAGCAAGGCATATGTTTCGTATTCCGATATGGAAGAATGGGTCACAAACCTTGAAAAATTCCCCGTTGCATGGTTCAGACTTTTCGGCGTTAATGCCGAATACGGTATGAGCATTTTTGAATTCGACTCAATAATAAACATTGTTCGCCTTGCGGTCAGCGTGATAATTCTGCTTGCCCCGATAGTCGGACTTGTGTTCATACGCAAGCTCGAAAAGCCTCAGCGTTACGCTGTGCTTGCTCATTTCGGAGTCAGCGCCGTTATAATGTTCGGATTCATTTTCGGTATACTTTCAACGGCAAATTGGCGTTTAAGCCCCATGATATGCACCGGCTTGCTTGCATCGGCGGCTACCTTTACGGGACTTCGCAAAAATGTTGTCTCCGTGAGATTTGAAGCTCTGGCTGCCTGCCTGCTTGTACTTTTGTCCGTTGTTTCAACCGTGACAATTGTAAAAATGCCCCGAAACGGCATTGAATTTAATCCTCAATACGGAATCATCAAGGAGCTTGAGAGCAGGGGGCTCGATTACGGCTATGCGACCTTCTGGAATTCTCAGGTTATAACCGTTCTTTCGGATTCCGATGTGCACGCGGCAAATGTTGACGTCAATTCCGACGGCGTTACACCCTGCAAATATCAGGCGAATATCAAATGGTTTGAGACTCAGGAGGGCGTGGATAAATATTTTCTCCTGCTCTCGGATTCCGAGGTTGAAACATTGCGAGCAACAAACGATTGGTTCCTGTGCGATGCTCTTGCTTGCGAACGGATTGACCTTGACGGCTGGATGGTGCTCGTCTTTGATAACACCGATTTCCTCAAATAAAATCGGCAAAATTTGCAATTAACCAATATATACAGCTTATCGGCGGCGGGGCAAAACCTGCCGCTGTTTTTATTACAGAAAGACATTTTTCCACCGTACCCGAAATATCCGTTGCTCCCTGCGTTACGGCGTTGTCACCGCTCCCGAGCACAAGCACGGCGGCATCACGGTCGTATATGATTTTTTGTGAATTTTCATCCGCTATGCAAGTGAATACGGCGCACAGCGTGACCGCAAGGCACAGCACGGCGATAACGGCGTAATTCTTCCATATTTTCATTTAATCACCCTTTGCATATTCATCCATGAGGGAGGCGAGTGCCGAGGCAAGAAGTCTGCCCGAATAGCAAGCCTCCTCAAGCGTGTTTGCTTCACTGCCCATTTCTATCAGCAGACTGAAACGTGTTATATCCATGTTGTACTTACGCTGGGAGAACAGCACGGGACGCATCAAGCCGGGGAACATATCCTCACACCGCTTTTGGAGCCGTAAGGCGAAACGCAGATTATATTCCCAATCGGGAAAATCCTCCACCTTGCCCTCTTCTGCCCCCGTAATTATCATGAGCTGAGCCGCCTTTTTACCGCCGATTTCCGTTATCGGCTTTATCTTTGTACCGTCGTCAAGCGTTATCGAATCACGGTGAATGTCAAGAACTACCTGTATCTGCGGATTTTCCGCAAGCAGCTTTTCAATCGTTTTTCTCGAATGCGGATATGAGCCGGTGTAATTGTCGTCATGTATTGTCTTGTCATGGATAACAGTATACCCCTTTTCCGTCAGATAATTCTCAATTTCCGTGCCGACCCGAACAACGTTTATCGCCTCATCGTTACTGCGTGACGTGCTTCCCTCTGCGTACCAGCTCCTCTCGATAAGCTCGTACCCCTCCGAGGTGTGGGAATGAAAAATCAATACCGACGGCTTTGATTTGTCCACAGACAGCTCAAATGGCTCGGCAAGTACCTTTTCAATGTCAAGAGATTTTGTATCCGTCGTGTTGCGTACCCTGATATTTTCAAAAATATGCGTTGCTCCCGTTTTTCCGTATGTAGTCGCCTTGATGTCGGCATCCCGCTTGTCGTCTGCAAGAAGTGCGGTGTATTTTTTGATTATCGCAAGAATGTCGGCGGGCGTTTGCGTGATGTCGTCGGAAACCGTATTCGGTACCGTAACGCTCTGCTTTGTGACGGATAATGCCCTGCTTTTCTCGGGTACGGATTGTACGCTTTCGTTTTTTGGAGAACGGAACACTATTTCCGCCGATGCAAGGGACAGCTTGCTCGCACTGCCGCTGATGAGCGTTGCGACAACAACAAGAATACATATCGTTACGCTGATGATTTCATGGGATTTTTCGTTTGATTTTCTGCTGTTCATTTTCCCGCTCCTACGCTTTTTTATTATGTATATGCACCGTATCGCACAAAAATCATTCCGAATGCACCGAAACACCGCTGCTTGTTCGGAAATATCAGTCTTAAATCCGTCACAAAGTATTGCATTTTCCCAAAAAGTATTCTATAATTATTATGACCCAAAGTATACCGACTCGTCGGTTTCGGAATCAAATTATTACAGGGTATGCTCGGGAAATAAACTTTCGGAGGGAAAAACATGAAAATCAAAAAGCTGCTGTCCGCAATTCTTTGCCTTGTCCTTGTGATTGGCTGTGTGCCGCTTGCATTGCAAGGGGTAAGTGCGGAGACGACACCCAAAAAGATAACCGAGTACGAGGCGGGCGACACCTTTGAATTCGGCTGGTATCCGCAGAGCAAGGTAGAGGACACCGCAACACTTGCCGCTCTTAACGAAAAGGCAAAGGTTACCGCAACAAGTGCCGAAACAATCAAGGCAAGCACCGCAGCATGGACTTCCTACGGCTATTACAGCGGCACGGGCACTTGGTATGACGGCGAAATGACCGCAAAGGATTATATGCGTTACAAGGATATCATTTACAATGGAAGCAAATACAGAGGCGTTGTTTTTGATACCTACAGACCGACTATCACAGGATATGAATCATCAGATTTAAATTTTGTATTTCAAGATAACAACGGCTACAATCCGAACAATGTATACTGGTTCAAGTATGAGCCGATAACTTGGCATGTGCTTGATCCGGCAAAGGGTATGGTAATAAGTGAAACCTTGCTCGATTCTCAGGCATTTAACAACTATGTCATCAAAGATGAAGAAAACGGTGAATATTACGGAGAGACGGTTAACGGTAATAGGTATTATGCAAACGATTACGAACACAGCAGTATCAGAAAGTGGCTCAATGATGATTTCATAAATACCGCTTTTTCGGGTTCACAACAGGGTATTATGACAGCCCAAAATCTTGACGGTTCGACAACAATCAGCGACAAGATATATCTGCTTTCTAAAACAGAAGTCGAAAATTCAGACCGCAGCTTTATATGCACAGCACCGAGCAGCGATTACGCAAAAAGTCAAGGACTGAGCTCTAATTGGCGTTTGCGTTCTGCCGGTATTGATTCCGGACATACCTGCGCAGTCAACGGCGGCGGTTACAGCGTGACCCCCTTCGCTAGTTCTAACGCTACCGGCTATGGCGTTCGTCCCGCTTTCAATTTCAATCTGACATCCGAAATCGTTCAGCAGCCGGTAAATACCAAGATAACCGATTACGGTGTCGGCGACACCTTTGAATACGGCTGGTATCCGCAGAGCGAGGTGAAGGACGATACAACACTTGCCGCTCTTAACGCACAGGCAGAGGTTGCGACCAAGGGCACCGCAGCATGGACTTCCTACGGCTATTACAGCGGCACGGGTACTGTAGCTGACGGCGGAATGGCCGCAAAGGATTATATGCGTTACAAGGATATCATTTACAACGGAAACAAATACAGAGGCGTTGTTTTTGATGCCTACAGACCGTATTACACAGGATATGAATCATCTTCCGATATGGATACATATCAATATGAAAACGGCTACAGCACCGGAACGGTATACTGGTTCAAGTATGAGCCGATAACTTGGCGTGTGCTTGATCCGGCAAAGGGTATGGTAATGAGCGAAACCCTGCTCGATTCTCAGGCATTTAACAACTATGCCATCATAGATGAAGTAACCGATGACTTTTACGGAGAGCCTGACGAAAACGGCAACAAGTATTATGCAAACAATTATCCCGAAAGCAGCATCAGGAAATGGCTCAATGATGATTTCATAAATACCGCTTTTTCGAGTTCACAGCAGAATATAATAGCGACAACCACACTTGACAACTCGGCATACAACAAACCATATTCGGAATATAATTCCGAACCAACATATGATAAAATATATCTTCTTTCATATAGCGATGCATTGAACGAAAGCTACGGCTTCAGTTCAACAGCAGATGAAAATGAGGCACGCATAGCACAGGGCAGCGATTACGCAAAGAGTCAAGGGTTGTTTGTATTACCCGGCCACAATGGAAACTCTAATTGGAACTTGCGTTCTGCCGGTTCTTTTTCCAACGCTACATGCATAGTCTCCGGCGACGGCAACGTCGGCAACGCATTTTTTACTTGCAATACCAGCAACGGCGTTCGTCCCGCTTTCAATTTCAATCCGGCATCTGCAATTGTTCAGCAGCCGGTTGTTAAAGAAAAAATCACCGATTACGGTGTCGGCGACACCTTTGAATTCGGCTGGTATCCGCAGAGCGAGGTGAAGGACGATACAACACTTGCCGCTCTTAACGCACAGGCAGAGGTTGCGACCAAGGGCACCGCAGCATGGACTTCCTACGGCTATTACAGCGGCACGGGTACTGTAGCTGACGGCGGAATGGCCGCAAAGGATTATATGCGTTACAAGGATATCATTTACAACGGAAACAAATACAGAGGCGTTGTTTTTGATGCCTACAGACCGTATTACACAGGATATGAATCATCTTCCGATATGGATACATATCAATATGAAAACGGCTACAGCACCGGAACGGTATACTGGTTCAAGTATGAGCCGATAACTTGGCGTGTGCTTGATCCGGCAAAGGGTATGGTAATGAGTGAAACCCTGCTCGATTCACAGGCGTTTAACAATTATATCATTATGGAAAACGGTTACTATTACGGAGAGCCTGACGAAAACGGTAATAGGTATTATGCAAACGATTACGAACACAGCAGCATCAGAAAGTGGCTCAATGATGATTTCATAAATACCGCTTTTTCGAGTTTACAACAGAATATAATATCGGAAACGGCTGTTGAAACTGAAAAATTCAACGAAGAGTCGACATCTACTACAAACGACAAAATATATTTACTTTCATATAGCGATGCATTCGACGAAAGCTACGGCTTCAGTTCATCAGCAGATGAAAATGAGACACGTATAGCACAGGGCAGTGATTATGCAAAGAGTCAGGGACTGTGGGTTGATAGATCTGGTGGATACGCTTATTGGCACTTGCGTTCTGCCGGTGCTTATTCCTGCGGTACATACATAGTCTTCAACGACGGCTACGTCGACGGCGACGGCGGCTTTGGTACTGACGATACCAGCAACGGCGTTCGTCCCGCTTTCAATTTCAATCCGGCATCCGGAATTTCTCAATGTGA
>CAZPMK010000048.1:0-9866 GCA_964587915.1 uncultured Clostridium sp.
CAAGGGACTTAAAATCCCTCGGTGGCAACACCGTACCGGTTCAAGTCCGGTCACCGGCACCAGAATGCCTTTGCTTGCGCGATCAGGGGCATTAATTAATGAATAATGAACGGTATAATGGATTTAGATACTTTATCGGATTTGCAAGAGACGACAGTTGGGTATCTTCTTTCAAGATATTGTTCATTGTTCATTTTTTATACCCACAACCAATGAGCCGTAAACTCCTTTCGGGGCTTACGGCTCTTTTTACATATTCGATTATTCCGCCGTCTCGGGCTGTGCTTGATCGCCCGTCATCAGGGCAAGGAACTCCGCACCGTCAATCTTTTCTTTTTCGAGAAGCATTCTTGCAACAGCGTGGAGCTTATCCATGTGTTCCGAAAGAATTTCGTTCGTCTTTGCATAGGCACGCTTGATAATAGTTTCAATTTCCTCATCAATCTGCGATGCAACGTTTTCGGAATAATTCCTTACATGGTTGAAATCCTTACCGAGGAAAACCTCATTGCTCTGATCGCCGAAAGCGATGGGACCGAGCTTTTCGCTCATGCCGTACTTTGTAACCATGCTGCGTGCTATATCGGTTGCTCTCTCGATATCGTTGGAGGCTCCCGTTGAAATATCGCCGATAACAAGAGCTTCGGCAACTCTGCCGCCGAGCAGGCTCACAAGACTGTCGAGCATTTCGTTCTTAGAAGTATAATTCTTATCCTCCGTGGGTCTGTGGAGGGTATATCCTCCCGCCATGCCTCTCGGGATAATGGATATCTGATGAACGGGGTCAACATTTTCAAGATAGAAATTCGACACCGCATGACCCGCCTCGTGATAAGCGGTGAGTCTCTTGGCTTTTTCGTTCATCTTATGCGATTTCTTTTCGGAGCCGACCTCGACCTTAAGAGCCGCTTCGTCAATCTCCTCCATGGTTATCGCCTTTTTATCCGTGCGTGCCGCAAGAAGAGCCGCTTCATTGAGCAGATTTTCAAGATCGGCACCCGTAAAGCCCACCGTTGCATGGGCAATGCTTTCAAAATCAACGTCGGGAGCTATGGGCTTACCCTTGGCGTGAACCTTGAGTATCTCCACTCTGCCTTTGGTATCGGGATAATTCACCGTTACCTGACGGTCAAAACGACCGGGTCTGAGAAGTGCGGGGTCAAGGATATCGGGTCTGTTGGTTGCGGCAATAACTATAACGCCCTCGTTCGCTCCGAAGCCGTCCATTTCAACAAGAAGCTGATTGAGTGTTTGTTCTCTTTCATCGTGTCCGCCGCCCATACCGGCACCTCTGTGTCTGCCGACGGCATCAATCTCGTCGATGAAAATTATTGCGGGAGAGTTTTTCTTTGCCTGATCAAACAGGTCACGAACTCTCGATGCACCGACACCGACATACATTTCAACGAAATCCGAACCGGATATCGAGAAGAAAGGCACGTTTGCTTCGCCGGCAACCGCTCTTGCAAGCAGAGTTTTACCGGTACCCGGAGGGCCTACAAGCAATACGCCCTTGGGGATTCTCGCACCCAGAGCATCAAATTTTGCGGGATTTTTAAGGAACTCGACTATTTCCGCAAGCTCCTCCTTTTCTTCATCCGCTCCCGCAACATCGTTAAAGGTGGTCTTTCTCTTTTCGTCCTTGACCTGCTTTACTCTCGCCTTGCCGAAGCTCATTGTGCGGTTGGTTTCATTCGTCATGGTCTGGTTCATTCTTCTGAACATGAAGAAAGTCAGCAGACCCATCGCCACAAGCAAAAGCAAAGTCGGTACGATATTGTATATCCATTGACCCGTTGAGCCTGTAACATAGCCCGCCTTAATCATGGAATCGGGATGAGCACGGTTATACTCGATAACACCCTCATGGATATCCTCGACAAACAGGCTGACGCTCGGCACTGTAAAGGTCATTTCCTTGTCACTATCGGCGGTTTTGTAGACAAGAGCACCGCTGCTGAGATTCAGCTTATATTCGGTTATTTTTCCCTCGTCAAACATGGAAACAAGCTCATAATATTCGAGCTTTTCTGTTGACCGGGAGCTGATGTAATAGGAAAGTCCCGCAAGTATCATTGCCGGAATGAGAATATACGGCAAAAGCACAAGCAGCTTTCTTTTAATGTTTCTGTTGTTCTTATCGCTGTTCAATTGGAACTATCACTCCTTTAAGTAGCTTTCCGCACGGCGGAACAATTATTTACTGTAGATTTCTTCCTTGAGAACGCCGATATAAGGAAGATTTCTGTATTTTTCATCGTAATCCAAGCCGTAGCCGACAACGAATTCATCGGGCACATCCGTTCCCGAATAATCGGCTTTCAAATCAACAACTCTGCGTTCGGGCTTGTCGAGCAAAGTACAAATTCTGATGCTTCGGGGATTTCTGCCCTCAAGCAGACCTTTAACGTAGCTGAGAGTTTTTCCCGAATCGAGAATATCCTCAACAATGAGAACGTCATAGCCCTCAAGATTTATGTCAAGATCCTTAACTATTTTTACCGCTCCCGAATTGGAGGTCTTTGAACCGTATGCGGAGGTACACATAAAATCTATCTTGCAGGGAACGGTTATGCTTCTCATCAAATCCGCCATAAAAATAACGGAGCCCTTGAGAATGCTGACCATAAGAAGATTCTTGTCTTTATAATCCTCACTTATCTGCTTGCCGAGCCTTTCGACTATGGCTTGCAGCTCCTCCTCGCTGTAATAAACCTTTTCTATATCATTGATAATATTCATTCCGGCATTCCTTTCATACCCCATAATTATCTTTTTATCGAAACGGCAAGTATCCGTTTCGTTTCGTTTGTAACGCAAGCTCTTGAATCACAGCCGAGCCCCTCCGCAAAAAGGACACCGCCGTCATCGGCAAGCACTATTCTCGTACCGCGTTCCTCGGGTGCAACGGCAAGCTCATTAAAGAGCTTTTTGAGAGTTTTGGTACAGCCTCGAGACTTTAGGCTGAGCCTGTCGCCCGCCTGCCTGCCTCTTAAAATCGGCTTTCCTTGTATTTTATCACAATCGAGCCGATATTCCAAGTCATGTTTAGAAAGTTTTTGTGAATTTATTGTTTCGCAGTTGTGAATTATGCGTGCGGTAACGGCTGCACCGCCAAAGACGGTTTCACCCTCGCAAAGCTCCGTTTCGGGCAGACTTTCATGTGTACCCTGCGGAAATTCGAGCATACCGTGCCGAACTCTTACCGTAATTCCGCCGTTTATTTGAACGGTTCCTCCGCTTTTCAGTATTCCGAGCAGTCTTTCGAGTGCTTCTCTGTCGGGAGTGACTCCGCATTCTTCATGAACAGCCGCCGCAAGAGCACGCCTCGCAAGTGACACGTGGGCATCGGCAATCGGTTTTACGGAAATTCCGTTTTCGCACCTTGCACCGTCCAGAAGCGTTTTTGCAAGTGAGGATAAAAGCTCCTCATCCTGTGCAAGAAGCTCCATACAGCCTGCCGCCGAGCGTTCAAATGCGGGATTTATGCTTTTGAGCTGAGGAATAACGGTGTGCCTTATACGATTTCTTGAATAAACAATATCCGCATTCGTGGCATCGGTCACGTAATCAACGCCGTTTTTTTCACAGAAAGCAAGTATCTCCACCTTTGTGCAGTCGATTATCGGTCTTACTATTCTGCCCCGCACCGCCGGAATGGAGCAAAGCCCTTTGAGGGAGCTTCCTCGGGCAAAGTTGAACAGAAAGGTTTCCGTTTTGTCGTTCAAATTGTGGGCGGTCGCAATGAGAGCATCCTCTCCGAGTGAGTCGAAAAAGGCATAGCGTACCCGTCTGCCCGCTTCCTCCAAGCCCTCGCCGCTTTTTTGGGCTTCACCGATGACATCGGCTCTGAGCACATGGAGCGGAATATTCTTCGATTCACAGAAATCACGCACAAAGCGTTCATCGCAATCCGCCTGCTCACCTCGTATTCCGTGGTTTACATGGGCGGCCTCAAGAGTAAAGGAATATTTCTCTTTCAGCATAAGCAAGGCGGTAATCATTGCCATTGAATCACTCCCGCCCGAGAGTGCCGCAATGACCCTTGCGTTTTCCGGAAGCATATTATATTTTTCTACGGTGCGGATAACCTTATCTATCATCGTAATTTTTCTCCAAAGGAAGGAACAATGTATGCTCGCCGTCCCATGCAAATTCAACCGTACCCGTTTCACCATGACGGTTTTTGACAACAAGCACCTGAACCTTGTTTACGCTGTCCTGCTCCTCGGAGGCATCGACATCCTCGTTTTCGCCCTTATAGTAATCGGGACGGTAAAGCATCATGACGATATCTGCATCCTGCTCAATGGAGCCTGATTCACGCAAATCCGCAAGCTGAGGCTTATGTGATTTTCCTCTCGCCTCGGTGCCTCTGGAAAGCTGAGCACAGCAGATGACGGGGATATTCAAATCCTTTGCCATCATTTTAAGGCTTCTCGTTATTTCACTGACCTCGTTTACTCTGTTTTCGGCTCTTGTGCTGCCTTTGATAAGTCCGAGATAGTCGATAATAACACATTCAACGCCGCCGAGCCGCCGTATTTTCGCTTTCATTTCGGGAACTGTTATGCTCGACGTATCATCAAAATACAGCTCGCAGTCATTGAGAGCACAGGTTGCCGTGCCGAGCCGTATCCATTCGTCCTTGGATATACTGCCGTTTCTCATTTTCATACTGGAAACTCTCGCTTCCGTGCCGAGAACACGCATTGCAAGCTGTTCCTTCGTCATTTCAAGAGAAAAGAACAGTACCTTGCGTTTGCCGACAGCCGCAACGTTTCTCGCAAGATTCAACGCAAAGGAGGTTTTACCCATCGCAGGTCTTGCACCGACGATTATAAGGTCGGAGCGGTTGAGACCCGTGAGTACCTTATCAAGATCGCTGAAGCCCGTTGTGTAGCCTTTATAAAGCTCTTTATCCTCGCCCGTAATTTTTTTGAGGGTATCATAAACATTGTTTACAATGATATCCTTGAGCTTTGAGGGAGCATTTGTGGTCTTGCCCTGACGAATGTTGTATATCTTTTGCTCTGCGTTGTCGAGAAGAGCATCCGCCGTTTCCTCCTGTGCTACCGCGTTCTCTATCGTTTCGCTTGAAATTTTTATCAGCGTTCTGATATAGAATTTTTCACGCACGATTTTGGCGTACATTTCAACATTTGCCGTTGAGGGAACCATTTGAGCAAGCTCGAACAGATAATTCTTACCTGCCGTGCTTTCATACACACCGTCCTGTACAAGCCTGTCAAGCACAACAAGAGGGTCTATCTTGGTACCCATTCCGTCAAGAGTGAGCATGGCGGCAAAAATCGAATTATGCTGAGGCAGATAAAACGATTCGGGATTTATGTATACCGCCGCCTGAGAAAGACAGGCAGGGTCAACAAGAACGCTGCCCAACACCGCCTGCTCCGCCTCAAGGCTGAACGGCATTGTTATATTTTCAAGTGAAAGCAAGCTGTTATCTTCCATTTTCGGTTCTCCGTTTGAATTATTCTCCGACCATTACAAATACGGAAGCAGATATTCCGTTATAGAGCTTGACCTCAACGGGATACGTGCCGAACGCCTTTATATCCTCCATGACTATCTTACGCTTATCAAGCTCAAGTGAAAACTGCTTTGATATTGCCGCCGCCGCATCTTTTGAGGTTATCGAGCCGAACAGCTTACCGTTTGCTCCCGCCTTTGCGGTGAGCTTTACCGTTTTGCCCTCTATTTTTGCCGCCGCCGCTTTTGCCGCAGCAATCTCGGTATCTATACGATGCTTTTCTGCCGCTTCTCTGTTTTTAAGCTCGCTCATCGCCTGCGAATTGGCTTCCATTGCGAGCTTTCTCGGGAAAAGAAAGTTTCTTGCGTAACCGTCGGAGGTATTGACAAGCTCCCCCTTTTTGCCCAATCCTTTAACATCCTGTAAAAGTACAGCCTTCATATAAAATCTACTCCTTATTTGGCATTTTTATTTTTATAATCATCAATTGCCGCACACAGCGATTTTTCCGCTTTGTCCATATCAACGCCCTTGAGACTGCACGCCGCCATTGTTTGGTGACCGCCGCCTCCGAGTGCCTCCATGATAAGCTGAACATTCATATCACCGAGACTTCGGGCTGAAATATTAACCGCTCCGTCAGCTTCAAACATCACGAATGATGCCTTTATTCCGTTAACGTTCAGCAGCTCGTCCGCCGCCTGTGCCGCTATTATTCTTATGTTATCCGAATCCGAATTGACCCTTGATATCGCACAGCCGTTATGAGCCTGTGCGGAGGAAACGGCAGTTGTTATTTGCTTCCCGGTATCCATGGAATTGGCAAAGAGCCGTTTTACCTTTACCAAATCCGCTCCCTTGCTTTTCAGGAACGCCGCCGCTTCAAAGGTTCGCACGCCTGCACGCAAGACAAAATATTTTGTATCGAGCATTATACCTGCAAGCAGAGCTTCGGCTATCACCTCGGGAATGTCAATATCGGGTGCAAGATATTCAAGCATATCCGCAACCATTTCGCTCGTTGACGATGCCGCGGGGTCGTGGTGGAATATTTCGGCACTTCCGTCATCGGGCTGTGTCAAACGGTGGTGGTCGATAATGACTCGCTTTTTCGCCGCCGTGTAAAGCTGCGGAAATTCAATGAAGCTCTTGATGTGGGTATCCGCCGCTATAAGCAGGCTCTTTTTGGTGAGAAGCTCGTTTGCTTCGGATTCGGTGACAAACAAATCCCCGAACCCCTCATTTTTGAGTCTTTCGATAAGCGGCATTGCAAGAGTTTCGTGCATATCGGTTACAATGTATGCGGGAACTTCCAAGCTCCTCGCCGCACAGGCAAGACCCGCCGCCGCACCTATGGCATCAAAATCCGTATGGGCATGACCGACGATTATAACATTTTCGCTGCCCCTTATAAGCTCCGCAAGGGTCGAGCCGATAATTCTGCTGCTGACACGGTTGAGCCGTTCTTTGGCTTCCTCCTTGCCGCCGATATAAACATAGCCGTTTTTTTCTTTTTCATTATATATGGCAATTTGGTCGCCGCCTCTGCTCAGAGCCATACGCAAAGCCTTTCTCGCCAGCTTTTCGCTTGCGGTAATATCGGCACCCGAGGCAACGCCCATGGATAAAGTTACGTTTGCACGCTTTCCCTTATATTCAAAATCACGCACCCTGTCATGCACGGAAAATCTGTCCTCCGTCATGCGTTCAACGTTTCGGTGCTCGGTGATTATCATATATCGGTCGTCATTTATTCGGTTGACGGTGCTTGAATAGGAATCGCTCCACTCATCAAGCATCGCTTCAATATTGCTTCTCAGCTCAGCTCTTTCGCTGTCACGAAAATCCGTTCTTGAATCGCCGAGATTATCCGTCTTAATAAGAATGACATACGGACGACTCATCATATATTCCGTTTCGATTTCCTTGAAATGAGTGTTGTCAAGATAATGGAGCACGCAAAAATGCTCTCCGCCGCTCCTGTAGTCAACGGTGTATACCGAATAGTATTTTCCGCCGACGAACACACCCGTTTCGTCCTCGTTCATAATCGTATCAAGACCGATCGCATTCGTAAAAGCGTCAATGTGGGAGCTTTGAGTTATCTCCCCGCCCGCTATCTCGGAAATGAAGCGTTCGCTCGCCCATCTTATGTAGCCGTTCGAGTCGCACACGGCAACGGGAAACGGCAGAGAGGAAAGAACTCTCGAATCGGTATAATCGAGCTTTTTTGAGGTTTTAACAAGAAATTTTCTGTATCTTTTTTTGGCGGAAAAGACCCTGACGAACGCAATTACGGCAACGGCAAGCACGGCTATACATTCCGCAATAGCCAGCTTGGGCTCTGCAAAAACGGTAGCCGCAATGAACGCCGCCGCACACACCGCCGTCAAGCCGATGAGTACGCCGTCATACCAAAAACCTCTGAATTTCATTTATACCTCCATAATTATCGGAAGAACCATCGGGCTTCTCTTTGTCTGCTCATATACGAAATGCGAAACGGCATCCCTCAATTTACCCTTGATTGCCGCCATATCATTTATATTGGAATAATAGCAATTTTCAAGGGATTTTTCGGCTACCTTTCTTGCTTTTTCGATAAGTTCTTCCGCTTCCTTAACATATACAAAGCCTCTTGAAATCACCTCGGGTCCCGCTATGAGCTGACCCGTCTCGTAATCGAGTGATGCGGTAACGACTATTATGCCGTCCTGACCGAGATGCTTTCTGTCTCTGAGAACGACGCTTCCGACATCGCCGACGCCGTATCCGTCAACAAAAACTCTGCCTGCGGGCACGGGATTTCCGGCTTTTATTTCGGTATTCGTAATTTCTGCGGTATAACCGTTATCGGCAATGAAGATATTTTCCTTTTCAATGCCCATTGTCTCGGCAAGCATTGCGTGCTTGTGAAGATGCTTTTGCTCACCGTGTACGGGTATAAAATACTTCGGCTTAACAAGGCCCATCATCAGCTTCAGCTCCTCCTGACAGGCGTGACCCGAAACATGAACATCGTACATTTTTTCGTATATTACCTGTGCTCCGAGCTTCATAAGCTCATTGACGACATTGCCTACGGTCTTTTCGTTGCCGGGGATGGGAGTTGCGGATATTATGACATAATCATTGGGGCAGATTTCAACCTTACGGTGATCGGAAAAAGCCATTCTCGACAATGCCGACATAGGCTCTCCCTGACTGCCCGTCGTTATTATGACGAGCTTTTCTGCGGGGTATCTGTTTATGAGATCTCCGCTTATAAGCACGTTATCGGGGATATTCAAATAGCCGAGCTGTGCACTGATATTTACAACGTTTTCAAGGCTTCTGCCCATTATCGCAACCTTTCGGTCAAGGGAGCTTGCAACGTTGATTATCTGCTGTACGCGGTGAATGTTCGATGCAAAGGTCGCAACGATTATGCGGCTTCTGCCTGCCTTTCTGAAAAGAACCTCAAAGGATTCTCCTACCTTGCGTTCGCTCTCGGTATATCCCGGTCTTTCGGCGTTGGTCGAATCGGAAAGCAGGCATAAAACTCCTTCGTCACCGAGCTGTGCGAACCTTGAAAGATCTATCATACCGCCGTCTATCGGGGTACTGTCTATTTTGAAGTCGCCCGTTTGAATAACCGTTCCGCAGTCGCATTTTATTGCAAGAGCTATGGCATCGGGAATGGAGTGATTTACGTGAATCATCTCAACGGTAAAAGCACCGAGCTTTATTATGTCTCCGGGCGATACCTCATGGAGCTTTGCACTGCCGAGAAGCCCGTGCTCCTTGAGCTTGCCCTGAATAAGTCCTATGGTGAGCTTTGTTCCGTATACGGGAATATTCACCGTCTTTAGCAGATAAGCCAATGCTCCTATGTGGTCCTCGTGACCGTGAGTTATGACGATTCCTTTGATTTTCTCCGCGTTGCGTTCAACATATGTGAAATCGGGAATTACAAGGTCAACACCCGGCATTTCGGGATCGGGGAATGCAAGACCGCAATCGACAAGGAACATATCCTCCTTGTACTCATAAAGGGTCATGTTTTTGCCGACCTCGTTAAGACCGCCGAGAAATGAAATTTTAATCGGCAGCTCTCTTTCCGTCCTGCTGCGTTTCTTCGCCGACCCGTTTCTCGGCTTTGAACGTCCGGCGGTCTGCTGTGTGCCCTGTGTCGGCCTACGGTTTTTCGGTGCCGCCTTTTGCTGTGTTTTCTGTGTCTTTTGACTGTTCTGCGTTTTTCCTTTCGCAGATGTATTCTTTTTTTGCATGAGTTCTCCTGTTCTTTATAAAATTTAGCATAATTATTTATGTTCTGCACACGCAAGCCCTGCGAGTGCCGTTATCCGTACTCGTATCCCACATTATATAATAC
>CAZPMK010000049.1:0-8266 GCA_964587915.1 uncultured Clostridium sp.
CACCGCAAGCGGTCCCCCTCCCTTTAGGCAAGGGAGGCGATTTGAATCGTGCCTTGCTACAGAAAATAATCCGAAATATATATCATGGCTGAATTGTATTTTCGCCCCTCGTCAGAGGGAGGCTAACTAAATCCTGCCTTGCTACAGAAAATAAGCTGTGATTTACTTTGACCCCCTTGCCTAAAATCACACCGTACCATTACGCGAAAATCGGCATTTGAAATATATCTCCGCATTGTTTTTTATGTTACGGTAGAAATTAAAAAACCAAAAAATTATTATTTTCTTTATAAAAAAGCGATAATTGATTGACTAAACGGCATAAATTGTATATAATAGTTAAAAGATTTCCTGAAAGGAGTTTTTGCATGAAAAAGGCTTTTTCACTGCTTCTTGCGGTATGTCTCCTGCTTCTTGTCGGCTGCACAAGCACGCCGAATGACAGCTCTGCAACAACCGTACAAAGTCCCGAAAGCTATGTGGGCGAGGGCTTGCTCACGTCGATGAAGCTCCTGCTTTATTCAAACGAATATTTTGTGAATGAGGTTTTTATCTGCGGTTCTTTGACTCCCGAAAACGGCAAAAGCGTTGAAAAGGATTCTCAGCTTTACTACCGCGTAATTTCGGATAAATTCAGAAATCTTGCCGAGCTTGAAAGCTCCGTTCGTTCCTCTTATACGGAAGAGGCGGCACAAAAGCTGCTCGGCATGAACAAATACGCCATGATAGACGGTATGTTCTGCGTAAATTCTTCAATGCTGAACGCAAAAAGTGTACCGTCGCAATGGGATATAGAATCAACAACGGCACGCATGATATCCGAGAACGAATGTGAATTGACCGTTCCCGTAACGAAAGCCGATTCAAGCACAGCAGTTATTACCGCCACGGCAGTACGCATTGACAGCGGTTGGCGGCTCAACGATATATACGAAGGATAGGAGCGACAAAATGGGCGAATTGAGAACTCAATGGTTTGACAAGGTTGACAGACAGCTTCCCCTTTCCGAATATCCGAGACCCCAATTTGAAAGAAAAGATTGGCTGTGTCTCAACGGCGAATATGATTATGCGATAACCGACGAAAATGCTTCCGCACCGAAAAAATACGACGGCAAGATACTTGTCCCGTTTTCGATTGAATCGGAGCTTTCCGGTGTAGGCAAGCAGCTAAAGCCGAATCAAAGGCTGTGGTATCGCAAGAAATTCACCGTAGGCAACGAATTTAACGGCAAAGAGGCTCTCCTGCATTTCGGTGCAGTCGATTGGCAATGCAGCGTGTGGGTAAACGGCAAGCTCGCCGGTGAACACACGGGCGGATATAATCCGTTCACATTCAACATAACTCAGCTTCTTGTGTCGGGTGAAAACGAGCTTGTTGTAAAGGTGTACGACCCGACCGATTCGGGGCATCAGCAAAGGGGCAAGCAGGTGCTTGTCACAAAGGGCTTTTGGTACACCGCAACCTCGGGCATATGGCAGACGGTGTGGCTCGAACCGGTAAATCATTGCCGAATAGACTCTCTTCGTCTTGTCCCCGATATAGACACGGGTGTTATCCGCATATCGGTCAACAGAACCTGCAAATGCGGCGGCAAGCTCTATGCAAAAATTCTTGACGGTGACAGCATTGTTTTTGACGGTGAAATTGCGGACAAAGCCGCCGTTCCCGTTCCCAATGCAAAGCTGTGGAGTCCCGAAAATCCGTTCCTTTATTCATTGATATTGACCCTTGACTGCAACGGCAATCGGGATGTTGTTTCGAGCTACTTCGGTATGCGTAAATTCTCCGTTGTTAAAGATGACAGAGGCATTCCGAGACTCGGGCTAAACAACAAGCCATATTTTCAAAAAGGACTGCTTGATCAAGGCTATTGGCCCGAAAGTCAGCTGACTGCTCCCACGGATGAGGCTATGATATTTGACATTCAAAGCATGAAGGAGCTCGGCTACAACATGCTGCGAAAGCACATCAAGGAGGAGCCGCTACGCTGGTATTATCATTGCGACAGGCTGGGTATGCTTGTTTGGCAGGATATGATAAGCGGCGGACAGTATATCGGAAACGTGCTTGCAGGCGTGCTTCCGAATGTCAACATTCATGTTAAGGATAATATGTACAAGGCGTTCAAGCGAACGAAACCCGAATGGAGGCAGGAGTTCAAGGACGAGCTTTTCGGCATGATAGACAATCTTTATAACTGCGTTTCCGTTTGCTGTTGGGTTCCTTTTAATGAGGGTTGGGGACAGTTTGATGCAAAGGAAATCGGTATTGCGGTCAAGAATTACGATCCGTCGAGATTCGTCGATCACGCAAGCGGCTGGCACGATCAAGGCGGTCCGGATTTCAAGAGTATACACAAGTATATTCTTCCCGTGAATGCTCCGATGCCGTTCAGAACAAAGGGCAGACCCATCGTTTTGAGCGAATACGGCGGCTACAGCCGCAACATTACCGAGCACGCATGGAATCCGAAGCGTTCGTTCGGATACATAATGTTTGCGGGAGCCAAGGGACTTTCAAACGCCTACAGGCGACTTCATGAAATGCAAATAATTCCGCTCATAAAGAGGGGCTTGTGTGCTACGGTATACACTCAGGTGAGCGACGTTGAATTTGAAGTAAACGGCATATACACATATGACCGAAAGATTCTCAAGCTCGATGCCGATATGATTCGCAGTATCAACGAAAAATTAACATATTGAATTAACACGGAGTTTATATATGAGCGAAAGTTTTGGTGTCCGTCTGCGGCTTCTCATTATTGTTGAAATTCTCACGCTGTATACGGATGAATTTAATTTCTTAACCGTTGACGAGCTTATCGAAAAGCTCGAAGAATACGGACTTACGGTAACACGCAGGACACTGCTGAACGATATAAAGACATTGAACAAGACCTCATTTAAGGTCATTTGCGTGAATCGTCCTCAGGGAAAGGGGTATTATATTGCAAAAAGCTACTCCTATGTTTCCCTTCATCTCATGCTTGAAGCGGTATATTCTTCAAGGGTTCTCACAAGTGACGGTGTGGCGGTCATAGAAAATCATCTGCGTTCAAACGTCTGCATTCCGACTCTTGAGCTTTTGACCGAGACAACGAAAAATCTTAATTTCCAGAGCGGAAAAGAAGTGGTTTCTCTCGAAGTCCTGCGTAATCTGCGTCTTGCAATTCATTCGGGAAAACAGGCTCGCTTGACGGTAACGCAGCGTGTCCCCGGAGATTCGTTTTCCAATGCATTCAAAGCAACATCCGTAACGGTCAATCCGTGGAAAATAGTGATAACCTCCGAGACCTCGGCTCTCGTTTTCACGCTTCCCGACGATCCTGCAAGTCCTAAATTTCTCACTATGAACCGCATTGCGGGCTGTGAAGTTCTCGACACCGATTCCGACAATGTATTTGACGGTGACCCGCTCACTTCACTCAACTATTTTGACAATTCCGAGGCATCGGCAAGCCGTCGAAAATACGAATGGCTTATTATCAGCTTTGAAGAAAAGTATTCCGAGCTTGTCGAAAACTACTTTGATTCTCCCCTGCAGTTCAGACGTTCCGAGAAAAAAGGCTATATTGATGCCAAGCTCAACGCTCTTGTTGATGAAAAGCTCATCGGCTGGCTGTATATTCATTCGGACAAAATTACCGTCGTTGCACCCAAGGGACTGAGCGAATTTATGTCCCGAGGCACGTCGGAGTAAAGAGGTAATCTTATGCTTAAAAAATTTCTTGCGGTGCTTCTTGCCGTAACATTTATTCTTTCCTTTGCCGCCTGCGGTAAAAAAGAACCGACCGAGCCGATTGACCTGCCCGATAAAAGGGTTGCCGTTCTCGTCGCACCTAAAGAACAGTATCCCGAGGATTATCTTGCGGCACAGGAGCTTGCGGCGGCATATCCCGACAATGTTATCATTAAAGAATACTCCGACAGCAGAATCCTTAAAGCGGGCAATCCTCCGATAATGCAGCTCTCACAGGAGCTTGCGAAGGATCCCTCCGTCGGTGCGATAGTCTATGCAAGAGCAACGCAATATACATCCCTTGCAATTTCCTCCGCAAAAAAAATAAATCCCGACCTGCTGACGCTTTGCATCGAGCCTGAGGATTTATTGGATTCCGTTTCATCATTTGCCGACCTTGTACTTTGTGCAGATTGGGAGAGTGCCGCATCGGACATCATATCAACAGCAAAAAAGAACGATGCAAAATATTTTGTGATGTTCTCATTCAACCGCCACACCGAAAATCCGCTGTACGCGGCTGAAAAATCATACTTTGAAAATATCTGCAAAGAAAACGAAATCACCTTTATTTACGACAGTTCCGTTGACCCGACCTTCTCGGGCGGAATGGAGCAATCCAAGCTCTATGCAAGAGAATCGGTTGCAAGACTTATTGAAAATAAGACCATTGAGGGCACGAATGTTGTGCTTTTCTCTACCGACAGTTCTATTCAATCCACGCTTGTAGCCATTGCACGGGAGAGAGGCTTTATGTATATTTGCCCCTCCTTCCCCACTGCTTATAACGGCGTTTCCGAAAATGTTGATATCGCACTTCCCGAAAAGATATCGGATACCGCCTCCTATATAAAAGCTCTTTCGGAAGCACTTCCGACCGACAGTGATGCACGGCTGTTTGCTTACTCATATCCTCTCGCCTCCACGCTTCTCAGCGGTGCGGTGATAACTGCTTTTGATATGCTCACCGGCAAGACTACCGCCGAAAATCTTGCAGAAAGAGTTTCTTTGAGACTCGGCGACCTTGACGGCAACGGTACTCTTACCGTTAAGGCGAATGAAGATTATCCCAATGTGTTCGCCTGCTACAGCTACGGCTTTGAAAAACTCGGATAAAAAAATTACACGGCTGTGTTTTTACGCACGGCCGTGTTTTGTTATGTTTACTTTTTATTTAACCGTCCCACATAGCTGAACGCTTCAAACACGGCTATTACCGAAATAAATGCACATGATATTATCAGCGACCAGCCCAGCTCAACGGTGCCCTTTGCAAGATTATCGAGCGTTGCTTCAAGAGCGATTATCCAAAGGCAAGCCTCACCCGAAAGCAACGAGAAGATGTGAAGTCCCTTTACCTTGTCGCCTATCAAAGCAACATCTATCGCAATAAAAGCGGCACTCAAAATGAACATCGGGAGCAGGAGCTTATAGAGCCAAACGAAATGCCCTGTCTTGTTGGCAATAAAGAAAACATATCCGACAATGACGGTAAAGCACGCAAGTGCGGTAACTGCGGGCGGCGTTATTTTAAGTACGGGAAGAACCGCACAGACCCAAACACAGAGCAAAGCACCTACAACATAGCCGAACCAATAATCATATTTATCAAAGGATAAATCAAGAGCTATGCAAAGAGTTGAGGGAAACACAAGCAGAGCGGTGAATATTGCCGCATAGCTTTTCGCACCCTTTCCGGGAGCTTTTAGCGTACTTTTTTTATTTGCAACGGGAGCGTTATTCGTTGCGGTACCGCAAGACGGGCAGGCATTCGCACCGTCGGGCAATTGATTGCCGCAATTTGAACAAAACATATATCTGCCTCCTTTTTACTCATTATACAATACGGAAAATTAAAAAGCAATATGAAAATATAATCATTGACAAACTTTTAAGATTATTGTAACATATATTTATAAATTTAGAGCGAGCCTCGCTTGCCGAAACAGGGAGATTAAAACTATGGCAGTATTCAAGCCTTTCAAAGCAATAAGACCGATTTCGGAATACGCATCGCAGGTAGCCGCCCTGCCCTACGATGTCATGAACAGCAAAGAGGCGGCACAGACGGTCATCGGAAAGCCGTATTCGTTTTTGCACGTTGACAAAGCGGAAATCGACCTGCCCGAGGGTACGGACCTTTATTCCGAGGCGGTATATCTCAAAGCAAGGGAAAATCTCGACAAGCTCGTTTCCGACGGCGTATGCAAGCAGGACGAGAGCGAATGCTTCTACATCTACCGTCAGATAATGAACGGCAGAAGCCAAACCGGACTTGTCGGCTGTGTTTCGATAGACGACTATATCAACAATGTAATCAAAAAGCATGAGCTTACCCGTGCCGACAAGGAAGCGGACAGAATCAATCATGTTGACTATTGCGATGCGAACACCGGCCCCATATTCCTTACCTACCGTCCTCAGGAGAGAGTGGCATCCATTGTTGCACAGTGGAAGGATTCCCACGCTCCCGTTTACGATTTTGTCACCGACGACGGAATTACCAACACCGTTTGGGTCATTGACTGTCCCGAAACAAATGCTGAAATCGCATCACTTTTCGGAAAGATTGATTATCTTTATATTGCCGACGGTCACCACAGAGCCGCCTCCGCCGTAAAGGTTGGATTAAAACGCCGTGAGCAGCTCCCCGATTTTAACGGCAACGAGGAATTCAATTTCTTCCTTGCGGTTCTTTTCTCGTGCGACGAGCTTGAAATCATGGATTACAACCGTGTCATGCGTGATTTGAACGGCAATACTCCCGCTGAATTTATCGAAAAAATATCTGCCTCTTTCACCGTTGAAAAAGCAGGCAAGGAAGCATACAAGCCCGTTGAGGCTCATACCTTCGGAATGCTTCTTGACGGCGAATGGTACAAGCTGACGGCAAAGGCGGGAACCTTCGATGCAAACGATCCCGTTGATGCACTTGACGTTTCCATTCTTCAGAACAACCTTATCTCTCCCGTGCTCGGAATTGATGACCCGAGAACCGACAAGAGAATTGATTTTGTCGGCGGAATAAGAGGCCTCGGCGAGCTTGAAAGGCGTGCTTCCTCGGATATGTGCCTTGCTTTCTCAATGTATCCCACAACTCTGCGTGAGCTTATGGATATCGCCGATGCAGGCAAGCTGATGCCGCCGAAATCAACATGGTTTGAGCCGAAGCTCCTGAGCGGACTTTTCATTCACAAGCTGAAATAAGTTATAAATCAAGCCTTTCGGGGAATACTAAAACCCGAAAGGCTGGTTTTTTTATGAACAAAATTGCTTTCTTTGATACAAAGCCCTACGATAAAATATATTTTGATGCGTTAAAAGCAAATTACGGCATAGAGATTGAATATTTTGAGTCCCGTCTCAGCCGCCGCACCGCTGTCATGGCAAAGGGTTCGAGAGCCGTTGTTGCGTTCGTAAACGATATTATAGATGAACAGGCAATTCATACCCTGCATTCATGCGGAATCGAGCTTATCGCCCTGCGCTGTGCGGGCTACAACAATGTCGATTTGAAAGCGGCAGGTGAAATCATGCCCGTTGTGCGGGTTCCCGCATATTCTCCCCACGCCATAGCCGAACACGCTCTCGCTCTGCTCCTTACACTCGTTCGCAAAACACACAAAGCGTATATCCGTACAAAGGATTTTAACTTCAGTCTCAACGGTTTTGTTGGATTTGACCTTTACGGCAAGACCGTCGGAATAATAGGAACGGGCAGAATCGGCATGACCTTTGTTGATATCTGCCGCGGTCTCGGCATGAATGTCATTGCATATGACCCTGCTCCCGCAAAAGGCTTTCTTGAATATGTGTCGCTCAACGAGCTTTTTCGACGTTCCGATATTATTTCGCTTCACTGCCCTCTCACCGCAGAAACCTACCATATAATCGACAGCAATTCGCTTGCCGTAATGAAAGACAGGGTATTTATAATCAACACCTCAAGAGGAGCACTGATTGACAGCGAAGCTCTCATTGACGGAATAAAAAGCGGCAAGGTCGGCGGTGCGGGACTTGATGTTTACGAAGAAGAAAGCGAATTTTTCTATGAGGATTTATCCGAGAGTGTCCTGCATGACGATACACTTGCAAGGCTCATAGCAATGCCGAACGTGCTCGTAACCTCACATCAGGCGTTTTTGACAAGGGAAGCTCTTAAACGAATAGCGGAAATCACCCTCGGCAACCTCAGGGATTATTTCGACGGAAAGCCCCTTGAAAATGCGGTAAATATCCCGTAAATTGCGTGAAAAGAATTTAAGAGCAAATTCAATAAAATTTATATCAAAGTTGATTCAAAGTTTTGCCGTCCCTGTAGGGGAACTTTCAATTCAGCTTTGATACATATTTCAACTTGATTTTACGGGAAAGCTGTGGTTTACCTTGACCCCCTTGCCTAAAGGGGGTCGGGCGAATGTCATTTTGTTACGAGACATTCGCACGGGGGGATATTGAATTTTCAGCGAAAATTCAACCGGAACGGCAATTGTTTTTTTGCACGGCTACGCCGTGGTGCTA
>CAZPMK010000050.1:0-7875 GCA_964587915.1 uncultured Clostridium sp.
GTGAAGATGTACTCCGCCATTTTGGGATTCCATCTTCTGGTCTGGTGACCGAAGTGAACGCCTGCTTCAAGTAACTGTTTCATTGATACTACTGACATGATTTTTCCTCCTAAGTTTTATTTTGTATCTGTCAGATACTAACCTCCGCAAAGCCTGATATTGCAACGGATTTCGGCTCCGCACCAACAATAAAAAAAGCTCTGCGTGTGATTTGCGGATAGTATTATATCACAATGTTTCTTATAAATCAAGAGCTAAAAGCAAATTTTTAAGTGATTCACGAAAAAACATTGCGGTTTTTATTCTCTGTGCCACTTAACGCCCTGAGCGGTATCCTCAAGAACAATGCCCATAGCTTTAAGCTCATCACGGATTTTATCCGCCTGTGCCCAATCCTTATTCTTTCTTGCTTCGGTTCTTGCCGCTATCATTGCGTCAATATCCTCGTCAAGAGCCTCGGTATTTCTGTTGTAAACCAAGCCGAGAACGCCCGTGAGTTCATCGAATATCTTTGCCGCATATTCAGCCGTCGCCTTGCTTTCTCCCTTGCCGATAACGAAAGAATTGATGTCTCTGACAAGTTCAAAAACAGCAGCTATGCCGTCTGCGGTATTGAGATCGTCATCCATCGCTTCAACGAATTGATCAACCCTCTTGTCGAGCTTCGCTTTTATTTCCTCGGAAATATCGCCCTCGGGAGCATTTTTCAGTTCAAAATCAATCGCATCGCGGCAGGTATAAAGTCTTTGAAGCGATGCCTTGCACTGCTCGATAATATCAACGCTGTAGTTTATGGGGCTTCTGTAGGATGAGGATATCATCAAATAACGGATAGGCTCATAGCCGTACTTCTCCGCAACATCTCTTACGGTGAAGAAATTGCCGAGAGATTTTGACATTTTGACATTATCGACATTTATATAGCCGTTGTGCATCCAATAATGTGCAAAGGGCTTGCAGGTGAAGCATTCGCTCTGTGCAATTTCGTTCTCATGATGCGGGAAAATAAGGTCCTGACCGCCGCAGTGAATATCTATAGTTTCACCGAGATATCTGCAAACCATCGCCGAGCACTCTATATGCCAGCCGGGTCTGCCCTTGCCCCACGGAGAATCCCAATACGGCTCACCGGGCTTTGCCGCTTTCCAAAGTGCAAAATCCATCGGGTCTTTTTTTATGTCACCGACCATGATTCTCGCACCCGCTTCAAGCTCTTCAAGAGGCTGATGCGAGAGCTTGCCGTATTCGGAAAAGGTTTTTGTGCTGAAATATACGTCGCCGTCAACGGCATATGCGTGACCGTTTTCAATAAGTCCGCTGACGATTTCGATTATTTTATCAATATTTTCGGTAGCCTTGGGATGAACGGTGGCGGGTCTGAAATTGAGGCCCTTTGCATCCTTCCAAAACTCCTCGATATACTTTTCGGATACGGTTTGGTAGTCCGTGCCCTCCTCGTTTGCTTTCTTGATTATTTTATCATCAATATCCGTGAAATTCTGAACAAAGGTGACGTTGTAGCCCCTGTATTCAAAATATCTTCTGAGGACATCAAAAACGCATATGGGACGGGCGTTTCCGATATGGATATAGTTGTAAACGGTGGGACCGCAGGCATATATTTTTACCTCGCCCTCCTTTACGGGAACGAACTCTTCCTTTTCTCTTGTAAGCGTGTTAAAAATCTTCACTTTGCTTCCTCCTTATTTTATCAGCTTTTTCAGCTTCTCTATTTCGTTTTCGAGTCTTGAAATTTCCTGTGCTACGGGGTCGGGAATGTTGACCTGATCGAGGTCGTCCACACGCATTCCGTCACGCCGCACCACCTTCGCCGGAACACCGACTGCCGTTGAATTTGCGGGAATGTCGCTGAGTACCACGGCACCTGCCGCTATTCTCGAATTGTTGCCGATAACAAGCGGACCGAGCACCTTTGCTCCGGCACCTATCATCACGTTGCTTCCTATGGTAGGATGACGCTTTCCGCTGTCTTTACCCGTACCTCCGAGCGTTACGCCCTGATATATCGTTACATCGTCACCGATAACCGCCGTCTCGCCTATGACTACTCCCGTTCCGTGGTCGATGAAAAATCTTTTTCCTATCTGCACGGCAGGATGAATTTCCACTCCCGTTTTTCTTGATGCGGTCTGTGAAATCCATCGGGCGATAAAGGGCATTTTATGGCGGTAAAACCAATTGGCACGCCGATGAAGTCTTACTGCCTTGAAGCCGGGATAGAGAAAGAGAATTTCAAGCACCGAGCGTGCCGCAGGATCTCTCGCTCTTACACAGGCGATATCCTCTCTCAATTGTTTGAACAAATAAATTACCTCCGAAAAAACAAAAACTCCGCAGTCAAAAGACTACGGAGGCGTATTAACGCGGTTCCACTCCTGTTTATAACTCAGGGCAATAACCCTTAGAGCTTTAACGCAGCCCATACGCACAGAGATACTGCAATTTCCCCCTGCGTGCCGACTCGGCGCACTTCGTCACGAACCGTGCAAAGAGTCTTTTCAGCTTCCGACTCTCTCTCTGCTGCACCGCATTCCCGATTACTCTACCGAGCGATTGCATTTGATACTATACATTGCATTATATGCGATTTACTTTGAAAAGTCAATCACTTTTTTACCGTCAATAATATATTTTGTTCCGGATATCACCGTCAATACGGCGGTTATGCCGAGCAGGGAATTTGAAATTATTGAAACGGTGGTGTGTTCGAGCCCCAAAATATCCGCAAAGAAGAGCAGGAACATTATAAAAATGGAGAATATCATCTGACTTGCGGTTTTGAGCTTTCCCGATTTTCCTGCCGCTATGACTACACCCTGTGCCGCCGCAACAAGACGGAAAGAAGTTATGAGAAATTCGCGTGTCAGCACAATCATGACTATCCAAATGTTGCAAACGCCAAGATTCATAAAAGCAAGCAACGCGGCGGTGGTAAGCATTTTATCCGCAAGCGGATCGCACAGTTTGCCGAAGGTCGTTACCAAACCGTTTTTGCGTGCAATTTTGCCGTCAAGAAAATCCGTCAGCGATGCCGCAATGAAAATAGCGGCGGCTATCAAATAGTTAATATTATTCTCAAGATGAATAAGCATTGCAAGAAGATAAAACGGAGTGAGTATTATTCTCGCAACGGTGAGTTTATTGGGTAAGTTCATGTTGTCTCCTTTACTCTGCCGTATCTTTTCCGATAAGATCGTAGTCATTGACGCCGATTATTTCCACCTCAGCAAAATCGCCGCTTTGATAATCCTTGCTTGTCGTGAATGTTACCGTGCCGTCGATTTCGGGAGCATCCATATATGTTCTGCCGGTGTAAGAATCGGTGTAGCTGTCATAATCCTCAACGAGAACGCGGTAGACCTTGCCTATTCTGCTCTTGTTTTTGAGAGTGACTATTTCAAGCTGATCCTGCATTATTATTTCGCCTCTGCGTGTTTTGACATCCTCATCAACCTGATTTTCCATATCGAAAGCGGGAGTCCCCTCCTGCGGTGAGAATGAGAAGCAGCCGAGACGGTCAAATTCGGTTTCGTTTACAAATTCCGCAAGATCCTCAAATTCTTTTTCGCCCTCGCCGGGGAAGCCGACGATAAAGGTGGTACGGATAACCGCATCGGGCAAAGCCTTTCTGATTTTTGCAATTACCTCGCGGATAAAAGCACCGTTGCCTCTGCGATTCATCGCCTTGAGCATTGCATCGTTTGAATGCTGAAGCGGTAAATCAATATAATTGAGCACCTTGGGCTGACGAGCCATTGTTTCCAAAAGCTCATCGGTGATTTTATCGGGATAGCAATAAAGCATTCTTATCCACTCAATGCCGTCGATTTCACACAGTGCATCAAGCAATTCGGGCAAACGGAGTCTGCCGTACAAATCCATGCCGTAATTCGTTGTATCCTGAGCGATGAGAATAAGCTCCTTCGTTCCCGCCGCGGCAAGCTGTTTCGCTTCTTCAACAAGCGTTTCAAATTCAACGCTTCTGTATTTTCCACGGATAGAGGGTATCGCACAATAGGTACAGCGGTTTGAACAGCCGTCGGTAATTTTAAGATATGACCAATATTCCGGGGTTGTAAGAAGCCTTTGACCCGTAAGCGACAAGCAGGTATTATCCGGCATTTGATATACCCTTTCGCCCTCGATAACTGACTTGACTATGGCAGCTATATCATCATTTGCACCGATACCGATAACGGCATCGACCTCGGGAATTTCTTTGAAAATTTCTTCCTTATAGCGTTGTGCCAAACAGCCGGTGACGATAATTTTACCTACCGTCCCCTCCTCCTTGAGCTGTGCCATGTCGAGAATATTCTCTATTGCTTCTTCTTTCGCGGCATCAATAAAGCCGCAGGTATTGACGATAACGGCATCAACTCCGTCAAAGCAGTCGCACACCTCGAATGAAGCACCGTCGAGCTTTGCAAGCATTCTCTCGGCATCCACCTGATTTTTCGGACAGCCGAGCGATATCATGCCAATCTTATACATCATCAATATCCTCCGTTTCAAGCTCCGCTCTGCGTAAAGCGGTTTTTATATCCGACCAGCCGTAGCCGAGCCTTTGGAGAGAAGCGACGGTTCGCTTTACCCCTTTTTCGTCGGAAAGACTGCGGGCGTATTTGGTATTTAATAATTCTATAATACGCAAAATCGGATCAATGTCAAGCCCTGAAACGGCATTATATGCAATTTCTCTTGAAAAACCTTTCTGCATAAGCTCGTATATAATTCTTTTTTCGCTCATTCCCTTGCGTTCCGAGAGCGTTCTGACAAGGCTTTCCGCACATCTTTCATCATCAATATAGCCGAGTTCCTCGAGTCTGTCCGCCGCCGCCTGTACGCAATCTTTTTTATGTCCCTTTTGAACGAGACGACGCATTAAATCCTTTTTGCTGTGGTCGCCGTAGTCGAGCAGTCTCAAGCCTGCATTAAAAGCACAGCGTGAGCCGACGGAAAGAAGAAATTCCGCCAGCTCCTGCTCATCATCAATACTTGTGACAGACCTGTACGGGCAGGAAAACCAATATTCGGCATCCACCGTATAGGTATATTCTCCGTCACAGAGAATATGTATTTTATTCAGTTTGCCCTTTTTTGCTTCAATCTTCATCGTCAACGACTATATCGAGCTTCGCTCTTGCGCCCGCCTTTGTTGTGGGCTTCGGTGCAGGCTCCTCCTCTGCGGGCATCGCCCTGCTCTTTTTCGCTTTGGGCTTATCCTTATTTACCTTCATCGCTTCAAGTATCTTTGCTTCAAGCTCGTCGGCAAGCTCGGGAGAGGTTGCAAGCAGCTCTCTGACATTATCTCTGCCCTGACCAAGACGCATATCACCGTAGGAGAACCATGAGCCGCTCTTTTGGATGATATCGTAATTAACGCCGAGATCGACAATTTCGCCCTCTTTGGAAATGCCTCTGCCGTACATGATATCAAACTCCGCTTCCTTGAACGGCGGAGCAACCTTATTCTTAACTATCTTACATCTTGTTCTGTTTCCGATAAACTCGTTTGCGGATGCCTTTATAGCTTCAATGCGGCGAACATCAATTCTCATCGTTGCATAGAATTTAAGTGCTCTGCCGCCGGTGGTTACCTCCGGATTACCGTAAGTGACACCGACCTTTTCACGGAGCTGATTTATGAATATTATTATTGTATTGGACTTAGCAACCGCACCCGCAATTTTTCTGAGTGCCTGCGACATGAGTCTTGCATGAGCGCCGACATGAGCATCGCCCATCTCTCCCTCGATTTCCGAACGGGGAACAAGTGCGGCAACAGAGTCGATAACAACAACGTCGAGAGCTCCCGAACGAACAAGAGCCTCGGCAATTTCAAGTGCCTGCTCACCGTTATCCGGCTGAGAAACAAGAAGTGCGTCAACATCTACGCCGAGATTTGATGCATATGTGGGATCAAGGGCGTGTTCGGCATCAATGAAAGCCGCCTCGCCGCCGTTCTTTTGAGCCTGAGCAACAACGGTAAGAGCAAGGGTTGTTTTACCGGATGACTCAGGACCGTATATTTCTATTATTCTTCCTCTGGGCAATCCGCCGATACCCGTTGCGACATCGAGAGATACAGAGCCGGTCGAAATGGCTTCGATATTCATACCGCTGTTTTCGCCCAAACGCATTATCGTTCCTTTACCGTAGGCCTTTTCAATTTGAGCAAGTGCGGTTTCAAGTGCTTTTTTCTTATCTGCCATTATAATAACCTCCGAAATTATTATCAAACAAATGTTCTATTCGTATTGTATACCAAAACTTCAAAAAAAGCAATAGTATTTTAAAATTTTTTTCTTTTATTTGCGTTTACCTTTACTTAATACATATATTTGTGGTATAATAATCTCACGAAACACAGCCAAAATCAGAGCTTTTGTGTGTTTCGGAGAACATTGTATCATAAATTTTTTTAGGTATAATTCCGACATAAAGAATCGAAAAGGAGCTTCCTATGAAGGATTTTATCAAGCAAGCGGCTCATGTTAAGCCGAATGCCAATCAATTGCGTATGCTTACGGAAACACCGTTTTATGCCTTCGTTCATTTCGGTCCGAACACATCCACGGGTCTTGAATGGGGAAACGGAACGGAAGATCCCTGCGTATTCAACCCCTGTGAGCTTGACTGTGACTCATGGTGTGAAGCCTTTAAGAGTGCGGGGATGACGGGCGTTGTTCTCACGGCGAAGCATCACGACGGCTTTTGTCTTTGGCAGAGTAAATATACGGAGCACTGCATGAAAAACAGCCCCTACAAGGACGGCAAGGGTGATGTTGTCCGCGAGCTTTCCGAGGCATGCCGCCGTCACGGGCTGAAATTCGGCTTCTATCTCTCCCCTTGGGACAGAAATTCAAAGCTGTACGGCACTCCCGAATATAATGTATATTATAAGAACCAATTGACCGAGCTCCTTACGGGCTACGGTGAAATTTTCTATGTTTGGTTTGACGGTGCTTGCGGCGAAGGTCCCAACGGTAAAAAACAGGAATATGATTTCGACGGATATTTTGAGCTTATCGAAAAATACCAGCCCAATGCCGCCATATTCAACGACAGAGGAAATATCCGTTGGTGCGGAAACGAAGCGGGCGACACACGTTACGCCGAGTGGTCGGTAGTTCCGAGTGAGCTTTGCCCGTACTGCGAAATTCAAACGAAGCCCGGTCCGTTTGCGGGCGAGCTTTCATATATGTATAACACAAACGAAAACATCGGTGCTCTTAGCAATATAATGTATTCAAAGGGACTTGTTTTTGCACCGTCCGAGGTTGATATGTCCATTCGTCCGGGCTGGTTCTATCATCCCGAAGAAGAACCGCATTCGCTCGACAGACTCTTTGATACATACATTCGTACCGTCGGCGGAAATACGACATTCAATTTGAACGTCCCTCCCATGCCCAACGGCAAGCTCGACACAAGAGATATCGAACGCCTTTCTCAGCTCGGAGACAAAATCAAGCGGTCCTTCGGTCATAATCTTGCCGAAGGAAAAGAGGTTACACACTCCCCCTGCGGTGAAAGCGACACTCAGCAGATTATTGATATTGACCTCAAAGAAAAGACGAAGGTGAATTACCTTGTGCTTTGCGAGAACATTGCACAGGGTCAGCGGGTTGAAAATTTCTTTGTCCAAAAGCTCAATGAATACGGTCTTTGGGATAACGTCTTTGAGGGTACGACAATCGGCTTTAAGCGTATCATTCCTCTCAACGGAACGGAAACCGAAAAGCTGAGAGTATTCATTGTTTCCTCAAGAGATACACCGGATATCTCGGAAATATCGGTGTATTGACAATCCGAACCGTTCATGCCATAATAAGCAAAAAAACAAATATT
>CAZPMK010000051.1:0-6838 GCA_964587915.1 uncultured Clostridium sp.
TACGCACTATCCCTCCACCGCAAGCGGTCCCCCTCCCTTTAGGCAAGGGAGGCGAATTCGGCGTACCTTTCTGCGGAAATTCGGCTTTTGAAACCCTTCCGTCGCTCCAAGGCGGTAGGAATACAATCCTGCAACGCAAAACTGCCGCTGAGGTAAGCTCGGCGACAGTTTTATTACATATTTTATATATACATTATATATATGTCAATTGAGGACGGGGATGAATGCGTTATGGACAGCTTCTACCGCCTTATCGGCATCTGCGGCATCAATAAGGACGGAGATTTTGATTTCGCTTGTGGCGATCATCTGGATATTGATATCCGCCTCGAAAAGAGCCTCGAACATCTTTGCGGCGATACCGGGGTGAGATTCCATGCCTGCACCGACAACGGAAACCTTTGCAACGCTCTCATCGCAGGTGATTTCAAGTCCGCTGAGCAGCTCGAGAGATTCGAGAACGGCAATTGCCTCGGCACTCTTTGCCTTGCTTGTGGTAAAGGCGATATCCTTTGTATCACCTCTGCCGACGGATTGAAGGATGATATCCACGTTGATATCCTTTGCGGCAAGTTTTCCGAATATTTTATAAGCTATGCCGGGAACGTTGGGAACTCCGATTATAGAAATTCTTGCGGCATCCGTGTCCTTGGTAACTCCTCTGACAAGCATTTTTTCCATGGTTGCGACCTCCTTAACGATGGTTCCGGGTGCTCTTACAAGACTTGACAGCACCTCGATTTTTACATTGTATTTCTTAGCCATTTCAACCGAGCGGTTGTTGAGTACCTGAGCGCCGAGAGTGGCAAGCTCGAGCATTTCATCATAGGTTATCTCGCTGAGCTTTTTTGCACCCTTGACCTTTCGGGGGTCTGCGGTGTAAACGCCCTCAACATCGGTATATATCTGACAGCGATCGGCGTGCATTGAAGCGGCAATTGCAACAGCACTTGTGTCCGAGCCGCCTCTGCCCAGCGTGGTTATATCGTCATATTTATTGAGACCTTGGAAGCCCGCAACGACAACGATATTTTTCTTCGCTATCTCCATTTTGATTCTTTCGGCATTGACCTTTTTTATTCTTGCACTGCCGTAGACGGAATTTGTTGAAAAGCCCGCCTGCCAGCCGAGCAGGGAACAAACGGGGAAGCCGAGACTTTCAATCGCCATGGCAAGCAGAGAAATTGAAATCTGCTCGCCCGAAGAGAGAAGCATATCCATTTCTCTTTTTGAAGCCTTGGGATTTATCTCCCGAGCCTTTTCGATGAGATCATCGGTGGTGTCGCCCTGAGCCGAAACAACAACAACTACGTCATTGCCCTGCTTGTAGGTATCCGTTACGATTTTCGCAACATTCATAACTCTTTCGGCATTGGCAACCGAGCTGCCGCCGAATTTCTGAACAATTAAAGACATATGGTACCTCCGTTATTCGCTATCAATAATCGGTAATTCTTATGACCGACTTTACCTCGGAGCCGAGAAGTCGGAGCTTCTCTTCAAATTCGCCCTCGGAGAACGGCTTTGTTACAAATGCAACCTCGCCCTCGGGAGCATTGTCACGGGTGAGGGGTCGGATTTCGCCGAACTCTCTGCCCGCAAGAGCAAGCGTATTCGCCGCATTCTCGGTAAAGAGTCTTACATAAAATGAAGTGACGTTTTCAAGTCTGTCGGCAACATATTCGGAAACGCCGTCATGCCAGCCGAAGAATTTTTTACGCTCCATGTGCTTTGCACAGTCTATGACATCGGCAACAACGGCACTTGCGGTGGGCATTTTGCCCGCACCCTTACCGTAGAAAACAACGTCGCCTATCGCATCGCCTCTTACCAAAATGGCGTTGAAAACATCGTCAACCGATGCAAGCTGACTGTGCTGTTGAACGAATGCGGGTGATACAAGAGCGGAAATCCTGCCGTCGCCGAGCTTTTTTGCTCTCGCAATGAGCTTTATCACGCCGCCCCACGAACGGGCATATTCAACATCTGCAAGGTCGATTTTTCTGATTCCCTCGGTGTATACGGATTCGGGATAAACATGCTTGCCGAAGCACAAGGCGGCAAGAATGCAAATCTTGCGGCAGGCGTCGATTCCGTCAACGTCCGCAGACGGGTCACGCTCCGCATAGCCGTTTCTCTGAGCCAAAAACAGGGCATCCTCAAAGGTCATTCCGTCGGAAATCATCTTTGTAAGAATAAAATTGGTCGTCCCGTTGAGTATACCGGCAATCTCGTCGATATCGTTCGCCGCAAGGCATTGGCTGATGGGTCTGATTATGGGGATTCCGCCGCCGACGCTCGCTTCAAAAAGGAAGTTTACGTTCTTCTCCTCGGCAAGCTCCAACAGCTCACAGCCCTTTACCGCAACAAGCTCCTTGTTCGACGTGACAACGCTCTTTCCCGCCTTGAGACAGGCGGTGACATATTCGTATGCGGGATGAAGTCCGCCCATTGTCTCAACGACAATCTTAACGCCGTCATCCTCTAAAATTTTTGCAAAATCGGAAATTACAAGCTCCTCATTGGCATCACCGGGGAAGGTCCTGCGGTCAAGAATGTATTTAAGCTCGAGCTTGCTTTTGCATTTTTCCTCGATATGCTCATGGTTCTTGGCAAGCAGCTCGGCAACGCCCGAGCCGACAACGCCGTAGCCCATTACCGCAACATACATTTTCATCGTTTCCTTTCTCATTTATATGAACGGATTTTTGTCAAGTGAATGCAATTGTATATAATATAACTAATGCTTATATTATCATATATTTTCGTAATAATAAAGGGGTAAAAGAAAAATTTATTAACTTTTTCGGAATTTCTTGCATTGAAGATTGAACTTTTGTTGAAAATGGTGTAGAATGGCTTCAGAAATATAGGAGGTGTAGAAATGTCAACCACCGAAAAAAGAAGAGCCGCGATAATAAATATAATATATTTTGCGATAATAATTTCCGTCTACTGCCTGTTTTTGAAGTATGCATTCGGAATTGTCGCCCCGTTCGTTTTTGCCTTTGCGATTGCAATGTTCCTGCAAAAGCCGATAAGAGTGATACACAAAAAGACGAAAATCAAAAAAGCGGTCATCGGCGTTGTTGCCGTAATTTTAATACTTTCGATTTTAATCAGCCTGCTTGTGCTCGTCGGCTACCGAATCGCCGTTGAATTCAAGGGCTTCGGGAATTACATCATGCAAAAAGCGGAGGATTTGCCGAATCTCATTCGCTCCGCAGAGGCTTGGATAAACAATTCACTTCACTTCTTGCCCGACGGAATAGAAAAAACGGCTACGGATGCCGTCAGCGATTTTGCGGATAAGCTCCTGCTTGCAACAAAGAACGAATCCGAAATTCAAGCGGGGCTTTCAAGCGGATTTGCCGATTTCGATTTGTCCGTTCTTGCAACTCCATTGGGCGGTCTGCTCTCAACGGCAAAGCAAATTCCCGCCATCGTTACCGCAACGCTCATAGGCATCATCGCCTGCTTCTTCATCACCTGCGATTATGACAATTTCACCTCGATGATAAAACGCAATGTTTCCGAAAAGCATGAGCACGCTCTTGTCAGAACAAAGCACCTGCTTATTGACATTCTCGGAAAAATGTGTAAATCCTATTTAACAATAATGTTTGTCACGTTCTGCGAGGTTTCGATAGGTCTCAACCTGATGAAGCTCATCGGAGTTTACACGGGCGGATACATTCTCGTCATTGCAATTTGCACGGCTCTTGTCGATATTCTCCCCGTTTTCGGAACGGGCACGATCATGGTTCCGTGGGCTGTCATCAGTCTGTTCACGGGAAAAACGGGTCTCGGAATCGGTCTGCTCGTGCTCTACGGAATAATCACCGTTATCCGTCAGATTCTCGAACCCCGTCTCGTTGCAATGAACGTTGATATGCCTCCGATAATCACTCTTGCGGGAATGTATATCGGTCTCCAGCTCTTCGGAGTGCTCGGTCTTTTCATCGTTCCCATCACCTTTGTTCTCGTTAAAGCACTCAATAATGAGGGGATAATTCACCTCTACGGCAGGAAAAATACCCCCGATGACGGCTCGGATAATGACAAAAACGATAATTCCGGCTCCGCAGGTCATAATTTGGCACAGAAAAAGTGTGATTAGTCAAGATTTTTTATAAAAAATCACAAAAAATTATTGAAATGCTGATTCTTTTGTGCTACAATATTTTCAATGCGGTGCATCCGCCGGATTAAAATTCTTTCCCGTTCCCACAGACGGGTTTATATTAAGGAGGCAGCTTTCTTGAAATCCTACAGTGCAAAAGACATCAGAAACATTGTTCTCGCCGGTCACAGCGGCAGAGGTAAAACCACGCTTGCAGAGGCAATGCTTTACATTTCAAATGCGACCGACAGACTCGGCAGAGTTGCAGACGGCAACACCGTCCTCGACTTTGACCCCGAGGAAAAAAGACGCAAGACCTCAATTGCATCGGCAATTGCTTCTTTTGAATGGAAAAATACTAAAATAAATATAATCGACACTCCGGGTCTTTTCGACTTTGCGGGCGGCATGAGCGAGGGCATTCGTGCGGCAGGTGCGGTTCTTATCGTTCTTGCTTCCGGTACTCCTCTTGACGTCGGTGCAGAAAAGGCATACAAGGCGGCAAGCGACAGAGGAATCAACAAGATGTTTGCCATTTCCCGTTGCGACGGCGAAAATGCTAACTTCTACAAGACCTTTGATTCACTTAAAGAAGAATACGGCAATAAGATTTGCCCCGTTGTTGTTCCCTATGTTGAGGGCGACAAGGTTGTTTCATACGTTGACTTCTCCCGTAACGAGGCGTTCTCTTACAAGGACGGCAAGCGTTCCGACGCTCCGATGCCAGACGGTGATGACAGAATCGGCAGAATGAGAGATGCTTTCATCGAGGCTGTTGCCTGCACCGATGATGAGCTTATGGAAAAATTCTTCGAGGGCGTTGACCTTACCGATGATGAAATCGACAAGGGACTCAAGGCGGGCATTCTTGCCGGCGACATTTGCCCCGTATACGCTTGCTCGGGCTATATGCTTGAAGCGGTTGACCTTATCAACAACAGTATCGTTCAGTCCGCTCCCGATGCGGCTTCCGTTGCTTCCGAGGGCGATTTGGCCTGCGACGAAAACGGACCTCTTGCGGCTATCTGCTTCAAGACCGTTGCCGACCCGTTCGTAGGAAAGATGTCATATTTCAAGGTTATTTCGGGCAAAATCACTCCCGACACTCCCGCTTACAATTCCCGTACCGGCGAAACCGAGAGAATGGGTAAAATAGTATTCCCCAAGGGCGGCAAGCAAGAGGATGCTTCCTGCATTCTTGCCGGCGATATCGGTATCGTAACAAAGCTCTCCGGCTTCAAGACGGGCGACACTCTCTGTGCTCCCAAGTCGGAAATCGAGCTCAAAGGCGTTAATTTCCCGAAGCCCTGCCTTTCCATGGCTGTCAAGGCTCGCAAGAAGGGCGAGGAGGATAAGGTTGCCGCAGGCCTCAACAGACTTGCAGAGGAAGACCTTACCATTTCATATTCAACCAATGTTGAAACCAAGGAGCAGATTCTCTCCGGTCTCGGCGAGCAGCACCTTGATTCCGTTGTTACAAAGCTCAAAAACAAGTTCGGCGTTGAGGTTGACCTCTCCGTTCCCAAGGTTGCGTACAGAGAGACAATCAGCAAGACCGCATATGTTCAGGGCAGACATAAGAAGCAGTCGGGCGGCAGCGGTCAGTTCGGCGATGTTTGGGTAAGATTTGAACATATCGAGGGCGACGGCTTTGAATTTGCTGAAGAGGTTGTCGGCGGCTCCGTTCCCAAAAACTTCTTCCCCGCCGTTGAAAAGGGTCTGCGTGAAGCTATTCTCAAGGGTCCTCTTGCAGGATATCCCGTTGTAGGACTCAAGGCCACTCTTTGCGACGGCTCGTCTCACCCCGTTGACTCCAACGAAATGGCATTCAAAACTGCTGCAAAGATTGCATACAAGAACGGTATGCCCCTTGCAAATCCCAAGCTCCTTGAGCCTTACGGTGCTCTGAAGGCTTATATGCCCGGCGACAATCTCGGCGATATCATGGGCGATATCACCAAGAGACGCGGCAGAGTTCTCGGCATGGGTCCCTGTGAGGACGACCCCAAAATGCAGGAGCTTGTTGCGGAAGTTCCCATGGCGGAAATGGGCGATTTTGCTACGGTTCTTCGTTCCGTTACCGTCGGCAGAGGCTATTTCTCATTCGTATTTGACCACTATGAAGCGGCTCCCGAAAACGTCGCTCAGAAGGTCATCGAGGAAGCTAAGGCTGCCGCTGAGGACGAATAATTCTCTTGTACGGTTCTTCACTCCGCCACTAAATAAGACTATTCCTAAAATACGTTTTTTCATAATCCTCTTGAGGATCGGGTGCGGCTCGCCGTGCCCGATTCTCATTTTCGTTAGGAGTTGGGAGTTAGGGAATAGTGATTAGTGATTAGTGATTAGTGATTAGGGATTAGAAGTTAGGAATTAGGGATGCGGGGTTAGAATTTTCAGCTTGATTTTACGGAAAAGCTGTGATTTTGTTTGACCCCCTTGCCTAAAGGGGGTCGGGCGAATGTCATTTTATTACAAGACATTCGCACGGGGGGATATTGAATTTTCAACGAAAATTCAACCGGAACGGCAATTATATTTTTGCACGGCTACGCCGTGGTGCTACGCACTATCCCTCCACCGCAAGCGGTCCCCCTCCCTTTAGGCAAGGGAGGCGATTTGTATCGTGCCTTGCTACAGAAAATAAGCTGTGATTTACTTTGACCCCCTTGCCTAAAGGGGGTCGGGCGAATGTCATTTTATTACAAGACATTC
>CAZPMK010000052.1:0-5536 GCA_964587915.1 uncultured Clostridium sp.
TGTTCCGTGCAATTATCGCATGGTTTGAATCGGTATTCCAAAGCATCGGTGACTTTTTCTCAGGGATTTTTGCATAAAGATTAAGCCGAGAAAGCTCGCGGGAGAAATCCTGCGGGCTTTCGCTTTTAACAGCTCAGAGAGAGAATGCTATATATAATGATTATAATATATATAATAGGAGAAACGGGCGGAAATTTTATTGCATCGGGAGTGCATAATTTTTCCGCTCGTTGACTATAATATAAATGCAGTCGCAAGGCTCGATTTGGTTGAATTGCGGCTGTATTTTTCTAAAAGAAAATATTGTAACCGTTTTTAACTGTTTTGTAACCCTTTTGTAACTTTTTATGTTTCCTACAAAATATTTTCCATTTTCAGGGAAAATGTAAATCCGAACACGGCGGTCAAAAAGGCAATTTGTAAAATAAAGTAAAACGCCTTGTGCAAATTCAACAAAAAAATTCTTTTCAGCGATTTGACAAATCAAAAATCAAACAATATAATGGTCGGCGTTGCAAAAGTAAGCGGCGGAAATATGCAAAAATCCGCAAATACCGATGCAAGAACAGGAGAATTTTATGATTACAAATTTATCAACCGGAACCGTACACAGAGCCGGTAAGGGACACAGAATTTTAACTGTCCTTATCACCCTTGCTTTTCTTTGTTCGGTAACAGTAACAGCCTTTGCTGCGGCAAGTACCTATGCGATGGTGACGATTGTTGACGGAGACAAGTCGGTAAGCATATCTTCAAAATCCCAATCTCCCGAAAAAATCGTTTCCGAGGCAGGCATCATGCTCGATGCAAATGATGAGCTTGACCTCTCCGAATATTCACCCGAAAAGGGCGGCACAATTGTTATCAACCGTGCAAAGCTCCTGCGTGTTGAGGATAACGGACTCATTGCTTATTTTGTGGGTTATTCCGATACCGTTCAGGATGTTTTGAACAAATACGGCGTTGTGCTCAACGATTCGGACGAGACCGACATTGACGTAAAGCAGCTTCTCACCGACAGATTGCATATGTTCATCAAGAGAGCATTTACCGTCAGCATTGAAAGCGACGGCGAGGAGCAGAAGCTGGCAATTGCCAAGGGCACGGTTGCCGATGCGATCGAGAAAGCGGGAATAAAGCTCGGCAAGGACGATAAGGTTGTTCCCTCACTCGATACGGTTCTCACGGGCTTCACAAGCATTAAGATTTCACGAGTCACATACAAAATCAGAACCGAAAAGCAGGCCGTTCCCTACAAGACCGAAAAGGTGACGAGCGGCGAGATGTATGTTGATGAATCCGTTGTTCTCACCAAGGGCGTTGAGGGCGAAAAGACGGTATTCTATACTGAAAAATATATTGACGGCGAGCTTGCGGAAACCGTATTCTCAAAGGAACGCATAATCAAAGAGCCTGTCAATGAAGTCAAAAAGGTCGGAACGAAGCAGAGAGCGGTTCTCTCGGCATACAAAAATACCGATGCCGCAATCTCGGAGCTTACCGTTCCCTCAACTCTCGAGCTTGACGAAAACGGAATCCCCGTAAATTATAAATACGCCGTTCAAGGCAAGGCTACCGCTTATACGGGTGACCCCGGAACTGCATCGGGAAGAAAGCCCATGCCCGGACACATTGCCGTTGACCCGAAAGAATATCCCTACGGTACGGAACTTTATGTTGTTTCCTCGGACGGAAGCTATGTTTACGGATACTGCATTGCCGCAGATACGGGCGGATTCGTAAAAATGGGAAACACCGATATTGACCTTTATATGCCGAATGTTGATATGTGCGGCGATTGGGGCAACAGAGGCGTAACCATTTATGTGCTTTAATTTATGACATTTTCACTCGGTGCATTCGTGCCGAGTGATTTTTTTAGGAATTGTTCAAATATTTTTGCCAAAACGCTTGATATTTACCGAAAAGTGTGCTAAAATATCCAACGTAGGATTAAGTATTTGTTTGAGAGTGGGGCGACCCGCTCTTTTGTTTGTCTAAAATCCGTATTTCTCAAAAAGAAAAAGAGGAGGAAATGCAATGCCTAAAGGAAAAGGCGGAAATACCGTTGCGGCGGTTTGGGATATTGCCGAACCCATTGCCGAACAGCTCGGACTTGAAATATGGGATATCCGATTTGTCAAGGAGGGCGCAGATTGGTTTTTGCGTATTTTCATTGACAAGGACGGCGGCGTTGATATTGACGACTGTGTGAACATGAGTCATGCAATGGATGCTCCGCTCGATGAAGCAGATCCCATTCAGCAGAGCTATTGCCTTGAGGTATCGTCACCGGGAGTTGAAAGAGAGCTTACCCGAGACAGCCATTTTGAAGCCTGCAAGGGAGAAAAAATCAAGCTCCGTTTAATAAGAGCACTTGACGGCAAGCGTGACTATAACGGCGTACTTGAGGACAGCGACGGAAAAAGCATAACTCTTCGTCTTGAGGACGGCGGAGCTATGGTTATTGAAAAGAAAGAAACAAGCTACATCAAGCTGGATGATTTCAGCTTTTAACGAAAGGACGAATCGGAAAATGAATAACGGCGAATTTTTTGAAGCAGTCAGACTGCTCGGCAAAGAAAAGAACGTATCCGAGAGTGCACTTCTTGAGGGCATTCAGAGAGCAATAGTAACGGCGGTTAAAAGAGATTATAATAATAAGGACATCGTATTCTGCGAGATTGACGAGGAGAAGAAGTCAATAAGAGTATTTGTTCGCAAGAATGTTGTCGGCGAGATAACCGACCCCGATGAGGATGTAACGGTTGAGCAGGCACAGCGTTTCAAGAAAAATGCGGTTGCGGGCGACATAATCGAAATCGAGCTTGAAACGAAAGAGGTTAGCCGTATTGCCGCAGAAAAGGGTAAGCACATTCTCCGTCAGGCAATAAGAGAGGCGGAGCACGGACAGATAAGAGAGGAATTCCAGAACAAGAATCAGGAGATTGTCACGGCAAAGATTGTGAAGATCGACCCTGCTACCATGGATGCTTTTGTTGAGATAGGAAAAATCACCGAGTGGCTTCTGCGTTCGGAGCAGCTTCCCACCGATGAATTTACTGCGGGTGACCTTGTAAAGGTTTATGTTGCCGAGGTTAAGGAAGCGGCAAAGGGCCCCAGAGCAACGATATCGAGAACGCATCCCGGTCTTGTAAGACGTTTGCTTGAAAGCGAGGTTCCCGAGATTTTCGACGGTACGGTTGAAATCAAGGCTGTTTCGAGAGAGGCAGGCTCAAGAAGCAAGGTAGCGGTTTACAGTGCAGACGAAAATGTTGATCCCGTCGGCGCCTGCATCGGTCAGAGAGGCGTCAGAGTCAATAAGATTGTTGATCTTCTCGGCGGCGAAAAGCTCGACATAGTCAAATACAGCGAAGACCCTGCGGAATTTGTTGCCGCCGCACTTGCACCGGCAGATGTTATATCCGTAACGGTTATCAGCGAGGAGGAGCGTTCCTGCAAGGTTATCGTTCCCAATTCTCAGCTTTCGCTTGCAATAGGCAATAAGGGTCAGAATGCCCGCCTTGCCGCAAAGCTCACGGGCTGGAAGATAGATATCAATCCGGAAACCGAGGAGCCTGTCATAAATTTTGACGAATGATTTAACACTACCGTATGTAAGGAGCTGAAGCAATGCCTGTTCGCAAAAGCATTCCGATGAGAAAATGCACCGGCTGTAATGAAATGAAGCCCAAAAAAGAGCTTGTCAGAGTAGTAAGAAGTCCCGAGGGCGATGTGTCGCTCGACCTTACCGGAAAAAAATCGGGCAGAGGAGCTTATGTTTGCCGCAGTGCAGAGTGCCTTTCAAAGGCAATCAAGGCGAAAAGATTTGAAAAGGCTTTTTCGTGTGAAATACCGAATGAGGTATATGAAAAAATGAAAGAAGAGATGGCAAATGGCTGAGAATCAAAAGCTGCTTTCTCTTCTCGGAATGTGCCGCAGAGCCGGTAAGCTGAGCTGCGGTCACGACAGTGCAATAGGTTCACTCAGAAGCAGGAGTGCAGGTCTGTGCCTGCTCAGCTCGGATTCCTCCGAGAGATTGAGAAAAGAGGCTCGGCGGGAAGCCGCATATGACGGCAGAAGCATACCCGTTGCCGTGCTGAGTGCAAGTGCAGAAGAAATAGGGCGTGCCGTGGGATTGAGATCTGCGGTGCTTACAGTTAACGACGAAGGCTTTGCAAGGACCATGCTTGGACTTCTGAATACATCAGGGGAGGTCAACCAATGATAGATAATAAGTACAGAGTACATGAAGTAGCAAAGGATTTTGATATCAAGAGCAACATAGTTATTGATTTGCTCGGTAAATACTTTGAGGGAACAAAGAAGCATATGACGGCTCTCGAGCCGGATGAGCTTGATTTGATTTTCGAGACATTCACAAAGGAAAATCAGGTCGAGGATCTCAACGCTTACTTTAATTTCGCACCCGGCGAGGCAAAGAAAGAAAAAGCAAAGGAGCAGGAATCGGAGGCTCCCGAGGAGAAGAAGGCTCCCGCACAGCCAAAGAAGAGTAAGCCCGAGGAGAAAAAGACTTCGGATAAAAAGCCCGAGGAGAAAAAGGCTTCGGATAAAAAGTCCGAGGAGAAGAAAGCCGAAAAGCCTGCCGCAAAGCAGGAAAATGCACCGAAGAAGCAGTCTAAGCTGCCTCCGATGCCGCAGAGAAAGCCCGCAGCAGAGGAAAAGAAGAAAGAGAATAAGCCCATGCAGTCGAGAACAAAGGGCGAAACACGCACGGTTGATACGAGAGCGGATAATGTTGATCTCGAAAAATACAACGAGAAATACGAAAATATTGCTCCGACGAATAAGACCATGCAACACGCCAACTCGGTTGCAAAGCAGAAGATAAAGCAAAAGAGCCAGCAGTACCGCAAGCAGGGCGGAAAAATGCGTTCGTCAAGGCGTGAAACCGAGGCGGAAAGACTCAAGAGAATTGCCGCCGAAAGAGCAAAGAAGCCGCAGATGCACCTCAAACTGCCCGAGGAAATCACGGTGGGCGAGCTTGCGGCAATGCTTAAAATGACAGCGGCAGAGGTTATCAAAAAGCTCTTTGCTCTCGGTCAAATGGTAACGGTCAACGAGGTTCTCGATTATGATACCGCCGCAATCGTTGCCGAGGAGCTTGGTGCAAAGGTTGAAAAAGAGGTTGTTGTCACCATTGAGGACAGAATCATCGACGATACCGTGGACGATGAAAGCAATCTGCTTCCGAGAGACCCCGTTGTTGTTGTCATGGGTCACGTTGACCACGGCAAAACCTCCTTGCTCGACGCAATCCGCAACACCTCCGTTACATCAACCGAGGCCGGCGGAATTACTCAGCATATCGGTGCATACAGAGTTGAAATCAACGGCTCAAAGATTACATTCCTTGATACACCGGGTCACGCCGCATTCACCTCCATGCGTTTGAGAGGCGCAATGGCAACGGATATTGCAATTCTTGTTGTTGCCGCAGATGACGGTATCATGCCCCAAACTATCGAGGCTATCAACCACGCAAAGGCTGCCGGAGTGCAGATAATCGTTGCGA
>CAZPMK010000053.1:0-4776 GCA_964587915.1 uncultured Clostridium sp.
CTTTTGCTCCGCAAAATCCACCTCCCTCGTCAGAGGGAGGCTAACTAAATCCAGCATTGCTACAGAAAACAAGCTGAAATAGAATTTCGTCGTCCCTTTCTGCAAAAATTCCGCATTCCTAATCTCTAACTCCCAACAGCCTACCGACTAAACCGTAAAGGTAAATTTCAAGGTATAAATAAAAAATCCCCGTGAGACGGCGAGGCGTGTCTTACGGAGATATTCTGCTATATTACCTTGCGTGGCGGATAAATTCATCAAAGAGATTTCGGTGGGGCTGATATTTTTTTGCGAGAAATTCGGGGTGCCATTGGACGGCGATACAAAACGGGTGTTCCGTCATCTCGGCGGCTTCGATTATCCCGTCGGAGCTGACGGCGGCAACGGTGAGAGACTCCCCGAGTCGGTTGATTGATTGGTGGTGCAAACTGTTCACGCCGAGACTCTGCGTTCCCAAAATTCCGTACAGCCTTGATTCGGGAGTGACGGTGACAGGGTGCGTCTCCCTGCCTCTTTTGAGAAAATTGCTGTGAGAAAAATCCGCAATATCGGCGATATCCTGATGCAGAGTACCGCCGCAAAGAACGTTGATGAGCTGTAAGCCGCGGCATATTCCCAAAACGGGCTTTCCCGTTTTAATAAATTCGGGGAAGATGAGGCTTTCGGCGGCATCACGCACGGGATTCGGCTTTCCGCATTTTTCGCTGCGTTCGGCGGAATACATTGACGGCTCGACATCCGCACCGCCGGGGAGCAAAAGCCCGTCGCATTCGAGAGCTTCGCAGAGTGCTTTTTCCGGAGAGTCAAGCTCTATCCATTTAACCTGTCCGCCCGCACGAATTATGCTTGCGGTGTAGTGCGATTTCATGTATTTTCTGAAAAGGTCGGTTCCCATTTGAGGAATTGCTATAACCGTTCCCATAATTTTCACCTCGCTAATTCTATTAAAAAATAATAACAGACGGCATTGACATTGTCAATAGTTGATGATATCATATTTTTGAAGGAGAGGATAGTCTTGAAATATGATTTTAAAAGCGTACCCGACAGAAGAAATTGCGGAAGTACAAAATGGAATGCCGCAAAGAACGCCTCGGCAGAGAATGTTCCGCTTTCCGTTGCCGACATGGAGTTTTATCCTGCACCGCAGATAGTTTCTGCTATCAAGGAGACGGCTGAAAGTTCAATTCTCGGCTACACCGCACCGACAGACGAATACTATGATGCGGTCGTTTCATGGATGAAACGCCGTCACGATTTTGACGTAAAAAAGGAATGGATGCTTCAAACTCCGGGCGTTGTTGATGCTCTCGGTCTGCTCATTCAGGCGACCACCAAGGCGGGCGAGGGCGTGATAATTCTTACTCCCGTTTACTATCCGTTTGATATGACGGTGCTTGCAAAGGGAAGAAAAATCGTTTACAGCGAGCTTATCAACACGGGCGACAGCTACGAGATAGACTATGCCGATCTTGAAAGAAAGTGCAAAAAGGCAAAGGCTCTGCTTTTCTGTAATCCGCACAACCCCGTCGGAAAGGTTTGGTCCGAGGAGGAGCTGAGAACGGTTGCGGATATCTGCTGCCGAAACGGTGTTTTCATCATTGACGACGAGATACACAACGATATAATCATGCCCGAGCACAAGCATACGGTCATGGCAAAGGTGTCTCCTGCCGTGCTCAATAACATTGCGGTCTGCACCGCTCCGAGCAAAACCTTTAATCTTGCGGGACTTCAATGCTCGAACATATTTATCCCCAACGAAAAAATCCGTGCAAAAACCAAGGCCTGCGCCCTGCTGAATATGCACAACACGCTGAATATTTTTGCCTATCCTGCCTGTACCGCCGCGTACAACGAATGCGAGGATTGGCTTGAGGAAATGATTGGTGTTGTTGCGAAAAACGCCAAGCTCGTCGAGGACTTCATGGCACAGAAATTCCCGGAAATCAAGGTATATCCGCTTGAGGGAACGTATTTGCAATGGCTCGACATGAGAGGTCTCGGCATGACTCATGTTGAACTGAAAAAAATGCTTGAGGGAGCGGGAATCTATTACGATAACGGCGAGATGTTCGGCCCTGCTGGCAGAGGCTTCCAGAGAATAAATCTGGCGTGTGCCAGTGTCACGATAGAAAAAATGCTCAAACGCTTTGAAAAGGCGGTAAAGCAGGTCAGAAAAGAGTGGGAGAAGAACGGCAAGCCGTATCACAAGACACTCACCGTCGGCGAAACGGTTGAGGACTTTGAATATTCTTCCCCAAAATCAACCCACAACATTTTGGGTGCTTCCGGCAAGAAAACCCTGCTTGTATTTTCACGACACATTGACTGCGAGCTTTGCAGAGCACTCCTTGCGGCGTTCACGGCGGCATATCCCGCCTTTGCGGCAACGGGCTGTGATGTAAAATTTGTTCTTCAAAACGATATTTCTGCTCTTGCACCGCATCAGAAAAAATATCCGATTGAGCTTATTGCCGACCCCGATTGCAAGCTGTACGACAGATACAATGTTTTTGAAGCGGACGGCGTTGTGAATATGCTTGCGGGCGACAAAATGTTTGAGCTTATCATGGGCAAAAATGTGTACAAGCTGATTGATTCCGATATGGTAAATTCCCTCAATTCGGCACTCGACAATTCGAGCGAAGCGACCGACGGCCCGAGAGAAAATCAGCTTTGTGCGTTCATCGGCGTTGACAGATGCGGAAACGTCATCTATTCGCATTATTCAAAAACCATGACGGATTTCCCCGAAATCAAGGATATAATCGGAATACTTAAAAAATAAAATACAAGGAGTATCATAATGGAAAAAACCGAAGGCAAGAAAAAGCTGAGTGTTGCGGAGCTTTCCTGCTACGGAATAGGCAACTGCATCGGCTCGGGCATATTCGTTTCCATGGGCACGGCGATAGGCTTTACGGGGCGTTCGATTCCCCTCGCTCTCGTTGCGGCGTGCGTCGTAGTATTTTTCGCATACGCATATAAAACGCTTATGTCCGGGATGTTCGTTCTCCCCGGCGGAAATTACAGCCAATCCGCCCTGCTTCAGCCTCCGATTTTGGTAGGTGTTACGGCAATTTCAAACATTTTTACGGGTCTGGCGTTCGCAATGTACGGACTTTCCATTGTTGAATACGCCTCAATAATCTTCCCGCAAATCGAGCCCTACGGAAAATTTATCGCCATAGGAATTATAACGCTGTTCTTTGCAACCACCTTTATGGGCGGCAAATTCATGGGTAAATTCAATCTCATCATGGTCGGCGTGCTGATAATTTCATTGCTCGTATACATCTGTGCGGGACTTCCGCAGGTCGATTACTCCACGGTAAATCCGCTCTCCGAGGGCTATTTTGCAGACGGCCCGTTCGGATTTATCATGGCGGTGGCGATGATGAGCTTTGCCTGTCAGGGTGCAACGCGTCCGATAGAGATGACTCCCGATGCCAAGGACCCCAAGAGGTCGTTGCCCAAGGCAATTCTTATCGCATCCTTTGCGGTCATGATAGTATACGTGCTTATCGCAATTGTTACCGTCGGCGTGCTTCCCGTTGAAGAGGTGGCAAATAAAAATCTCGGCGTTGTGGCGGAAAGAATTTTCCCCCATGCAATTTACGTGATATTCACCCTCGGCGGTGCCTGCTTCGCAATTGCAACCTCGCTCTACGGTGCAATAGCGGGAATACAGCACCCCATGCTCGCAACGATTGATGACGGCTGGCTTCCCTCTTTCCTCGGAAAGAAAACCAAAAAGGGTTATCCCTGGGTAATGATGCTCATTTTGTATGTGATTGCCGTTGTCCCCGTGTTCGCCGATATGGGACTTGATGCCCTCATTTCGCTGATGATGATTCCCGTAATGATTCTCAATCTCATCAACAACTGCCTGATGTTCAAGCTCCTGAAAAAATATCCCGATGCGTGGAAAAACAGCTTCTTCCATATGCCCAAGGCGGCGTTTGTTGCAACGATAATAATAGCTATTCTTGCGGATTTGCTCATCAGCGTTGCTCTCTTTACAACGCTCAAGGCGGGAGACCAATACCTGATTCTCGGCATGATCGCTTTCCTCTTTGCGTTCAGCTTTTACAGAATCAAGACGGGCAAAATCGACCTCAAAGCCCTTGCCCTCGCTAAAGAGCAAGCCGAAAAAGCAGCCGAAGAAAGCGTAAAATAATCAAATTTGAATTTAATTTTGACTTTGTTTACGCCGATTTTGGACTGAATGTTGACTTCGACTTTTGGATTCAACACAGACCTCTGCCGCAACATTGATCTAAAGCCCGCTTTATAAAACTTCATATAATACATTTTATAATGTAATACAACTTCATACAAACAAAGGCACGAGCCGAGGATTTTCCCCGACCGTGCCTTTTTGCTGATTTTTTGTTGTTTTTAGAAAAAGAATGATTACATTTGTCTCCCGATTAGGTATGCGGATTTTCCGCAGAAAGCTGTGATTTTGTTCGCCTCTAAAGGGACGGCGAAAATACAATTCAGCCGTGATATATATTTCGGCTTATTTTTCCGCAGAAAGGCAGAATTTAGTTAGCCTCCCTCTGACGAGGGAGGTGGATTTTGCGAAGCAAAAGACGGAGGGAGAGAAAGGATAAAGACAAGAAGCAATGTGCGAATTACGCAAAATCTATCTCTCCCTCAGTCACTCCGTGACAGCTCCCTCGTCAGAGGGAGCCTATTTAATTTAGGCTCGTATTTATATTAAAGCAACAGTTACGCAGAAAGGTACGCAGTAAATCGCCTCCCTTG
>CAZPMK010000054.1:0-3800 GCA_964587915.1 uncultured Clostridium sp.
TTGCTTCGCAAAATCCACCTCCCTCGTCAGAGGGAGGCTAACTAAATCCAGCCTTGCTACAGAAAATAAGCTGAAATAGAATTTCGCCGTCCCTTTAGGGAAGGTGGCACGGCTTTAGCCGTGACGGAAGGGTTTTTCGCTAAAATTCTGCTGAAATTCAGCTTTTGAAACCCCTCCGTCGCTCCATATTTAAAAAGCCCTCAGAAATATAGTCGCTCTGCCGCCGTGGCAACCGTATTCCCGAGGGCGGTTCTTTGCGGAATCCTTTACCGCAATTCAGCGGCACAAATAAAGGTTGACTAAAACAGTGCAATGTGTTAATATTATTTGATATTAGATATTATAATGGGAATATATGACCGAATAACAGTTTGGAGTGAATATGATGAAGAAAAAGGTTCTCGTACTTTTCGGCGGAGCATCGAGCGAGCATGAGGTTTCGCTCAATTCCGCAAAATCGGTAATCGAAAACATTCCCCGAGACAAATACGATGTTCTCACCATGGGGATTACGCTTGACGGCAGCTTTTATCTTTACGGCGGAGACACCGCAAAGCTCCCCGAGGACAAATGGCTTGATGACCCCGCAATGCTCGAAAGTGCCGTTATTTCCTGCGACAGAACGCATCACGGAATCATTCGCACCGCAACGGGCGAGGTCGAGAAAATTGACGTTGTTTTCCCCGTTCTTCACGGCAAAAACGGTGAGGACGGTACGATACAGGGTCTTTTGACGGTTGCAGGAATACCTTTTGTGGGCTGTGACACAGCTTCAAGTGCCGTTTGCATGGATAAGGCGATAACCAATGCCATGGCGGATTTCTACGGCATTCCGCAGGCAAAATGGACGGCTTTTGACCGTTTTTCCTATGCAGAAAATAGAGATGAGCTTCTCAAAAATGCCGTTCAAAAGCTCGGACTTCCCATCTTCGTAAAGCCCGCCAACACCGGCTCTTCCGTGGGCGTTACAAAGGCTTGCTCTCTCGAGGAGCTTGCTCCCGCCTGCGAAAAGGCGTTTGAGTTCGATAAAAAGGTTGTGCTTGAAGAGGCGATAGACGGCATCGAGATAGAATGTGCCGTTCTCGGAAACGAAAATCCCGTTGCTTCAACGGTCGGAGAAATAGTCCCCTGCAACGATTTTTACGATTATGACGCCAAATATCTTGCCGGAGACAGCGAGCTTCACATTCCTGCGAGACTCAGCGAGAGTGAGCGTGAGCAGGTCAGAGCCGCCGCTGTAAATGCCTACAGAGCACTCGGCTGTTCGGGTCTTACGAGAGTGGATTTCTTCATCCGCAAGAGTGACGGAAAGCTGCTTCTCAACGAGCCGAACACCATTCCCGGCTTCACGCAGATAAGTATGTATCCCAAGCTGTTCGCCGCCTCCGGGATCCCCTATTCGGAGCTGCTCGACCGCCTTATAAATTACGCATTGGAAAGATAAAATGAAAAAAGCATTGGTAAAAATAATCGACCGCCACTCCGCCGATGGCGACAACTATTCGGCGGAGCTGACCACTTCGGGCTTATACGAGCCTTTGGAGGACGGCTTTTCCCTGTCATATAACGAATCGGGTGAGGAGCTTGCAGGCTCGGTAACACACCTTTTGGTGCATTCCGACGGCAAAATTTCAATGAACCGTTCCGGAAAATACAACACCGAAATGGTTTTTGAGCCTCAGCAACGCCACACCTGCTTCTATGAAACTCCGTTCGGCAGTCTCATGATGGGAATATATACGAAAAGCGTTGCGTTTGAACCGTACGAAAACGGCGGCAAGCTGCACTTTTCATACACGATAGACTTTAACAACGACCTTTTGTCGGAGAATGAATTGGTCATATCCTTTACCTTGAAGGAGGAAGAATAAATGTCACTTTTGGTTAAACAGGCAATCACGGAGCTTCGCGGAGCAATCATGGATGCCGCAGGCAGAGCGGTTGCGGACGGCGAATTTCCCGAAATTGCATTGAGCGATTTTAATGTTGAAGTCCCTGCAAACAGGAGCTTCGGCGACTACTCGGCAAATGCCGCCATGGTATGGGCAAGGGATTTGCATTGTGCTCCCCGTAAAATTGCACAGGCTCTTGTTGACAGAATGGAGCTTTGCGACACCTTTTTTGACCGCTGTGAGGTTGCGGGTGCGGGATTCTTGAATTTCTATCTCGGAAGCAGCTTCAACGCCTGCATAATTCAGGATATTCTTGAAAAGGGCGACAGCTACGGCAGATCCGACTACGGCTGCGGCAAAAAAATCAACGTTGAATTTGTTTCCGCCAATCCGACGGGACCCATGCACATGGGCAACGCAAGGGGCGGCGCACTCGGTGACTGTCTTGCTTCGGTGCTCGACTTTGCCGGCTACGACGTCAGCCGTGAATTTTATGTCAACGACGCAGGCAATCAGATAGCCAAATTCGGTCTTTCTCTTGATATAAGATACCAACAGCTCTATCTCGGCGAAAACGCTCCCGAGCTGCCCGAGGACAGCTACCACGGTGAAGATATCATCGAGCGAGCCAAGGAATTTGCCGAAATCAACGGCGATAAATATATCAATTCCTCCGAGGAGGAACGCAGACAGGCTCTTGTTGACTACGCTCTGCCGAAAAACATTGCCGCAATGAAAGAAAATCTCACCAAGTACCGCATTGAATACGATACATGGTTCCTTGAAAGCACGCTTCACAATGACGGCGAGCTTGAAGAAACGCTTAATATCATGAAATCCAAGGGCTTGACCTACGAAAAGGACGGTGCTCTTTGGTACAAAAACAAAGAGGTTCTCGGTGCAAAGCTGCGTGAACAGGGCAAGTCCGAGGAAGAAATTGAGCGTCTTGAGCTAAAGGACGAGGTTCTTGTTCGCACGAACGGAAATCCCACCTATTTTGCCGCAGATATCGCCTATCACCGCAACAAATTGCAGGTCAGAGGCTTTGAAAAGGCAATTGACATCTGGGGCGCGGACCATCACGGTCACGTTGCGAGAATGAAAGGCGCACTCGATGCGATAGGCTGTAACGGCGACGATCTCGACATAATTCTCATGCAGCTTGTCCGCTTGACCCGTGACGGCGAGGTTGTCAGAATGAGCAAGCGTTCGGGCAAGGCGATCACCCTTGTTGACCTGCTTGAAGAAATCCCGATTGATGCCGTGCGTTTCCTCTTTAACATGAGAGAGCCGGGGTCTCAGATGGATTTTGACCTTGACCTTGCCGTTGAGCAAAGCTCTCAGAATCCCGTTTACTACTGCCAATACGCCCATGCAAGAATATGCAGTATTCTCCGCAAGCTCTCTTCTGAAGGCATCGAACCGAGAGAATGCACCGTTCCCGAGCTTTCTCTGCTCACCGCTCCCGAGGAAAAGGAGCTTATCAAGCATCTTTCGGGGCTGACGGACGAAATCATATCTTCCGCAAAGAATTACGACCCCGCAAAAATCACACGCTACGCCGTGGAGCTTGCAACGCTGTTCCATAAGTTCTACAACGCCTGCCGTGTAAGCGGCGAGGAGGAATCTCTCATGCAGGCAAGACTCAGCCTGTGTCTGTGCGTGCGTAACGTGTTGAAAAATATCCTCACCATGTTCAGCATCACCGTCCCCGAGAGTATGTAATTTCTCTGTGGAAATTTTCGGAATTTTTACTTTGCATTGCGGAAATTATTTCACCCGCACCACGGATTTTTCCTGTATACACTTAAAGCGGCTTCCTTGCGGAGGCCGCTTTTTTGCTGTAAGTTATTATATATATCACGGCTGAATTGGAATTTAGCTTCCCCTGTAGGGGAAGTGGCTGAG
>CAZPMK010000055.1:0-3350 GCA_964587915.1 uncultured Clostridium sp.
CCCTCGGCACGCGGTTTTGGAGACCGCTGCTCTACCAACTGAGCTATACCCCTAAAAAGAATGGTGGGCCACCAGGGACTCGAACCCCGGACCATTCGGTTATGAGCCGAGTGCTCTAACCAACTGAGCTAGTGGCCCGTTTGTTTTGCAACGATAAGTATAATAGCAAAAAGAAAGCGTTTTGTCAATGATTTTTTGCTATTTTTTTGATTTTCTTTTCTAAAATCTTTTTTGCGGTGCCTTGCAATGCATTTTTCGGCAAAAAAGCAAGCCGACCTGCATTTTGCAAGTCGGCTCGTATAATTATTCGTTACTTTATTTTGCCTTTTTTGGGATTGTAATAAATAGCTCCAATAACCATGATAACAAAAGCTATGATTATGAATCCGACATTCTTTATGCCGTGCTTTGCGATGGCGGCATAGATGAACAGGCAAGCACCCGCAAAGGAGAGAGCGGGCATTATGAAGCGGCGGAACACATTGAGTCCCTTGCCCTTAACCATGAGCATGATGTAAACGGGAAGATAGAAAGCGTAAACGCAGATAAGCGGAAGCTCGGTTGAGTCAAAGAGGAAAATGGAGCCTGCTCCGTCATAGCTTGCAAAGTCGGTGAGATTTGCCATGTAGAAGTAGAAGAGCCACAGAGCGTTGAAAATAAGAGCAACTATGGAAGCGTTTGAGGGCATCTCGGAGGCATGGTCGAGCTTGCTGAGGAAGTCGGGTCTCGGACCGTGATTTCTTGCGGCAAGTGAATAGAAGCCTCTGTCACAAGCAAGAGTAAGACCGTTGAGAGTGCCGAGGCAGGAAACTGCGATGAATGCAGTCAAAACAGTACCGGCGATATTGCCGAATATGGTCTTGAAAGCAAGGCTTGCACCGTTGGGAAGAAGCTCTGCGGTGCTGATGCTGCCGGAAATGCCGATGTAGTAAAGCATATAAACTACAACAACAACGATTGTGCCCAAAACAAGAGCTCTGGGAAGATTTTTCTTTGCATTTTTAAGCTCGGAATTTATGGCGGTTGCTATAACCCAGCCTTCATATGCAAAAACGGAGGTGCAAACGCCCGAAAGGATAAGGCCGGTTGAAAGTCCGTTTCTGGGAACCTGAGTGTAAACGGGATTACCCTGAGCATCGGCGGCGATGTCAACAACGGAACCCATATTATCCGCAAGGATACCGTTTTTGATTCCGTAAATCGTACCGACTACAGCAAGGAGAAGAAGGGGAATGAGCTTGATTATTGTGGTCGAAACCTGAAAATGACCGGCAAGTTTGGGGGAAAGAGTATTAAGAGCGAAGCTGAGGATAAGGAAAACAAATGCGAGAACCATCGTTTCTGCATCTGCGGCGCCGTATCCGAAAAGAGCCATGGTGTATCTTGCGGAAAGCCATGCAAGAGCGGAGGTCATTGCGGGATAGTAGATTGTAGACATGAACCAGCCTACATAGTAAGCGTACTTTTTGCCGACAAGAGCTTCCGAATAGTCAACAACGCCGTTGATTTTTTCGTACATTGTGCCCATAACGGAAAAAGTGTACGCACTGATGACCATGACGATACCGCCGATGAGCCATGAAATGAGGGCGATGGGAAGGTCGCCTTTTGTGATGTCGAGCATTGCTTCTGCTTTGAAGAAGACTCCGCTGCCGACTACGATTCCGACAACCATGCATATCGCTGTCAGCAAACCGTATTTTTTCTTGAGTTCACTTGCCATATTATCACCTTTCAGAAATAAATTCGGCGTTCTAAAATGAAACGCCTTTTTAGAAATTTTACACCTGCTTAACAAATTTGTCAATAATTTTTCTTATATTTTGCAATGCAAAATCAAATTTTTTGTGGAATACAGACAAACTAAAAAGAATCAGCGGAGATTTTTCTCAAAAAATCCGCTGATTTTCTGCTGAAGCATTAAATTATTCCTCTTCCGTCTTGATTTTATCTGTATAAATAAAGTCGCCGAGATATTCTCTGACGGCATCAAAATCAAGCTCCTCGGTCCATTGACCGTTGTGCATACCGTTGTCGCTTTGACCGTCCTGCGGTACTCTCGTTTGTTCAATGTCAAACAGAAGCATACCGATTCCGCCCTTGTATGCAAGTCCCGTTATTTCAAGCGGTGAAAGATCCGTCGTTATCAGCGGAAAGATATCGCTCATAAGCACAAACAAATCGGAAACAGGTGTCTTTTTTGCTTTGTTTATGAGAGCCGTTATTACCTTGCGTTGACGGTAGGTTCTCATATAATCCGAATCGAGCTTTCTTATTCGGCAATATACAAGAGCCTGTGCACCGTTCAAGCACACGCTTTCGCCGCTTTCAACCGTATGACGGGTCGTTCTGTTAATGAATTTTGCTTCCTTTTCGGTGACTTCAACCTCAATTCCGCCGAGCTTGTCAATTATCTGAGTGAACATTTCAAAATCAACGGTTACAAAGTGGTCGATGTCAATTCCGAAATTGTATTCGAGAGTGTCAACGGCAAGCTGTGAACCGCCGTAGGCATAAGCGGCGTTGAGCTTTGCGGATTTATTTTTTGACGGTATCGTAACCCAACTGTCACGCAGAAAGGATGTCAGCTTGATTTTGCGGTGGAGCATATCGACGGATACGAGAATCATGGAGTCCGAACGCTGAGAGGAGTCGGAGGAGCCGTCAACGCCCATGAGAAGAATGTTCGTAACGAAGCCGCTGCTTTTAAGCTCCGAGGAGGAAATGTATTCGTTCGAGTCGAGCTTTTCTCTTGTGTATCCCGATGCCGCCGCAAAGAGAAAAATAAAAGAAGACATGATTATCAGCATTATCAGAATTACGCTGACGGCAAAACGAAACACACGGTGCTTCTTTTTCTTTTTACGCCGAGGCTTGTCCGGTTCAGGCTCGGGACGTGGCGGTTCGTCGGGATTATCAAGATAGATAACGTCAAAGTCATCGGCAGATTGCCTGTTTTTTGAAATGTATATGTCCTTCATCGCAAATCTCCTGCAATCAATAGTTCTGTTTATCTGATTTTACACTATTATGAAGCGTTAAACAACCCCGAAAATGTAAATATTTTTGCATTATCGGGATGAACGGCGATATTTTTATTCAAAACATTTGACTTTTTACGCACGGTAGTCTAAAATGTATAGGAGCGTGACGAGTGGATTGGGCAGTCGCGGGCATCAATGATGCGTGAGGAAAGTCCGAGCTTCATCGAGCAGGATAACGGCTAACGGCCGCCGAGGGTGACCTTAGGGAAAGTGCAACAGAGAGATACCGCTTGCTTTGCAAGTAAGGGTGGAAAGGCGAGGTAAGAGCTCACCGGCGTGCGGGAGACCGTACGGCCATGTAAACCC
>CAZPMK010000056.1:0-3111 GCA_964587915.1 uncultured Clostridium sp.
AGGGCCTCTTCGGTGAGTTCCTTACCAACGCACAGGGCGAGGACGTTGTTGCAGGCGTTCGTACCCCGATGAAGATAGCCGAGATGGAGCAGAAGTTCCCCGAGGCATTTGAAGAATTTAAGAAGGTTTGCGAAACTCTCGAAAACCACTACAGAGATATGCAGGACATGGAGTTCACCGTTGAGCACGGTAAGCTCTTCATGCTCCAGACCAGAAACGGCAAGAGAACCGCTCAGGCTGCTCTCAAGATTGCTTGTGACCTCGTTGACGAGGGCATGAGAACCGAAGAAGAAGCCGTTCTTATGATTGACCCCAGAAACCTTGACACCCTTCTTCATCCTCAGTTTGATGCAAAGGCTCTCAAGGCTGCTACTCCCATCGGCAAGGGTCTCGGTGCATCACCGGGTGCTGCTTGCGGTAAAATCGTATTCACCGCTGAGGATGCCGAGGATTGGAAGGCAAGAGGCGAGAAGGTTGTTCTTGTTCGTCTTGAAACTTCTCCCGAGGATATCACCGGCATGAAGGCTTCTCAGGGTATTCTTACCGTTCGCGGCGGTATGACCTCTCACGCAGCAGTTGTTGCACGTGGTATGGGTACTTGCTGTGTTTCGGGTTGCTCCGATATTGCCATGGATGAAGAAAACAAGAAGTTCGTTCTTGCAGGCGAGACCTTCGTTGAGGGTGACTACATCTCCATCGACGGTTCAACCGGTAACATCTATAAGGGCATCATCCCCACCGTTGACGCTTCAATCGCAGGCGAATTCGGCAGAATCATGTCCTGGGCTGATAAGTACAGAACCCTCAAGGTTCGCACCAATGCAGATACTCCCAGAGATGCAAAGAAGGCTCGTGAGCTCGGCGCAGAGGGCATCGGTCTTTGCCGTACTGAGCATATGTTCTTCGAGGCAGACAGAATCGCTGCTTTCCGTGAGATGATTTGTGCCGACACTCTCGAAGAGAGAGAGAAGGCTCTCGATAAGATTATGCCCTATCAGCAGGGTGACTTTGAGGCTCTTTATGAGGCTCTTGAGGGCTGCCCCGTAACCATCCGTTTCCTTGATCCTCCTCTTCATGAGTTCGTTCCCACCGAGGAAGCTGACATTGAAGCTCTTGCCGCCGCTCAGAATAAGAGCGTAGACGATATTAAGAGCCTCATCGCTTCTCTCCATGAGTTCAACCCCATGATGGGTCACAGAGGCTGCCGCCTTACCGTAACCTATCCCGAAATCGCAAAGATGCAGACTAAGGCTGTTATCCGTGCGGCTATCAACGTAAACAAGGCTCATCCCGATTGGAATGTTAAGCCCGAAATCATGATTCCGCTTGTTGGCGAGGTTAAGGAATTCAAGTTCGTTAAGAAGATTGTTGTTGAGACCGCTGATGCAGAAATCGCAGCAGCAGGCAGCAACATCAGCTACGAAGTCGGCACCATGATCGAGATTCCCAGAGCTTGCCTCATCGCTGATGAGATTGCGGCAGAGGCAGACTTCTTCTGCTTCGGCACCAATGACCTTACCCAGATGACCTTCGGCTTCAGCCGTGACGATGCAGGTAAGTTCCTTGATGCATACTATGACACCAAGATTTTCGAGAACGATCCGTTCGCAAGACTTGACCAGAACGGCGTCGGCAAGCTCATGAAGATGACTCTTGAGCTCGGCAGACCTGTTAATGCAAAGCTCCACTGCGGTATCTGCGGCGAGCACGGCGGCGATCCCACCTCCGTTGAGTTCTGCAACAATATCGGTCTTGACTACGTTTCCTGCTCACCGTTCCGTGTTCCCATCGCCCGTCTTGCAGCAGCTCAGGCAGCTATCAAAGCAGGCAAATAATAACATGGCGGCGTAACGCAAAATAATAAGAGGACCTTGCGGAGAAATTCTCTGCAAGGTCTTTTTTCATAATGCGTTGACAAGGGGGCAGTGTGTGGCATGATTTGGCAAACAATCGTTTACGGAGACGGTCGCATGAGCGAAACAAAGGATAAAATTCTCATAACGGCGTTGAAGCTGTTTGCCGAAAATGGAAAAATGCCTAAAAAACGCCGAAAAACTTGTGCATAATTACTTGCACAAAAAATTTCAAAAAAATTAAGCCTCCGATTTGGAGGCTTTTTGCTTATTTTTTGGCTCTCGTGTTGCCGTTCGGGTCAATGATTGCGGGGATTTTGCTCAGAGCAAGCACGCCGACAACGGTAATTATCGCTTCCGCAAGCATGAAAGAGCCGTTATAGAGAAGCGAGTAAACGGGGACGATCATATCGGCGGGGCAGTAGTCCGTCCAAATTGTCACACCGCTTATGAAATGGCAAATGAAGCGTACGAAGCAGACGGCGATACTTCCTGCGGTCAGCTCGGCGGCAGGACTTTTCAGTTTGCCTTTGAAAACACCGCCGAAGCCGAGACAGCCGAAAGCGATGATGTAGTCGGCAAGGGCAACGATTATATACGCACCGATTCCGCTTACCCATGCGAAATTTTTAAGTCCCGTTAGAAGCTGATAGACCGACAGCACAAGGGCGGCGGAAATGCCGTTCTTTATTCCTCGACGGTAGGAATAAATGATGATGGGAACCTGTGCGAAAATGCTGAAGCCTCCGCCGTAGGCATACGGCCACGGGAGCAAATCCGACACGGCGAAAAGTGCTATTGACATTGCCGTCATGATTGCACCCTCCGCAAGGAGTACGATTTTTCTGTTTGCTGTGTTTGACATAATTTTACCTCTTTTCGGTTGTTTTAGGGGACCGAACCGAAGTGCTGCGTGAAATTTCAATGCAAAAAGCCCTGTACAAAAGCTGTACAGGGCGTAAAAATTGCACTGAGGCTGTTTTTCCTACGCCCGCATTATCGGGATCAGGTTTGAGGGTATGATCTCAGCCGACCGTGCAGGTCAGCACCCCTTTGTTGTTGGTTCAATTATACATCAACCGCTCCGCCTTGTCAATACCGAGTTTTAAGAAATTGCCGTTGTCATCAATGCTAAATTTGGAATTTGATTCCCCTGTAGGGGAGGCGAAACTTTGAATCAACTTTGATATAATTTTCAGCTCGATTTTACGGAAAAGCTGTGATTTACTTTGACCCCCTTGCCTAAAGGGGGTCGGGC
>CAZPMK010000057.1:0-1524 GCA_964587915.1 uncultured Clostridium sp.
GCCTGTGAATCGAGCAGGGTTTCACTCATTACCATACCCTTTGCCGGATCAAGCACATGCCAAGTTATCGGCTCATACTTGAACCAGTAGACAGTGTTCGGATCGTAGCCGTTTTCATCTTGATATGTAGTATCTTTATCCATATCGGAAGATGATACAGCTTCTGTGAAATACGGTCTGTAGGTATCAAAAACAACACCTCTGTATTTGCTTCCGTTGTAAATGACATCCTTGTAACGCATATAATCCTTTGCGGTCATTAGTCCGTCATACCAAGTGCCCGAACCGCTGTAATAGCCGTAGGAAGTCCATGCTGCGGTGCCATTGGTCGCAACCTCTGCCTGTGCGTTAAGAGCGGCAAGTGTTGTATCGTCCTTCACCTCGCTCTGCGGATACCAGCCGTATTCAAAGGTGTCGCCGACACCGTAATCGGTTATCTTTTTGGGTGTCGTCTCCGCACTTACCCCTTGCAATGCAAGCGGCACACAGCCCGCCATTACGCAAAGCACAAGCAAAATGCTTAAAATTTTTTTCTTCATTGGTATACCTCCTTGAAAAGTTTTTATTCTATGCCCTCGCGGCATTGTATACATTAAAATTTATATCACGGCTGAACGGTGTTTTCGCCCCTAAAGGGAGGGGGACCGCTTGCGGTGGAGGGATAGTGCGTAGCACCACGGCGTAGCCGTGTAAAAATACAATTGCCGTTCCGGTCGAATTTTCGCTGAAAATTCAATATCCCCCGTGCGAATCGTAGCTTTCGGTGAAAAATCGGACTGAAAATGTATCCTGCCTTTCTCCTCAAAAACAGCCTCAGCGTCCTGCAAAAAGATTGATGGTTTCTTTGAGCAAGCGTATTTGTTCCTGCAAATAAAATTCGTCCCCATAAAGAGCAAAGTGTACGCAGGCACGCACAAAGGTGAAAATCATCGGACGAACGATATCAGCGGGAAGTCCTGTTTTTTCGGCAACCTCCCGTGCGTATTCGGAATATCTCTCGTTGACACCGGCAAAAAACTTCTTTCCCTCATCACGGTATTTCGGGTGCGTGTAAATTTGATACATCAGTCGATACTTCTTGCCGTGTTTCTCCGCCGTCCAATAAGGAATCTCGTTTAGGAAGCGTTCCACATCCGCAAAATCTTTCGGTGCAACCTGCATGAAATCATCTTCAACCTTGCTCATGCAATACGCCGTGGACTGAATTATAAGGTCATCAATATTTTCAAAATATACATATAAATTCGGAGTGGTACAGCCGCATTCAGTCGCCAACTGCTTGATGCCCACACCGTGAAAACCGTGCTCCGCATAGCAGTTGTAGCAAATTTCCATGTATTCCGCTTTCTTTTTGTTATATCTGACTTCGTTCCGCTTTCCTGCCATAATGCACTCTCCATAACAAATTAACTGTCACTAAGAAAATTATAACGCATATCGTTCCCCGTTGCAATAGTTTTTTATAAAAATAAAAAATCCCGCCGGAACGGGATTTTTGTGGCAGCCCCTGCGAGAATCGAACTC